>CAWJNP010000030.1:0-78207 GCA_963844255.1 uncultured beta proteobacterium
TTGCTGGCCTACCTCGACGACGTATTGCTATCCTCGACGCCTTGCTCATGGCATTCCCGGCACTCGGGCTGGCCAAGATCGTCTGGGCCGTGGACGTGCTTCTCGAGATGGATCTGCCCGAATTCCGGCTTGAATCGCTGACTGCAGAGCCGGCCTGGCATCCGCTTGGCAAGACCACCACGTTTGCCGCCGGCGAGGCCACCCGCGTGGAATCCGACGGGCGTGCGGTATTCGTGCAGGGAGATGGCGCGACGTGGTCGGTTTACGACAGTCGCTGCCCGCATCAGCGTACGGACATTCCACTCACCGCGCTCGACGGCGGCAGGCTTCAGTGCCCGAAGCACGGCTGGACCTTCGATATCAGCAGCGGCGAATGCGTTTCTGGCGGAAGTCGCCCGCTGAAACGCCTGCCGTCAAAAGTTGAGGAGGGTACCCTTCTGGCCCAATGGTGACGTGGTCACCAGTACATCACGCGATGATCAGGACGCCGGCTCGAACCACTTGAGCCGGTCGCGCAGCCTGACGACCTCGCCGATGATGATCAGTGTCGGCGCCTTGACGTTGCTGACGCGCACGATCTCCGGCAGCGTTTCGAGCGTGCCGACCAGAACCCTCTGCTCGGGCAAGGTGCCCTGCTGAACGAGTGCCGCGGGCGTACTCGCGGGAAGCCCGTTCGAAATGAGTTCGCGGCAGAGGATTTCAGTACCCAGCAGACCCATGTAGAACACCACGGTCTGATTCGGCTGTGCCAGCGCGGGCCAGTTGAGGTCCATGCTGCCGTCCTTCAGGTGGCCCGTAACGAAGACGACGGACTGGGAGTGGTCGCGATGGGTGAGCGGAATCCCCGCATACACAGCGCATCCGGAGGCCGCGGTGATCCCGGGCACAACCTGGAACGGCACCCCTTCGGCAGCAAGCGTATCGATCTCCTCGCCGCCACGACCAAAGATGAACGGATCCCCTCCCTTCAGGCGTACCACGCGCTTGCCCTCCTTCGCCAGCCGCACCAACAGATGGTTGATGTCCTCCTGCGGCAGCGTGTGCATTGCGCGCTCCTTGCCCGCATAGATGAATTCGGCATCCCGTCTCACCAGATCAAGAACCGGCTTGGAGACCAATCGGTCGTAAACCACGACGTCGGCCTGCTGCATGAGGCGCAATGCGCGGAACGTGAGCAGGTCCGGATCGCCCGGACCGGCGCCGATCAGCGAAACCGCGCCGCCTCCGAAGCCGAGGCGCGTGTCGTCAAGCGAAGCCTGCATCGCTTCGCGCGCCGCATCGTCCCGGCCGCTCATCACCAGCTCGGCGATCGGTCCCTGCAGGGTTCTCTCCCAGAAGCGCCGCCGTTCGGCGAACGCGAAGCGTTCCTTTACCCGCTCGCGGAATTCCGCCGCAAGTGCGGCCAGGCGACCGTAGCCGGCCGGAATCAATGTTTCGAGGCGTGCGCGCAGCAGCCGCGCCAGAACCGGGGATCGGCCGCCGCTCGACACGGCAATCGTCACCGGACCGCGCTCCACGATGGAGGGCATGATGAAAGAACACAGGGCCGGCACGTCCACCACGTTAACCGGAACATGGCGCGCCCGGGCCGCCGCGGCGACCGCGCGATTCACGCCCTCGTCATCGGTCGCGGCGATCGCCAGCGAATAGCCGTCCAGGCTCTCATCGCCGAACACGGCCGCGCGGTGCGCCACCCGTTGTGCAGCAACCTCGGCCGCCAGCGCCGCGCACAGCGCCGGCGCCTGCACCGTGACGCTCGCGCCGGCGCGCAACAGCATGGCCGATTTGCGGGCCGCCACCTCGCCGCCACCGACCACGAGGCAGGGCTGGTTGCGAACGTCCAGAAATATGGGCAGATAATCCATGAAATTCAATGCACTCCTGCGATCGTGGTTTCCTCGATATGATAACTTCAAACACTCGATTCCATGCCGCAACTACTCACACTGTCCCGCGCCGCACGCCTGATCGGCGTTCGGCGTGGCGCGCTGCAAAGCAAGATTCAGAACGGCGAACTGGCCGCGTTCGAAGGCATGGTGTCGGCCGACGACCTGCAACGCGCCTATCCGCAGGCGCAGCTGGAGGACAATGCCGGCCTGGAGCGCCTGGACAAGATCAAGGATGCCGCCTACGCGCTGCGGATGCGCGAGCGCCTGATGCCGAGCGCCGAGGCGCTCGCGGCACGCCTGGTCGCGATGAGCCGGGAGCGGGAACAGGTCGAAGCGCGCGTCGAGCACTACCGCGCCCTCGTCGAGGGCGTGCGGGAGAAACTGAGGGCGTTCGACGGCGCCGCCCCGGCGCCGGGCGCGGTGGCCGCGCTGCTCGACTGGCTTGCGCAACAGACGGAACCCGGGCAGCGTGACACGGCGCCGCGACCGCTGCGGATGCGAGAGGATTTCCTGAGGATCATGACGGCACATGTAAAACTGGAACCGAGCGGCCACGAGTATTTCGTCGATGGCAACGACAACCTGCTCGAGGCGGCGCTGCGCGCGGGGCTAGCCCTGGACTACGGTTGCAGCGCCGGCAGCTGCGGCAAGTGCAAGGCAAGGGTCCTCTCCGGCGAGGTGCAGAAGACCCGCCACTCGGACTACGTGCTGAGCGGCGCGGAAAAGAGCGCCGGCGTCATCCTCATGTGCTGCAACACCGCCGTCCTGGACCTGGTGATCGAGGCCCGCGAAGCGCATGGCGCGGCAGACATGCCGCTGCAGAGCATCGACGCGAAAGTGAAGGCGGTCGATCCGATCTCTGACCAGGTGCGGCTGCTGCATCTGCAGACACCACGCAGCAGTCGATTGCGATTTCTTGCCGGCCAGTCGGTCACGCTCGAACTTACCGACGGATCGCGCGCGGACTTTCCCGTGGCCAGTTGCCCATGCGACGACCGCAACCTGCATTTTCATGTGAAAAGGCGCGCGGACGACGCCTTTTCCGCGCACGTCTTCGCCGACCTCGGCCGCACGGATACCGTCCGGCTCCTCGGTCCGCGGGGAACATTCGTTCTCGACGAAGACTCGCCAAGGCCGCTGGTCTTCCTCGCAGCCGACTCGGGGTTTGCACCGATCAAGAGCCTGATCGAGCACGCCATGGCGCTCGAGATCGCGGAAACCCTGAGCCTCGTCTGGGTCGCCTTCGACAAGGGCGGTCACTACCTCGACAATCTGTGCCGCTCGTGGGGCGACGCGCTGGACGATTTTCGCTACGTCCCGCTGCGGGTCGACGACTTCGGGTCGCCGGCGGCGACCGAAGCCCTGCTGCAGGAGGCCGTGGGCTTTTGTACGCGCCTTGCCGACTACGACTTCTACGTCTCCGGGCCCGCGCCCTTCGGCCGCGCGGCCGAGCGCATGCTCCTCGCGCGCGGCCTGCCGCGTGCCCAGCTGTTCGTCGACCCCGGGTCGAGCTGAACCGCCCACGCCGGTCGGCGAACCGCGCCTCCTAGCGGGCCTTTCCCAGCCCTTGCGTGACGGCCGCCACGGCGGCCTCGACGCGCGAGCGCATGCCGAGCTTGCGCAGGATCGCCTTGACGTGAAGCTTTACCGTCCCGTCGGTGATCGCCAGCACCTGCGCGATCATCTTGTTGCTCAATCCCTCGGCGATGCGCTCGAGAATCTCCAGTTCGCGGGGCGTCAGCCTGGAGAACGGAGTGGCCGTCGGTGGCGCCGGCGCCGCTTCGCCCGCCTCCCCCTGCACGATGCGCGCGAGCGTCCCGACCATTTCCTCCGCCACCACGTTGTTGCCGCCGAGGACCGCTTCGAGCGCCGGCACCAGCTCCTCTGGCTCGATGTCCTTCAGCAGGTAGCCCTGCGCGCCGGCGCGCAGGGCGGCGGCAAGGTCAGCGTCCTCCCGGCTCATGGTCAGCATGATGACCGGCCGCGCATCGCCGCCCGCACGCAACTGGCGCAGGGTCTCGATGCCGTTCATGCCCTTCATTTGAATGTCCAGCAGCGCGACGTCGAAGGAGAGCTCGCGCGCGCGCCGCAGCCCTTCCTCGCCCGAACTGACCGAGGCCACCACCTGGACGCCCCGGCTCTGCAACAGCTCTTCGATGCCCTTTCGCACCAGGGCGTGGTCGTCGATCAGCAGCACGCGCATCGGCGCATCCCCTCAGGCCAGCGGCAGCGCGGTGAAGATCAGCACGATGCGCGTCCCTTCGCCGGGCTCGCTTTCGATCACGAGCTGCCCCGGCAGCTTCGCGGTGCGCTCGCGCATGATCGCCAGTCCGGCGTGTTCGACCGGCAGGTCCTGCGCTTCCCCCTCCATGCCCAGGCCGTCGTCTTCGATCAGCACGGTATACAGGTCGCCCTCGTTGTTGAGCATGATGCGCACGTTGCGCGCGCCGCTGTGCTTGCGGATGTTGGTCAGCGCCTCCTGGATGATGAAGAACAGCTGCAGTTCCTGGGCGGGAGGCAGACCGAGCACGTCGCATTCGTTCTGAAAGAAAACCGCGATCCCGGTTTCGCGCCGGAAGCGCTCGACGAGCTTGGCCAGAGTCTGCAGCAGTCCCGCATCGTCGATCCTGAGGCGATAGTTGGTCAGCAGGTCGCGCACGTCGGCGTTGGCCTGCGCGATCGCGCGACGCAGCCCGCTCGCCTCCACCTGCGCCGCGCCCAGGTCCTTGCGCGCCAGCGACTCGCTCAGGATCTTGAGCTGCAGGCGCATGCCGATCAGCGACTGGGCGAGCGAATCGTGCAATTCGTTGCCGATCAGATTGCGCTCTTCCATGATGGCCAGCCGCCGCGCATCGGTTTCGAGGCGTGCCTTTTCGACCGCGAGGCCCAACTGGCGCCCGACGCTGATCAGCAGGTCGGGCATGTCCTCCCCCATGGCCGCAAGCGGGCGGTCGAGGAACAGGTTGTACACCCCGAGAATCCGGTCCTGGTACTGCACCGGAATCACGACGAATTCCTCGCAGTCGGGCTCGAGCATCGGACGGCCGTTCAGCCGGGCACACTCGCCCGTGCCCTTTTGCACGCGGATTCCGCCCTCGCTCGCGCACCAGCCGCACAGGCAGCGTCGGATCGGCACGACGTCGTCGCGCTCGACCACGTCGGCGGCCAGACCGCGGCTGGCGATGATCCGGGTGCCGCCGTCCATGCTCAAGAGCCGCACGCTGGCCGCGCGCGCGTCGACCAGTTCGATGAAGGTGTCGAGAAAGCCCTCGAGCAGCTTCTCCAGTCGGCCCGGCTGGCTGAGGCTGGTGGCCACTTCGTAGAGGATGTCCAGCGACTGCGTCTTGCGCGCCAGGCGCTCGATCTGATTGCGCGGCCGGCTGACCCGGCCGGGCGTCATCGGAGAGGCGTTGGGGCCTGGTTTGGGGACCGCAGGATCCGGCATCGATGGCCTTCGCCGCAACGCGGCGAACTTATGAACTGGAGGCCGAGACTAACGCCCGCGCGCAAATGCGTCCAGTTCAGCCCGCCGCCTTGGGCGCCTTGTGCGAGGGGTCGTTCGGATTCACGAAGATGAAACGTTGCTCGCCGGGATTGATCTCGACGTAATCGAGCGTCGCGCCGGTGAGCAGTTCCACGCAGCCGGGTGAGACGAGCACGTCGACGCCCCCGGCGTTGACCAGCAGATCGCCCTCGGCCTTCGCGTCGAAACCCATGCCGTAATCGATCGTGCCCTTGTCGTCCAGCCGCGCGGCCAGGCGCAGGTAGCTCGCGCCGGGCTCGGCTTGCTGCGCGCTCGACTGGCGGATCTGCTCTGCCGCCTGGGACGTGATGATGATCATGATCTCTCCTGTTGCGCCCTGCGTTTAGCCCGTGCTCCACGCGCGCGGCCTGCGCATGCCGGCAATCCGGCAGGCCTGCTTGACATAGCCGTAGGGAAACAGCCTGAACACGTCGTTGCGCCCGGTGCTGTTTTCGCCCAGGTGTCCGGCGAGGAATTTGATGACGTGGCGGACATCGGGAATGATCTGGTGCTCTTCATAGTATGCGCGGATGAAGCGGATGACCGCCCAGTGCTCGGGCGAGAGTTCGATTTGCTCCTGGCGCGCCAGTTCGGCGGCGATCGCCTCGTCCCAGTCGGCGGGTTCCACCAGATAGCCCTCGTCGTCCGCCCGCAGCGCCTTTCCCGCGATTCCGAGTTGCATTGCGGCACCTCCCTCAGCAGACGTTCGACGCGACCGGATCGACATTGACCCGGCATGATCGAACGAAATCGACAAAATTTCGCGCCCAGCGATTGCCCGCGACATCGCGCAGATGGGCATACGAAGCGAGCAGATTCCCCTTGACGATGCCGTCGTGGCGACCGTCGACGCCGTGCCCGCGCTCCACCACATAGGCGAACTCGATATCGGGTGGAAGGTTTTCCACGCTCGAGTAGTGGAATTCGTGCGCGCGGATCCTTGCGGCTGGCCGGACTTCACCCCGGAACCACGGGCTGCGCCCGGTTTCGCGCAGGTGGACGTAGCCGCGCCCCACTGGCCGGGCGTGCATGACGATGTCGGCCGGGACGGCGCCGACCATCTCCGCACGGCGTCCGTTCCACTCGACACCGCGCGAGAGATACATCAGCCCCCCGCACTCGGCGTAGGTCGGCAGGCCCGCCTCGATCGCGCCGCGCAATGCGCGACGCAGGTCGACGTTCCGGGCGAGCGCATCCATGTGCATTTCCGGAAACCCGCCGCCGATGAACAAGCCGTCCATCTGGGGCATCCGTCTGTCGCGCAGCGCGTCGAAAGGCACGAGTTCAGCACCCGCCTCGCGCAAGGCCTCCAGATCGCCCGGGTAGTAGAAGCCGAACGCGGCGTCCCGTGCGATGCCGATCCGTACGCCTTGACTGTGGGACTCCGGGGCGACGCAGCCATCCCGGGGCCGGACTGCGGCAAGCGGCGGCGCCGCGCGCGCAATCTCGAGCAGGCGGTCAACGTCAACCTGGTCGGACACCAGGCGCGCGATTTCGCCCACCTGCGCACGCGCCCCACCTGCCTCGGCCTCATTGCTTGGCACCAGACCCAGGTGGCGCTCGACAATGGCCAGGCGTTCGTCATGCTGGACCGCGCCGAGGACCGGCACGTCCGTATAGTGCTCGATCACGGCGCGCAGCTTGGCCTCGTGCCGCGAACCACCCAGCTGATTGAGGATCACTCCGGCGATCTGCACGTTCTTGTCAAAAGCCTGGTAACCGAGGATCAGCGGTGCGATGCCACGCGTCATGCCACGCGCATCGAGCACCAGGATCACCGGCGAGCGCAGCAACACCGCCAGCGCAGCATTGCTGTTGCTGCCTTCGAGGTCGAGCCCGTCGTACAGCCCCTTGTTACCTTCCACGATCCCGAGCGATGCGCCATGCATGCGCCGGGCAAACTCGCCGCGCAATTCCTCTTCCCGGCTCAGATACGCATCAAGGCTGTAGCACGCGCGTCCGGACGCGAGCCCGAGCCACATCGGATCGATGTAATCGGGTCCCTTCTTGAAGGGCTGTACCACTTCACCACGGGCCTGCAGCGCGGCGCACAGGCCGATGGACAGCGTCGTCTTCCCCGATGACTTGTGTGCTGCAGATATGAGCAGCCGGTTCATGCGGTGGTGGTGTCGAGCTCGGCGTCCGCCAGGCTCTGCGGCAGGAAAGGCAGCAGCTTCAGGGCAACGAGGGTGAGCGCCAGCGCGAGGGCCGCGCCGCCGGTGCCGAGCAGGACCTCCGGCAGACTGGGCGAATACGCAGCCACGACACCATCGAAAGCGCTGCTTTCCACGACCTTGTCCGGGAACATGATCTGGGGATAGGCCTGTCCACCGATGATGAGGACGTACAGTTGCGCAAATCCGCCGAGGATCACGCCGACGCACGCCGTTGCAATGCGGCGCCGGCTCGAACCGGGGGCGTACAAAAGTCCGAGGGGGACGATGCCGCCCACCAGGATCTGCCCCAACCAGAAAATCGCTGTGTAGAGACCGCCGGAACGAAGGATGAAGCGTTCGACTTCGTGCTGGCGCGTGATGTAGAGGTTGGTCAGGTGGTAGACGAGAACGAAATAGAGAACCGCGGCTACGAACACGCCGAGGAGGTTGGCGAGCCGGTTCATCACCGCATCGCCGAGCGGGCGCCCCGTCCCCCTGCAGGCCGCCATCAGCACCAGAACGAAAACCGCCAGCCCGAAGGAAAATGACATGACGATGAACAAGGGCGCCAGCAGCGCGCTGCCGTAGTGCTCACGGGCGACGAGGAACCCGAAGATCGACCCCGTGCCGGTGGTCAGTACCAGTCGCCAGACGAACGCGAACAGGCCGGCGCGTGCGGTGTGGACGTTCATGCGCCGTTCGAACATGGTCCACAGATAGACCGCCACGACCGCAAAGAAGCCGGTGTAGAGAAAAATGTTCCAGGCGAATACCGATTTGAAATTGTAGTGCGTCATCGCCACGATCAGCCGGTCAGGCCGCCCGAGGTCGAGGACCAGGACCGACAGGCCACCCGCAAGCAGGGTCATGGCAAGCAGTCCCGAGAGCCGGGTCAACGGCTTGTAGATCTCCCGCCCGAACACGGAGGCAATCGAGGCCACGTTGAGCGCGCCGGATGCGGCCACGATCAGGAATACCGCGAACACATGCGGCGTTCCCCATACGATCCGGTTGCTCATTCCGGTGACGTAATGCCCGTTGTGTTCCATGTACCACGCGGCACCGAGGCCGGCGAACACCGCCAGCGCAAGCGCACCCAGCAGCGTGTAGAAGCCGCCGCGGCCCTCGATCTGACGGAATTGCGTGCGCGCCATCGTTACAGGCCCTGGTAGCGCACGCCGGTGTTGAGCGCCAGGTCGGCGCGCACCTGCGTCGATCGCTCGCTGCGCAGGCGGCGGTGGATCTCCGACTGCGGATCGTTCATGTCGCCGAACAGCATGGCCTTGCCCCCATCCCGGTTGCAGGCCTCGACGCAGGCCGGCGAGTCGCCGCGGTCGACCCGATGTACGCACAGACTGCAGGACTCGACCGTGCCCTTGCCGCGCGGGACGTCCGGCTTCTGTCCGGTCACGGCCTCATGGATGAAAGACCGCGCGCCGTACGGGCAGGCCATCACGCAGTAGCGGCAACCGATGCAACTGTGCCGGTCGACCAGTACGATGCCATCGTCTCGCTTGAACGAGGCGCCGGTCGGGCACACATCGACGCAGGGCGGCTCCTCGCAGTGCTGGCACATCATCGGCAGCGTCTGCGCCACCCCGGTCCGCTTGTCGCGCAGACCGACCTTGCGGATCCACTGCGCGTCTGTCTCCGGACGGCCGTTGCCGGTCAATCCGTTCTCTTCATTGCAGGCGGTGACGCAATCGTCGCAGTCCGCGCACTTGCCGATGTCGATCAGCAGCCCCCAGCGCTTGAGCGCCGAGGCCGCCTCCTCGGGGGAACGCGCCTGCGCGAGTTCGATCAGGTTGATGACCGGCGCGAGCGCCGCCGCGGCCCCGGCGGCCGCGCCCCAGGCGAGAAACTCGCGCCGCTCGACGCTCATCGTCCCGCCCCGGCGGCCCGTGCCTGCCGCATCGCGCTGTGGCATTCGAAGCAATCGATCTTTACCGCTGCATAGGCGTGGCAGCTCGAACAGAATCCTTCCTTGCCCAGCACACTCCCCGTGTCCTTCGACGCATGGCACTCGACACACTTCTTGAGGCTGAAGCGCGGTTCGCGAATGCCCTGGTGCACCGTCCGGTCGCGCTGGTGAAACAGCATCTTCATGTGATCGCGGCGCATCTCATCGGTCGGAGCGACGCAGACCTCTGCGCTGTTGGTCTTGTACGCCGGCACCGGAACACGACCGGCCGATTTTTCGGCCGCGTGGGCAAGTCCGGCCGCAGTCAGAATCAATGCCAGCGAGAGCGCAAGAATCCGCATCTTCCGCGTTCCGCTCAGTGGTCGCCCATGCCCATCTTGATGTAGCCGGTTGGGCAAACGTCGGCGCAGATGTGGCAACCGATGCACAGGTCATAGTCCGTGTAGACATAGCGGCCCATGGTCGATTCGGATTTCGGCGTGCGCTTGACGGCGGTCTGCGGGCAATAGATCACGCAGTTGTCGCACTCGAAGCACATGCCGCAGCTCATGCAGCGTTTTGCCTCCTCGACGGCCTGCTTGTCGTCCAGGCCGACCATGCGCTCTGCAAAGTGGCCGAGCACCTCCTCGGCGGATGGTCCGATCTCGGTGCGCTTGACCCGGTCCTGATGCGGAAAATGCCCGAGGAACAGCTCGCTCGACTGACATACCTCGGCTGCGCCGCGATCCTCGTAGTTGTGGACCGCGAACCCGCCCACGCCCTTTCCTGCAAGCGATGTTCCGCGCACACCGCGGTCGATCTCACGCAACTCGGGTTCCCCAACCGGCTGGAAGTGCTTGGGCTCCAGGTTTACCTCGCGCAACTTGTCGAGCAGGTTGAAGTGATGCACGTCGACCTTCGGCCGCTTGGCCATCTCCTTCTGACCGAGGAATCGATCGATGCTGTCGGCGGCGATCGACCCTTGGCCGATCACGGTGGTCAGCAGGTGGGGACGGATGATGTCGCCGCAGGCGAATACGCCGCGCCGGTTCGGCACCTGGTAGAACTTGTCCGCGGCGATCAGTCCCTTGCCGTTGTCCAGCGCCTCCATGCCCTGCAGGTCGCCGGTCTGGCCGATTGCCGATACGATCAGGTCCGCCTCGAGGTCGAATTCGGTGCCCGGCTTTTGCACCGGCTTGCCGCTCGAGTAGTCGAGCTCGATGACACGCAAGGCGGTCGCGCGCCCGGTCTTCTCGTCGAGGATCACCTTGACCGGCAGCAGGCTGCCCTGGATCTTCACTCCCTCGCGCTGCGCATCCTCGATCTCGTGCTTCGCGGCGTTCATCTGCTCGACCGGCTGCATCGAGATCAGCATCGCGTCGGCGCCTTCGCGCGCCGCCATCGCCGAGACATCGTGGGCCGTGTGGCCCATCACGACGAATTCGGGCCGCTCCGCTTCCGGCAGGTCGGTCACATAGCCGAGCCGGCGCGCAACCGAGACCACGTCGACCGAAGTGTCGCCACCGCCGACCACGACCACGCGGCCCGCAACGGACTTCAGCCGCCCCTGGTTGAACGCCTCGAGGAACGCCACCCCGCTGATGCAATTGGGCGCATCGGCGCCGGGCACAGGCAGGGCGCGCCCCGCCTTGCAACCGATGGTCAGAAGGACCGCGTCAAAATCGCGCTCGAGGTCTTCCAGCTTCACCTGTTTTCCGATCCGCGTATTCAGGTGCACCTCAACGCCCATCGCGGTGATGCGATCGATCTCGCCATCCAGCGACTTTCGCGGCAGGCGGTAGCCCGGCACGCCGTACTTCGCCATCCCGCCCAGTTCGGCGTGGTCATCGTACAGGGTGACGGCGTGGCCCTTGAGGCGCAACTGGTAGGCGGCCGACAGGCCCGCCGGACCGCCGCCGACGATCGCCACCCGCTTGCCGGTTTCCGGCCCGGCCCGGAATGTGAAGTTCTGCGCAAGCGCGAAATCGCCGATGTACTGCTCGACCGCGTTGATGCCGACATAATCCTCGACGCTGTTGCGGTTGCAGCCGGTCTGGCACGGCGCCGGGCAGACCCGCCCCATCATCGAGGGGAACGGATTTCCGGCAGTGGACCGTCGGAAGGCGTACTCCTGCATGGTCGTGCCCTTGGGCGGCTTTTCCACCCCGCGCACGATGTTGAGCCAACCGCGAATGTCTTCTCCTGACGGACAGCTTGCCTGGCAGGGCGGCGTCTTGTGCACGTAGGTCGGGCACTTGTCGGTCGTGTCGGCGGAAAAGATCTGCTCCTGGAAGGAGCGCCACTCGTGGTCTCCATCCTTGAACTTGCGGAACGTGTGGCCGCTCTTGGCTTCGGGCTTGCTCGCTGGGGCTGACATGGTTATCTCCGCTGATTCCGGTCCGACCGGTTCAATTCCCGGGTCCGAGCACGATCGCCTTGCTCACGAGTCCGTGAACGCTGCCGATCATGTCCATGGGATGCTTGTAGTAGGGCAGTACCTTGGTGAACTGGCTCTTGCAGATCGCGCAGATTGCGGCCATGTAGTTCACGCCGTCCTCCTCGACGACCTGCTGCAGGGCCTGCATGCGCGGCAGCGCGCCCTTGACTCGCAGCTCGACCAGGTCGTCGGTGAGCAGGCCGCCGCCGCCGCCGCAGCAGAACGTCGTCTCGCCGATGGTTTCCGGCGCCATGTCGACGAACTTGTTGACGCACGCGCGGATGATTGCGCGCGGGATGTCGAACTGGCCGCCGGGCACGTCGCCCATGCGCGAGCCGCGCGACACGTTGCACGAATCGTGAAAAGTCACCACCTTGTCGTCGTTGGCGCTCTTGTCGAGCGTCAGGGCGCCGCGCTGGATCAGGTCGTGGGTCAGCTCGCAGATGTGCTGCGGCGCCGGATAGCGGGGGTCGAGGAAATCGAACGGCCCGATCAGGGTGTTCCAGAAACTGTAGGCGACCCGCCAGGCATGGCCGCACTCGCCCACCACGATGCGCTTCACGCCCAGGTCGAGCGCGGCATCGCGGATGCGTTCGGCCACCTTCTGCAGGTTGTCGTGATTGCCGATGAAAAGGGAGAAATTCGCCGCCTCCGAGGCGTGCGACGACAGCGTCCAGGAAATCCCGGCGGCGTGAAACACCTTCGCGTAACCGATCAGGCCGTCGATATGCGGTTCGGCAAAGAAGTCGGCGCTCGGCGTGATCAGCAGCACCTCGGCGCCCTTCACGTCGAGCGGAAACTTGACCGCGACTCCCGTCTCCTCCAGCACGTCCTCTTCGAGGCCATCCAGGGTGTTGCGCAGTGCAGGCTCCGGCAGACCAAGGTTATTACCGATCTTGTGCAGCTTGCCGATGATCTCGTTGGAGTATTTCTGTCCGACGCCCACGGCGTCCATGATGTCGCGCGCCGCCATCGAGACCTCGGCGGTATCGATGCCGTAGGGGCAGAAGACCGCGCAGCGCCGGCACTGGGAACACTGGTGGTAGTAGCTGTACCACTCGTCGAGCACGTCCTTGGTCATGTCCCGGGCGCCGACGAGCTTGGGAAAATGCTTGCCTGCGAACGTGTAATAGCGCCGATAGACCGAGCGCAGCAGGTCCTGGCGCGCCACCGGCATGTTCTTGGGGTCTGCAGTGCCGAGATAGTAGTGGCACTTGTCGGTACATGCACCGCACTTGACGCAGGCATCGAGAAAAACCTGCAGTCCGCGCGATTGCGCGACGAGCTCGCCGAGCTTGGTAACGGCAACCTTCTCCCAGTCGGGCACCAGTTCGCCCGGAAACCCGATCCCGGCCTGGATATCGGGTTTGGCCACGAACGGCTTGCTGTGCGCCATCGCGTCCTTGCGCACCAGCGGAATCACCGGATACTCGCCCAGCGGTGGCGTTTCAAAAGCCGCCACTCAGCCTCCTCGCGCCCGGTTGGCGTGAACGATCTGCGCCGACCAGCCTTGCGCATGACGCTTTTCTCGGGCGTCATCCATCTGATTCAACGTGGGACTGAAAAACACGCCCGGCGCGTGCAAAAGCTTGCTCAGCGGAAAAATGATCATCAGCGTCGCGACCAGCGCGAGATGGACGAGCAGCGCCGGATCCGCCGGCAGCGCCTGCCAGTCAAACCGGAACAGACCGAGAAAGAAAGCCTTCAGGGCGACGATATCGGTGTGCGCGAGATATTTCATCGTCAGGCCGCTGGCGGCGATTGCCACCAGCAGCGCAAGCATCAGATGGTCGGACGGGCTGCTGATGTAGCGGACCCGGTCGACCAGGAAACGCCGCGCCCAGAGGCCTCCCAGACCAACCAGAATCGCAAAGCCGGCATACAGTCCGGCAGGCTGGATCAGCGCAACCCATCCCCATACGGGTTCGGTGAAATAGCGCAGGTGACGCAACAGCACGGCGAGCAACGCCACATGAAACAGCCAGCCGAACAGCCAGATCCACTTGTTGGAGCGGAACAACGCCCGGAACAAGGTGACCTCCAGCAGCATCCGCAGCGCAACGCCTCCGCGCGTGGTCGGTGCCGGGGGAAGTGGAATCTTCAGCGGCTGCGGCGTGCGCGCGTACACCCAGCACTTGTAGCCCACACCGCCGACAAGCATGGCGATCGCGAAATAGAAGAGCAGGGCGTATAAGACCGTCAACGCCGACAATGTTTGCTCCCGGTTCCGGCAAGGCGCATTCTGGGCAAGGGCGACCGGGAAACCCGGGGCTGCCTATTCCTACACGCAACCTGTCGGCTTGGGCAGGCCGGCGTACTTGCAGGCCTGCTTGGCAGGACCGTACGGGAAAAGCTCATACAGGTACTTGCTGTTTCCCTTGTCGGCGCCGAGTTTCTTGCCGATCGCCTTGGTCAGCACGCGCACTGCCGGGGCGATCTGATATTCCTCGTAGTATTCGCGCAGGAAGTTGATGACTTCCCAGTGGCCGTCGGTCAGTTCGCAACCGTCGATATTTGCCATCTCCTTCCCGATTTCCTCGGTCCAGTCGGTGCGGTTCGCGAGGTATCCTTCCTCGTCGGTTTCAATGCTCTGGCCATTCAGTTCGATAGGCATGTCGTAGTCTTCCTTAAAGGTCAAATCCAGCTTTGCACGGCGTTGTTTTCTGTCACGAGATCGACGAACCCCCCGTAGTCCACCAGGCGAACGCCGTCCATCACCCGGTTTTGCATGCCCCGCGCCTCGACGTCAGGCTTCAGCGCATAGATCGTCACGCGCTTCAGGGCATCCTGCACCTGCTTTGCAACGGCCGTATCCCGGGCCGCCGCATAGACACCATCTTCGATCAGCAGAATCGCGCTGCCCTGCTTTGCAAACTTGAGGCAGGTTTCCAGCGTCTTGTTGTCGAACGGAGATTTATTGACGGTATGCAGCATGTGGGTTTCCTCAGAAGCTCAGGATCACGTCCTGGGCCTCCATGATCTCGGCCATCCGCGCCGCATCGACCGCTTCCACCGGAACCACCAGGTCGGCTTCAGTGAGGCCGCGCGCCTGCAGCGCCTCCTGCTCGACGTACAGCTTGGTCACGTCGTAATCCTCCAGCGCACGGAAGGTGGGCGAGAAATTCTTCATTTCCACGCCCTTCGTGTCCTGCCCCTTGACCAACTGGTACACGCCGTCGCCCAGAAACGCGAGGCTCACATCCTGCTCGAAGGCTGCACCGATCAGCACCACTTCAAGCGACTCGAGCGCATAGATGGTCCCGTACGGCGCCTTGCGGTTCACGTAAAGGAACCGCTTTGCGGTGCCGCCTTCGCCTTCGGTCTGCTCTTCCATCCCGTTCTCCTCAGCCGCCGAAGACAACCAGGCGGTCGGCCTGTATGCCCGCTTCGATCAATTGCCCGAGACCCGAGATGCGAAAACCCGGCGCAATGTTGTCGGCGTCCTTGCCGTTGCGCTTCGCTTCCGACGGATCCATGAGACCGCGGCGCTGCGCGGCGGCAATGCAGACCACGAGATCCAGCTTGTGCTGTGCCGCCAGTTCGCTCCAGCGCTTGACGATGTTCCGGTCATCCTGCGGCGGCACGGTCAGCCGCGTTCCGTTGTTGACCCCGTCGTGATAGAAGAACACGCGATAGATCTCGTGCCCCTTCGCCAGCGCGGCCTTGACGAACTGATAGGCCGAGTCCGACGCGGCATGGGTGTATGGCCCCTCGTTGACCAGGATTCCAAGCTTCATGTTTCGCTCTTTTTGACCGCGCACGCCTAGAAGCGGATGTGCGCCGAGGCATTCAGGCTGTTACGTGAGCCGCGCCAGTTGTCGATATGAAATTTCGTGAACGGCAGCCCGGTCAATTCGAAAAACCGCGGCCAGCCGATCCGTTCCACCCAGTCGCCGACGCGTTCGAAGTGACGCGCGTCCTTCTTGTAGGTGTACAGGATTTTTTTCACCACCTCAGCGACTTCCGGCCAGCGCGGCGGATTGTTCGGCAGCCCGGCTGCCACCAACTTCTGGAACATCGGCTTGGAGCGGGCGTTCGAGTTCTTGCCTCCGACCCAGATCGCCAGCTTGGAATGCTCCGGATCGTTGATCTGCATCGGCGGGCACGGGGGAAAGCAGGCACCGCAGCAGATGCACTTCTTCTCGTCCACTTCGAGCGACGGCTTGCCATTCACGATCGCCGGCCGGATCGCGGCCACCGGACAGCGCGCGACCACCGACGGGCGCTCGCAGACGTTGGCCACGAGGTCATGGTTGATCTTCGGCGGCTTGGTGTGCTGGATGTTGATCGCGATGTCGCCCTGGCCGCCGCAGTTGATCTGGCAGCAGGAGGTCGTGATGTGCACGCGGTTGGGCATCTCCTCCTTGATGAACTCCTCGTAGAGTTCGTCCATCAGGGACTTCACCACGCCCGAAGCGTCGGTGGCAGGGATGTCGCAGTGCAGCCAGCCCTGCGTGTGCGAGATCATGGTCACCGAGTTGCCGGTGCCGCCCACCGGATAGCCGGCGTCGTTGAACGCCTGGATCAGCGGGCCGACTTTCTCCCACGAGGAGACCATCACCTCGATGTTCGAGCGGATCGTGAAGCGCACATGGCCCTCGCCGTACTTGTCGACGATGTCGCACAGCAGGTTGATCTCGTAGGGTCCGAGTTGGCGCTGGGTGCCGACCCGAACCGTCCAGATCTCGTCTCCGGAATAGGCCACGTGGTGCAGCACTCCTGGACGCGGACGGTCGTGGTACTTCCATTTGCCGAAGTTCTTGACCATCAGCGGGTGCATGTACTGCACCCCGTCGGGGCATCCGCTCTCGATCGGCGGACGCATTTTCTTCTTTTCGGCCACCGGTGCGACTTGTAGTGTCATTCCAGACTCCTCCCGTTCTTATCTCAGGAAAGCGCCGCTTTTTGGCCGGGCTTTTCAATTTTCTGGCGCGCAATCCACTTGTCCGCTTCCGCGTCCCAGTCGTCCAGACGGACGTATGAACTGGTGCGTGGATTGCTGATCATGTTGGGGTCGACGTCCACGCCGATCCCTTCGAGGAAGTTGGCCAGACCGATGCGCTCGATCATCTCGCCGCAGCGTTCGTGCTCCAGGCCGTTTTCTGCCCAGAAGTCCACCACCGTAGCGGCGAGCTCGCGCAGTTTTTCGTAATCCTCGTCCGTGTCCATCTTCATGAACGGGATGATCACCGTACCCATGGTGTCGCCGATCTTGAGGGTGCGCTTGCCGCCGATCAGGAGCGTGATGCCGCGATCGGTCCCGGGCTTGAGTGCCTTGGTCATCACGTTGATGCAGTGCATGCAGCGCACGCAGCTGCGGTTGTCGACTTCGAGCGTGTCGTCGTCGTTCAATGACAGCGCCTTGGTAGGGCAACGCGTGATCACGTTGTCGATGGTGTACTTGCGGCCGTGGCTCGCGACGTAGGCCTTGACCTCTTTCTGGTCGACCTGCATGTCGTTTCGCCAGGTGCCGATCACCGCAAAATCGGCGCGCTGGATCGAGTTCATGCAGTCGTTCGGGCAGCCGGAGACCTTGAACTTGAACTTGTAGGGCAGCGCCGGACGGTGCATGTCGTCGATGAAATTGTTCACCAGCGTGCGGTGGATCTTGTGCTCATTGGTGCACGACTGCTCGCAGCGCGCGGCGCCCACGCAGGACATGGCGGTGCGTACGCAGGGACCTGCGCCACCGAGGTCAAAGCCGTACTCGTTGATCTCGTCGAAGAAATGCTGGGTGTTCTCGGTCGTCGTGCCGATGAACATGATATTGCCTGTCTGACCGTGGAAGGCGATCAGCCCGGAACCCCATTTGTTCCAGGAGTCGGAGAGCTGGCGCAGAAGTTTGGTCGTGTAGTGGTTGCCCGCCGGAGGCTGCACACGCAGGGTATGGAACTCCTTCGACTCGGGGAACATGCTGGCGACCTCGGAAAAACGCGGGATGATGCCGCCGCCGTAACCGAACACCGAGACCGTGCCGCCTTTCCAGTAACCCAGACGCGTCTTGTAGGAGTGCTCGAGCTGGCCGAGCAGGTCCACCATCATGTTGTTGTCGTGTGCCAGGCGCTTCAGCCCGGTGACGAAGCTCGGCCACGGCCCGCTCTCGAGCTGGTCGAGCATCGGGGTCGGGTGAAAGGGTTTGGTCGACTTCTTCTCGATCGGGATATAGGTGCTGTGCCGCTCGGGATTTTTGGGCTGGTTCTGCTGATCGGACAAGGAACACCTCCAAGCGATGCGAAATCGGACCGGCAGAGTGTAACGACGCTTCTTCCTGCGACCGAAGAAGTCTTTGGGAGGGGCCTGCACTGCACAAAAAATACCCCTTTAGGGATATACCCTCGCCGCACCATGGACTAACCCTATTGTTTTAAAGCGTATTTCCTCGATATCGCAGAACTCCGCACAGGCGGCGCCTTCACCGATCGAGGTCGTGCGTCGCATACGCTGCACCGCGGCGATGCGGTATGTTCTGTACCCCGGTTTTCGACACCTGCACGCAAGACGCAACGTGAACGCACCCTTTCCTCGCGCCATCGAACACCCGTTCGCCCTCGACACAGTGCAGACCTACCTGCGCTGGCGCGACGACAAGCTCGCCCGCTACCCGCGCAGCACTGGGGATCTGATCGTCGAGGTTCGGGACCCGCGCAATCCAACCGATTCGGAGCTCGGAGAGCTGCGACGCGTCTGCGCGGCGGCCAACATGGCCGTATATGCAAGCCGGTTGGCCGATGAGGCGGACAAGAACATTCCGCGTCGCCTGGGCGAACGGCTGGGCCTTGCACTACCGCGCGCGAACCTGCTTGCCGACGAGGATGGCATCACCTCGCTGCAGGCAGTGGCGGGCAAATCCGCCGCCGGCTACATCCCGTATTCGAACCAGCGCCTGCTCTGGCATACCGACGGCTACTACAACTGCCCGGCAGAGCGCATCGGCGCCTTTATCCTGCACTGCGTGCGGCCCGCGGCCGAGGGCGGTGCGAATCGCCTCCTCGACCCCGAAATCGCCTACATCCTGCTGCGCGACGCCGACCCCGGGTACATAACCGCGCTCGAAGCGCCGGATGTGATGACCATTCCGGCGAACGTCGTGAATGGCGCCGAGATCCGGCCGGCCTGCAGCGGTCCGGTCTTCTCGACCCATCGTGGTGCCCTGCACATGCGCTATACGGCACGCAGCCGCAGCATCGCGTGGCGCGCGGATGAGGCCACGCGGGCCGTCGTTGCATTTCTCGGCCGGATCCTCGACACCGACTCTCCCCATGTGTTTGCCCTTCGGCTCGCGCCCGGCCAGGGCCTGGTATGCAACAACGTCCTCCACAACCGCACGGCATTCACTGATCACGCAGAGCCCGGCCGGTCGCGACTTGTCTATCGGGCCCGGTACTTCGACCGAATCGCCTCCCCCTGATGCGCCCTGGAATACGGAACGACCCCATACCCATGAAATACATCCCCCTCAAGTACATCAAGGAAGATCGCGCAGTCGGAAACTCGGATGACAGCGAGGACGCGAAAGAATCGACCGGGATGCTGAAGCGCCTGGTTGCCGACCTGCGCGAGCAGCTCGCAGGACTCTCGCCCGATGCGGAAACGCTGCCTCGTGCAGACCTGCTGTTGCAGCTTGGCCGTGCGCTAGTCAGGCTGGAGCTCGGCGCGGAGGCCTGGGCGATGGCACGCGAAGCCGTCGACCTGTACCTTGCCGAACAGGCATGGGAAGGTGCGGCACAGTGCTGCGACATCCTGTTTCTTTCCGACCAGCCCGACTCCCTGGCAGCGCTCGGCCAGGGTATCTGGCTTGCGGTGACCTATCCAATCGACCCCGAACTCAGCATCGCGCTGCTCCAGCATGTGGTCGACGAGACGCCGCCCGACGCGGACGGCGCAGCCGTCGCCGCGGTCACGGCGTACTACCTCGCGGACATGCGCGCCCGGGAACCCCAGCGCGAGCATCTGCTCCTTTACGCGAGCCAGGTGCTTGCCACGGTCGCCCGGCGGCACAGTGGCGTGTCAGGCCAGGAGGACTTCAATCGCTGGATCGAGAGCATGGAGCTGAACGACCCGTCGCTGTTCCTGCCGCGGCTGCGCAACGTGGTGGACGTGCTGGTCCAGGACGACTGGTGGTTCGACCGCGACGCGCTTCAGGCCGCGCTACCCGCAGACTGATCTGCATGGTGACGGAAGAACGCACGACGCACGACGCCACCGCCCCCCTGGCGCCCGGCGACATCGTGGACGCCGTATTCGCGATCGCCTGCCCCTGCCTGCCGGTCGACCATGCCTGGGCCCTGTCGCAGGCCATCCAGAACGCATTGCCGTGGTTTTCGGACGAGCCTTACGCCGGACTCCACCTGATCCACGGGTCCGGGTCCGGCGCCGGCTGGATGCGTCCCGAAGCCCCCGACGAATTGCTGCAGCTTTCGCACAGGGTCAGGCTCACGCTGCGCCTGCCCAGGCACCGCCTCAACGATGCGGCCGGCCTGATCGACTGCACCCTGCAGGTTGCCGGCTGGCCCTTGCGCGTCGAGGGACTCACCGCAAAGCCGCTGTCCCGCATCACCACCCTGTTCTCACGCGGCGTGATTTTCGCCGCAGCCGACGACGAGACCGCAAACGAGGAAACCGCCGACGCCGAAACCGGGTTTCTTGCTGCGGCCACGAAGGAACTCGCCGCGCTGGGCATACGCGACACGAGGCCCGTGTGCGGACGCGCAACCCGCGTGGCGACCCCCGAGCGACCCCATCTCGCGCGCAGCCTGATGCTCGCCGGCCTGACGCGCGAGCAGTCGCTGGTGCTGCAGCAACGCGGCCTCGGCAGCGGGCGCAAACTCGGCTTCGGACTGTTCATTCCCCACAAAAGCATCGACGACCTGCACTCCAGGTCGGATTTTTCATAGACGAGGAGACCATGGCATACGAAGTCAAAGGCAGGGTTCTGGAAACGACCGAAAACGGTTACCTTGAGTCGCACGACGAATGGGACCGCGACGTCGGCGAAGTCATCGCCGCGGCGGAGGGCCTGACCCTGACGCAGGAACACTGGGACGTCATCGACTACCTTCGCGACGCCTACATCAACCACAATGGCGAGCAGCCCAACAACCGCGCCATGCTCAAGGCCATGCAGGAGAAATGGCCCGACCGCAAAGTGGACAACAAGACGCTGTTCGACCTGTTTCCGGGCAACCCCTCCAAACAGGCGGGCAAGATTGCCGGGCTCCCGGAGAGCATGCGCAAAGGCGGGTACTGAACCGCTGCTTACGCGTAGTGCCGGCGCTGAGCGCGCCGGCGGCCCGCCTGCTGCACCACCCCGCCCCGGATCGTATAGGGCGGGGTGAGCTCGAAGCTGCCGTACTTCGGATTGAGCGGTTTCAGAAAACGGCGCTCACCATCGATCACGAGCTGGCGGAAGAACACATCCCCGGCGAATTCGACGATCACGAACGCGCCGTCCCGTGGTGTGTAGCCGGGGTCGACGATCACGACGCAGCCGTCGGCAAACTCGGGCTCCATGCTGTCGCCCAGCACACGCAGTGCATAGGGTTCGAGCGCACTGCAGCTGTTCTGGTCCATTGGTCGCCCTTCCTTCTCTAGCCCCGTGGGTCGTCCACGGGCTTTTTCCTGTGAAAATGGATCACCGTGTCGCCGCGCGCCGGTTCGTCGCTGAACCGCGGTCGCTCAGCGGCCGCGCCTCCCTCGCCCGCCCTGTCCTGCGCGAGCTCGCGCTCACGCGCACTGATCAGCGCCAGGCACTGGCGCATATCCTCGATCGTGGCGTCCGACAGGGGATGGCGCATGCCGTGGGGCGTGGCCGTGTCCTTGATGACACTCGCGAGCGTCAATTTTACCGCCTGCAGGATGCGCGCTTCGATGGAAAGCTCCGACTCGGCCATGTCAAATCCTCAGATGTCCGACCACATGCGGATCAGGTTCATGTACGCGGCGTTCACCTGCACGGTCTCCGGGGCTTCAGGCGCGCTTTGCAGCAGCCGCTCGCGCGCCGCATTGAGGCCGTAGAGCAACTCGCGCTTCGCCGGGTCGCGCACCAGGCTCTGCAGCCAGGTCACCGCCACCAGTCGCTCGCCGCGCGTCACCGGGCTGACCTGGTGGACGCTGCTCGCGGGGTAAATCACCGCGTCCCCCGCGGCCAACTTGACCGCCTGGTCGCCCGCCGTGCTGCGAATGATCAGCTCGCCGCCATCGTACTCGGCCGGTTCGTTGAGAAAAACCGTCACGGCGATGTCAGAGCGGTACATCACGCCTTCGGTGCCCATGATCGGATCGTCGAGGTGGTCGCCATAGGTCATGCCGGGGCGATAGCGCGCGTAGAACGGGCTCGCCACGTGCAACGGCAGCGCACCCGCGCGATACACCGGGTGGCGCACGAGATTGCCCATCACCAGCCGATTGAGCTTCTCCAGGTCAGGCGCGCCCTGTTCGACCTCCTGATTGCTTTTTACGCGCCGGGCCACGGCACCCGCGGACAAGCGCCCGTCCGCAAACGGCGCATCGGCCAGCCACGCGCGCAGCAGTTGCAGCTCGTCGGGTTTCAGGACCTTTGGTATGGCAAGAAGCATGTGCGTGCCGGCTCAGGCGAAACTGACCCATGTGGTGACAATGTACTTCACGCCCGCCTGCAGCGTGACCCCGCGATGCACGTGGGTCCAGAAAGGCGGAAACAGGACCAGCTTTCCCTGCGCTGGTCTGACCACGACTTCCTGCAGCGGAAATTCGGTCTCTCCGCCCGGACCCGGAACATCGTTCAGATACCAGATGGCCACCAGCTGGCGCTGGCTCAACTCGCCCGGTCCGGCATCCACATGCCAGTGGTAGAACTCGCCCGGCAGGGTGCGCTGCAGGTTGTAGCCGACATCCTTGAACGAATTTGCCCCGAAAAACGGGAACTCGCCTGCAAGCGCAGTCACGGAAGTCACCAGATGCCGCGCCAGCGCCTGGTCGATATCGCGCCAGTCTTCCCGCCCGCTGATGCGCAGGTCCGTGGACCGCTTGACCGCCGGCGCCTCCTGCGCGCCCGCGCCGATGCGCCCCGCATACTGCTGGTCGGTCTGGGACTCGAACCGCCGGATCGCCTCCCGGCACACGTCGGCCGGCAGCGCCTCGGCCACCTCGTAGATGAAACTTCCGGGCACGACTTCGCGCAGCCTGTCACCCGCGAAACTCATGGGCTAGGAAAAGAGCACTTCGGTGTTCTGCATCTCGCCCGCGTCATCGACATCGACCCCGATGGCGCCAGGCATGCGCACGGCGATGTAGCCCGCCATCAGCATGGCACTGGCCTCGTTGCCGTTGTTCAGGCTGGTGAGCAGCTTCTCGGCGACGATCTGGCAGCGCTGCAGCCGGTCCGGACTGGCGACGAACACCCGGCTCATCTGCCAGCCCCGGTCCATGTCCCTGTCCAGCTTCGCATGGAATTCATCCGCCTGCTGCAGGAGGTCTTCCGGCACGTCGACCGCATAGACCTGCTCACCGACGACCACTTTGAAGCGCATGCTCAGGATTGCTTTTCGGATTGCTCGCGCCATTTGGCGGCTGCAGCGGCATCGCGCTCCACGCCCACCCCCTTCTCGTACATGGTCGCCAGCGTCGCCTGCGAACCGGCCATCCCCTGCTCGGCGGCAAGCAGGAACCACTTTGCCGCCTCGGTCGCATCTGCCTTGGTGCACTCGCCCTGGAAATACATGAAGCCCAGGCCATGCTGGGCAAGCGCGAAGCCCTGGTCAGCGGCGGCACGCATCCATTTGACGGCGGTGCCGCAGTCCTTGACCATGCCCAGGCCGACCTGCGCCATCACCGCGACGCGATACTGCGCGCGGGGATCGCCCGCTTCGGCGAGCGGCCGCAGCAACTGCATCGCGCGGGCAAACTCCTTGGCCTCGAACGCCGCAATCCCGCTCGACATTTCCATATCCAGTCCTGACATCATCTGCTCCAACGGGATGCAAAGTTTCGGTGCGGGCACACTGCCCGTCCACGCCCTGCATCAGACACTCTGAAAAAACACGCAAACATTTTAGCGACTCCCCCGGTGTCGCGCTTTGGTGCGAACCCGTTCCGGGCTGCTGGTATCCTCACGGCCAACCGACGGAACCCCAACCATGGCCATCATCAGCAGCAGCCGACCCTCCGTGGCGCTCGTCAAGACCCGCTGGCGCAAGAAGGGCGCACGCACCCTCCCCGAGCTTGCCGGCATACTCGGCGCGAACATCTGGAAGATCGCGCTCGAAGTCTTCAAGCACATGGAAAAGGAAGGCTTTCGCTTCGGCTCCGACCGGTTGGTGACCACGGTGCTGACCGAATTCATCGCGTTCCAGGTGCAGCTTGCCGACCGTGCCGTATACGGAAGACTGCCCGAAGCCGACCGGGCCACGCTGATCAGCGAAACGGTCCGCCATCTTGCGCTGACCATGGAGAACAACCAGCAGGACCTGCTCGGCCCGGGAGAGTACCGCAAGCCGTTCATCGACCTCCTCAATGCCCGTTTTGCGGACTACGCCCGGTTCGACTACCCCGGCGCGGCCCCGGACTATGCGTGCCTCGGCTTCTTCTCGGCCAGGGTGTCCGATGCAATGGTGTCCGACCCGGCGGTCAGCGGCGACAACAAATGGGTGATCGAGCAGATGATGGACATCGAGGCACCTGAAATGGTGCTCCTCGTGCAGAAGCTGATCGACAAGGCGGTGGATTTTCCGGCACCGCGCTGAAATCTATAATTCTTTAAGATTTACTTCTACAGAACAAGCCCTGGAGCGGGTCGCATGTCAGTTTATGTATCGATATCGATACACAGCTGACTCAAGCTGCCTGCCAGGCATGTACGCCCTTGCGGTAACCCTCGGCCAGTGAGGTCAGCTTCACCGGCCTGATCTTCGCGGCCTGGCCGGCCGATCCGAACGCTTCGAAGCGTGCGGTGCAGATTTCCTTCGCGGCGGCGGTCGCATCTTTCAGGAACTTGCGCGGGTCGAACTCGCTCCTGTCCCTGAAAAGCGCGCGCCTGACCGCCCCGCTCATCGCCAGGCGGATGTCGGTGTCGATGTTGATTTTGCGTACCCCGTGCCGGATGCCCTCCTGTATCTCCTCTACCGGGACGCCGTAGGTCTCTCCGATCTCTCCGCCATTTTCGCGGATGATCGCCAGCCACTCCTGCGGCACTGAAGAAGAGCCGTGCATCACCAGGTGCGTATCCGGGATCAGGCGGTGGATTTCCTTCACGCGCCCGATCGCGAGTATGTCGCCAGTCGGTTTGCGGGAGAACTTGTAGGCCCCGTGGGAGGTGCCGATCGCGATCGCGAGTGCATCCACCCCGGTCTGGCGCACGAAGTACGCGGCCTGCTCCGGATCGGTCAGCAACTGATCGTGGATCAGGACGCCGTCCGCGCCCGAGCCGTCCTCCTCGCCTGCCGTCCCTGATTCAAGCGAGCCGAGACAGCCAAGCTCACCCTCGACCGACACGCCCACCGCGTGCGCCATCTCCACCACGCGCCGGGTCACCTCCACGTTGTACGCGTACGAAGCGGGCGTCTTCATGTCCTCTTCGAGCGAGCCGTCCATCATGACGCTGGTGAAGCCCGCGCGAATCGAGGCCTGGCAGACTGCAGGGCTTGCGCCGTGGTCCTGGTGCATCACGATGGGTATATGCGGCCAGGTTTCGACCGCGGCCTCGAGCATCTTGCGCAGGAACGCCTCGCCTGCGTATTTTCTGGCACCCGCCGATGCCTGCAGGATCACCGGGCTGTCGACCTCGTCGGCCGACTGCATGATCGCCTGGATCTGCTCCATGTTGTTGATGTTGAACGCCGGCACGCCGTAATCGTGTTCGGCCGCGTGGTCGAGAAGTTGTCTGAGCGATACCAGTGCCATGCCCCCTCCATTTGAAATTCCTAGGCCGAATCCGACTTGGCGCGGCCGGGCGCCTGCTTGCGCCGCTCGATCAACCGCCAGATCAGCGGCGTGAAGATGAGTTGCATCGCCAGGTCCATCTTCCCGCCCGGGCAGACGATCGTGTTGGCGCGCGACATGTACGAGTCGTGCAGCATCGACATCAGGTAGGGGAAATCGATGCCGCGCGGATTCGCGAAGCGGATCACCAGGATCGATTCATCGGCGGTGGGAATGTGGCGCGCGATGAACGGATTCGACGTGTCGACGATGGGTACACGCTGAAAATTGATGTGTGTATGCGTGAACTGCGGTGAGATGTAGTTTACGTAGTCGTTCATCCGCCGCAGGATGGTGTCGGTCACCGCTTCGGTCGAGTAGCCGCGTGTGGCGCGGTCGCGGTGCAGCTTCTGGATCCACTCCAGGTTGATTACCGGAACCACGCCGATCAGCAGGTCGGCGTGCTGCGCGACATTCACCTCCTGGGTCACCACGCCGCCGTGCAGCCCTTCGTAGAAGAGCAGGTCGGTCCCGGCGTCCAATTCCTCCCAGGGCGTGAACGTCCCGGGTGGCTGCTTGTACGGCGCCGCCTCTTCCGCATTGTGCAGGTACTTCCGGATGCGCCCGGTTCCGCTCTGCGCATAGGTTCGGAACAGTGCTTCGAGATCCTCGAACAGATTCGCTTCGGGACCGAAATGGCTGAAGCGCTGGTTGCCGCGCGCAAGCTCCTCGGCCATTTTCTCCTTCATGCCGGCGCGGTCGTAGCGGTGGAACGCATCGCCTTCGACGAACGCCGCGGTCACGCCTTCGCGCCGGAAGATCTGCTCGAAGATTCTCGAGACCGATGTGGTTCCGGCCCCGGAGGAACCGGTGATCGCGATAATCGGATGGGTTGCGGACATGTCTTCTCCGTCAAACGCCGTTTTGCGCCAGGAACAACCCGCGGGCGGCGAACAGCGGCGCGTCGTACTCGCGCACGCCGGATTCGCCGTGATACCGCTCAAGCCGGTCCACCTCCTCGCGCGACCCGAAGATGAAACCGATTCTCTGGTGCAGGTCCGCCGGTTCCACATCCAGGATGCGTTGCCAGCCGCAGCTGGCTGCACCGCCCGCCTGCTCAACGATGAACGCTGCCGGATTCGCCTCGTAAAGCAGGCGCAGCCGTCCTGGCCGGATCGGGCTCTTCGTATCGCGCGGATACAGGAACACGCCGCCACGCATCAGGATCCGATGCAGTTCCGCCACCAGCGATGCGATCCAGCGCATGTTGAAATCCTTGCCGCGCGCGCCTGTTTTTCCGGCGAGACATTCGTCGACGTAGCGTTTCACCGCAGGCTCCCAGAAGCGGCTGTTCGATGCGTTGATCGCGAACTCGCTCGTGGCCGATGGAATCCCCAGCCCCGGATGCGTCAGGATGAATTCGCCGAGCTGGGGATCAAGCGTGAAACCGTGAACGCCGGTTCCCACCGTGATCACCAGCATCGTCGACGGTCCGTAGATCGCGTACCCGGCGCACACCTGGCGCGTGCCGGGCTGCAGGAAGTCTTCCTCGGTCGCATCCTGTTCCGGCCGAGGCGCCCGCAGGATGGAAAAGATGCTGCCGACCGCCACGTTCACGTCGATGTTGGAGGAGCCATCCAGCGGATCGAACACCAGCAGGTACTTGCCCCGGGGGTAACGGGCAGGAATCGGATACGGCGCATCCATCTCCTCGGACACGACCCCGGCAAGATGACCCCCCCATTCGGTGGTGCGCAGGAACGTCTCGTTGGCGAGCACATCGAGCTTTTTCTGCTGCTCGCCCTGGACGTTGGCGCTCGCTGCGTCGCCGAGCATGTTGGCCAGCGCACCGTGCGCGACCGCCTTGGCAATCGCCTTGCAGGCCAGCGCGACGCTCAGGATCAGCGCATTGAGGTCGCCGCTCGCCTCCGGGTGCTGGCGACGCTCCTCGATCAGAAACTGGGTGAGGGTTGTCCGGTTCGCGAGCATTCTCAGGGCCCTCGTCCTGCGGACGCAAGGTCGCGTCCGATCCAATCGGCATGCAGGCTCTGGAGCCTGGTCAGGTCGGTTTGCGCAAGCGTATTGAGCTGGAGTTGCGCTGCACTGACATCCTGGTCGATGTTCCACCGCGTCGGCGTGACCACGGTGAACAATCCGGCGGCCCTGGCTGCCCGCAGGCCGTTGGCTGAATCCTCGAAGGCCATGCAGGATTCAGCCGGCAGCCGCAGACCCTGCAGCGCCCTCTCGTATATGTCGGGCGCGGGCTTCTTGTTCGTCACGCTGTCGCCGGCAGACACCGTCGCGAACCAGCCCATCGCCCCGCGCCCGAACGCCGCGTTGACCAGCACCTCGAGGTTGGCCGAGGTCGTGGTGGTGGCAATCGCGAGCTTGAGCCCTGCAGCCCGTGCGTCGTCGATCAGCCTGCCCACGCCGGGGCGCAGGGGAAGCCTGAAGCTCTCGAGCAGATCCTGATAGATGCGCGTCTTCGTCGCGTGGATCATTTCGATCGACGACAACTCCCGTGCGCGCTCGGCCGGGGTTCCTTCGAGCCTTGCGACATAGTGCGCGATGCGCTCCTTTCCACCCGACACCTGGAGCAGATCGGCGTACAGCGCCGGGCTCCAGTCCCACCACAGTTCGAGCTCGATGAACGCGGCATTGAACGCCTGACGATGCGCTTCCTCCGTATCGACAAGCGTCCCGTCCACGTCGAATATCAGGGCGCGCAGCGTCATTGGCGTTTCTCCTGTTGATCGAATAGGCGGCTCGCCAGGATGTCTTCGGCCTCGATCGTCGCGAGCATTCCGCGGGTCAGCGATCCGTTGCGATGTTCGAACAGGCGGTTCGCCTGGCGCAGCCTGGCACGGTCAAGCGCGTTGCGGACCGAACGCGCATTGGCGAAATTGGGCCGTGCCTTCCTGAGCGCCACGTACTCACGCAGCGCCTGCTCGGCGGGCGCGCTCAACGCGTACTGCATGCGCTCGAGCATGAGGCCGGCAATGGCGAAAAGTTCGTCGCCCGAGTAGTCGGGAAAGTCGATGTGATGCGCCACGCGCGAGGCCAGACCCGGGTTCGACGTGAAGAACCGCTCCATGCGGTCCTGGTACCCGGCGAACACGACCACCAGATCGTCGCGCTGGTTTTCCATTACCTGCAGGAGGATCTCGATCGCCTCCTGGCCGTAGTCGCGCTCGTTCTCCGGGCGATAGAGGTAGTACGCCTCGTCGATGAACAGCACTCCGCCCATCGCGCGCTTGAGCACTTCCCTTGTCTTCGGTGCGGTATGGCCGATGTACTGACCGACGAGGTCGTCGCGCGTGACCGCGACCAGGTGTCCTTTGCGTATGTAGCCCAGGCCGTGCAGGATGGCCGCCATCCGCATGGCCACGGTGGTCTTGCCCGTACCCGGATTGCCGGTGAAGCTCATGTGCAGCGGCGGCGCCTCGGCCTGCAGCCCGACCGAACGCCGCAGTTTCTCGACCAGCAGCAGCGCGGCAATCTCGCGCACCCGCTTTTTCACCGGCGCCAGGCCGACCAGCTCGCCCTCCAGAGCCTCGAGGGCACCGGCAACGCTCGATTCGCGATACAGGGCATCGAGGTCGAGCGCCGGCGTTTCTGCAACGGCCATCGCGGACTCGGGCATCGTCATCGACAACTCAGCCGCGCTCGCCGGAGGGTTTGTCAGTCGCGTACGAGTGGATCGTGTAGCCCACGGTGCGCCCGTCGCGGTCCTGGCGCACGACGTTGAAGCCGGGCTCGCGCGCCGGCCGATTGACCAGATATGACATGCGCAGAGATTCCACACCACGCGTGCTGTCGAACGCCGTGACGCGCACGTAGTAGTTCGGAAAAGTCTTCCGGCAGGCGTCGATCTCCACCAGGATGCCCGCCGGATCCTTCAGATCGAACATCGGGTTCCCGTACATTTCCCAGTAAGTGTTGCGCGGATGCGGGTCGTCGGTATATTCGACACCCACCGCCCAGCCCTTGTTGAGGGCGTATTCGAGCTGGCGGGTAATCTGCGCATCCGTCAGATCCGGCAGAAACGAAAACTGACCCTGGGTGATCCGGTTGCTGCTGCTGGTGATCATGCGGAGGTCTCCTCGAAGCGCTCAGGCGCTGGCAGTGGCGGTCGGCACGAAATCGGCGGTGTCGGTCGATTCGTAGTTGAAGGTGACGTCGCCCCAGGTGTCGAGCGCAGCCTTGAGCGGGCTGCACCACCGGGCGGCCTCCTGCAGGATCTGCGGGCCTTCGTTCAAATAGTCGCGACCCTCGTTGCGTGCCAGGATCATGGCCTCGAGCGCGACACGATTCGCGACCGCGCCGGCCTGGATGCCCATGGGATGGCCGATCGTGCCGCCGCCGAACTGCAGCACCACGTCCTCGCCAAGATAATGGATCAACTGGTGCATCTGGCCGGCATGGATGCCGCCGGAAGCGACCGGCATGACCCGGTTCAGCGACGCCCAGTCCTGATCGAAGAACAGGCCGTTCTCCAGCGACATGGGAGTGTGCGTTTCGCGCAGCGTGTCGTAGAAACCCTTGATCATGAGCGGATCACCCTCGAGCTTGCCGACCACGGTGCCTGCATGGATGTGGTCCACCCCGGCCATGCGCATCCACTTGCAGATCACGCGGAAGTTCATGCCGTGATTCTTCTGCCGCGAGTAGGTCGAGTTTCCGGCGCGGTGCAGGTGCAGGATCATGTCGTTGTTGCGCGCCCAGCGTGCCATCGACTGGATCGCGGTATAGCCGATCACCAGGTCGATCATGATGATGATCGAGCCCAGGCTCTTGGCAAATTCGGCGCGCTCGTACATCTCTTCCATCGTGCCCGCAGTCACGTTGAGGTAGTGGCCCTTGATTTCACCCGTCGCGGCAGAGGCCTTGTTCACGGCTTCCATGCAATAAAGAAAGCGGTCGCGCCAGTGCATGAACGGCTGCGAATTGATGTTCTCGTCGTCCTTCATGAAGTCGAGCCCGCCTCTGAGGCCCTCGTACACCACCCGGCCGTAGTTGCGGCCGGACAAGCCGAGCTTGGGCTTGGTGGTCGCACCGAGCAGCGGCCGGCCGAACTTGTCCAGCCGCTCTCGTTCGACCACGATGCCGGTGGCGGGGCCCTGGAACGTCTTCAGGTAAGCCACGGGAATGCGCATGTCCTCCAGTCGCAACGCCTTGATGGCCTTGAACCCGAACACGTTGCCGATGATCGAGGCCGTGAGATTGGCGATCGACCCGCCCTCGAACAGGTCCAGGTCGTAGGCGACATAGGCGAAATACTGCTGCTCGGTCCGCGTGCCGGGGCCGGTATTGGGTACGGGATCCACGCGGTAGGCCTTGGCGCGGTACAGGTCGCACGCGGTCAGGCGGTCGGTCCAGACCACGGTCCAGGTCGCGGTGGACGATTCGCCCGCAACCGCTGCGGCGGCCTCTTCGGCGTCCACCCCTTCCTGCGGCGTGATGCGAAACAGCGCAAGCACGTCCGTGTCCCGGGGCTGGTAATCCGGCACCCAGTAGCCCATCTGGACGTACTTCAACACCCCGGACTTGTAGCGTTGCGTGGCGTCGGTGATCTGCGTGGTGCTGCCTTCAGTGATGCTTCCCATTCGTCTCTCCACCAGGTTGAGCAGAAAACACGCTGAAGCTTAGGTATTTGCTAACATAGATACTATTCAGTAATTCTTGCTCTAGAAATCAGAAAATACTTATACATACATAATGCGACACGTCACCTTGCGGATGCTCCGGGTGTTTTCCACGGTGGCCCGCCATCTCAGCGTCACGGCCGCAGCCAGGGAACTGCACCTGACTCAGCCGGCGGTCACGATGCAGGTGAAGGAGCTCGAGCGGATTTCCGGCGCACCGCTGCTCGAGCGCATCGGTCGCAGGATCTATCTGACCGAAGCCGGCAGAGAACTCGCCGTGTGTGCGGCGAACGTCACCGAGAATCTGCGCGAAACCGAGGAGCGGCTCGACGCGCTGCACGGCTTGCAGAAAGGGCTGCTCAGGCTCGGTGCAGTGAGCACGGCGAAGTATTTCGCTCCCGCACTGCTCGCCGGCTTCACCGCGGCGCACCCCGGCGTAACCGTCCGGTTTTCGATCGGCAACCGGGAGGAGACCATTGGCAACCTGACCGCAAACGAGGTCGATCTTGCCATCATGGGCAGGCCTCCCCGCGAGATAGACACCCTCTCGGAATCGTTCGCGAAGCACCCGCTGATCATCATCGCGCCTCCCTCACATCCGCTGGCCGCCAAGCGCCGCGTGCAGATGCGGGAACTGGCCGGCGAAAGGTTCCTGATCCGCGAACTGGGCTCGGGCACCCGGGCGTCGATGGAGCGGGTCTTCGCGCAGGCGCGCCTCGCCTATCACACCGCCATGGAGATGAGCAGCAATGAAACAATCAAGCAGGCGGTGATCGCCGGCATGGGCATCAGTTTCATCTCGAAGCACACGGTCGGCCTGGAACTGCAGACCGGCAGGCTGGTCGCCCTCAAGGTCGCAGGTCTGCCGATCGTGCGCGACTGGTTCGTGATCCAGCTGCGGACTAAGCGCCTGTCTCCGGTTGCAGCGGCATTCAAGCAGTTTCTTGCGACCGGCGGGGCCGCGATCATCGACCAGTCGGTCGGCGTGTCCGGCGGCGCAGTTCCGAAGCAAAGAGTGGTTCGCCCACCCGCCCGCACAAACCGGAAAAAGTCGAGGCCAGGCGTTTCTACCTGAAGGCCCTTCGTCCAGGCCGGCACGGCGCCGGGCTCAGCGCCTCAGCACTGCTCCCAGGGCAGCCCTTCGTGACGCCACCCCGTGGACGCACTGCGCTGATGCTTGTCGTTCAGTTCGCCTTCGAAGCCGTGCGCAACGTTGTAGATGTTCTTCAGTCCGTGCCGCTCGAGTGTTTCGCCGGCCTCCTGCGAGCGGTTGCCGCTGCGGCAGATCAGCACGATCGGGCGCACGGCGTGGTCGGTGCCGGCAAGCTTCTTCACCTGGCCGACGAAATGCGGGTTCACTTCCCAGTCCGGGCCATCGTTCCAGGCCACGTGAAGTGCGCCGACGGGATGACCGACGAACAGGTACTCCATTTCGCTACGGCAGTCGATGAACAGCGCATCCGCGTGCTGCCGCAGAAATTCGAAGGCCTGATTCGGGTCGAGATGCTTCATGGGGTGCGCATTATCGACCTCAACCGGCCGCAAGCGCAATCCGGGCCCTAGGGAGACGAAATCTGCTCGTCCTCGGCGAGCAGGCTGCGTAGCGCAACGTCCAGTGCACCGGGTTCCAGCCCGATCAGCCCGCGGGCCGTGGCCAGCCAGCGTTCCGCCCCTTCGGCTGCCACGCGGTACAGGCCAGCCGTCGCGCCCGATCGCACGAATTCCTCGTACGCGTCCATGACCTGGGGAAACAGTTGCCGGCGCGGCGCGTCGAACGTCGCAAAATAGAAATGCAGCGCGGGAAGATTGGGGCCGCAAAGCAGCCCGGGGAGGGTGGACAGGCAGTCGGCGAGCAGATCGCGCACCGCACGCACGAAAGGCTCGCTGCGTGGGGGCACGCTGGTGACGATCCAGTCCGGCCATGCCTGACCGAGCATCTCTCCCGCCAACGCCTCGCCGACTTCGTGAAGGATCATCGTTTCCGCTTCGTTGTCCGCCATGCGTGAAAGCGCCGCATCCGGGTCGTCCGCAAATCCGTAGTTCGCCAGCGCGCGGCCCATGGCGTTGTCGAGCTTGCGCCATTGCCACTCTTCGACTTTCTCCCACAGGTAGCGACGCAAGGATTCCTGGCGCAGGAAAATCGTGCGTCCCTGCAGCATGGCCGGCGGGGCGGACAACTCACGCGCGTGTTCCCGCGAGGACACCAGCACCGTGAAGCCCGACCGTTCTTCCATGCGCAGCAAGTCGGCAAGGAAGAACATCGGCTTTCTCAATCGCCCGTAGCCCGCGCTGTAGACCAGGCCGCGCGGAAGCAGGACACGATTGACGGCCTCGGCATCGAACGGATCGACCTCTCCGTCGATCAGCGGAAGATGGAGAAAACCCTCTTCCTCGATTCCGTCCCAGAGCCGCTCGCGCTCCGTTAGCCACTCTCCAAGCTGATCCTTGGGCAGCTTGCGGGCGAACGGCAGTTCATTCTCCCAGCGATAGAACTCGCGCATCTTGAGCAGGAAGGTGCACAGACCGTAGTCGCCCGCGTGCCGCGCATCCGAGATGTCGCAGTTGCGTTGCACCGCGCTCGTGAGAAGCGGAAAATCAGACATCATTTGTGTATAGTCGAATCATTTAACCGTTCGCCCTGCCGATGCCATCAAAGAATCCGTCCAAGTCGAAAACCACGGTCAAATCGAAGGCAAAACCTAAGGCCAAATCGAAGGCCAGACCCGCGACCACGCTGCCAAAGCCGCATGTCACGCTCGACATGACCGGTCTGGCGTGCCCGGGGCCGCTGCTCGGGGCCAAGCGGGTGCTCGACGAACTGCTCGCAGGTGAAGTCATGCTGCTCGTATCCGACTGCCCTGCGACCAAGGACGACCTGCTCTCCTGGCCGAAATATACCGACGTCGAGGTCCTGAAAACCACCAAACGGACGCGCGGCGGAACCGGCTACTACATACGCAAGGGAAAGACCCGGCTTGTCTCGCCGAACGCCGTGCTCGACATGCGCGGCTCGACCTGCCCCGGCCCGATCATCGAAGCCAAGAAGTTGCTCGGCGGCATGCAAAAGGGCGAAGTCCTGCGTCTGCTCAGCGACTGCTCGGGTATCCGCTCCGATCTGCGCAGCTGGGCCAAGGCCACAGGCCATGAATTGGTGGATGCGCGTGAAGTCTCGCCCGGCGAATACCAGTTCCAGATCCGCAAGGGCTGAATCGGCTTCGCCGTCCTGCAATGAAAAAGCCCGAAGTACGGCTTCCGGCTTTTTCGCGCAACGACAATCGTCTAGCGCGCCGGACAACCCGCAGTACTCGAGCGCACCTTGCCGACAAGCAGGAGGAAGTTCTCGAACGGGGTCATGTTGCCCATCGCCTCTCCCATCGGGCCTTCGAAACCCAGGCGACCGAACATCATCGCGCGCATCGGACCGTATTCGCCCGCACCCATCTCGATCCATCGCCCGGTCTCCGCGTTCATCACGTAGTCCATTTCGAAGTCGAGCTTGGCCTGCTTTGGCAACCCGCCGTAGACGCACTGCGCCTTGTTGTCCTTCAGCGCGATATGCAGCTCGGCATGGGGACTTTGCGCGCAATCGGTGCGGTACATCTGGACGACCTTGAAACCGCGGCCCTTGTCGTTTTTGGCCCAGCCGCTTTCCACCAGCTTGCCGGTCAGCACCGGATCGGTGTTCCATGCCGCGCACGCGGCCTGACCCCATCCGGCCGACATCATGCTCGGCACGTCCTGCGCATGCCCCGCGGTGGCGGCAGCGCAGAACGCGACGAGCAGTGCGGTTCCTTCTCAGCCGCACGCTCAATACTTCCAGCCGAAGCCGACGCCGAGCGCCGTCTGTTTCATGCGCAGGTTGGCTTCGCCGCCGCCGAACCCGACTGCGATCGAACCCGAGCCGTTCACCTTCTTTTCGGGCGCGTGCATGTAGCTGACGCTCAGTTCACCCTGTTTCGACATCTGCCAGGTCGCACCGAGCGTAAAGTGATCTTCGACCACGCCGGGCGCCAGAATGTTGAAAAATGTCTGGCTCGCCGGGATCGGCTGCTTGAGGGTGGCATAGCCGGCCCGCAGTGTAAGGGTGGGACTGACCTCGTACGCGAGGCCGATCTTGTACACGGTGCTGTTGCGCCAGCCGAAGCCGGCGCCATTCGAGGGTCCGAGCTGGCAGGCGCCGACGAACAGGCAGTCCACCGTATTGCCGACCGACCTCACGTTGCCGTAGTTGATCCGCTCGATGTCGGCCGCGATCGTCAGGGCCGGGGTCGCCTTGAACGCGACGCCCACGCCGTAGTTTTCCGGAACATCGAAGCCGCCCTCCTCGGCGAACAGGCCCTTGTACTTGTCGAGCTTGCTCATCTTGGTTTTCGTCTGGTAGGTCGCGCCCAGCGTGAAGTTCGGCGTGATCTGCCCGGTCCAGCCGAACCGCATGCCCAGACCGCTGGATGAGTCGCGACCGCGGTTGGTGACTTCGTTCGGGTTCGCCGACATTGCTCTGAATCCTTCCAGGCCCTGCGCGCCAAACTGCTGGTAGGCGATGTTGAGCGACGCGCCGAACGAATGATTGCCGAGCTTGTACGCAACGGTCGGCGAGACGAACAGCTGCATCAGGTCCACGCCGCCCGGCCCGGTGCTGCCGCCGAATGCGCGGAATGGGTTGTTGTTGTAATAGGTGTTCATGCCGCCATTGCCGAACACCGAGACTCCGACTGCGAGGTTGGTGCTCACCATGCGGTTGAAGCCGAACTCTGGGACCAGAAAACTCTTGCGCCCGTTGGCGTCGTAGTTCCCGGACGCGCCGGCGCCGTTGCCGACAATCTCCGCACTGCGATTGGGGGCAAACCAGTCGAGGCCCCCGTCGACGCGATTGCCGACCCAGGCCATTCCCGCCGGGTTGGTGGCGGCGGCGAGCGAGTCCTGCGGCAGCGCGATGCCCACGCCGCCCATGCCCTTGGACTTGATGCCATAACCATGCGAGAAGTAACCCGTCGTGGCACCCGCCGACAACGGCAGCAACGCGGCTGCGATGGCCGCGGCAAGCAGATTTCTTTTCAAGTTAACTCCCCTTAGCTTGATTTAGATGAACAGACTGACGTTCGACTTCTGCGCCAGCCCCAGGAACGTGGCAGCGCCGCAATAATCCTTGACCTCGGGAATGAAGTCGTCCCGGGTGAATCCGAACAGATCCACCGTCATCTGACAGCCGAGCAGATTGACGTCCGACTCAACGCAGGCCTGGCGCAACTCCGCGATCGTCGCAACGCCCTTGTTCTTCATGGTCTGCTTCATGAGGCCCGTGGCCATGCTTTCGAAGCCGGGGATGATCGACTGGACTGCATTCGGGATGTTCCACTCGACACTCTTGAACCAGTCCGGCCCGAACGGCATCTTCATCGGCATGGCCGGATTGCCAAGCGGGCTGATGTTCAGGTCCAGGTCCTTCTTCAAGAGCGTGAGCCCATAGAAGGTGAAGAAGATCGAGACCTCCCATCCAAGCGCCGCGGCCGTCGAGGCAAGGATGAACGGCGGGTAGGCCCAGTCGAGCGTGCCCTTGGTGGCGATGATCGTCATCGAGGGCGTCTTGGCGGCTTCGATCTCGGCCAGTTTGCCGGGAAGCAGCGCGTCAAGGCGTTCGTTGATCAGGCGATCGAGCGTAGCGGTATCGAGTTGCGCGGCCATGGAAAAGGCCTCCTTCGCAGTGAGAGTCGACGCAGACTAATACCCCCTAAGAGTATCTGCAACAACTATCGGTTCGACCCATTAGTTCGCTGCACAGCAGCATAAAGGATTGATATACAAGAGCAAATTTTTCGGACCTGGCTTGCAGATCTTCTGTCTCGTAGATACCATCCGGGGTATAGGAGACAGCACAATGGCCGACGCACAGTTGCACGACCCGCAGGCAAAGCAGGCAATGCTGGCAAGGCTCGCCCGCATCGAAGGGCAGGTACGCGCAGTGCGCCGGATGATCGACAGCGACGAGGAATGCGAGGATATCGCGCAGCAGTTGTCTGCGGCACGCAAGGCCCTCGACCGGGCGTTTTATGAAATGGTCGCCTGCATGATCAAGGCCGGCGGCGCTCAGCAAGGCGGCGAGCGAGAGGCAAGTGCCGAACATGTGGCGCAGTTGCTGGCGCGCTACGCCTGAACGGCCGTTTTCCGGCTGCCGGGTATTACGAGAACATCCCTTTCACCAACCACAAGGCGACACGACATGAACTTCGACAAAGACCTCGACGCACGCGGTCTCAACTGCCCGCTTCCCATCCTGCGCGCGAAGAAGGCGCTTACGGACATGCAGTCGGGCCAGATCCTGCGCATCACTGCGACCGACCCGGGGTCGGTCAAGGACTTCCAGGCGTTCTGCAAGCAGACCGGCAATGAACTGCTTTCGCAGACGGAGGAAAACAAGGAATTCGTCGTCATGATGAAACGCAAGTAGACGCAATGAGCGAGGTCAGCCCGGCACAGCTTGTGCCCTACGTTTCAGGTGGCGCATTCGTCCTCGCGTTCATCTTCGGCGCGGTGGGTGCAAAGACGAACTTCTGCACCATGGGTGCGGTGTCCGACTGGGTGAACATGGGCGACACGAGCCGCCTGCGCATGTGGCTGCTCGCGATCGCCGTCGCGATCCTCGGCGCCAATGCGCTCCATCTCGCCGGTCTGGTTGACCTGTCCAAATCGATCTACCAGGCACCGCGTTTCACCTGGCTGTCCTATCTGGTCGGCGGCGGACTGTTCGGGGTCGGCATGACGCTGGGCTCGGGTTGCGGCTCAAAGACCCTGATCCGCATCGGCGGCGGCAATCTGAAATCGGTCGTGGTCTTCATGTTTCTCGGCGTCGCCGCGTACATGACCCTGCGCGGCCTGTTTGGCGCCTTCCGGGTTGGCGTGCTCGAAGCCGCCTCCATCACACTGGCCGGAAACCAGGACCTGCCGGCGATCTTCGTGCGGCTGCTGGGCGGCGAATTGAAGACCTGGATCCTCGCCATCAGCCTCCTTTTCGGCGTCGGACTCATTGCCTTCGTCTACGCATCGAAGGACGTGCGTGAGAATTTCGACTTCACACTGGGTGGCGTCGTCGTCGGTCTGGTGATCGTCGCCGGCTGGTACGTCAGCGGCAAGATCGGCTTTGTCGCGGAAGATCCGAAGACGCTCGAAGAGGTGTTCGTCGCCACGAACACGGGACGCATGGAGTCGTTCTCGTTCGTAGCCCCGATGGCATTCACGCTCGAATATCTGATGCTCTGGACCGACACCTCGCGGATCATCACCTTCGGCATCGCCTCGGCAGCCGGCGTGGTGGCAGGTTCGGCCGCGTACGCGCTCGCCACCCGCACGTTTCGCTGGGAGACTTTTGCCAGTGCAGAGGACACGGTGAACCACATGGTCGGCGGCGTGCTCATGGGGTTCGGCGGGATAACCGCGCTCGGCTGTACGGTAGGCCAGGGAATCACGGGTTTCTCCACCCTGGCGCTGGGCTCGATCATCACCTTTGCCGCAATCATCGCCGGCTCTGCAGCGACGATGAAATGGCAGTACTGGCGCATGATGCAGTAGGGCTGCCGGCGCGGCTTATACTGCGCCGCAATGACTTACGCGCACAGCGTCGGCGGCGTCACCTGGCGATTCGCCGACCTCAAGAACCTGCTGGCAAAGGCAACACCCCTGCGCTCGGGCGACGTGCTCGCGGGTATTGCGGCGGGGAGTGCCGAAGAGCGCATGGCGGCGCGCATGGCGCTGGCCGAACTCCCGCTCTCCCGGTTGCTCTCCGAGGCCGTGGTGCCCTACGAGGACGACGAAGTCACCCGGCTGATCATGGACAGCCACGACCGCGCAGCGTTTGCGCCGGTCGCGCACCGGACGGTCGGCGATTTCCGGGACTGGCTGCTCTCGGACGACACGGATTCGGCCACCCTCGCCGCGCTCGCGCCCGGTCTCACGCCGGAAATGGCGGCGGCAGTATCGAAGCTCATGCGCAACCAGGACCTGATCCTCGTTGCAAGGAAGTGCCGCGTGACCACGCGCTTTCGCAACACCATCGGACTGCCCGGCCGGCTCGCGGTGCGCATCCAGCCCAACCATCCGACCGACGACGCGCGCGGCATCGCCGCCTCGATGCTCGACGGCCTGCTCTACGGCTGCGGCGACGCGGTGATCGGCATCAATCCCGCGGGCGACGGACTGCCGGCCTTCATGACTTTATGGCGCATGCTCGATGAACTCATCCGCCGCTTCGAGATTCCCACCCAGTCCTGCGTGCTGACCCATGTGACCAACCAGATCCGCGGCATCGAAGCAGGTGCGCCGGTGGACCTGGTGTTCCAGTCGATTGCCGGCACCCAGAAGGCCAACGAAAGCTTTGGCATCGACCTCGGCCTGCTGTCCGAAGCGCGTGCCGCCGCGCTGTCTCTCGAGCGCGGCACCCTCGGGGACAACGTGATGTATTTCGAGACCGGCCAGGGCAGCGCACTCTCGGCTGATGCGCACCACGCTGTCGACCAGCAGACCCTGGAGGCGCGCGCCTACGGCGTGGCGCGGCACTTCAAGCCCCTGCTCACCAACAGCGTGGTTGGCTTCATCGGCCCGGAGTATCTGTACGACGCCAAGCAGATCATCCGCGCGGGGCTGGAGGATCATTTCTGCGGCAAGCTGCTCGGCGTGCCGCTCGGGGTGGACGTCTGCTACACGAATCATGCCGAGGCCGACCAGGACGACATGGATACGCTGCTCACGTTGCTCGGCGCCGCGGGCGTGAGTTTCATCATGGGCGTGCCCGGCAGCGACGACGTGATGCTCAACTACCAGAGCACCTCGTTCCACGACGCGCTGTACCTGCGCAACGTGCTGGGCCTGAAGCGCGCACCGGAGTTCGAGGCATGGCTGGAGAAAATGCAGCTGATCGACGCGGCGGGCATGCTGCTGCCGCATGGCGATTCAAACCGGCTCCTCGCAGCGGCCGCGGAACTCCACGGAAAATGAGCGACGAGCGTCCCGTTCCGACAGACCCCTGGGCCGCGCTGCGCCGCTACACGCCCGCGCGCATCGCGCTCGGGCGCGCCGGGCCGGGTTGGCCGACGCGCGAGGTGCTGGCCTTCGGGCTCGCGCACGCGCGGGCGCGCGACGCCGTGCACCAGCCGCTCGACGCGGAGGCGCTCGAAGCCGAGCTGCGCCGCGCGGACTACGCGCCCCTGCGCGTGCACAGTGCAGCGTGCGATCGCGCGACCTTCCTCACGCGTCCCGACCTGGGGCGCAGGCTGGACGCGGCCAGCGCCGCACAGCTGGATGCCTCGCGCGGCGTGCCCGAGCTGATCGTCTCAGTGCAAGACGGCCTCTCGGCACTGGCGGTGCAAAGGCATGTGCCGCGCTGCTCGCGGCCCTGTGCGCGGTCTCACCCCGATGGACCAGCGTGCCGGTCGTCATCGCCCTGCAGGGCAGCGTCGCGCTCGGCGACGAGATCGGCGAGCGCCTCGGCGCAAGATTCGTCGTCGTGCTGATCGGCGAGCGTCCGGGCCTGTCCTCGCCCGACAGTCTGGGGGCCTACCTCACCCACGCACCGCGGGTCGGACGCACCGATGCCGAGCGCAACTGCGTGTCCAACATCCGCCCCGAAGGACTGAACTACTGCGTCCGCCGCGGCGAAAATCGACTGGCTGGTGGGCGAGGGACTGCGGCGCGGCGTCACCGGCGTGGCGCTCAAGGACGAGAGTGAATGTATCGGTATCGATACACAAACCACCCTGAGCGCCGCTCCAGGAGCGGGGTTCAGTAAATAAATGTTTTAAATTACTTGGGGTCGGAGGCCAGCTTTCCGCCGCTTGCCCAGTCGGATTTCTTGACGTCCTCGAAGATGATGTCGACCGATTCCGGCGGGCACTTCAGGGTGCGCGCGGCCTCCGCGGTGACCGCGACGACGAACTCGCGCTTCTGCTCAACGGTGCGGCCTTCGAACAGGCTGACATGGATCAGGGGCATCTGGATCTCCTTTGCGGTTTCCAAGTTTGGGCGCACAGCGTAGCGCAGTGCGTACTGTGTGTGGGCCTCGTTTTGCAGCCCGGGGGTGTACGATCCCTGTCTGCACAATGCAGCATGAATTCAGGGGACAAGACATGGCGTACAAGGCATTCGACCTGACTGGAAAGGTGGCACTGGTCACCGGCGGCAACAGCGGCATCGGCCTGGGCATGGCGGAAGCGGTGGCCGAGGCCGGCGCGGACGTGGCGATCTGGGGCACCAATGCTGCAAAGAACGAGACCGCGCGCGCGCAACTGGAAAAGACCGGACGAAAGATCCTCGCACTGGAATGCGATGTCGGTGACGAGAAGGCGGTCGATGCCGCATTCGCCGAGACGGTCGCAAAACTCGGCCGGGTCGATGGTTGTTTTGCCAATGCCGGCGTGAGTGGGCGCGGCAACCATTCGTTTGCCGACATGACCAGCGAAGAATGGCACCGTGTGCTGCGCGTAAACCTCGATGGCGCGTTCTATACGTTTCGCGCCGCGACCCGCCACATGATCGCCCGCGGCGGTGGCGGATCGCTGGCAGGCACGGCATCGCTTGCGGCGATCGAGGGCGCCGCACGCAGTGAGCACTACGGCGCGACCAAGGGCGGCATGATCTCCATGGTGCGCGGCCTGGCGGTCGAACTCGCGCGCCACGGCATCCGCGCGAATTCGATCCTGCCCGGCTGGATCGAGACCAACATGACGGCCAACGCGGTGGCCAACGAAAAATTCCGCAACAACGTGTTGCCGCGCATCCCCGTGCGCCGCTGGGGCACGGGCGCCGACTTCGGCGGGATCGCCGTCTACCTCATGAGTTCGGCCTCGAGCTATCACACCGGCGACACCTTCCTGATCGACGGCGGCTACGCGTTGTTCTAGGCATGGCCGACGAGATCCTGTATCTCAGCGAAGCCCAGGTGGCCGACACCGGGGTATCGCTTCCCCGGCTGCGCGAACTTGTTGCAGAGGCGTTCGCGGCCAAGGCGCGCGGCAGCGCCGAAGCTGCATCCAAGTCGGTGCTGCTGCTCGCGCCGGGGCATCTCTTCCAGGCCAAGCCCGGCGTGCTGCGCGACGCTGGCGTTGCGGGGGTGAAGTGGTTCGGGCTGATTCCCAGCGCGCAGACCAGCGGGCCGACGATCTGCAGCCTGATCCTGCTCTCGGACGTCGTCACCGGCAGGCCGCTGGCCATCATGGGCGGCAACGGCATCACCGCGACGCGTACCGCGGCAATGAGCGCGATCGCCGCGCAGTTTCTGGCGCGCGCCGACAGCCGTACGATCGGATTCGTCGGTTGCGGGGTTCAGGCGGCAAGCCACCTTGACGCACTGCGCCTCGTCCTGCCGCGCCTCGACACCGTCGTTGCCTGCAGCCGTACACGCGCGAGTGCCGGGCGGTTTGCGGACTACGCGCGCGCGCAGGGAATGCAGGCACGCGTGGTGGTCGAGCCGCGCGCCGCGGTCGAGGGTCTGGACGTCGTCGTCACCACCGTGCCCGAAGGTGCGCAAGTGCTCGAGTTCCTCGACCCGGCATGGCTTGCGCCGGGTGCGTTTGCCGCCGCGGTCGATCTGGGGCGTTCGTGGGACCGCCGCGGATTCGGCGACCTCGACATCCTTGCGACCGACGATCACGCGCAGACGCGCGTGCTGGCCGGGACCGGCCGGATGCCGTTTGGCGGTCCGTACGCGGCCGATCTCGCGGACATGGCCTCGAACGCCTGGACCGGCCGGACCTCGCCGGCGCAGCGCACGATGTTTCTCTTCTCGGGCCACGCTCTGGCCGACCTGGCCGCGGCGCAGGCGGTGTACGAGGCGGCGATGGCGAACAATCTCGGCACGCGTCTGCCGCTCTAGGGATCGCACATGTACAAGGCCGTCGTCGCCGAAGGCACAAGGACCCGCGTGGTTGCGATGGATTCGATCACGCTCGTGGGCGTGGAAGACGAAGGCGCGATCGTCGTCTCGGGTTCGCATGGCGGCACCAGTTCGGGCGAGATCGCCCTTGAAATCCCGCTTGCGGCCGTGTTCTTCAACGACGCCGGCATCGGCAAGGACGACGCGGGTGTCGCCGCACTGGCCATGCTGCAGGCGCGCGGTATCGCGGCGGGCACCGTGGCGCATACCAGCGCACGCATCGGCGATGCGCAGGACATCTGGGCGCACGGCGTAATCTCGCGGGTCAACGCGGCGGCTGCGGCGCTGGGTTGCGTACCCGGGAAACCCTTGCGCGAGACGCTCGCTGCGCTGGTCTCAGGCTGAAGACGCCCCGCGTTTCGGCAGCGCAGGACGCCTGGCCAGCAGAAAGAAGAGCGATCCGAGTCCGGCCATGACCGCGAGCACCGTGAACCCGAGGCGGTAGTTGCCGGTGTAGTCGGCAAACACACCGGCGATGACCGGCCCACCGATCTGGCCGAGGACGATGATCATCGACGAGAGGCCGAGGATCATGCCGATCGAGCGGCGTCCGAAGTAGTCGGCGCGGATCGCCTGCATCATCGGCCCGCGCAGGCCCCATGCCCCGCCGTGCAATACCGCAAACGCGACCAGCATGGCGTTGCCGCTGGCGTAGGTGAGCATCAGCAGGCCGCTGGCGTGCATCAGCATGCAGGCGGCGGCGATGAGGCGCTTCTCGAAACGGTCGCCGATCGCCCAACCCACCAGCACCCCGCCGATCTGCGACACCGTCATCAGCGTAATGAAGAGGGATGCCTGCGCGAGCGTATACCCGAGCCCTTCCTTCATGTGGGTGATGGCGTGCACGCTGACCGCATACACCACGATCAGCGCGAACCCGTGGCCGAACGACAACAGCCAGAATGCCCGGGTGCGCAGCGCCTCGCGCGCGCTGAACTCGCGCTGGCCGGGCGCATCGGCCTCCGCCGTGCCGTCGCTCGCCACCGGCAGGCCATCGATGGTTTCGCCCTTGTCCTCGGGACGGCGCACGAAGATGCGCGCCAGCGGCCAGCCGACCACGATCGCCAGCACGCCCGAGCCGAACGCAGTCGCGCGCCAGCCGTAGACCTGCATCGCACCGGCCACCAGCGGCACGAACACGCCGCCGAAGGCCAGGCCCAGCGAGAGGATCGACAGGGCCCGGGCGCGGAATTTCTCGAACCAGTAGATCACCGCCACATTGATAGGAAAGAAGCCGCACAGGCTGGAGCCGAGCGCGATCACAAGGAAGGCGCCGTAAAAGCCGACCAGGGTATCGATCTGGGAGAGCAGCATGAAGCCCGCGCCAAAGGTCACGATGCCGATGCGGATCATGCCCTGCGGTCCGAAACGGTCGATGATCCAGCCAAGCACCGGGCCGAGCACGGCGGCCTCCATGGGCTGCAGCGCGGCTGCGCCGGAGAGCGCGGTCTTGCTCCAGCCGAATTCCTCGATGAGGATCGCAAAATAGGCGCCGAACGCCTGGTGCAGCAGGCCCGCCTGAAGGAACTGGATGCCGCCGCCTGCGGCGACCATCCGCCAGCCGTAGAATATTTTCATGGGATTGGTGGCAGGATAGCGCAGGCGCTGCCGATCCGAACCGACTGGTTCGCTGGCGGCTCGCTGGTCACGACGAAAACTTCAAGGAGACCCACCTATGCCCGCAGAAGAGAACAGGACCCGCGTCACTATCCTCACCGGCAGTCACCGGATCAAGGGCTATATCGACCTGCTGCCCGGCGCCCGGCTGACGGATTTCATCGTCGAGGCCAAGAGCTTCGTTGCCGTCACCGACGCCGAGGTCTGGGAGCTGCATCTGGGCGGCCGGCAGGTGCTGGCTGCGGACTTCATCGACGTGAGCCGGGACCATATCCAGATCATCACACCGGGCTGATTTCGCAGTGCGGAAGCAGGCGCTGTCAGGAAAACGGGCCTTGCGCCGACTTCTGTTACCTTACCGCCTCCCATGATCCGAGCACGCCCCGAATGAGCACCCTCCAGGACCACTTGCGCGCCTTCACGCCCGCGGATTTCCGCACCATCCGGCGTGGCATCGAAAAGGAAAGCCTGCGCGTGCTTCCGGACGGCAAGCTGTCTTCGCTGCCGCACCCGCCCGCGCTGGGTTCGGCGCTTACGCATCCCAGCATCACGACCGATTTCAGCGAATCGCAGCTCGAACTCATCACCGGCGTGCATGCGGGCGTCGAGTCCTGCCTGGAGGAACTGACCCGCATTCACCAGGTCGTGCAGCGCCAGCTTGGAGAAGAAATGCTCTGGTGCGCGAGCATGCCCTGCGGCCTGCCCGGCGACGACTGCATACCGATCGGACGTTACGGCAGCTCAAATGTCGGCCGCGCGAAGACCGTGTACCGGCTGGGCCTGGCGCATCGCTACGGCCGGCGCATGCAGGCGATTTCGGGCATCCACTACAACTTCTCCCTCGAAGGGATTGCCGATCCGAACGTCGCGTACTTTTCGCTGATCCGAAATTTTCGCCGCCATTCCTGGCTGCTGCTCTACCTGTTCGGCGCTTCGCCTTCGGTGTGCTCGAGCTTTGTCGCCGGCCGCCAGCACGAATTGGTCGAACTCAAGCCGGGCACCATGTACCGCCCCGGTGCCACGTCGTTGCGCATGGGGCCGCTGGGCTATCAGAGCGATGCGCAGGCTTCGCTGGCGGTGAGCTACAACAACCTGGAAAGCTACGCCGCCTCGCTGCAGACTGCGCTGACCAAACCCTACCCCGACTACGAGAAAATCGGCATCCGCGAGCCCGGGGTGGCGGGAGACGGCGTGGACAGCTACCGACAGCTGGGCACCACGCTGCTGCAGATCGAGAACGAGTTCTACGGCACGATCCGGCCCAAATGCGTGATCCGGCGCGGCGAGCGCCCGCTGCACGCCCTGCGCGAGCGCGGCGTCGAGTACGTGGAAGTGCGCCTCATGGATCTCAATCCGTTTGAGCCAATCGGTATCAACGCAACTACGATCCGCCTGCTCGACACCCTGCTCCTGCATTTCCTGCTGTCCGACAGTCCGCCGGACACGCCAGAGGAGATCGCCGCCAACGGCCGCAACCAGCACCGCGTGGCCCTGCGCGGACGCGAACCCGGCCTTACGCTTGAGCGTCGCGGTGAGGAGGTGGGCCTTTCCGAATGGGCCGGACAACTGCTCGCCGAGTGCGCGCCGATTGCGGAAACGCTCGATGCCACCCACGGCGGTTCGGCCTATCGCGACGCGCTGGCCGGTGCGATCTCGGCCCTGCATGATCCCGCGCAACTGCCTTCCGCGCGGGTGTTGAAAGCAATGCACGAGGAGGCCGGCGATGTCTACGTCCGTTTCGTGGTCGCGCAGTCGCGCCGCCATCGCGAAGCCATCGGGGCGCTGCCGCTCGATCCCGCGGTCGAAGCCGGATTCGCGCGCATGGCCGCAGAGTCGCTCGCAGCGCAGGCGCAGATCGAAGCGGAGGACACCATGCCCTTCGAGATCTACCGCCAGCAATACCTCTCGCCGCGGCGCCTGGAAGTGTAGGGTTTCAGATCACCTTGCGTTCGCGCAGGGCGGCAATCTCTTCCGGGCCATACCCAAGCTCACGCAGGATCCGCTCGGTGTGCTCGCCGAGCAGGGGCGCGCGGTGGCGCACACCACCTTCGGTGACCGACATGTTCAGCGGCACGCGGCCCACGGGGGCCGATTTGGGCAGGCCCGGATAGTCGAGCGGCTGATACAGGCCCATCGCGTGCACTTGCGGATGATCAAGCGCCTGCTGCGCGCTCAGCACGGGCCCGCAGGGAATCTTCGCCGCGCCGAGAATCTCTACCGCTTCGTTCGTGCTGCGGGCCTCGCACCAGCGATGCATGCGCGCGCTGATCGCCTCGGAATTCTCGCCCCGCGAAAGATCATTGCCGTAACGTGGGTCTGAGAGCCATTCGGGCTCGCCCATCAGCCTCGCCCAGCGCTCGTACAGAGGCTGGCCGACCACCTGGCAGAGCAGCCAGCCATCTGACGTACGGTAGATGTCCACCGGCGCAGCGGCCTGGCCGCGGTTCCCGGTGGGCACGCGATTGATGCCGATCACCGCCTGTTCGATCAGCAGCGCATTGGTGAAGGTCAGCGCGGTCCCCAGCAACGAACCATCGACGTGCTGGCCTCTCCCGCTCTTCGCGCGCTCCATCAGCGCAGCCATGGTGCCGAAGGCGCAATGCAGCGCAGTGCCGAAATCCACCCAGTTCACCTGCGCGCGGTACGGTTGGTACGGCTCGCCCGTCATGTAGACGGCGCCAGACATTGCCTGGCCAACGCCGTCGAAACCCACATTGCGCGCCATCGGACCGACAGGGCCATAGGCCGAGGCGGTCGTGACTATGATGTCGGCCTTAACCGCGGAAAGACTCGCGTAGTCCAGGCCCATCGCCGCGAGGCTCTGCGCCGGCAGGTTGGCCACGACCACGTCGGCAGTACGGACCAGCTTCTTCACGATCTCGCGGCCTTCCTCGGACATCGGGTCGACCGTGAGGGAAAGCTTGTTGCGGTTCATCTGCAGAAACAGGCTGCCCTCTCCGCCTTCCCCGACGGGCGCGACAAAGCGATCCTCACTGCCTTCGCGTTTCTCGATGCGGATGACTTCGGCGCCGTATTCCGCGAGCATCGCGGCGCAATAGGGGCCTGCGATGTAGCGGCCGAAGTCGAGTACGCGAATTCCCTGCAGCAATCCGTTCATCCCCAATCGCTCCTGATTCGACACGGAAGACGCCGTGGTTTGCTAGGATAGCCGCACTGCGGACAGGACACTGGAAAGCCTTTGAATGCGTCGATACCGAGCCTGTTCGCGATCCATCCGCCATCTGTCGCCTGGCGCGGCTGCGTCCTGGCGTTGGCTGCCTTCGCGGCACCAGGCGCCCATGCAGTGGATGCGACGCCCGGCGAATTATCTTCGCAGGTCTGGATCAGTCCCGGCATTTATTCGCTGCACTTCGACGAATCTAAAAACCTGCGCAACGACAACGTGGGCTTGAGCGCCGAAGTCGCGTTCGCAAGGAACCACGCCCTGATGGGCGGCAGCTACATCAACAGCAATCGGGCGCGCACCACATTCGCCGCCTACGAATGGCGGCCATGGCACTGGAGCGTGGCGGGCCTCGAACTGCACGCCGGCGTCGCGCTCGGGGCTTTCAATGGCTACCCGAACTATCGCAACGGCGGGATTTTCGTCGCCCCTCTCCCGGTACTTGCGGTCGAAGGCAGGTATGTCGGGGTCAACCTGAGCGTCATTCCGACCATACGCAACCGCCTCGATGGCGCCGTGGCGGTTCAGCTGAAGTTTCGCGTCTGGTGACGAGAGGCATGTTCTTGGTGGCCAAGGGCGGAATCGAACCACCGACACACGGATTTTCAATCCGCTGCTCTACCGACTGAGCTACTTGGCCGTACGGGACGCGTCGGAGATCACCGCCGCGTTGCGCAAGGCTGCGGATTATAAAGGAAAATGCCCGGACCGGAAAAGAAAAAGGCACCAGACTTCGGTGCCTTAAGGGACAAACTGCTGTCCAAGGAGGGAGACACGACCGACGCTGTAGAAGTAAATCTGCGGCGCCTTTCGGTCAGACTGCAGATTAGACCTTTGATGCGGGCGGTGCCTTGCGCTGCGCTTTCATGTTTCTGACGCTGATCGGCGCGCGGTGTTGGCCCGGTGTCCCGTTTCCCCTCTGCGGGGGCGATTGCCCCGCGTGCACGCAGGGTGATTCGTGCGGAACTCGAGGTTTCGCTCTGCAAAAGAGCGTAAAAAAAGGGGCGCTTGTAGGCGCCCCTTTTCGGCATGCGATTCGCTTTGTGGGCGAATTACATGTCCATGCCACCCATACCGCCCATGCCACCCATGCCGCCCATGCCACCCATGTCGGGCATGCCGCCACCGCCGCCCTTCTTGTCTTCGACCAGCTCGGCGACCATTGCATCGGTGGTGAGCATCAGGCCGGCAACCGAGGCGGCGTTCTGCAGCGCGGTGCGCGCCACCTTGGTCGGATCGATCACGCCCATCTCGACCATGTCGCCGTACTCGCCGGTCTGCGCGTTGTAGCCGAAGTTGCCCTTGCCTTCCGCGACCTTGTTCATCACCACCGAGGGCTCGTCGCCCGCGTTGGCAACGATCTGGCGCAGCGGCTCTTCCAGGGCGCGCAGCACGATCTTGATGCCGGCTTCCTGGTCGTGGTTGTCGCCCTTCAGCTTGCCAAGCGTGGCACGTGCGCGGATCAGCGCAACGCCGCCGCCGGGAACGACGCCTTCTTCGACCGCGGCGCGGGTCGCATGCAGCGCGTCTTCGACACGGGCCTTCTTCTCTTTCATCTCGACTTCGGTCGCGGCACCAACCTTGATCACCGCAACGCCGCCGGCCAGCTTGGCGACGCGTTCCTGCAGCTTCTCGCGGTCGTAGTCGCTGGTCGCTTCTTCGATCTGCGCGCGGATCTGCTTGACGCGGGCTTCGATCGCCTTCTTCTCGCCGGCGCCGTCGATGATCGTGGTGTTTTCCTTGCCGATCTCGATCTTCTTCGCGTGGCCGAGGTCCTTCAGCGTGGCGTTCTCGAGCTTCAGGCCGAGTTCTTCGGCGATGACCGTGCCGCCGGTGAGGATGGCGATGTCTTCCAGCATGGCCTTGCGGCGATCGCCGAAGCCCGGCGCCTTGACGGCGCAGGTCTTGAGGATGCCGCGGATGTTGTTCACCACCAGGGTGGCCAGCGCCTCGCCTTCGACTTCTTCGGCGATGATCAGCAGCGGACGTCCGGCCTTGGCGACCTGCTCCAGCAGCGGCAGCAGTTCGCGGATCTTGGAGATCTTCTTGTCGTGCAGCAGGATGAACGGATCTTCCAGCAGCGCGATCTGCTTCTCCGGATTGTTGATGAAGTAGGGCGAGAGGTAGCCGCGGTCGAACTGCATGCCTTCGACGACTTCGAGTTCGTTGTCGAGCGACTTGCCGTCTTCGACGGTGATCACGCCTTCCTTGCCGACCTTGTCCATCGCGTCGGCGATGATCTTGCCGATGTCGGAGTCGGAGTTGGCCGAGATCGAGCCGACCTGGGCGATTTCCTTGGTCGTCGTGCAGGGCTTGGAAATCTTCTTCAGTTCCTCGACCACGGCGATCACGGCCTTGTCGATGCCGCGCTTCAGGTCCATCGGGTTCATGCCGGCGGCAACGTACTTCATGCCTTCGCGCACGATCGCCTGGGCCAGCACGGTGGCGGTCGTGGTGCCGTCACCGGCGACGTCGGAGGTCTTGGAAGCGACTTCCTTGACCATCTGCGCGCCCATGTTCTCGAACTTGTCCTTCAGTTCGATTTCCTTGGCGACCGAGACGCCGTCCTTGGTGACCGTCGGGGCGCCGAAGGAGCGCTCGAGCACCACGTTGCGGCCCTTCGGGCCCAGCGTGACCTTGACCGCGTCGGCCAGGATGTTCACTCCATGGACCATCTTGACGCGCGCATTTTCGTGGAAGCGTACTTCTTTTGCTGCCATTGTTACTTCTCCTGAATCTTGAATAGGGGGTTAAACGGTTGCGAGTGAAATGCGGCGAGCGAATGCGCGATTACGCGCCTTCGACCACGCCCATGATGTCTTCTTCGCGCATCACGAGCAGTTCCTCGCCCTCGACCTTGACGGTCTGGCCGCAGTACTTGCCGAACAGCACGCGGTCGCCGACTTTCACGTCGAGCGGCGAGACCTTGCCGTCTTCGTTCTTCTTGCCGTTGCCGACGGCAACGACTTCGCCCTGATCGGGTTTTTCGGCGGCGGTGTCGGGAATGACGATGCCGGACGCGGTTTTGCGCTCTTCTTCGATGCGCTTGACGATCACGCGGTCATGCAGGGGACGAATTTTCATTCGTGTCTCCATTTCTATATAAGTCAACGAGATAAGAGCTTCGTCGATGGACGAAGGCTCGACTGAGAGAGGATTGTTAGCACTCATCCCTCTTGAGTGCTAATAATAGGGGCAATCGGTCGAAATTACAAGGGCGTCGCCCCAGAATTCCACATGCCCCCGCTCCCGTAGAATCCCGTCTTATGAAGATTCAATGGTTTATCCGCGCCCTGACCATCCTCGGGGCGAGTCTTGTCATGAGTGCGTCCGCGCAGGGAGGCAAAGGCCTGCCACCCGCGGTAAGCAAGGCCTTGCGCGCCGCCGGGATCCCTGAGGCCAGCGTGTCGATTGCGGTACAGCCCGTCACCGCCGCCCAGCCACGGCTCAGCGTCAATGGCGACCAGCCCATGAATCCGGCCTCGACGATGAAGTTAGTGACCACTTTTGCCGGACTCGAGCTGCTCGGGCCGGCCTACCGTTGGCGGACCGAGGCCTTTCTGAACGGCCCGCTGCGCGATGGGGTGCTGGAAGGCGACCTGATCCTCAAGGGCCATGGCGATCCCAAGCTCACCCTGGAGGCCTTCTGGCTGCTGCTGCGCGACCTGCGCGCACGTGGCCTGCAGGAGATCCGCGGAAACCTGCTGCTCGATCGCGGCGACTTCGCCACCGGACCGCACGACCCGGCGCGTTTCGACGGCGAAGCCCTGCGTCCCTACAACGTGGGCGCCGATGCGCTGTTGCTCAACTTCAAATCCGTCCGTTTTCAGTTCGCGCCCGATCAGGCGCAAGGCGCGGTGCGGGTCACCGCCGAGCCGCCGATCATCGACGTGGTGAACGTGTTGCGCCTCACTGCCGGCACCTGCGGAGACTGGCGCGAACGCCTGAACGCGACCTTCCAAGCCCATACCGCGGGGCCGCGCGCCGTGTTCACCGGCGGCTATGCGGCAGGCTGCGGCGAACACCACTGGCATGTCGCGCTGCTCGATCCGAACGCCTATGCGGACGGGCTGTTTCGCCGCCTCTGGACCGAACTGGGTGGCAGCCTCTCCGGCGCCACGCGCGAGGGCACGCCACCTGCCGATGCAAAGCCGTTCGCGTCGATCGAGTCGCCCTCGCTCGCCGAAGTCGTGCGCGACATCAACAAGTTCAGCAACAACGTGATGGCGCGCCAGCTGTACCTCACGATCGCTGCGGAGAACGGGGGCGTGCCCGGCACCGAGGAGAACGGGCAACGCGCGATCAAGGCCTGGCTGGCGACGAAAGGCCTGGCGATTCCGGAGCTCGTGATGGAAAACGGCGCGGGGCTGTCGCGCATCGAGCGCATCAGCGCGAGGAGCCTGACTGCAATGCTTGTCGCCGCGTACCGCAGCCCGGTGATGCCCGAGCTGATCGCCTCGCTGCCCCTGGTCGCGGTCGACGGGACCATGCGACGCCGCATGAAAAATGCAGCGATCGCCGGCCATGCGCACATCAAGACCGGGACGCTCTCCGACGCGCGCGCGATTGCCGGCTTCGTGCTTGATCGCACTGGCCAGCGCCACGCCGTCACGATGATCGTCAACCATCCAAACGCGGCACTCGCCCAGGGCGCGCAGGACGCCTTGCTTAGCTGGGTGTACGAAGGAAAGGGGGACTGACGTCCCCCTTCAGATCCCCCGGATTGAAAGGGGGCCAAGCCCCCCTTCAGATCCCCCGTCGTACTGTTCAGGTCGGTACTGCTTTTTCGCTGTTGAGGGCGAGCCAGCCGCAGATCACGCGGGTCCAGGCCTTGAGGCCTTCGAGCGGATCATCTTCGTTCACAGGCCAAGCTCCTTCCACAGCGCATCCACGCGCCGTTTGACCGCCGCATCCATGCTGATCGGCGTGCCCCAGGTGCGCGTGGTCTCGCCCGGCCACTTGTTGGTCGCATCGATCCCCATCTTCGAGCCCAGCCCGGACACCGGGCTGGCGAAATCGAGGTAATCGATCGGCGTGTTCTCTGCGATCAGCGTGTCGCGCGCCGGGTCGACGCGCGTGGTGATCGCCCAGATCACTTCCTTCCAGTCGCGCACGTCGACGTCGTCGTCGGTGACCACGATGAACTTCGTGTACATGAACTGGCGCAGGAAGCTCCACACGCCGAACATCACGCGCTTGGCGTGGCCCGGGTACTGCTTTTTCATGCTCACGATCGCCATCCGGTACGAGCACCCCTCGGGCGGCAGGTAGAAGTCGACGATCTCGGGAAACTGCTTCACCAGCAGCGGCACGAACACTTCGTTCAGCGCCACGCCGAGCATTGCCGGCTCGTCGGGCGGCTTGCCGGTGTAGGTGCTGTGATAGATCGGCGCACGGCGCAAGGTCATGCGCTCGATGGTCAACACCGGAAAGTTGTCCACTTCGTTGTAGTAGCCGGTGTGATCGCCGAACGGGCCTTCGGGCGCGGTGTCGCCCGGGTGGATCGCGCCTTCGAGGACGATTTCCGCCGAGGCCGGCACCTGCAGGTCGTTGCCCAGGCATTTGACCAGCGTCGGTACGCGCGCCGCGCAAGAGGCCCGCGAACTGGTATTCCCCCAGCGCGTCCGGCACCGGCGTGACCGCAGCCAGCAGCGTGGCCGGATCCGCACCCAGCACCACCGACACCGGAAACGGCTCGCCCGGATGCGCGAGCTGATGGTCGCGGAAATCCAGCGCTCCGCCGCGCTGCGCAAGCCAGCGCATGATGACCCGGTTCGGCCCGATCACCTGCTGCCGGTAGATGCCGAGGTTCTGCCGCAACTTCGAATCCGGCAGGCCCTGCGGCCCGCGCGTCACCGTCAGCCCCCAGGTGATCAGCGGCCCCGCATCGCCGGGCCAGCAGGTCTGGATCGGCAACTGCGACAGATCCACGTCGCGCCCCTCGCGCACCACCTCCTGGCACGGCGCCGAGGACACCACCTTGGGCGCCATGTCGAACACCTTCTTCGCGAGCCGTCCGAGTTCCGGCAACCGCTCCCAGAGATCCTTGAACCCCTTGGGTGGCTGCGGCTCCTTCATCGAGGCAAGCAGGCGACCGATGTCGCGCAAGGACGGCGCGTCAGCGTCCGTGCCGTCGACCCCCATCGCGAGCCCCACGCGGCGCACGCAGCCGAACAGATTCCCAAGCACGGGAATCGTGTGACCCGCCGGCTTCTCGAACAGGATCGCCGGCCCGCCCGCGCGCAGCACACGATCGCAGATTTCGGTCATCTCGTATTTCGGCGAGACCTCGACGGACACGCGTTTGAGTTCCCCTCTGCCTTCGAGCTGGGTGACAAAATCGCGCAGGTCGGTGTAGTTCACAGGCTAGCGGCCGGCGCCCAGACGGGCTGCGACAGTCTCGGCAAACTCGAACAATTCCGGATCGTGTCCGCGCGAAGCGAAGGTCCGTTCCAGAGCTCCGGCCGAAACCGTCAGCACCGTGTTTCCTATCCATGCTGGCACCAGCCACGAGAGCCCGCGCAGGCCAAGCACGGCACCCACCAGCGGCAACAGCCCGACGCAAAAATCCAACGCCTCGAGCGCAGCCGGCAGGAAGGCCCCTCCCCCCTGCGACTGGGTATTCATTTCGGCGAATCCCATCGCGACCAGCGAGCGAAGCGGCCAATAAGACCCGATCACGAGCACGGCAATGAAAAGCAGGATTCCCCCCCACTGCAGCCGGCCCGCATCGCGCTCAAACCCGGCGCGCAGCGCGCCCAGGCGGTCCAGCGGCATCACTTCGAAAAAATCTCCCGCGCGATGCTCGAGCCGCGTTGCAAACAGCGCAAGGTGCGAGCCGCGCAGTTCCCCGCGCCGGAACTCGAAGGTCGCGAGCGCGGTGTCGCCGGCCCGACCCGGGATCGTGCCCTGGGTCACTGCAGACCCGGGAACGGATAGGACAGCGAGATGCCCGCAAAAATGACGGCGCCCACCCAGTTGTTGTGCATGAAGGCCTTGAAGCAGCGTTCGCGAGAGCGACCGCGGATCAAAAACCAATGATAGCCCATCAGTATTGCAGCCACACCGAGCCCCGCGTAGTAGGCCACGCCCAGCCCGAGCAGCGTACCCGCCGCAGCCAGTGTGACGAGCATCGCGACGTAGAAGCACATCACGCCCGCAATGTCCCACCGTCCCAGCGCGATCGCCGCAGTTCGAATGCCGATGCGGCGATCGTCCTCACGGTCGACCATCGCATACTCGGTGTCGTAGGCGAGCGCCCAGAAAATGTTCGCCGCGAGCAACAGCCAGCACACCGGCGGCAGCGCATCGGTGACGGCCGCATACGCCATCGGGATGCCGAATCCGAATGCCACACCCAGATAGGCCTGCGGCAGCCAGAAGAAACGTTTTGTGAACGGGTAGGTCGCTGCGACGAACAGCGCGACGAACGAGAGGCCTATGGCCAGCGGCGACAGAAACAGCACCAGCCCGAAAGCGATCAACGCCAGGAACGCGGCGACTGCGAGGGCCTCGCGCGGATGGATCTCGCCGGCGACGATCGGCCGCCCGCGTGTGCGTTCGACATGCGCGTCGAAATTCCGGTCGGCGTAGTCGTTGATCGCGCAGCCTGCCGAGCGCATAAGCAGCGTGCCGAACGCGAAGATGAGCACGATATGCACCTGCGGACGGCCCTCCGATGCGAGCCACACGGCCCACAGCGTGGGCCACAGCAGGAGCAGCGTCCCGATCGGCTTGTCGAGCCGGATCAGCCGAGTGTAGGCATCGAGTCGGGCAACGAGCGCGGCGCGGTTCATGGCGGGATTATCACACCCGTGGCCCGGGTTCAGACCCGCGCGAATTCCTGCCGGCTGCCGAGCCACCGCTCGACATGGGCGCGCGCCTCGGCCGGAAACCGTTCGAGCATCCGTTCGGCCGCCTCGCGCGCAAGCGCGATCATCGGTTCGTCCTTCTCCAGGTCCGCAAAGCGCAGCAGCGGCGCGCCGCTCTGCCGCTCCCCGAGGTATTCGCCCGGACCGCGCAGATGCAGGTCGGCGCGCGCCACCTCGAACCCGTCCGAGTTCTCGTAAATCACCTTCAGCCGCGCACGCGCCATCTGTGACAGCGGCCCGGCGTAGAGCAGCACGCAGTCGCTCGCCTGGGTGCCGCGCCCGACGCGGCCGCGCAGCTGGTGCAACTGCGCGAGACCGAAGCGCTCGGCGTGCTCGATCACCATCAGCGAGGCATTCGGCACGTCCACGCCGACCTCGATCACCGTGGTGCAGACAAGGACCTGCAGTGCATTGTCCTTGAACGCCGCCATGGTCGCGGCCTTCTCGGCAGAGGGCATGCGACCATGGAGCAGACCGACCTTCAACTCGGGAAATTCCGCACACAACTCCGCATGCGCGTCGAGCGCGGTCTGCAGCTCGAGCGCCGGCGCGCGCATCCCGCCACGGCCCTGCCCGCCATCTCCGCCCTCGCCCTGCTCGATCAACGGGCACACCCAGTACGCCTGCTGCCCGGCGGCGCACGCCGCGCGGATTCTCGCCAGCACCTCGTCGCGGCGCGCGTTCGCAACCAGCCGGGTCTTCACCGGCGTGCGTCCGGGCGGCAGCTCGTCGATCACCGATACATCCAGATCCGCGTAATAGCTCATCGACAAGGTGCGCGGTATCGGGGTCGCGCTCATCATCAGCTGGTGCGGGACGACGCCATCGGCGTCCGCCTTCTTTCGCAGCGCGAGCCTCTGCTGCACGCCGAAGCGGTGCTGTTCGTCGACCACCGCGAGGCCCAGGCGGGCGAACTCCACGCCTTCCTGAAACAGCGCGTGCGTGCCGATCGCGATCCCCGCTTCGAATCCGGCGACCGAATCCAGCGCGGCGCGCTTGTCCTTTTTGCCCAGTCCGCCGTGCAGCCAGGCGATCTTCACACCCAGGGGGCCCAGCCATTCGCTGAATTTTCGATAGTGCTGCTCGGCGAGGATCTCGGTCGGCGCCATCACGGCCGCCTGCCAGCCGCTGTCGACCGCCGCAAGCGCCGCGAGCGCGGCGAGGATGGTCTTGCCGCTGCCGACATCGCCCTGCAAAAGTCGCTGCATCGGGTGGCTTTGAGCAATGTCGTTCGTGATTTCGCCCAGACAGCGCTGCTGCGCGGCCGTCAGCCGGAACGGCAGCGCACCGAGGAAGCGTTTCAGAAGCGGCCCGCCGGTGTCCAGCGCCGGTGCGGTGCGGCTGCGCCGGGCAAGGTAGTGCATGCGCATCGACAACTGCTGCGCGAGCAACTCGTCGAACTTCACCCGCTCCCAGGCCGGATGCGTGCGCTCGATGAGCGCCGACGGATCGACGCCCGGCGGCGGCAGGTGCAGGAGGCGCACGGCGGCCGCGAAGTCCTGCAAGCGATAGCGCTCGCGCACTTCGGCCGGAATCGAATCCCCGAGCGGCTCGCTTTCCAGCGCATCGAGTACGGCGGACCGCAACGCAGGCTGCGAGACACCGGCCGTTGCCGGATAGACCGGGGTGAGCGTCCGGGGCAGCGGCGTTCCCTGTGTAACGAGCTGATAGCGCGGATGCGCCATTTCCGCGCCCATGCGGCCGATCCTCACTTCGCCGAAGGCGCGCACCAGCAGTCCGTCGGCGATCGCACGCTCGAATTGCTTGTGCTGGCTCGGATAGAAATTGAAAAACCGCAGCGCAAGCGGCACGCCCTCGGCCTCGGCACGCACCATCAGCTGGCGGCGCGGGCGATAGGCGACCTCCACATCCCGCAGCGCCGCCTCGACCGCCACCGGCATGCCGGGTGGTGCGAGATCGGGGGGCGTGAGAACGGTTTCGTCCTCGTAGCGCATCGGAAGGTGCAGCACCAGGTCGAAGCGCGAGCGGATGCCGAGCTTTTCGAGCTTCTTCGCCATCGCACCTGCAGGCTTCGCCGTCCCGCCCGCAGGCTTCGCCGCGCGGCGCGGTGCCGGCTTCCTGGTCGCGGGCTTTGCGACGCTCACCCCGCGTACAGAATCGCGTCGATCTCGACCAATGCGCCGCGCGGAAGGCTCGCCACGCCGATGGCGACGCGCGCCGGATACGGTTCGCGCAGGTAACGTGCCATGACCTCGTTCACGCGCGCGAAATGCGCGAGGTCCGTGAGGTAGACCGTCATGCGAACGGTATTTTCAAGGCTCAGATCTGCCGCGAGCGCCACCGCGGCGAGATTGCGGAATACGCGGTCGATCTGCGCGTCGATGCCCTCGACCAGTTGCATCGTCGCCGGGTCGAAGCCGATCTGGCCCGAAATATAGAGCGTGTCCCCGGCGCGGATCGCCTGCGAATAGGTTCCGATCGCGGCGGGCGCGTCCTTCGAGTGGATTGCGGTTTTCATTCGACAGGTAGAATCGTTCCGTGATGACGCATCTATCTTAGCCCAAGTGAACACCGCCCTGATTTCCAGCCTGGAAAAACTGCTCGGAACACCGCGGGACGGTGCCCTGCTGCGCTTTTCCCTGGGCAGCGAGTACCTCAAGGGCGGCGACGCGGCCACAGCCGCCGGTCACCTCCGCGAGGCCGTTACACGCGATCCGGATTATTCGGCTGCATGGAAGCTGCTCGGCCGCGCGCTCGCCGAGACGGGACGCGCACCCGAGGCGCTGGAGGCCTATCGCAGCGGGATCCAGGCTGCGCACCGCAAGGGCGACAAACAGGCGGAAAAGGAAATGACGGTGTTCGCCCGACGCCTGGAGAAAGCGACCGGCACGGACGCCTAGCAAGGGCGTCTGCCGGGAAAAGTGGTGGAGTGGAAGGGGATCGAACCCTCGACCTTCGCCCAACAACCACATCACACTCCAATCAATCACTTACGCGCAGCCATCGAAAAAGCGAAGATGGCGTTCGTCGCTGCTTTTGGGTCACCAGATTGGTTCAATGACCTGCCTGAAGTATATCGACAATCCTCGATTTCGTACCCCCATTCGGCGATGCCATACTGGGTCACCTTGACCAACTACTTGGTTGATTGGGCAGGATGGGTCGCAGAGATGTCGACTGCTCCAATCCGAGTACATTCGATGAGAATCGCCTTTCACGCGATGCTATGGTTGCATCTCATAACAGCAGGGGCTGCCCATGATTGACAAGAACTCTCTGAACAATTCATTGGCGCGGAAGAGAAACGGGCGGGACTGTTGGTTCAGAGGTGGCAATCCGATCGACGGCGTAGTCCGCCTCGCCGTCTTTAATCCCACGCCTCGCCAGCCAATATGCAGGCGCGGGAATTTGTGGGGAGGTTTGGTTCAATGTGCTCTTATCTTCAGAATGACGGCGAAGCCGCTCAGTCAGTACCTGATCTGACGACTCGTCCCAGCATTCGATCGTTCGAAAAATTCTCACCTTGTTAAGCATCGCGTCAAACTTATTACCCGCATTGAGATGTTCGGAAGCCTTCTTGTTCGGATTCAGGAATGTGACGACGCTCGACAAGACGACAATTGCGATTGAAAAATAGCCACCTAGCTCACCACTGCCCGGCAACCGCGAAAATGCAGCGGCACCAGCGACTCCAGCAAGCATGACCATCGGTAGTCCGAGGGCGAGATGAAAGAAGCTCCACAGCGTTGCAGCTTTGAAGTGTCCTTTTGAAGAATACTTGCATGCCTCCTCGATTCGGGCGGCCTCCACAATTACCTGCTCCCTCGTCTTTGAGATCTGCCGTTCGTCGGTCGAAGTTTGTTCAGTCATGTGGTCACCCATAAGCCGGGAAGTAGTCGCCGAATATTTTGTCCCACATGTCAAACGCAGACGGTAGATTGCCGCGTTTCGCGAAGTCTTCAGCCTTCAGTGCGCGTTCGTATGCCATTTGAAATCGAGAGACGGCCTGGTTAATCTTCTCCTGGGTATTGATGTATGAGCCGACATCTCCACCATATCCAGCAGGATCAGGGTTTTGGCTCGCAACTAAAGCACGGCCTTTATCGAAAAAAAAGCGCACTCCAGACGGATAGCTGGAAATCTTCACGTTGTTCAGAATCGCAAGCGCCAACACTTCAAGATGGAAGGACTGAAAATGGCTGCTGATTTTCCGATTCCAGCCTTTTATCATCTTGATAATTGGTACTAGATCACCGCCGTGCGCAGTATTGGCGGCTTTGACGATCTCGATGTGCTTGCGAGGATCGGTCGAGATCCAACTCCGACTTACGGAGTTCGGAATGATGAACCCCCCACCGTTTCGTTCGAATGCGGGCACGATGTCGACCATGAAGTCCTCGAATCGAATCGTTACTGCCTGACCGTTTCTGCTGATGTCTGGAGTGCGCGTATAGGTCTTGAGCAATGTACGCTTCACCAAATCCAAAAGGCCGGCTTGCCCCCCGTTCTGCCCGTTGTCATAGCGGTGGAAATACTGGGAATCAAGAACGGCGAAGACATCAATATCGGCATCCTTCAAGGGGCCGATCAAGGTGCTTCTAGCGTATGAGCCGGTCAGAAACGTATCGCTGACCACCAACCCATTCTCCACGGCCTCGCGCACCGCCTGCTGCCTCGTGGAGACGACGGATTGTTGAGGCGCCGTTATCTCTAATCGCGATTTCAGCGTGAGGAAAGCCTGTTGAATGGTTGTCGCCATTGCCGAGCCTTTGCAGTGCGGTCAAAACCAGTTTACAACTACTCGCTTGGCGTAACGCACCTCAATCAACCGCATTGGGTTCGCGTCCAAAGCAACTTCCCAGTAGTGCGTGCGATTTGCGCAACTCTGATCAACAGGCGATGGCCCCCGATTTCAATACTTGCCCAGATCCCACAAGTGGTCCGAGCTTTTTTCCTTTCTAGCGGCCGCCGGGCACGAAGGCCCGGCGCCTGTGCACTAAGGAGTTACGGGCACTCGGGCAAGCTGAGTAAATTGTTGGGCTGCTCGCCGTCGTTTTGCGTTTTAAGGTACTTGTTTCCGTTGTGCGTAGCCACGATTACCCACACGCTGCTGCCCTGCACGCTGGTGTAGAACCCATACGTTCCGGCTTCGATCGCGGCGATCGCGTCGGGCTGGGACATTTTCCACCGCTTGGCGTTGTGCACGCCTCCGATGCTTTGGATGCGCTCATGCACGCTCATACGGTTCGTCTTGTTAATACACATCACCTGCACGTTCTGAACTGCCATCTTTTTTACCTCTTATAGCCGCCCTGCATTGAGTGGCAGCGGGAAGAGGCATGCGAACGTCGCATTGACGGCTTAAAGGGGCGTGGCCTACCATCCCCTTGCTGTGCAGTAAATGCGGCCCCACAAGGCCGTATCCGCCTTCGGTGCAGTTCCACCTGCACCGAAGGCACCCCGCTGACCTGTCGCAATCGCGACAGGCATTGCTAATATACACCCTCCGCCAGGTAGTTATCCACAGGGCGGACTCGAAAAACATCCAACTATGTCAAGGGGTTGTCACCATTCTTCGGGCTTTCGCACGGATGCGTTTAAATCGTTGATTTACTGGATATATGAACATGCCCGGCAAGCTCGAAGTTTTATGTGTTTGCGCCGGCTCGAATTTGACCAGGGCGGCCGATCCTGATTGATCATGGGCATCCGGCCTGCAACCCGCATGTTCGCTAGCGATACCAACTCATGGAACATGATTGCTGATTTCGGGCGTTGCACAGCCGCCCGCTCAAACGGCGGCCCAAGATCCCTGGTCAAAATTCAATCGGCACAGGTGGTCAAAATTCGATCGGCGCCGACAGTCAGCGTTTACGACCGCGACACATTGACCGTCCTCGTCGATCAAAGGCCCGTGAAGATCCGACTCGCGGAGATTGACGCGCCCGAACTTGGTCAGGCGTTCGGAAAAGCCTCGGGCGATTCCCTAAAGGCGCTGTGTGCTGCTCAACAGGCCGAAGTTACTACAATCTCCAAAGACCGCTACGGCCGCACCGTAGGCCGTGTGACATGTCGCCAGACCGAAGCGGGAACGCACCAGGCGCGTAACGGTATGGCTTGGGTGTATGACCGTGTATGACCGTTACGCGGATCCAAAATCATTGCTGTATCCGCTCCAGGCTGCTGCAATAGCGGCCCGACGTGGTCTGTGGTGGACGAGGCCCCTATTTCACCGTGGGAAGTGACGTGCGGCCCGGAGGACGGCTCCGGCGAAGCGGCATTAGTGGGGGGTGGAAAGATGTTAACCGGAGGCGGCAATGGAACCTGGTGAGCAGGAGAAACTTGCAATCGCGCAGCATGAGAAAAATCGCGAATCTCTTTTAGCAAACGAGGCATTCGCCATAACGATGCAGCAGGTGGTAGCCGGCGGAATCCTTATCGGTATTCTCTCGAAGTTGGATGACCTTCAAGCATCGTTTGGTGTGCTATCTGTCTTCGTAATAGTTCTCTCGGGAATGTCACTGATATCCGCGGTACTTGCTGCACAGATGCGCCACGACTACCGGATGTGGGACGTAAAGGCCAGCGCCGCGGGAGACTCCACCATTGCCGCCGTGAGACTCACAAAGGCGGGAGAATTTTTGCGCCGAATGCGGTTAGCCATGTGGACAGCAACCGTCCTGATAATTGTCGCCATCGCGCTCGTCATTATTGGTGCTGTAAAAACAGTCTAACCTGAATGAACATCGATCCCATCTTTGTCTGGCTTGCGGCCTCTTGGCCGGACGTAAAAGGTTTCTTCAACTCCCCTTTCTTTACGGGTATCTGGGCGGCAACCGCCGGCGCTTTTGCTGGAGCGATGGGAGCGCAACACATAGCGGAAAAATCGAAATGCCGAGAGCAGCTCACAAAGGAAATCCGCGATACGAATGCAGCTATGACTGTAGCTGCTTCGATATGCGGAGCCATGTTGAACTTTAAGAAGCAGCACGTTCGAAGGCTCAAGGAAGAATTTGATAGAGAGAGGGTTGGATTCGTTGAGCAAATTCGTAGACGAGACGCTGGGGAAATACCTCGTGGAGTGGTTTACCAATTTCAGGCCAATCTGCAAACTCTCACTCTCCCGCCACTCCCGGTGGAGATATTGCAGAAGACCATTTTCGAAAGAATCTCCGTAGTCGGTCGCCCTCTGACGTTAGCAACAATGGTGGGTCAATGTATTGCTGACTTGTACATGTCAATCGCGCGTCGCAATTCGTTAATTGAGGACTTTAAGGGCAGAGGCCCCCCGCTCAATGCAAATCTCTACTTCGGGTTACGTCAGGGCGATGTGGTTAACGAGGAATATCCGGCCTCGATGAACGCGATGAGCCAGCAGACGGATGACTGCATTTTCTTTAGTCAGTTGCTCGTAAAAGACCTGATTGAGCACGGTACGAAAGCGGCTGACGAATTTACGAAGGAGATTGGTAAAGGTGCGCCGCGAGTTTCCGTTCATGACTTTAGTGATGCAGCCAAAGCCGGATTGATGCCCGACGAAAATCTCTACTCGGACTGGATTACTAAATTTAAAAAGCATCAGGATCCGCCAACACTAATCGCAAAGGTTCGCACCTGGTTGAAGCGCCTACAGGTTGCCGCCGGATGGGTTCACTAATTGCGAAGCCGTTACGCCGCGAGTCGATGCTCGTAGTACGGCCGCTCGCGCTGATCCAAGAGCGCATCCACTGTGTGCATCCACTGTGGCAGGTTTGTCGCCGGTAGGGTTGAGCCAAGCGTCAATCGCCGAAGCCAGTAGCGGAATGATGCAGCGATCGTGTCCCGCCTCGGCCACCTCTGCCGGCGGTTCGTCGGTGATCGCGACGAACGAGTAGAGATCGCGCTTGCCTGGTGCTTGCCAGTGATCCCAGAGGCAGGCAACCAGCATCGGTGCTGCCGATCGCGGATTAAAGTGCAGGACGACGTTCTGCGGCTTCTCGCCGGTCTCGCCGGTCCTCAGTTGACGCCGCTCGAAGTCACGAAGCGCCACGTTCTCGAAGAAGCTCGACGCGATGATGAGCGCGTGGCGTTTTGCGGAACACGCCTTTCCAGAAGCCCTGCAAGTTGTCCCGGCGGGCGTTGTTGTACCCGGGAAGCGCACGTCGTAGCTTTCCTTTCCGGCTTCCCGTTTAGCCGGCAGGTGTAGCGCATCGGGCGCAACATACGTCGCCCGTTTTTGTGGACGACGACCGGGGCGTACCACATGGGTTTTGTCTTTGGGGGTTTCTGGTCTGGGAAAGAACTTAAACGGCTACTATTGTGAAAATCAACATTGCGAGATAGGCAGTCAGATGGTGAAAAAACGATACATCCAGGTTAAGGGAAATCCGCTATTCACACTGAAGCCTCGCCAGTCTGAAGTCATACTGAATCCCGGGACTGGATTGCCGGAATTTGGAATCTTCCCGCCCATAAATTCACAAGGAGCCATCTTCACCGGCGGGCCAATAATTTTGAGATATGGCAGACACTATGACGGTGGACGTGGATGGGGGTTTGAGCATATTTGGCGTGCGAGATTTCCCGATTGCCTAGATCGAACCGCTGCCGAGGCATGTGTAATTCCGATGATCACGAGGATCATCGTTCCTGGGGCAACCATCCACTACGAATATGGTAGCGGCACGGCCAATCGTCGCAGCTCGGTCTTCAGGAGCAAGTTGGGAGTTGTCGTCGTTGAAGAACGCGAGGACGGTGAGGGCAATCCCTTCTACGGGATTGTGACCGCAATCGCGACTCAAAAAGTAAATGGCCCCGTCGTAGGGGCCATTTGAAAGAACAAAACGTTGGGTCCAAGGTAGATAGTTGCCTCTCCTTAGCTACCGTTGCCGGTCGGTTCGGAGCACCCGTGTTGCCACGGCTTCTACTTACGGTGACGCCAGTTGCCGCCGCTGCCCTAAGTGTGGAGACTGGATCTTCTGGCTACGTCCCCACCAACTGCGCTTGCAGAAACCCAACGCATTGCAAGTCTAGTGGCGTGCTACGGAAAGATCAAGCGACTAAGCCACAGAATTGACTAGTAAAGCTGCCTCATCTCGCATAAAAACGCAATTGAAATCTCGGTATTTCGCAGACCATTGAAAACACGCTATATACATGATTTTATAAACAAACTTTTCGACATTCTCTGAAACTTCTGCATCCAAAGGCACGTCATTTGGACTGTCCGCTTAAGAATTCGTTCTACCAATATCCAATCTGTGCCCTTCGCGACTGACAGTTCCGTGGCATAGATAGGCGGAACCGCAAACAATCTCATAACCAGGATAAGCCGCGACCGTCAGTCGGTGCTCAAATATCCACCCAACATCATCATGATCATCATCGGCGGCATCGCGACGATGATGATCATGATTGACCTGCCCTCTTAGATCCCTCCTAGACCGCCTACAAGCGTCGCTGTCGGTGTACAGGGGATTGATGCTACGGCTTGCAGAGCCGGGTGTAGGGGGACGTAGATGCGCTGCCGACGATTCGGGGGGAGAGTGGGTCAGATCGACCAATATTGGCTCCTGCTGTGTGCCCAGGATTGCTCAAATATTGGCGGCGGAATCGCTACCTAGGGGGGTTCGCTTGTATAAGGTTTTTAGGCTCGAAGTAACCACTACGAAAACTTTGAATCCAAAATCTCCCAGATACTATATAATAGCATTGTATTTAAAGATAAATAAGCCTCTTTCTCCGCCGTTTTCTTGGTGACACCCAGGTTGCATTCTCGTTACGCGCTTTTCGCCAAACGGGCAACCAACGAAACCAGCTTGTAACGATTCGGTAGTGGCAAGAGCCGTCGGACAATCGAGACGCAATCTGCCGCAACTCGGCAATCGAATCAACCAACGAGCCTCGGTCCTCACGGAACAGGGTGACTGCGGCAGGTTCGGCGATTGTTGAGAGACTGGGGCCTCCCTGCCTTCCTCCCGCCGGAAAACGTGCCTGTAGCTCTGGAACCAGCCTCCTGTGATCGCCCTTCGGCACCAGATCACCCTACAGTCCGGTATGACGACTCGATCAAGCACAGGATGATGTGGCGCTCGCATGTATAAGGATTCAGACTGAAAGAGAGCGTGCCGTACCGCCCGCCTCATCGTTTGCTTCATGTTCTGGCAATTCTTATAGGACAAATCGAGGCAGCCGAAACTGCTGAGGACCACATGTTCGGCTAGACACCCGTAAGGCGTGCTGTCGACCTTTCTCAGAGTTTCGGCAGCACTCCCGATGCGAACTCTTCCCTCCTATCGCAAGTAGTCCGCCTGGGCGTGTGGCCCACGCTCGACCCACTGACTGTCACCGTGATCGCCCAGCGGCTGAACGATCGAGTATGGCTCGGGGAAGATCCCCACTGAGAAGTTCTTGTTGCCCGCGACCGCCCGATACGCCTCGATAATTTCGTGCTCGTAGTGACTGAGCAGCAGGCCAGGGTGAACGGCCTCGACAACTTCCAGAACTCCGGGCATGTACTCCTGCATGCAGCGTCGGAGCAAATCCTTTGCATCGATCTCAAGCGAAGCCGCAAGCAGACCGACTTTTTCGAGAGGAATTTTTGTTTTGCCCTGCTTGACCATCGTGATCATATTCGGCTTCGGCCAATCACAATCGACGGCGATCTGGAGTTGCGGCTTGCCGGACGCTGTAATCTTTTCGGAAATGAACTCGGCTACTGTCTTCTTTTTCATGTTCTGTCCCTCAATAATTGCGCAGAGTCAGCATTGACTTGCATCATAGATATAGTATAGACAGGACAATAACCTCATCGAGAGGAAGTCGTGAAGGAACATTGATTGAGTAGGAGAACATAAAGTCTTAGAACAGGAAGGAGGATGTGGAGGGCATCGTTGGAAATCCTGCCGAAAGATTGAACGAGCCTTATACAGCGCGAAAGCCGAGTGGACACCGCCAAGGACACCGCTGAAGCCGAGTTGACGGGAGTATGTGTTGCAGGCGGGATGCGCGGAGTGGGCCTCGACCACAAGGCGGTTCACATTCGCTCCGGGGATCGCCTGAAGGGGGCAAGGCGCCAGGGGCGATTGCCAGCGCCCCTAACCCCCTTCGCGCAAGTGAGCGGGTCGCCAGGGCGTCTCTGCGCGAACCCGTGTGGCGGAGCGCGGAGAGGTCAATGTTGTAAAAACATGTCGAGTTAGGTCATCGGTGACTATAATGTAGGCATCAAGTCTTGAATTCATCAGACACCGCGAGCCTCGCAGCCTGCCTGCGCCTATCAGTGCTCGATTCCTGATCCAAAGCGATCCGCACTGTAAGTCGATTCCCTGTACTTGGGGAGAGGTAATCCATGTCCGCGAACCTGAAATTCCTGCAATTGTTGGAAGAATTCGAGCTGTCCCATCTGTCACGATTCAAGGCCAAAGCGGTTGTTGACTGGCTTGACTTGCAGATCACGACCGCCACACCCACGAACTTTCCGACCATCCAAGGGAAGATCGGTCGGATTCTCGACAGTTCGTCCCGAATCTGGGTGAAGCCAATCGACCGAGGCGACGGGGGCGCCGCGACCCGCTTTGTTCTGCGGCTGCATGACGTTGCCCGTCGAGCAGACCTGGTGTCGCTCGTTACGCGCCTTGAGGCGCACTTTCCCTTCGCTTCCCCACCAGAGATCATCGCGGTCGAGGTATCGATCGACTTCTACAGCCGCCGGTCGCTGCGGACTGAACTTGAGGCCCTATTCATGCGGATCAAGCTGACCCGTCCCGATGGAGGTTCCAACGAGTTGGAGAGTCACGTCTGGACTGACCGGGTAGATACCCTTCGTCAACTTCGCTCCGACGCCACCTTGGTCAGCAAAGAGGGCGATGTGCTTCGCAGGTACTACCTGAAGGACCGGGATCGAGGGGAGCAACTCGTCGACCCGGCCATGCATCGCGTTCGAGCGGAGGTCGGACTGAAGGGAACGAAGATCCCGATGGGCATGGGCACCGATTGGGCGACCGGCCGGGCAAGGTTCGAGTCTCTGACCCCGTATTTCAGCTTTCGGACGATCCTTGCTGATGCAGGTGACGGTGGGGAATCACCGGGCACTCCAGCGGCGCTGGTTTCGAAATACAAGATTGATCGCGCTCGTCGCATCGGCGTGTGTGAGCTCGCGCCGGCCAAGAACGAACGGCGCAAGTATTCGAAGCTGACACAGGCTGACTCGGGGCTCAAAAGTCGCATCCGCGATGCCTTGCGAGATCTCACCCGTAGGTTTTATGCAGAAATTCCGGGGAAGACAAAGGGTTCGGCTACTGAAATTGCTGAAGAATCGGTGAAGACCCTGATAACTACTTAACAACTACTACTTCGCTTTCCCGACCATAGACCCCCATCCCAGGATTGATCGATCCTGTCCTAATCGGATTGCTCTTCCTGGTGATGGTGGTGCTCTCACCGATCAGTCCCATCCCTGGCTTGATCAAGAAGTTCACCCGGTATCCGCGCATGTCCGCCTGCATCCCGCAGTTTCAGAGGCTACCCGATCAGTGTGTCTTGGCGGGATGACGGCTTGAAGAACTCTTGGGGCTGGGATTCTCTTGGGGCTGCCGGATGACTTGGAACATCCCTCAACTTGAACGTTGGACTTATACATCGCGCTTGGTTAGCCCCAAGCGCGATGTGACCGTAGATTATCTAAGTCCAGATCACGGGACTCTTGGGGCTCGCAACATCCAACCGTGCATTCCGGTAACCAGCTACCATTCTTGAGCGGTAGCTGGTTACCGTTGATCACATTCACCAGTCAACCGAGGCTGAAGATTGAACGAACCCGCTAACACGCCTGACATGCCGCCGTTGCCTGACGCACCGGTGCCGCCCGGAGATCCCGCAGCCGCTGATGCACCCAAGGACTACTCGCACCTGATGAAGACGAAGCGCCGGACGCTCAAGCTCGATGGCGTGGAAACCAGTATCGCGCTCGAGCCCGTGTACTGGAATTATTACGACCAACGCGCGAGGGCGATCGGGGTACATTGGAGCAAACTGGTCGCGCAGGCTCTCCGCGAGGTGAATGTACCGTCCGCTTCTCGCGCGGCGGTCCTCAGAGTCCTTACCGTTTACTTCCTCGTCGGGCAAAGAGATGAGCTGGCAGCTAAAACCCGAGCCGGCCAGGCCAATACACGAGAGCCTGGTGTAACGCACCAAGACGGCTCGCACGAGCTCCTCGACCGACCCGAGGCAGTGTAAAGGGCATCTCGTCACGGATGTCCCGTGGCGTGCGCCAGAAGCCGCTGACGGGATTCTTGAGCTTCCGGGCAACTACGCTTGCTCAGAGAAACGCATCGCTCTCTCTGGAATAAACGTACACGCGACGGACGTTTCTTTTAAGCACAATTACTTCCTGCTCCTCGCGATCCAGCTTCAATACGCAATCCGATCGGTTCACCAATGCTTCGATCAGAATGGGGGTATGGTTATCTGCTCTATAGCGATTTTGTTTCGTAAAGTTCTCCGCAATCTCTTTGTCCAACGAGAACGACACCCCCGAGCGATTGAATTTATAGCAACCTCGCCAGACTTTGATGACCTCCGGCAGCCTCAGCCATGCTCGGCGTTCCTTTGGCGACATAAATTGCAATATCCCACGTCGCCCTTGCCTTGTCAGAAGTTTGACTAGCCACTTCTGCTGCCAAGTATTGTCAAGTTGTGACCATACGTCTCCGGCAAGCACTATTAGATCCAACGGGGCCATGTAAGGCTGAAGACGACGCAGAGCGTGTCCGATGCCATATGAGTCCAAGTTTCTGAAAATCCAAGCAGCGGCGGCTTTGCGAGCTACCGGAGCCTTGGTGATTATTTCCTGAAACTGGTGCTCGACTTGTGCTTGAAATAGCTCTTTCGTTTGAGCTGTATCCTTATCCGTCAAAGCCATTGGGAAGTACTTTGTACTGAACTTATCGTATACGGCTGGTTCCATATGATTTCTAAGAAGATTGAGTACATGCTTCTTATAGGCGTTCCCGCAAGCAGAATGCTGGGATAGAAACTGCTGCGCTGCCTTGAGCGGTATTGGACCTGTGGCAGCTAAGTCTCGAATATCGCCCCCCCTTTGGCGAAGGAATTTCGTACCTAGCCCGAAGATCTTTTCCTCCGCCTTTAACAGATAAGCCGGATATGCTTCTTTCACGCAATGCTCCCCATCATTGGTTTTGGGTATTCAATGTCCTCACCCGCCCCGTAAACTTTTCCCGAGATCGCGCGTTACTCACCACGCACGCGATAGCATCTCCTTCATCGTCACACTGTTCAGAACCGAAGCACAAGTCTCCCAGTCGGCGTCCTCGACCTTGCTGTACTTCGCATCGAAGGGGTTTCTGGTTGCTGTGGTTCTGTCGATAAGCTGATTTGCCGCCAGTTCGTCGTTGAGCGCGACTTGCACCCACACATCCTCGAGGGTGTCCGGGATTTGGCCGAAAAGATCGTGAATCGCTTCAAGTCGGTCGGCCAGCACCTGATGCACGCGGTCCTCGACAGAGCCGCGGTATCGGAGATTGGCGATCCAGATCTCGCTGCGCACCTGGCCGATACGCTGGATGCGGCCTTTGCGCTGCTCAAGCCGGGTCGGATTCCAGGGGAGGTCGATATTGATAAGGGTGCCGAGACGCTGCAGGTTGAGACCTTCTGATGCAGCGTCTGTGCCGAGCAAGAGCTTGATGTCTCCGGCTCGCACACGCCCTTTGATCACGTTCCGGTCGCACCGCTGAAATTTGCCGTCACGCCAAAAGCCGGAGCGATTGCTGCCGGCGTAGAGACCAATGTCCATGCCCGCGAACTCCGGGCGTTTTGCCATTTCATCCCCGATCCAGCGAACGGTGTCGTAATACTGCGAGAACAGGATGCAGCCCAGATCCAGCCATCTCCGCGTAACACCCGGTTGCGTGCCGCAGTAGATAGCCGATCAGGGCCTCGAGTTTCGGGTCTTTGTTTCCGCCTTGCTTCAGCAACTCAAGGCAGCGATGAAGCGAATGCAGCTCCGCGACCGTGAAGTTCTTGAAATCGCTGACGCCATGCGCTGGGCGACCCACCTGCGGTGGAGCCTCTTCTTCGGCGTCGTCCTCATCTTCGTCATCTGGAGCGTCCGGGACTTCGCCAAGTAGCTTACTGATTGTTCGGCGGCCGGCTTCCATCGAGCTGCCCATCCGACGCAAGAGCAGCGTCTTGAAGAATCCTGCGCCTTTCACTCGCTGCTGAAGGAGCAGGGAGAACGCCTCGGCCTCCTGATACGCTTCCCGCAGGTAGCCACCGAGAACGAGTGCGCCCTCGTCCTCCTCCCCGAACAGCTTCACGGAGACCTTGGGCAGAAAGTAGCCCCCGGTTGCAGGGTTGATCGTTGTTTCCAGGTAAGCCCGTGTCCGGCGCACTATGCACCGCAGCATGGGATTGAAGTTCTCACCGTAGTTGGGCAGCAGCCCGTTCTGGAGTTGCACCCGTCGAATCGCTGGTGACAGCTTCTCGAGGCTCTCTGGCGTGAACTGCCAGGTGGTGTCGCCAGCATCAAGGCTACGGCGGATGCGATCGAACGCGGGATCTTCATACCTGCGACGGCAGCGGGTCGCGAACGTATTGCCACCCGTCCCGCACATCGCTACGTCGGGACGGCTCGCATCGCCAGTGGCAATCTCAAGGCAATGGCTGGGCGCGAACCACGGGCTGGTCTGAGTCCATCCCCCCAGCACGCCTTCGTTTCCGTGTGGAGAGAATTTGCAGCAGATCCCAGGCCTCGACCGGGTGAAGCTGCACCGGGGTGGCCGTCGCCAGCAGCATGCTTTTGGTTTTTGGGCCGATCTCCCGGCAGAGAAGGCCATCAGCTTGTTGGGCTCGGCCCTCTCGTCGACTTCATCGGCTCCGGCGTCCACTCTTGGGCACTTTGCGGCGGCGGGCCCGGTGCGCCTCGTCCACGATCACGCAGGTGTAGCGCCGGCTCAGAAGTTGACTCACGGCCTCCGACAGCCCGCGGACCACCAGGCCCTGCGACACCAGCCCAATGCGGCGCGGGCATTTGCCGAGGGACTTCGACACCTTCCGACGGGTACTCCAGTTCGTTCTCGTCCACCCAGGCGCGACCGTTCCAGCGGGCGGAAGGCAGCAGCAGCAGCTCCATCAGCTCATCCTGCCATTGCTGGAGCAGTGGCTTGGGGGCGAGCACGAGGATCGGACCGCCGTCGGGGTCGTCGAGCGCCATGAGCAAGGCTGCCATGGCCAGCTGGATGGTTTTTCCAAGGCCAACCTGATCGGCGAGCACGAGCCGTGCGCCGCCGAGACGGTGTCGCTCCAGGGCCAGGCGGGCGAAGTACTTCTGGTGCGGCCACAGGCCTTGCTCGCGGCGATAGACCGGCGTTTCGACCGCAGCGGCAGCGGCGGCGGCAGTCGGTGTCGGCGATGGACTTCAAGTTCGGCCGGCTCGATCACCTTGCGCGAAATGATGCGCTGCACGTCTTGCGTGATGAACGGGCAACAGGCCAGGTCTACGGCCGCGGGGATCGTTCCAGAGTGCATCGAACTCTTCCTGCACCCACGCAATCGTCTCAGGGTCGTCGTCTTCCCACAGCAGCTCGTAGTTCACCTTCCAGGCCGAGGCGCTTTCGTTCACGCTACCCAGGAACGCGGTGGCGGTGCCGTCGGCGCGCCGGACCACACCGGCTTTGCCGTGAATCAGGCCGAACGCTGAATCGGGCAGTACCCGCACTTCGATCTTTTCCGCTGGTCAGGGCTTCGTAGAGGGCGCGGTATCGCGGTATCGCACGTGGAGGCGCCTCCTCCGGGTCAACCGGAACACCAACTCCGCCGCAGTGCAGCTTGAGCCGCTGCCGCGGTGGCGAGATCTTGCGGGATCAAGGTCGGAGTTGCAGATGATGCGAACCGGCCCCTTCACTTTCGCTATGGCTTCCCCGGCCACTTCAAATAAACTGGAGCGGAAATAGCCCGCAATGCGGTCGTAAGAAACCGCTCCATCAAGCCGCTGATTCAGTACCGCGTGGTCAAGTCTGTTTCGACGGCTTGAATGACGTTGCAGCATCAGGCGTGGTCGTTACGGAGACGCCCGGCCAGAATCCGGGCAGCCTTAGAGTCCGCGATCCATTCGTTCATCCCGACGGCGTTGCCCAGCGCGGCGAGCCATTCGAGCAGGCCGATGAAGCCTTCGCGCTTTCCCCAGTAGCCCTGACCAAAGGTGTCGCGCAGATACTGGCGGCCAGACTCTGGGCTGTTGTCGGCAACGGCAGTTTCGCGAACTGCAAACATGCAGGTGGCGCAGTAGGTGACGCAGCAAACGGGTGCGCGTTGCCGCGAGCCGCGCGGCCACGGCGCGCGGGCAATCCCGCCGCAATCGGTCTCGGCGCCGCCGATCGGAGCTAGTCAAGCTCGCCGCCAAACCGGATGGGGTGTAACATGCGGGCACCGTTGGCCTTGTCGCTCTTGAGCAGGGGCTTGATGTCGGTGACACCGAAGCCGCGGGCGAGCTCCTCGTACATGCCTTTGCGGCGCTCGCCGCGGCTCTCGATGTCGAGGGCGCGCAGGTAGTAGCGTTCGACAAGCGAAAGCTCGCGCCAGCGAGGAATCCAGACCGCGCGGGAACGAGCGTGTCGCAGGCGATGGCGAGGGCGCGTTCGATGACGATCTGGAAGTCGCTCTTCTCGTCTTGCGGTCGCGCACGGCGAACACCTCGTGCTCCACGTCCTTGCCGTCGAGAGTGGCGTATTGCGTGAGCACTTTGAGGGCCGCGGCGTAGGCGGCGAGCTGGTAGTCGGCGTCGTTGAAGTTCGGTTCGCCGTCCTCGTCGAGTGCCTGCATGGAGGCGATCTGGCGCTTCACTTCGTCTTCGACCAGCGGATAGACCTCGTCGAGAAAACCGGGCTCGGGGAGACGCGCTTGCGCAGGACGAGGCAGACGGTGCCGGTGACGTAGTTGCCCTTCTTGATGCCGACGGCCTCGGTTTCGGTGCTGATGGTCCACGCAGCGGTGGCCTTGAGTCCGGCAGCCCAGAGGATCATGCCGAGATCGGCCCAGACCGCCGGGGTCCTGGTGGGTGAACTGCACCATCTGCATGCCGTTGTCCGGCATGTGGCGGGCGAGGTTCTTGTAAATCTCGACCATGGAACGGCGGAAATCCTCGCCGTCGCCGCGCACCGCCAGTTCGGCGCGGGCATCGGGCGTCCATTCGGGGAATGCCTGGCGAGTTGCTTGTCATACCAAGCGAGGAAGAAGTCGCCAAGTTCGTGGTAGTTGACGGCATCGGCGTAGGGCGGGTCGGTGATCCAGATGTCGCAGGTCTCGCGGAGGTCACGGGCGTCACTGGGCTTCACGTCACCCCGCGTGCAATCAAAGGATTGATTGGCTAAGGAAATCTGTGCGTGGGTGAGCGCGAGAAGTGGTCGAGTTGAGTAATTGAAAAGTGTGTTTAGTGCCTGGTTGAGGAAGGTGTTCTTGCCTCGTGACATCTGTGTCTTGTGGGACAGCCAGCAACTCAGTCGGCTATCCCAGTCTGCAAGCCTTCCCGTATTCAACATAGTTACCACAGACAAACGCCGATCCTGAGCACTCGACGACAGATTTGCTAACAGCCCATGCGTCAACAACTGCCTCGGCGTAAACAAATGATGCCAGTGGGTCCAGCCGCGCTCGCGCGTCGGCTGATCAGTGTTGTAACCGCTTACGATCACCTTCGACGGAATAAATCCCTCGCGTTGCCAGTCGGAGAAGCGTTCTTGTAAAAGTTTGAGCACCTTCGTTTCGCGGGCGAGGTCGGCCTCTTCGGGCGCTGCGTAGCGGCGATTGCCTTCGGAATCGATCCAACGAATGCAGTAAAGTCGTTCTTGGAATACGTCTCCTTTGCGAGGCAATAGGTCGTCATTGGTCCAGCGTCGCAGCCCATCCGGTCCACGCAGTGCTTCAATCGACCACGAGCGACTGGAATCAAACGGGTCCACCACTCGGCTATCGATCACCGTCGCCCCTGTCCTTTTGCACCCCGCCATTTCGGCATTCGAGACGACGGCTACTTCGGGTTTCAAACAATCCGAACCGGGAACTTGATGCCATCGAACGATGACTTTCATGTATTCATCCACGACCCAAGTTGGGGCAAGAGGAATGTAGTAGTCACAGCCGTCCGGCTTCACCTCCACGCAGTAAACGTACGCCTCGGCCCGTTCGCCCTGCGCATTGTGTTCGATTCCCCATTGTGTGATTTGCCTGTCGGCGTCTGCAAAAACGGCTTCCTGAAAGCGACGAATTTCCTCCTGCACTTCATTGCCGCCGCCGAGCAGATTCAAACTGGCCCACGTGAGCAGGCCCGCCACGGGATTGAGATCGGAACCGAAGGCCGCGCAACCGATGCGGGCCGCCTCGAAAGGAATGGAGCCGCCGCCGCAGAAGGCATCGCCCACACTGGGCGTGTGGCCGAAGGTGTGCCGGCCGAGTTGCTCGATGAGTTCCGGCAAGCCGGAGGCGGTGGTGCCAAGGTGGGAATTGATTTCGGCCCAAGCCTCGGGCGTGGGACCTTCAATGCTTTCCGGTCGATCGCAGTGCGTGATTCGCTCCGCATAAGGCAGGGCGTCGAAGGTGGCGCGGTTGGGCACTGGACGACGGCGCTGGGCATCGAGGGCCTTGCGCCCATCGGCATCGAGCGATTCCAAAATGCGGGCGTAGACGACTTCCTTTTCCTCGTCGGTGAGGCCGCGCTGCCAGCCACGGGCGGTGAAATACTCTTGCTGAATCTTCGGCGAAGCGGCCTCGCGCCAAGCGCCGACGGGGATTTCGCCCTTGCAGCGTTGCCAGACTCCGTCGTCGTCCATCGTGAGAATCTTGAGGAAGATTTCCCGGTCGCGCTTCGGGTCGTCCGAAGCGGGCATGAGCATGCCGAGGATGGACGCGCGGACGAGAATGAGCGGCTTGCGCCCCCACCATTTCCCGAGCCCAGTCAGCGTCTGGCTAGCCCCTGCCTTTCGCTCCTTGTAGGACTCTGCGGAGAGTCGGGCAATGGGGAACTGGGTTTCGATGAAAGTGGGCATTGCGAAAGGAGCGCTTTCAAAGAGAGAGTGAGAGCTGCGAATGCCCGAGAAGCTCACGGCGGGCGCGTAGGCGAAAGCCCCTCGCCTTTGACGAAGGGATTGTCAGCAATAGCGGCTCGGAGCGCCTTGCGCCAGCCAAGCCCTTCTGCATGGCCTGGCCGGTGGTCGCCACGGTCATGGTGTAAAGCCACCAGCGCTCTTCGGGAGCCAGCGCCTCCCAGTTGCGCAGGGCGTTGGGAATGTCATCGGGCGAGGCGTCTTCGACTGCCCAGCAGAGGATGCAGAGTTCCTTGCCGAGGGACGGATGTACCGGCACAGGCTTGCCGGGTTCTTCTGGAACTTGGCGGCGGGCAGGCCATTGGCGCGAAGGCGGCGATTGGCTTCCTCCCAAAAGGCTGGAGCGAGTGCGAGCCAGCGGGTGCGGTCAATGACGACCCGCAGCGCGGGGTCGCCGGGCGTGGGGGCATCGACGGAGCGCTCGCCGAGGTGGTTGAGTCATCGCCCCGGTGCTCGGTGATGCAAATGAGGTCTCCCTGGCCGCGCTCCCCTTGGGCACATCAATGAGAAAGCCGTGCCGGGCCTCCTCTGGGAAGAAAGCCCAGACCGACGATCTTGCGGGCATGACGGATGGATGGTTGCGCGGGCCATGGGTTACTGGCTAACTTTGGCAGGATCGAAGGGCTGATTGGTCGCCTTGAGCCAATCAAGAAGCGCCTGCCCGGTGGGAAAGCCGATAGCTGCCGATGGTCATGCGCAGGCTTCCGCCGCCGACGATCTCCTGGAGTTTTTCCGCCACGGATTTTGATTGCCGTCCGCGCCATAGCCGTCATCGAGCGCGCCCGGAGTATTCGATGTTCTGGAGGCCGTCGCCGCTTTCGGCGGTGAGGCTGATGTCGAAGGCGAGGACGTCGGCGGTCTGTCTCCAACCGGCCGATGAGAGTCCCAGACTGCCCCGGAGTCATCCAGCTTGTGGACTGGTTCCATCGGGCGGGGAGTGGCAGGATCATAGCGAGGCGAGATCCTCCTCCCCGTCTGGGGAATCGGGACTCGGATCGCGTTCGGAATTCAGATGTAACCAGTAGCAGACCGCCATGGCACATACAATTCGGCAGTCTCAGGAACGCGAAACACCCCGTCATAGGTGGCGAACCCCGCGCTCGTGGGAGAAGAACCATCCGTCGTATAGCGGATGGCTACTCCATTCGCCTTGGGAAGCGCGAGCAGCTCGACTTCATAGTGATCGCCACGATTGTGCAACTGGTATTTCAGTCGCAGCGTCGCGGTCCACTCCTTGACTACGCTTACGCGAACCATGTCCGCAGGATCGAATGCTAGAAAGCGATAGCGCAGGCCCGTAGCTTCAAAGCGAGTTGGTGTCGGAACCGGGGTCGATGCCGGGGTCGGATCGGAATCACCCGTCTCGTACACGATGGACGGGGCATGCAATGGTTCTACTTTGAGGTACGTGAGCCCATCGCCGTCGTCCTGTCTGGATAGTTCTCTGATAGATACCTCGGGCACCGACGGTGGAAAAGGCCCGCGACGGATGTGATTTCCTTCCTCCCGCCATAGTCCACGGCGAAGGCACTCTGCCTTCAGATCATCCAGTGCCGAAACTTTGTGCAGCGGCCAGTTCGTATTGACCGCAGCGGCGCGTCGGAAGTCAGACCACAAAACGACCTTGGTTTCCGACGAACCGAAGAGACGCGCCTCAGCGCGGGTTCGGAAGCTGTCGTCATCGATTTTAGTGGTGAATTTTTGCGCACCTTCCAGCGTCTTGCGAATGGTCGCTTCGCCACTCTGGTTGCCGGCGAATGCGAGATCGGTGCCAGTTGTCCGTAACGCGGAACTAATGGACGGGTAGACAATCTGGTCGAAGGCTTCCTTGAGTGCCGCAGTGAACTGAAGCCCCACGCGATCCCGTAGAGCGTCGAGTGCCCGCCATTGCGGATCATCAGAGGGGCGTACTCTCTGACTTAAGCTCGTCTTCAATGCTTTGTAAGGCGCGTGTCTGCCTGGCGGAGTCGAGCACTTTTTGGAAGGTGTCTCGGGAGCCCGTCAGGAAGAGAACGCGATTCTTGTATTGCTGCTGATCCCACCATGCCTGCCAGTCCGCGGAGATGGGCAACTGGTTCGCCTGTCCGCCTGGACGTACGACAACGAGCGTGGTCCTTTCCTGCT
>CAWJNP010000031.1:0-62222 GCA_963844255.1 uncultured beta proteobacterium
TCGCCGTTGTCGATGGTGTCTTGGAGCGCCGCGCCGTCCACTACCAAGAGGGGAACCCGCACGCCGCCTTCGTAGACGGTCCCCTTGCCGCGCCCCTGCTCGAAATCTCCCTCGGCCACCGCCTGCTCGGTGCCATTGTCACCGAAGAAGATCACGAGCGTATTTTGGAGATCAGGGGTCCCCGCGATCAACTCGCCGATCTCGGTGTCGAGGCACTCGACCGAGAAGTCGAACATTTCCGTCTCGGTGCCGCTGCCGGTCCATCCGCAGGAGGCGGCGGGGTCGGCCCAGCTCTCCCGAATGCTGTGGGCGAGGTTGTAGCTGACGAGAGTGAAGAAACGCTCGCCGGCGGCGGATTGGTCGGTCATCCAGGCGATGGCGTCGTCGGTGGTCTGATCGGTGACGGTGACCGAGGTGACGTCGACGGCGGTGGTCTCGTAGCCTGAGGACATCGCGCCGTTCGGGACCGACCGCATGTAGAGCCAGTCGGTGTACGAGCCGATCGCCCCGTCGGTGTTTCCGGTGAAATACGAGAACCCAGTTACAATTGGATAATCCGCGTAGTTGAGGGGCGAAGTGGTGGCGGAGTCCGGCGTGGACCCGCCCTCCCCCAGGTGCCACTTCCCAAACATGCCCGTGGCGACGCCTCGCTGGCGATCATGAAGTACGAATACGGCAGTTCGACGCGCAGATCGAACGGCGCGACGAGGCGCTTTGCATCGATCTGCTGTTTGGCGAGCTCGGGTGAGGTTGCAACCATGCCGACCCCTTCGGCCGCGGCTTCGAGCGCCAGCACGGTGTGCGACAGGTGCGCGCCGTGCCGCAGCTTCAGGCGTGCCGCGCCGGCCGCCTCCAGCCACAGATCCCAGAAGTCGATGCCGTTGTACAGGTTGCCCATGTCGTCGTGGATCAGGGAGAAGTTGCGCAGGTCGGCCGGTGTGAGCTTGTTGCGACCGATCATGCCGGGGTTCACGAGCGGGGTGATCGTGAGCGGCACCAGGCGCTCGACATGGAACCCCGGAAACTCCCCGTCCGAGAGCAGGACGGCCACATCGGCATCCGCGAGCCAGGCTTCGGCCTCGCGCCGCGACTGCGCGCCGACTGCGGTCGACTGGCGGGTGCGGGCCGTGATGCGCACGTCGATCTCGGGTTGCGCGGTGAGGAAGCGGTGCAGCCGCGGCATCAGCCAGCAGGTTGCAAACGATGGTGCGACGCTGACCGTGAGGGTGGCACCGGCGCGGCTGTCGCGCAGTTCGTGCACCGCCTGGGCCAGTTGCTCGAAGCCGGTGGCCAGATGGGTCAGGGCGGCGCGTGCGGCGTCGGTCAGGTCGATGCCCCGTGGCTTGCGGATCAGCAGCGGGCGGCCCGCCAGATCTTCCAGCAACTTGATCTGATGGCTGATTGCTGCGGGCGTGACGTTCAGTTCGGCCGCCGCCCGCTTTACGCTGAGGTGGCGTGCGACCGCCTCGAAGGCACGCAACGCATTCAAAGGGGGCAGGCGGTCGGACATGGGCACCAAATTGGGTAGAGATTAGAAATTCTAACCTTAAATCGGATAAATGATCAGTTGTTGCGCTGCGGTAAAGAGGGGAAGATCCGTTTCAACAAAGCTTACTGCTCAACCAGATTAACCCTTAGTGAGGCCGCACATGTTTCCCGCCAACGACCTGATCGCCGGACGAATTCAGACCCTGCCGATCTCGCGTGCCGAGCGCGATGAAGCGCTTGCCTACGTCACGGCTGGCGAAGAACTCGTCGTCACCCTGCGCGCGATTGCGCAGTTTTTCCAGATTCCACAGGCCCTGAAGCACTCGCACTGAGCCTGCGTATCGTCTCCTCCTCGGGGCCGCAAAGGCCCTGATTTCAAAGGGATCTCCGGATCCCTTTTTTTTGGCCGAATCAGAAGTAACCGACGCCCTGTGTATTCACATACAGCGAATACAGCGAGGTGCTCGCGGCCATGAACAGCCGGTTGCGGTGCAGTCCGCCGAAGCAGACGTTGGCGCAGCGTTCGGGCAGGTCGATGCGCCCGATGAGCTTTCCCTTCGGGTCGAACACATGCACCCCGTCGAGCCCGTCTTTTCCCTGGCCCCAGCCGCACCATAGGTTGCCGTCGATGTCTACGCGAAAGCCGTCCGGCGTTCCGCCATCCCCGGCCGAGATCAGCACGCGGCGGTTGGCCAGCGTCTTTCCGTCGACCACGTCATAGGCGAGGATCTGGCGCGGGTTGGAGCGCGACTCGACGATGTAGAGCAGTTTCTCGTCCGGCGAGAAGGCCAGCCCGTTGGGCTGGTTGATGCCCTCCGCCGCGACCTCGATCTTCCCCGAGGCGTCCACGCGGTAGACGTTCATCGGCAATTCCGGCTCCGCCTTGCCGCCCTCGTACCAGCCAAGAATGCCGAAGGTCGGATCGGTGAACCAGATCGAGCCGTCGGACTTCACCACCACGTCGTTCGGCGAATTGAGGCGCTTGCCCTGGTACGAATCTGCGATGACCGTGATCGAGCCGTCGTATTCCGTGCGGACCACGCGCCGTCCGCCGTGTTCGCAGCCGACGAGGCGTCCCTGCCGGTCGCGGGTATGCCCGTTGGCGTTGTTCGAGGGTTTGCGGTAGACGCTGACCGCACCGGTTTCCTCATCCCAGCGCAGGATCCGGTTGTTCGGGATGTCGCTCCACAGCAGCGCGCGCGCATCGCCCATCCAGACCGGACCCTCGCTCCAGCGGCAGCCGGTGGCGAGGCGCTCGATCTTGGCCAGCGGCAGCCGGTAGCGCGCGAACGCGGGATCGACTTCGACAATGGCAGGGTCGGGATAGCGGGGGCTGGGCTGCCAGTCGGTCGACATTGGACGATCTCCGGTTCAGTTGAGGTGTACGTACTCGTAATCCACCGGCAGGTTGTTGATTCCGCGCTCCGGGGGGGCAATCCAGGCGGCCATCTTGCCCGGCGCCACGACTTTCTGCATCAGGCTTTTCACGTAGGCACGGTCTTCATCCGATGGCACCCATTCGTTCCTTCGGCGCTCGTACTCGTCCTTGGCGATCAGGTTTCCCCTGGTGTCCACCGGCAGCCCGGCCCAGGCGCCGATCGAGCGGCGAAAGTGCACGTTCGGCAGCGTGAGGCGGAATTCGTGGCCGGCGCGTTCGATGGCGCGATTCCAGCGGCGCATCCCGATCTCGCAGTCCTTCAGATAGGACTCGCGCATGACTTCGTTGAGCGCGTTCAGCATCGGAACGTCCTGCTCGCCCTCGGGGGTCGTGAGCTTCATGCTGGCGTCGCGCAGCACGTGGTCGGTGTAGGTCGCCTCGTCGGGCCGGCCCTTGAGGCCGTTGGCAAAGCTCGCGGCCGAGTTGGATGAAATTTCGTTGCCGAACAGATCGAGCGAAGAGGAACACCAGAAGTTGATGTATTTCTGCAGGAGCTGCAGGTCGATCGCGCCGGCGCGGCGGATGGACGCAGGATCATCCGTCCCCAGTTCCTTCATGACTTCCAGCGTGCGCTTGATCACGCGTCCGAGGCCGGTCTCGCCCACGAACATGTGGTGGGCCTCCTCTGTCAGCATGAAGCGGCAGGTGCGCGACAGCGGATCGAAGGAGGATTCCGCGAGGCTCTTCAGCTGATACTTTCCGTCGCGATCCGTGAAGTAGGTGAAGCAGTAGAGCGACAACCAGTCGGTGATCGGCTCGTTGAACGTCGACAGGATCCGTGGCTTGTCGGTGTCGCCGGAGTGCCGCGCGAGCAGTTCCTCGGCTTCCTCGCGTCCGTCGCGGCCGAAGTAGGCGTGCAGGAGGTACACCATGGCCCAGAGGTGGCGACCCTCCTCGACGTTGATCTGGAAGAGATTGCGCAGATCGTAGAGCGAAGGGCAGGTATGGCCGAGCAGGCGCTGCTGCTCGACCGAAGCGGGCTCGGTGTCGCCCTGGGTGACGATCAGGCGGCGCAGCGTGGAGCGGTATTCGCCGGGCACCTGCTGCCAGACCGGCTGGCCCATCGCATCGCCAAAGCCGATGGTCCGGTCCGGCACCTGGTCGGCGAGGAAGATGCCCCAGCGGTAGTCCGGCATCTTCACCGCGCCGTACTGCGCCCAGCCGTCCGAATCCACAGAGACCGCGGTGCGCAGATATACGTCGGAGGCTTGAAAGTCGCTCGGCCCCATTTCCTGCCACCAGTTGAGAAAACTCGGCTGCCAGTGTTCGAGCGCGCGTTGCAGCGTCTTGTCGTTGGCGATGTCGACGTTGTTGGGAATTTTCTCGGAGTAATTGATAGACATTTATTTTTTTCCTGGTAGTTGAGCCGTGCGTGCTTCGCGCCGTCCTGGTATTTTCGGCGGTTCAGTAGGTTTCGACGTGATACCGGCCGGAGGCACGCAATTCGTCGCGCTTGTCCGTCCAGCCGATGCCGTGTTGCACGCAGATGTCCTCGAAAGCCGCGTCGACGCCGGCTTCCATCTGCTTGTGTCCGCAGATGAAGATGAACGTATTTTCGTTGATGAGCAGCCGCGCCACATCCGCTGCGCAGGCGCGGATGCGGTCCTGCACATACTGCTTCGGCTGGTCGCTCTGGCGCGAGAAGGCCAACTGGACGTCGATCAGTTCTTTGGGCAGTTTCATCAGCGGGCCGAAGTAGGGCAGTTCGCCCGGCGTGCGCGCACCGAAGAACAGCATCAACGCGCCTTCCTCCTTGAGCGCCATGCGCCGGCGACGGCGCTCGGTCATCGCGCGCATCGGCGCGGAGCCGGTGCCGGTGCAGATCATGATGATGTTCGAGCCGGGGTGGTTGGGCATCAGGAAGTTTGCGCCGTACGGTCCGCATACCGAAACCTTGTCGCCGCGCTTCAGGTCGCAAAGGAAATTGGACGCGAGTCCGCGCACCGGACGGCCGTCGCGGTCTTCGGTGACGCGCTTCACGGTCAGCGCGACGTTGTTGTAGCTGGGGCGCTCGCCATTGCGCGGGCTGGCCACCGAGTAGAGACGCATGTGGTGCGGCCTGCCATTGGCGTCGGTCCCCGGCACCAGGATGCCGAGCGACTGTCCCTCGAGCACCGGGAATGCGGTGGTGCCGAAATCCAGCACGATATGGCGGATGTCGCTGCCCGCGTCTTCCGCCGTGAGGCGCAGGTTTCCGCTGACCGTGGCGACCGCGGGCCTGGCGATCGCGTACAGGCCGACGTACGGATGCGCGGCCGACCAGGGGGGTGGAGAGGCACCGCCCTGGCCCTGGTTGGCGACCAGCGTGAGCCGGGCGACCTCTTCCGGAATGTCCTCCTGCCGCGCGTCGGCGTCCGGAGGAAACGCATCCGGCGGGAGTGAATCCCAGCCGAACTGGTCGGTGAGCGCAAACGGACGCTCGACGCGCCGCCAGTTGTCGATCGCCCCCGTCGGGCAGGGCGACAGGCAGTCGCCGCTGCCCTTGCACTTGTCGAAATCGACAACGTAGTTGCGCCCGTCGTGCGTCACCGCGTTGTTGGGGCACATCTCCTCGCAGGTGTTGCACCGGATGCAGATCTCCGGGTCGATGAGGTGCTGGCGGGCAAGTTCGACGGCTGTGTCCATGCGTGTCGGGAGCGGCTCAGTTGAACCGGATGTACTCGAAGCCGGGCGGCTGGTTGTTGATGCCGCGCGCGGGCGGCGCGATCCAGTTGGCGAACTTGCCCGGCTCGGCGACCCGGCCCATCAGTGACTGCACGAACAGGCGGTCTTCCTCGACCGGCAGCCAGTGCTTGTGCTGGTGCGTCCACCCAGCCTCCGAAAGCACCTTGCCCAGCGGGTCGATGTGCTGGCCTGCGAAGTGGCCGATCTTGCGATGGAAACCCTTGTGCGGCAGCGTGAAGCGCGTCGGCACGCCGGCTTTTTCCGGGATCCGGTTCCAGCGGTCGATCGCGGCCTGCACGTCCTTGACCCAGTCGTCGCGCAGGCGCTCGTTCAATGCGGTGAGCGCCGGCACATGCCGAGTGACGATCCGCTCGCCAACAACCTCGAGCAAGGGGTACTCGTCGGCGTCCAGCTTGTGATCGTCGCCAAGCTTCGTCTCTTCGAAACGGCCCTTGAGGCCCTGGGTGTAGAACGCTGCCGCGTTCGACGACACTTCGGAGCCGTACAGGTCGCTCGTGACGCTGAAGTGGAAGTTCAGGTATTTCTGGATCGTCGGCAGGTCGATCACGCCCAGGCCGCGCAGCTTGGCCACATCGTCGGTCTTGTGCTGGTTCATGACCTCGCACGTGCGCTGGATGATGCGCGCAATGCCCGATTCGCCGACGAACAGGTGGTGTGCTTCCTCGGTCAGCATGAAGCGGCAGGTGCGCGCGAGCGGATCGAAGGCGGATTCGGCGAGCGCAGCCAGCTGGTATTTGCCATCGCGGTCGGTGATGAAGGTGAACATGAAGAACGACAACCAGTCGGGCGTCTTCTCGTTGAACGCAGTGAGGATGCGCGGGTTGTCCGCATCGCCTGAGCGGCGCTCCAGCAGCGCCTCGCCTTCCTCGCGTCCGTCGCGGCCGAAGTAGGCGTGCAGCAGGTAGACCATGGCCCAGAGGTGGCGGCCTTCCTCCACGTTGACCTGGAAGAGGTTGCGCATGTCGTACAGCGAGGGGCAGGTGAGGCCGAGGTGCTTCTGCTGCTCGACCGAAGCGGGTTCGGTGTCACCCTGCGTCACGATGATGCGTCGCAGAATCGAGCGGTACTCGCCGGGCACGTCCTGCCAGGCGGGCTCGCCCATGTGCGCGCCGAAATTGACCTTGCGGTCCGGCTCGGGCGGGGTCAGGAAGATGCCCCAGCGATAGTCGGGCATGCGCACATGGTCGAAATGCGCCCAGCCCTTGGGGTCGACGCTCACTGCCGTTCGCAGGTAGACATCCATCGTCGTCGACTGTTCCGGTCCCATCTCGGACCACCAGTCGAGATAGGCGGGCTGCCAGTGTTCGAGCGCCCGCTGCAGGCTCTTGTTGCCTGCGAGGTCGACGTTGTTCGGAATACGTTCGCTGTAATTGATCGCCATCGGTCATGCTCCGGTGAATGGGGCGGTCGACGCGAGCCGGCGCCGCACCGCCTTCCGGTTTCAGGGGGGTCCGTAGGGCGCGCCTGCGCGCGCCGTCAGACCCTCTCCCAGTTGAATTTTGCCTTTGCGCCGCTGCCGTACACCTTCAGCGCGCCCTGTTCGCCGACCGCGTTCGGCCGGTTGAATACCCAGTTCTGCCATGCGGTGAGCCGGCCGAATATGCGCGTCTCCATGGTCTCCGCCCCTGCGAAGCGCAGGCTGGCTTCCATTGCGGTCAGCGCGTCCGGCGACTGGCTCGCGCGCTCCTCGATCGCAAGGCGGATCTCGTCGTCCCAGTCGAGTTCGTCCGGCGTGATCGTGACCAGGCCCAGTTCGCTCGCTGCCTTCGCATCGAGCGGCTCGCCCACGGCAGAGCGGCAGCGCTCGATCGGCGTTTCCTCGTCGCAGAAGCGCGTCGCGATCCGGGTGCGGTGGTTGGCCATCTCGTAGGGGCCGAAATTAAGCATCGAAAGCGCGATCTTCGGCGCCGATGGTTGAGACGCAGCAGCATCGTCTGCCAGATCGAGCATGTAGCTGCGGTCTGCGGCCAGCGCAAGCTCGGCCAATGTGCCGGCAAAGCAGGAGCCGGCGTCGATCAGCGCGATCAGCGAGCGCGAGGCCACGTCGATGCGCGAGAAGGTGCGGCGGATGAATCCCAGGGTCTCGCGCACGAACCAGTGATTCTGGTTGGCCGCGAGGAACTTGTCGGCTGCGAGCGCCGCATCGACCGTGCCTTTCGTCTTCAGCACCCAGGTGCCAACCTCGGCGTCGTTGGTGCGCAGGAGCAGGATCGCGTCGTCGAGTTCGCGCGCCATCGCGAGCGGCCACCAGGCATCGCCCTGTGCAAGGATCGCATCGATGCTCTCCGGCTGCGGACCCTGCGGGCCCTTCACTGTGATCGTCGCGTTGCGCGCCGAGCGGTCGATCGCGACCTCAACATGGCCGTAGTGGTAGCCGGCCTCGTCGATCGTGCGCTTGAGCGGTTTCAGTGCGACACCCTGTGCGCCTTCCGGGCGATCCGAGAGCTTCGCGAGCTCCAGCGCGCGCGCCTGGACCGCTTCGGCAAAGGCCTGCGGTTTGGCCACATGGTCGACCAGCCGCCACTCCTTTGCGCGCTCGGCGCGCACGCCCTCTGAAGTTGTGCAGAACACGTCGGCGAGGTCGCGCCGCATCCGGCGCTTGTCGACCAGCCGCGTGAGGCCGCCGGTGCCGGGCAGCACGCCGAGCAGCGGCACTTCGGGCAGGCTGACCGAAGACGAACGGTCGTCGATCATCGTGATTTCGTCGCAGGCCAGTGCCATTTCGTAGCCACCGCCGGCGGTTGCGCCGTTCAAAGCGGCGAGGAACTTGAGGCCAGAATTTCGGCTCGAGTCTTCGATGCCGTTGCGGGTCTCGTTGGTGAACTTGCAGAAGTTGACCTTCCACGCATGGCTGCTCTGGCCGAGCATGTAGATGTTCGCGCCGGAGCAGAACATGCGCGGCTTGCCCGAGGTCACGACCACGCTCTTCACTTCCGGATGCTCGAAGCGGATCCGGTTCAGCGCGTCGTTCAGCTCGATGTCGACGCCGAGGTCATAGGAGTTGAGCTTGAGCTTGTAGCCGGGCACCAGTCCCTTGTCTTCCTGGATGTCGAGCGTCAGCGTGGCCACCGGCGCGGTGATCGAGAGTTTCCAGTGGTTGTATTTCTCGGGGCTGGTGTCGAAGGTGATCATGGGTACTCCTGTGTTCCCAAGTGCGAAGGGGGGTACGGGGGGAGCTGCGAAGCGCCCCCTGTTACGAGTGGATGCTCTTGCGCAGTTCGGCGAGGCTCTGGCGCAGTGTGCGGCCGGCCGTGTCCACGGACACGTCGGCCTGGGCATACAGGGGCTTGCGTTCGATCAGCAGTTGCTTCAGGTCGTCCATCGCGGCCTCATGCCCGTGGATCGGTCGCATGTCGCCCTGTGCGATGACGCGTGCCATGTGTTCCTCGGGTGCCGCCTTCAGCCAGACGGTCAGGCAGCACGAGAGCAGGCGTTCGTAGGTGTCCTGCGCGGTCACCAGGCTGCCACCGGTGGCAATCACGCAGCGCGTGTTTTCCGCCAGCACCCGCTCCAGCGCCCGTCTCTCGAACCGGCGATAGCCTTCCTGACCGTACATCGCGAACAGCTCGGCCAGGCTCGCGCCGGCCTCCTGCTCGATTTCGCGGTCGAGTTCGACAAAGGGCGCGCCGAGTTCGGCGGCGAGCCGGGTGCCCAGCGTCGATTTCCCTGCGCCACGCAAGCCTACAAGCGCGATCCGGTTGCGCCGCGGCGGTGCGGAGGTTTCGCGCACGAGGTCTTCCACCGGCGTGTGCATCGCAAGCGCAAGCTGGCGCAGCAGCAGAATCGAGATGTTGCCCTGTCCGGATTCGAGCTGGGCGAGGTAGCGCTCCGACACCCCCGAAGACAGGGCGAGGGCCTTGCGCGTGATCCTGCGACCGTCGCGCCATGAACGCACGCGCTCGCCCAGCCGGACGAGAAACGCGTCGTCCTCGGACTGGGGTGGCAGGGTGGCGCTGGTGGTCATCATGGTTCTGCGGGCTCGGTGCTCTGTCGTGAAAGATGAAATATAGTGCTTGAATTAATTCTAAGCTGCAATATAATGTCTGTCAAACGAATCGCATTCACGCAATCCGACACGACCCTTCCTGACCGATGACTCTCAAGCTCACCATTCTTGTCGGCACCATGACCGGCACGGCGCAGCTCGTGGCCGAGGAACTCGAACTCGTCTGGGATGGTGAGGGTGTCAGTGTCGAGACCCTGCAGATGGATGATCTGGATGCCACCGTCTTTGAGCGCAAGGGCGTGTTCCTGGTGTGCACCTCGACCTACGGGCAGGGGGACGTGCCGGACAACGCGAAGAAGTTATACGAAGACCTGCAGGCCCGTCGTCCGGATCTTTCGCGGGTGCGCTACGGCGTATTCGGCCTGGGCGACCGCACCTATGCCGAGACCTTCAACTTCGGCGGCAAGCGCTTCGACGATCTCCTCACCGAACTCGGCGCCGAGCGCATCGGCGAGCGCATCCAGCACGATGCCTCCTCGGGCGTGCTGCCTGAAGAAAAGGCCGAGGAATGGGCGGGGGAGTGGATTGCGCAGGTAAAGGAGCGCGTGGCGGAGATCGCCTGAGCGCGACCACCGACGATCCGTGTTCGAAAAAGACCTGCTGCGCGGCAAGCGCATACTGATTACCGGCGGCGGCACGGGACTGGGTTTGTCCATCGGCCGGCGCTATGTCGAGCTGGGCGCCTCTCTGATCATCTGTGGTCGACGCATCGAGGTGTTGCAGAAAGCTGCCGCCGGCATCCGTGCGGACCTGGGTGCCGAGGTCGGCGTCGAACAATGCGATGTGCGTTCCGCCGAAGCCGTGGAAGCCATGATGGATCGCATCTGGCAGGCCGGACCGCTCGACATCCTGGTCAACAACGCAGCCGGAAATTTCCTGGCGAAGACCGAGCGCCTCTCGCCGCGCGCGATCGACGCGGTGCTCGGCATCGTCCTGCACGGCACGGCCTACTGCACGGTCGCCTGCGGGCGGCGCTGGATCGATGCCGGCCTTCCCGGCACCGTGCTCAGCATCCTTACGCTCTCGGCGCTGCAGGGTGCGCCCTATACCGTGCCCTCGGCGATGGCCAAGGCCGGCGTGCTTGCGATGACCAAGAGCCTCGCGGTTGAGTGGGGGCCGAAGAACATCCGGCTGGTGGCAGTCGCGCCGGGGCCGTTTCCTACACTAGGCGCATGGGAACGGCTCATGCCCGAAGACAGGCAGCAGGAGCCTGTGGAAAAATCGATTCCGCTCGGGCGCTACGGCGAGCATGCGGAGCTCGCCAATCTCTGCAGTTACCTTGTCTCCGACCAGGCCGCGTTCATTACTGGTGAAGCGGTGGTGATCGACGGCGGCAAGCGTTACCTCGGGGGTGCCGGACCGAGCAGCATGCTGGGCTGGACGGAAGCGCAGTGGGCCACGCTCGAAGCCTCGCGCAAGGGCAGACGCAGCGACTGAGTCCCGTACCGATTGCGCTCAGTTCACGACCAGCAGCGCATCCACCGCGATCCCGCCTTTGTCTCCCATGATCACCGGGTTGACGTCGATCTCCGAAATCCGATCCGCATGGTCGGCAGCGAGCTCCGACAGACGCACGACAGTGTCGACCAACGCTTCGATGTCGACCGCGGGCGAGCCGCGATAACCGTCGAGCAACCGACGGCCTTTGAGCCGGTCGATCATGCCGCGCGCCTCAGCGGGCGTGACCGGCGCAAGTCCGACCTGGACGTCCGCGAGCAGTTCGACCAGCACGCCGCCGATGCCGACGGTGACGATCGGCCCGAACTGCGGGTCCTGCGTGACGCCGACCATCATCTCCAGGCCGGGTGACACCATTTCGGCGACCAGCACGCCCGCGATCCTCGGTGCCGGCGTGATGCGCGCCGCGGCGGCGGTGATTTCCGCGTAGGCGATCTCGAGTGCCTTGGGATCCGCGATGCCCAGCCGCACCACGCCTGCGTCGGTCTTGTGCGCGATGTCGGGGCTTTCGATTTTCAGTGCGACGGGATAACCGATGGCCTTCGCTGCCGCCAGCGCGGCGGGCAGGTCGGCGGCGAGCGTCTCCCGGGTGACGCGGATGCCGTAGGCGGCAAGTGCATTTTTCGAATCGCGTTCGGTCATCGTGCCTTGCTGCAGATTCAGTGCCTGCGGTTTCGTGCGGCGTGAAGCGGTGGGCCACTTCTCGCGCTCCGCACGACTGTGCCAGGCGGCCAGGGTCCGCATGCAGCGCGCGGGCGAGCGGAACAGGGCAATGCGCGGATCGGATTCGTATTCGCGGCTGCCGGGGCCTTCCAGCCATTCGGCGAACCACAGCGCGCAGATGATCTTGTCTGGATACAGTGCCCGAGAATTCCTTGAGCATCGTATAGCGCTGCATGGTGTACTGCGCCTGCGAGTAGGCGACCGGGAACACCAGGGAATCGAATTCGGGGCGATCGAGAAACGCCTTCATGCAGCGCTCGAACGACCCGGCGTTGTTCAGCACCTGCGCGGTGACGTCGCAGGGATTCGCCGTGGAACCGAAATCGGGTACTTCTGCGGCCAGCAGCGCGCGCACTTCGTCGTCGGGTTGCGGCAACGCCTGGCCCACGGCTTCGGCCTTGGCTGCGGCGATCACGCCGGCACCGCCCGAACCCACCAGGATGGCCGGGCCCAGCCCAGAGGGCGGCGGCGCCTTGGCAAAGAAGCTTGCGGTCTCCAGCACGGCCTCGATGTCGTCGACCGCAATCATGCCCGCCTTTTCGAACGCCGCGCGATACGCCGCATCGCTGCCCGCCAGCGAACCGGTGTGCGACATCGCCGCCTTGCGGCTCGCCTCGCCGGCGGTCATCTTGTAGACGACGATGGTCTTGCCCGCCGCGCGCGCACGCGCGCCGAGCGCGAGAAGGCGGGCGCCGTCGCGCAGGCCTTCGAACAGGAGGCCGATCACCTTCACTTCGGGCTGGTCGACCAGATACGAGGCCAGGTCGCAGACATCCGCGTCGCAGGAATTGCCGGACGCAAGGTAGTGCGTGAAACCGATGCCGCGCATCGGCGCCTGCACGAACACATAACCCATGGCGCCCGACTGCGACACCAGCGCCACATGGCCTGTCAGCGCCGGGACCTCGTGATAGAAGGGCATGAACGACAGCCCGCAGCGCAGCGCGTGGTTCACGATGCCGATGCAGTTCGGACCGATTATCGGCATCCCGGCCCTGCGTCCGATTTCGGCGAGGCGCTCCTGTTCCGCCACACGCTCGGGCAGCCCGGTTTCTGCATATCCCGAGGCATAGACCACGACGCCGCCCGCACCGATCGCTGCGGCTTCCCGGACTACCGCCTCGACCCGCTCGCGCGGAACCGCCACCACCACGCAGTCCGGCGGCGAGGGCAGGGCCGAGAGGGAAGCGACGCAGGGACGGCCTGCGATTTCGCTGTATTTCGGATTGATCGCGTGGACCACCCCCGTGTAGTCGCACAGGTTCTCGATCGAGCGACGGCCGAAATTGCCGGGTGTGTCCGATGCGCCGACGACGGCGATCGATTGCGGGGCCAGCATGCGGCCCAGTTCGCGTGCAGTATAGAGTTCTCGTTTCATTGGAGTGCGCCCAGGGTGGATGGACAGGTTTGTCTTCGTCCGGTCGCGTTTGCAATCCCGCGTCCGGTCCGGCGATGGCGAACAATATCAAACCGGGCCGGCTCCCGTGCTGGCTTCATCCGGCCAGACTCCGACCGTGCGCGTTGTACAGCGAAACAGCGCGTCGCGGTCGTGCCCGCCACACTAGAATCGTCTGCAGAACAAGAAAACCGCAGGTGCCGCGCGCGCAATGCGGGCGCGGCAATCCAAACCAGGGGAGTGTTCCGATGACACGTTTTCTGAAGTTTTTCGCTGTGGTGCTGATGGCCGTGGGTGTCGCGCATGCGCAGGGCTACCCGACGAAGACCGTGCGGATCATCGTGCCCTTCCCGCCCGGCGGGCCGACCGATCTTGCCGCGCGCATCATCGCCGAGAGCATGAGCCGGTCGTTCAGCCATCCGGCCGTGGTGGAAAACGTGGCCGGCGCGGGCGGCGTGGTGGGCACCGAGCGCGTGGCGAAGTCCGCGCCCGACGGCTACACGATCCTGATGGGCTCCTCCGGCGGGCTGTCGGTTGCGCCCAGCCTCTACCGCAAGCTTTCCTATGATCCTGCCAAGGACCTCGCGCCGGTGTCGCTGGTGCTGCGCGTGCCGGGGTACCTCGCCGTGAATCCGCATGTGCCCGTCAACAACGTGAAGGAGTTGATCGCCTACATGAAGACCAACCCGAGGTTGTCGTACGCCTCGGCGGGCAACGGCACCTCGCTGCACGTCGGCATGGAGTTGTTCAAGACCATGGCGGGGGTGTTCGCGCTGCACGTCCCCTACCGCGGCAGCGCACCGGCGGCAGCCGGACTGCTGGCGGGTGAAGTCGACATGTCGATGGACATGGGCCCGGTGATCATCCCGCATGTGAAATCCGGCCGGCTGAAAGTTCTCGCGGTGACCACCGATACTCGGGCCAAGGCGCTGCCGGACGTGCCCACCCTGTCGGAAGCGGGCCTTCCAGGATTTTCCAGCTACGCCTGGTTCGGCATGATGGTGCCCACTGGCGTATCGCAGGAGATCATCGCGACGCTGCACGCCGAAGTCGTGAAGGCGATGGCGCCGGCCGAAGTGCGCAAGCGCATGCAGGACCTCGGCTCTGAGGTGGTGGCCGGCACGCCCGAGGAATTCGGCGCCTTCCAGAAGAGCGAGATCGAAAAGTGGGCGAAGGTGATCAAGGCCGCAGGCGTCAGGCTCGACTGAACCTGGCGGCGCGGGTGCCGCCGTCTTCGATAGGGCAAAATAGCGTCCGGGCCCTACGGAGACGAACGCCATGTCGAGCATCGCCATTCCCAGAAACTACAACGCCGCGGTCGACCTGATCGAGCGCAACCTGAGGGCAGGCAGAAGCGAGAAGGTCGCTTACATCGATGATGCCGGAACCTACACCTTTGCCGGGCTCGATCGCCGTGTAAACCGCGCGGCGAACGCGTTCGTTGGCCTCGGCATCCGGCGCGAGGAGCGCGTCGCCCTGGCCCTGCTCGACACGATCGATTTTCCGGCCGCGTTTCTCGGTGCGATCAAGGCCGGCATCGTGCCCGTGGCGCTGAACACGCTGCTGACCACGCCAGACTACGACTACATGCTCCGCGACTGTCGCGCCCAGGCGCTGGTGGTCTCGGAGCAGTTGTTCAAGACCTTTCAGCCGTTGCTCGGCAAATTGCCCGAACTGAAGCACGTCATCGTCTCCGGTACGGACGCGCAGGGCCAGGCGTCGTTTTCCGCATTGCTTGAAAAATCCGGGACGACGTTCACGGCTGCCGACACGCTCAGTGACGAGATCTGCTTCTGGCTCTATTCGTCGGGCTCGACCGGTGCGCCCAAGGGAACGGTGCACCTGCACTCGCACCTGATCGCGACAGCCGAACTGTATGCCGTGCCCATCCTCGGGATTCGCGAGTCCGACACGGTGTTCTCGGCGGCCAAGTTGTTCTTTGCCTATGGCCTGGGCAACGGGCTGACTTTCCCGCTTGCAGTCGGTGCGACCACCATCCTGATGGCCGAGCGGCCGACCCCGGACGCCGTGTTCAAGCGACTGGTGGAGCACAAGCCGACGATTTTCTACGGTGTGCCCACGCTGTTTGCCGCAATGCTCGCCAGTCCGAATTTTCCCGCGAAAGGAAGCCTCGCGCTGCGTACCGGGACTTCCGCGGGCGAGTCACTGCCGGCGGACATCCTGCGGCGGTTCGCGGAGCGCACCGGGGTCGAACTGCTCGATGGCATCGGCTCGACGGAGATGCTGCACATTTTCATTTCCAACCGGCCCGGCGACGTCAAGCCGGGCACCACCGGAAAGCCTGTGCCGGGTTACACGCTGCGCGTTACCGACGAGAACGGCGTTGAGGTGAAAGCCGGCGAACTCGGGGACCTTCAGATCTCCGGGCCGTCAGCGGCGCTGATGTACTGGAACCAGCGCGAGCGGACCAAGAACACCTTCCAGGGCCCGTGGACCCGCAGCGGCGACAAGTACAGCGTCGATGCCGACGGTTACTACACCTACGGCGGAAGATCGGATGACATGCTCAAGGTGGGCGGCATCTATGTTTCGCCGGTGGAAGTCGAGGCGGCGCTGATCACGCACCCGGCGGTGCTCGAGTGCGCGGTGGTCGGGCATGAGGACGCCGACCGGCTGGTCAAGCCCAAGGCCTTCGTCGTGCTCAAGCCCGGCGCCAGCGCCACGGACGAGGAACTGAAGTCGCACGTGAAATCGGCGCTCGCACTGTACAAATACCCGCGCTGGGTGGAGTTCGTGAACGAACTGCCGAAGACGGCGACCGGGAAGATCCAGCGCTTCAAGCTGCGCAAATAGGATCCGCGTCCAGACTTGAATTTGAAAGATAATTCAGAGAGATTCAAGCACTGGAGCGGCTGGCGTGTCAGATAGTGTATCGATATCGATACAGAATGGTCTCAGCAACCGGTGCCGGTCAGTTTCTTCGATAGCGCGTTCGCGCGCCTGATGCGCTCCCTGTACCCGGGATGGGTCGCGCGGAACCGGTCGCCTTCCGCCCCACCCGCGCGCGCCGCCAGCAGGCGCAGCGTCCGCGCCGAGCCGCACGGGCTGAATCCCGCGGCGACGGCCCATTCGATCCCCTTGATGTCGGCCTCGCGTTCTTCGTAACGCGAGAACGTGGTGTTGACCGAGATGATGCCGGCAATCGCCGCCGCATCGCCGATCACGGGCTGGTTGCGCTCCCTGCGCGTCGCCCCGTGCGCGTAATGCAGGTGGGCCGCCTCGTGCCCGATGCTGGTTGCGAGCGCATCCCGGTCGTCGCCGATCGCCTCGAGAAAGGGCAGCGTCAGGGCGATGCGCCGCCGGCCACCGGCGTCCGTGGCGAATGCATTGAGGTTTTCGTCGTCGACCAGCGCGATGTCGGCAAGGATTCCGCTCTGTTCACGGATCCTGCCGCCGATCTCGTGCAGGTTCCGCGCGTGCTGTGCCGCCACGCGACGCAGCGAGCCGTCCTCGGCGACAAACTCGCCGCCCGAGCGGCCGGCAGCGACCCACCAGGCTTCATCCGGGGTCCACGCCTGGGGCCCGGGCGGAGATGCCGGCGGGGTCGCGCATCCGGTCAGGAGGAGCGCGAGGCAAAGAGCGGTCGCAGCGGACAGACGGATCACGGCAGCCTCGGTGTGCGGAATGCTTGCGCCAGGTGCGACCCTATGGTCGGGCAAAAAACGGCCGGGCGCGGCGTGCGCAGAGATGGCGGAATATGCATTGGTTTGCCCGGCTATGGAAAATTAAATATCCCGATCCGAATCCGCTCGCGCCTCTCGCAGGATCAAAAGGCGAACCCGGTCCGCGCTGCAGCGCAATCGGTGCACAATCCGCATTCAGCATGAAATCTCCCGCGCCACTTGCAGGCATTGTCGTCATCGAACTGGGCAACAGCGTTGCCGCGCCGTTTGCCGGTCAGATCTTCGGTGACCTCGGCGCCGAGGTGATCAAGGTCGAGAAGGTCGGGGGCGACGAGGCGCGCAAGTGGGGCCCGCCGTTCTGGGAGGGTGCATCCGCAACCTTCCAGCCGCTGAACCGCAACAAGAAGTCCGTGGTCTGCGATCTGCGCGATGCAGCGCAGGTCGCGGCGCTCAAGGCGCTGATCCATTCGCGCGCCGACGTGGTGCTGCAGAACCTGCGTCCGGGGCAGGTCGATGCACTGGGACTGGATGCTGCGGCGCTGGTGCGCGAGAAACCGGAATTGATCTATTGCAATCTGGGTGCCTTCGGTCGTGTCGGGCCGTACAAGGATCGCCCCGGCTACGATCCCCTGATGCAGGCGTTCGGCGGGATCATGAGCACGACCGGCGAACCGGGCCGCCCGCCGGTGCGCGTGGGGGCCTCCGTGGTCGACATGGGTACCGGCATGTGGGCGGTGATCGGCATACTCAGCGCCCTGCATGCGCGTGCGGCCGGTGCCGGCGGAAGCGTGGTCGACGTGTCCCTGTTCGAAACCGCTGCAACCTGGATGTCCCTGTTCGTGTCGCAATACCAGGCGTCGGGTGATCTCCCCGGCAAGTACGGCTCCGGCGCGAACGGCATCGTTCCCTACCGCGCCTACGCGACTGCCGACAGCGACCTGGTGGTGGCAGCCGGCAGCGACGGCCTGTTCCAGCGCCTCGCGAACGTGCTCGGACACCCGGAGTGGATCACTGACGAGCGCTTTGCGACCAACCCCGGGCGCGTCGCGTCCCAGACCGTCCTCTACGGCATGATCGAAACCGAGATGGCACGGCGCACGACCGCCGAATGGATCGCGGTGCTCGAGGCGGCGGGCATTCCCTGCGCGCCGGTGCAGAATGTGGCCGAGATGATTTCGCACGAGCAGACCGCCGCGCTCGGCTTGCTGCAGGACGTGCCTGAAAGCGCAATGAAGTTCATCGGCCTGCCGGTGAGCTTCGACGGTGTGCGTCCAACGCTGCGCAGCCGGCCGCCTGCAGTGGGTGAGCACACTGACGAACTCCTTCCCAAAACCAGACGGTAACGCCATGAATCAGCCTGACGGCAGTCTTCCAGACTACGCAACCCTGAAAACCGAGATGGCAGCGCCTCACGTGCTGCTCGTCACCATGAACCGGCCCGAAGTGGCCAACGCGCTCAATACCCAGATGGGCCGCGATTTCCTCGACCTCTGGACGCGGCTCACCGAGGACGCAGGCGATATACGCTGCGTCGTACTGACCGGCGCAGGCGAGAAGGTGTTCTGCGCCGGCGGCGACCTCAAGGAAAGAAACGGCATGACCCGCGCGCAGTGGCAGCGCCAGCACGAAATCTTCGAGCGCCAGTACTGGACGCTGGTCGACCTGCCAGTGCCCGTGATCGCGGCGGTCAACGGCCACGCCTATGCGGGCGGGTTCGAGACCGTGCTGTCCTGCGACTTTGCGTACGCGGTGAAGGGCGCGCGCTTTGCGCTGACCGAGGTCACGCTGGGCATCATGCCCGGGCGCCGGCGGCACGCAGAACCTGCCGCGCGCGGTGGGCGAGCGGCGCGCCAAGGAAATCATCATGACCGCGAAACCCTTCAGCGCGCAGCAGGCCCTCGAATGGGGCGTGGTGAACGCGGTCTGCGAGCCGGAGGAACTGATGCCGAAGGTGCTGGAGACCGCGGCCGCCATCGCGGGCAATGCGCCGCTGTCGATCCGCCAGGTGAAGAAATCGGTGCGCTGGGGCATGCAGATGGAGCTCAAGACCGCGTACCGCTTCGAGGTCGAGGCCTACAACCATCTGGTCGAGACCGAGGATCGCTACGAAGGCATCAAGGCCTTCAACGAAAAGCGCAAACCGGTTTTCAAGGGAAAGTAGATGAGCGTAAAAATAGAAGACGTCCACATTCCGCTGGGCGAGGACTTCCCCGAGATCCGCGACAGCGTGCGCCGGATCTGCGCGAACTTTCCCGGCGCCTACTGGCGCGACCTCGAGGCGCGCGAGGCCTACCCGACTGAATTCGTCAAGGCACTGACCGAAGCCGGCTACCTCGCTGCGCTGATTCCCGAAGAGTACGGCGGCGCGGGGCTCCCCTTGCGCGCAGGGGCCGTGATCCTCGAGGAGATCCACGCCTCGGGCTGCAACGCGGCCGCCTGCCATGCGCAGATGTACATCATGGGCACGCTGCTGCGCCACGGCAGCGCGGAGCAGAAGCAGCGCTACCTGCCGAAGATCGCAAGTGGGGAGTTGCGCCTGCAGGCCTTCGGCGTGACCGAACCGACCACCGGCACCGATACCACCAAACTGAAAACACGGGCCACGCGCGATGGGGATCACTACGTCATCCACGGGCAGAAGGTCTGGACCTCGCGCGCCCTGCATTCGGACCTGATGCTGCTGCTCGCGCGCACCACGCCGATCGAGCAGGTGAAGAAAAAGACCGAGGGCCTGTCGGTGTTTCTGCTCGACATCCGCGCGTGCCTCGGCAAGGGCCTGGAGATCAAGCCGCTCAAGGCGATGGTCAACCACAATACGACGGAAGTTTTCTTCGATGGTGCGAAGGTGCCGGTGGAAAACCTGATCGGCGAGGAGGGCAGGGGGTTCCGCTACATACTGGATGGCATGAACGCCGAACGCATCCTCGTTTCGGCCGAAGGCATCGGCGATGGCCGCTGGTTCACCAAGACCGCGGTGGCCTACGTCCGTGACCGCGTGGTGTTCGGGCGTCCCATCGGTCAGAACCAGGGGGTGCAGTTTCCGATCGCGCGCGCGCACGCCGAAATCGAGGTTGCCGATCTGCTGCTGCGCAAGGCCGCGGCCATGTTCGCAGCTGGCCTGCCCTGCGGGGACGAGGCCAACATGGGCAAGATGCTGGCCTCGGAGGCGGCCTGGCATGCGGCCGAGGCCTGCCTGCAGTCGCATGGCGGATTCGGCTACGCGCGCGAGTACGACGTGGAGCGCAAATGGCGCGAGACGCGTCTGCTGCAGATCGCGCCGATCTCGACCAATCTTGTGCTCTCCTACATCGGCGAGCACATCCTCGGCATGCCGCGCTCGTATTGAGCCGATGAACGGTCTTGGTCCGATCGGTGAACGCGTGCGCGCCTGGGTCGCCGAAGCGCGCCGCATCGTTGTGCTGACGGGTGCAGGTATCTCGACCGAATCCGGGATCCCGGATTTCCGCGGGCCGAACGGTTTGTGGACGCGCGATCCCGAGGCCGAAAAACTCTCCGACATTCGCCATTACCTCGGCGACGCCGTCGTGCGTCGCAAGGCGTGGCAGAAACGCTTGTCGAATCCGGCATGGCAGGCCGAGCCCAACGCCGGGCATCGCGCGATCGCCGCGCTCGAGGCCCGCGGGAAACTGCACGCACTGATCACCCAGAACATCGACGGCCTGCACCAGAAGGCAGGCAACGCGCCGGAACGCATCATCGAGGTCCACGGCACGATGCGCGAAGTGCTGTGCTGGGACTGCGGGCTGCGCGGGCCCATGCCGCCGGTACTCGACCGTGTCCGCGCCGGCGAAGACGATCCTGCCTGCACCGAATGCGGCGGGATCCTGAAGAGCGCGACGATCCTGTTCGGCGAAGGCCTGTCTCCCGGCGTGATGGAGCGTGCGCATCAGGCGGCCATCGAAGCCGACCTGCTGATCGCCGTCGGCAGCAGCCTGCAGGTGTATCCGGTGGCCGGCGTGGTGCCCGCGGCCAAGGCGGCCGGCGCGCGGCTGGTGATTGTCAACGCCGAGCCGACACCGTTCGATGCGATTGCCGATGCCGTACTGCAACAATCGATTGGAGACACCCTGCCAATACTCGTATCTTGACCGCAGATACTTGGGTTATATTGTTGACGCCCGTGTAGTGGCAGCAAACGAAGTCAAAACATAACTAGATCAGGAGACGAGACCATGTCCGCAACACTGCGCCCCGTCGCGCGTATCGCTGCCCTTGCGGCGGCGCTGTCCGCCGTATTCATATCTGCACCATCCGCTCTCGCGCAGAACATCAAGCTGCCCGAAACGCTGACGCTCACCGCCTACGACACCGGCTCGTCCGGTTTCAACATCGCGGTCGCCGTGGGCAAGATGTACAAGGACAAGCACGGCACCAACGTGCGCGTGCTGCCCGCCGGAAACGACGTCGCGCGACTCGCGCCGCTGAAGGGCGGCCGCGCACAGGCGTCCTACATGGGCATCGGCGTTTATTTCGCGCAGGAAGGCGTGTTCGAGTTCGGCCAGAAGGCCTGGGGGCCGCAGTCGCTGCGCCTGATCCTTGCCGCAAACGACTGCAATGCGATCGGGCTCGGGGTGGCCAAGGACACCGGCGTGAAGCAGATGAAGGACCTCAAGGGCAAGCGCATCGGCATGGTGGTCGGGTCGCCTGCGCTGAACCAGAATGCGTTCGCGCTCATGGCCTTCGGAGGCGTGACTAAGGCCGACGTCAAGCTCGTTGAATTCTCCAGCTACGGCGCAATGTGGAAGGGCGTGCAGAACAATGAAGCCGATGCTGCGATCGCCTCGACGATCTCTTCGCAGCCCAAGGAGGTGGAAACCTCGCCGCGCGGCCTGATCTTCCCGCCGACCCCGGCTGCGGACAAGGCTGGCTGGGCGCGGCTGCGCGAGTTCGGGCCCTATTACTCCCCGCACATCGCGACCTGCGGCGTCGGCATGAGCAAGGAGAAACCGTCCGAGCAGCCGAACTATCCGTACCCGATCTTCACGGCCTACGCTTCGCAATCGGACGACCTCGTCTATGCAATGACCAAGTCGATGATCGTCAACTACGATCTCTACAAGGACGCGACACCCGGCGCTGCGGGCCTCGAACTCAAGCGACAACTGCTGAGCTGGGTCGTGCCCTACCACCCCGGCGCAATCAAGGCATTCAAGGAGGCGGGCGTCTGGAAGGCCGATCAGGAGAAGCACCAGGCCGAGCTGCTGAAGCGACAAGGCGTGCTCGAAGCCGCCTGGACCGGACTGATCAAGGGAAATCCGACGGATGACAAGGATGCGTTCCACAAGGCCTGGACGACGGTGCGCAGCGCGGCACTCAGAAAGGCGAACATGCCGGTCATTTTCGAGTAAGGGGCAATGACGAGCGAAGCGCGCGCCGCGGACAGCGGCGCGCAGCCCCTGCCGGCGGGGCTCGATCCGCACGCCGCGCTGGGCGGGCCGGTTGAGGCCGAGGTCATCCGCGTTCGTTCGTTGCAGGGCGGCTGGCGGTGGATGCTGATCGGCGCCGCTGCGCTGACGATCTTTCTTTGCGTCAACCAGCAGTTCGTACTGCGGTTCTTCGTCGGCTTCACGCCGCTGAACACCGAGTACTACTATGGCCTGATCCTGGTGATGTTTCCGTTCGTGTTCGTGATCTTCCCCGGCACGGCCGATGCGCAACTCGACCGGGTCACCTGGTACGACATCCTGCTGTTTGTCGTCACGGCGCTTGTGTCGCTGCTGTTCATTCTCAATATCCGCAAGGCCGCGGAGCTGGGCTGGGAGTTCAACGCCGCACCCCAGAACCTCGTATGGGCGGGCTACGTAATGTGGGCGCTTCTGATGGAAGCGCTCCGCCGGACCGGCGGCTGGGGACTGGTGCTGTCGGTCCTGCCGTTCACGCTCTACCCGATGTTCGCCGACCAGACCTGGCTCGGGCCGCTGCGCGGCACCCAGTCGACGCCGGCGCAGACCAGCGCCTACCACATGCTTTCTTCGGAAAGCCTGCTCGGCATTCCCATTCAGGCCTTCGCCGAGACCGTGATCGGATTTCTCGTGTTCGGCACCGCGCTGATGATGACCGGGGCGGGGAGGTTCTTCATCAATATCGCGTTCGCGCTGTGCGGCACGTTCCGCGGCGGCGCAGCCAAGGTCTGCATCTTCGCCAGCGCGCTGCTCGGCATGATGTCGGGCAGCATCATCAGCAATGTGCTTTCCGCCGGCTCGATGACCATACCGGTGATGAAGCGCACCGGCTTTACCGCCGTCTATGCGGGCGCGATCGAGGCCTGTGCCTCGACCGGTGCGGTGCTCGCGCCGCCGGTGATGGGCGCGACCGCGTTCGTGATGGCGCAGTTTCTCGGGGTCAGCTATGGCGAGGTCGCCGCCGCGGCGTCGATCCCGGCGGCGCTGTATTACCTCGGACTGTTCCTCCAAGTCGACGCCTACGCGGCGCGCCACGGCCTGAAAGGGATGCCGCGCGAAGAATTGCCGAAGATGTGGACCACCCTCAAGGAGGGCTGGTACTACGCGTTTGTGATCGTGCTGCTGATCTTCATGCTGCTGATCATGAAGCGCGAGAGCCACGCGCCGTTCTATGCCACCGTACTCCTGCTGGTGCTGAACCAGCTTTTCAACCGCGAACGCTGGACCATGGCCACGCTGTGGAAGTTCCTTGAACTGAACGGCAAGACTTTCGCCGAACTGATCGGCATCCTCGCCGGTTGCGGCCTGCTGATCGGTGCGTTCTCGGTGACCGGCGTGATCTCGAGCCTTGCCAACGACCTGCTTGCGATCGCCGGCAACAACGTGCTGCTGCTGCTCGCGATGACTGCGCTCACCAGCCTGGTGCTCGGCCTGGGCCTCACCACCACGGCGTGCTACATCTTTCTCGCGATCCTGGTCGGACCGGCGCTCGAAAAGGCGGGGCTGAACAAGATGGCGATCCACATGTTCGTGTTCTACTGGGGCATGTTGTCCGCAATCACCCCGCCGGTGGCGATCGCCTCATTTGCCGCTGCAGGGATCGCGGGCGCGCCGCCGATGCAGACCGGCTGGGCGTCGATGCGCGTGGGCAGCATCATCTACTTCATCCCGTTCTTCTTCGTGCTGAACCCCGCGTTCGTACTCGAGGGACCGTGGCAGGAATCGCTCTACCTTACGGCGACCGCCGCCGTCGGTTCCGCATTCATCTGCGGCGGCCTGCAGGGTTACCAGTTGCTGATCGGCGACCTGCGGGCCACGGGACGCTTCGAGTGGCCGTTGCGGGTGTTGCTGATCGTCGGCGGCTTCACGCTTGCAGCACCCGGCGGCGGCATCATGCCGGTGACGCATGCGCAGATGGCCTGGGCCTCGCTGATCCTGCTCGCGCCGGCGCTGACCGCCGCGTACTGGCTGGTCAGGCGGGCAAAGCCGGCCGGTTTGCCTGCGCGCACCTGAAGTTTCCGGCGCGCCGCCCGGCGCATTACTCGGGGGGCTGAAACTCCAGATCGTGGAGCAGCCCGTCGGTGAGCCGGTAGATCCAGGCGTGGATGATCAGCCGCTTGCCGCGCTTCCAGGCATCCTGGACCACGGTGGTGCGGCAGACGTTGCTCGCCTGATCGAGGACGTTGAGTTCGCACAGACGGTCCAGCGCAGCGCTCTCGTCCGCGAGCGCGTCGAGTTCGGCGCGATGGCGCTCCTGCGTGTCCTGGATGTGGCGCAGCCAGTTGTCGATCAGTCCGAGGGGCACCCCGCGACGGGCGGCCGTGATCCCGCCGCAGCCGTAGTGTCCGCAGACAATCACATGCTCGACATCGAGGACGTCGACCGCGAACTGCAGCACGGACAGGCAGTTGAGGTCCGTGTGCACCACGAGATTGGCGACGTTGCGGTGGACGAACAGTTCTCCCGGCGCGAGGTCGACGATTTCGTTGGCGGGCACCCGGCTGTCGGAGCAGCCGATCCACAGAAAGCGCGGGGCCTGCTGGCCGACCAGCCGGTCGAAAAAGTCCGGTTGCGCAGCGGTCATGCGCTCGGCCCATCGGCGATTGTTTTCGAGCAGGTCGGCGAGGCGGCGCATAGACGGGGAATGTAACCTGAAAGTCAGGCCGGCGTGGCCGGCGCTGCCTCTTCCAGCGGGACGCCTGCGCATTCCTCGAAAATCCGCGCCGTGCAGCGGGCGCAGATGTCCTTGTCCAGCCGCGAAAACACCCCGACGATGGCCTCGCGCTTGGTGGGAAACAGATTGCGGTCGCCGATCTTCTCGATGAAGCCGCCGCGCTCGAGCATCTCGCGCGCGGGCTGGCGCGCGCCGCACAGGTACAGGTCCCCGCCGATCGACTTGCGCCGTCGCGCCTCGTCGGCCAGCGTCGCGCCGCCGGCGAGATCGACGAAATTGATGTGTTCGGCGACCAGGACAAGATGCTTCTGTCCGCGGCTGATCTCGCGCAGGGTGTCGAAGTGGCGCTCCATGTGATCGACGGCACCGAAGTAGATCGAACCGTCGACGCGCATGATCTTCATCTGCGGGCACTCGACCAGGTTCGCTTCGATCGGCGTGAACTTGCGCTCGGGGTGGCGCGGGTCCGGCACCAGGGTGCGGGTGCGCGGCCGGGAGGTCCGGTACAGGTACTGCAGCAGGGAAAGCATGACGCCGACCATGATCCCGACTTCCAGGTTCAGCAGCAGCGTCGAGGCGAAGGTGCCGATCAGCACCAGGGCTTCGTTGCGGCTGGCCTTCGCGATCGCGCGCATCTGGCGAATATCGATCAGGCTGACGCCCGACGAGCACGCAGGATCCCGGCCATCGCGGCGATCGGCATGTAGGACACCAGCGGACCCACCACCAGCAGGATGGCGATCAGCGCGAGCGCGCTGAAGATCGCGGACATCGGCGTGCGTGCTCCGACCTCGAAATTCAGGACCGCACGGTTGGCCGAGCCGCTCGATGGATAGCCGGAGAAAAACGATGCGAACACGTTCGACAGACCCAGGCCGATGAGCTCCTGGTTGACGTCGAGCCGATATCCGCCCCGGTGGGCAAGGGATTTCGCGATCGTCAGACCCTGCGAGATCGACAGCAGGCTGACCGTGAACGCGATGCTCAGCAGTTCGCGCATGGCGGAAAACGAGAATTCCGGATGCGAGAGGGGAGGCAGTCCGCTGGGCAGCGCGCCGAGCAGCTCCAGACCGGTGTAGTCGCGCCCGAAGGCCAGGTCCGCGAGCGTTCCAACGCTCATTCCTGCGATCAGCGCCGAGATCATGTAGGGCACCTTCGGGAGCCTGCGCCGCCCGACCAATCCACCGAGGACGGTCGCGAGACCGACCAGTAGGGTCCAGGGCTGCAGGCGGTCGATGTGCTGGAAGAACGAGCCCAGGGTACGCGGCATCGAGCCGCTGCGGAGCACTTCGACGCCGAAGAAGTTCGGCAGCTGGCTCGCGATGATCAGCACGCCGATCCCCGCGGTAAATGCGACCACGACCGTCTGCGAAATGAAATTCACCAGTCCACCGGCGCGCAGGAGGCCTAGTGCAAGCAGGAGGATCCCGCTCATGAAGGCGACGGTGAGCGCGAGCGAAACGTACTCGCCCGAGCCGGGCGCCGCGACCGACGACAGGGTGGCGAAAACGACCAGTGACACCGCGTTCGTCGGTCCGGCCACCGAATGGCGCGACGAACCCCACAGCGCCGCGACGATGGCGGGCACCATCGCACAGTAGAGTCCGTACTGGGGGGGCAGACCGGCCAGGGTGGCAAAGGCCACGCCCTGAGGGAGCACCACCAGGGCGCCGAGCAGTCCCGCGAGTCCGTCCGCGCGCAGCGTGGCCCGGCTGACATCCGGCCACCAGATCAGAAAGGGAAAAAGGCGCGCTAGCGTTGCACGAACAGGGATGCGGGAAACCAATTGTTCACTTCAGATCGGGGGTGGCAGGGTCGTGCTGAAGCCCTATCTTAGCAAAGCGCCTCGCCGGTCCCCGTGTCGGTGGCCGGCGCGGCCGGTTTGCGTCAGTTGAACTGCGCCGGCAGCCAGGTGACCAGCGCGGGGAAAAACGAAATCAGCGCGAGCATCGCGAACAGCGCTGCGACGAACGGCAGCGTGCCGATGATCACGTCGTTGAGCGATCCGGACTTGCGCAGGTTGTGGACCACGAAGAGGTTCAGCCCCACCGGCGGTGTGATCAGCGCGGTCTCGATCAGCATGATGACCACGATGCCGAACCAGACCGGATCGTAGCCGAGCTTGAACATCACCGGTGCGATGATCGGGATCGTGGTGATCATCATCGACAGGGTCTCCATGAAGCAGCCGAGCACGACGTAGAACACAATCACGGCAACCAGCATCCATCCCGCGGACAGGCCCAGATGCTCGATCGCGCCGGTGAGCACGGTCGTGAGGCCGATCGCGGAGATCACGAAGTTGAGGAAATACGCGGCGAGGATGATCAGCATCACCATGGCGGTGGTCTTCATGGTGCCTTCCACGGCTTCGCGCAGCATGGCCAGGTTCAGCCTGTCCTTCCACCAGGCCGAGGCCCAGCGCGGCAACGACCCCCAGCGACGCCGCCTCGGTCGGCGTTGCAATGCCGGCGTAGATCGAGCCGACGACGACCAGAAAGATGCCCAGCGGCGGGACGAGGTGCACAAGCCCGGCAATCCGCTCGGCCCAGGTTGCGTGAATGCGTTGTCCACCCCAGGCCGGTCGCAGCCAGCACAGCAGGATCACCGTCAGCATGAAGGCCAGCGCGAGCAGCGCGCCGGGCACGATCCCGGCGAGGTAGAGCCTGGGCACCGAAGTGTTCGTCAGCACTGCATAGACGATCATGTTGATCGACGGCGGGATCAGAATGCCCAATGTGCCGCCGGCAGCCAGCGTCCCGAGGAACAGACGCTCGTTGTAGCCAAAGCGGCGTGCCTGAGGCAGGGCGACCGTGCCCACCGTGGCCGCGGTCGCGACGCTCGAACCCGAGGTCGCGGCGAACATCCCGCAGGCGGCAATGTTCGAGTGCATGAGACCGCCCGGCAGCCAGGACACCCAGTGGACCAGCGAGCCGTACATGCGCTCGGCAAATCCGGAGCGCAGCAGGATCTCGCCCAGCAGGATGAACAGCGGCACCGACACGAGCAGAAACTCGTTCGAAGCCGACCAGGACACCTCGCCCAGTGCGCGCACCAGGGGCAGCTGGGAGAACACCTGTTCGAGTATCAGGGCAAGCACCCCCATCGATGCCGCGACGGGGATGGCCAGCGCCATCAGCACGAGCAGTACCGTGAGCGTGGTGGCAATCATGGGGAGTCGCCCTCGATCCGGCGCGCGTAGGCGCCTTCCTCTTCGGCTTCCTCGATGATGCTGCGCGCACCGAGCAGGGTGTGGATCGCTTCCCAGTCCCCGGTGAACAGCGCCTTCAGCGAGCGCGCAAGCAGCAGCACGAGCGTGACCAGGAACAGCGCGAGGCCCGCGAACCAGAGCGACTGCGGTATCCACATCGGCACCTTGAGGGCGCTGTTGGACCTGGCCGACAGCGACCATGAGGTGTCGAGCACTTCCCAGCCGTAGTTCGCCAGGCACGCGACAAATGCGCCCAGTGCGATCAGCGCGACGATATCGAGCACCGCGCAGACTTTTGCGGGCAGGTGCTGGTAGAGGGCATCGACGCGCACATTGGCGCGTCGCAGGAGTGCAAACGCGAACGCCCAGGCGCTGCCGATCGCCAGCGCGTAGCCCGAGAGCTCATCGGCGCCGCCGAGAGAGACGGTAAAGAGCTTTCTCGCGATCACGTCCACCGAGACGGTGAACGCGGCAGCAAGCAGCAGCGCGCCGCCGGCCCAGACGGCGCGCAGGCTCAGCCAGTCGGCCGAGCGGAGCGCACGATCTAGCAAGGCTTTGCGCCGGACGCCGGGCTCAGGCTCGCTACTTCTTCGCGACGATGCCGACCGTCTTGCCGATGGTCTGGTTGAAATCGGCCACGCACTCTGCGCTGCAGCGTGCCGCCCATTTCGGGATCATCGTCTCGGTGACGATCTTGTGCAGCAGTGCCTTGTCGGCAGGCGAGGGCTGGATGACCTTCATCTTGCCCTTGTTGCCGATCTTGCATTCGTCCGAACCCGCGTTGCACACGATCCCCTGCTGGGTGTGGTAGGCGGCAGCGTCCCAGATGCTCTTCTCGAGGACCTTGATCTCGGTCTCGATCAGCCCCTGCACCTTGGGATCCAGCTTCGCCCAGGACTTCATGTTGGCCGCATATGAAATCTGGCCCCAGCTGACCGGCAGGGCCAGCAGCGTGGTCGACACTTCGTTCCATTTCGCAAGATTGCCCGACAAGGTGCCGGTGATGCCGCAATCCACGGTCTTGTTCTGCAGGGCCGGCACGACTTCGCCGAAGGCCATGGTGACGGGCGTGCCGCCGAGCGCCTGCACGAGTTCGGACTGCGAGCGTCCGGCAGCGCGCACTTTCTTGCCCTTCACGTCGGCGAGGCTGTTGAGTTCGCCGTTGCAGTAGAACACCTGCGCCGGGTAGGTGCCCAGCGCCATGAGCTTGACGCCGAACCTGGCCATCAGCTTGGTGTACATCGCCTTGGACGCCTCGGTCGATTTGCGCGCGGTATCCACGTCGGTGAGCATGCCGGCGATGTCGACGGCTTCGAAGGTGGGATCATCCGACGCGAGGTAGGCCAGCACGGTGGCGCCGATTTCGAGCGCACCGCTGCTCATCAGACGCAGCACTTCAGGCCCCTTGAGGCCCATTTCGTTGAAGCCCTTGATTTCGGCCGTGACCGCGCCCTTGGATTTTTCGGCCAGTGTCTTGGTCCAGAACGGGACCTCGAATTCCTTGTAGGGGGGCAGGCTGGAGATCGAGCCGACGACCTTGAGCTGGGTCTTGGGAAAATCCTGGGCGAGCGCGGGTGCAGCGGCCATCGCTGCGACGACGAGCAGGGCAAACTTCGACTTCATCGATTTCTCCAATTGAGGGTTACATCGTCAAGCCTAACATGCCTTTGCTGTGCTGCGGCAAAGGCGGGCGGCGTACGTCCATGGACTGGTTGCCGAGGACGCGGGCACGTTCTAGAATTCGAACAATGGTTCAAATTCTGAATGCTCGTTCGACTCGCGCCTCGCCGGCATCGGTGGCGCCGACCTCCGGCCCTGGCGGCTCGCCGCGGCTGAAGCGAAAGAGCGAGGCACGCAGGCTCGATATCCTCGCCGCCGCCGCGCGGGTGTTCCGTCGCCGCGGGGTCGCCGCCGCGGGCATGCGCGAGATCGCCGAAGAGGCCGATCTTTCGCCCGGCAACCTGTACTACTACTTTCGTGGCAAGGACGAGCTCCTCTATTTCTGCCAGGACCGCACGCTGGACCAGATGCATGCGGCCATCGAGCGCGCCCGCGCGTCGGCGGCCCCGGTGAACGAGCAGGTGCGCGCCGTGCTGAGTGCGCACCTTCACTGCACGCTCGACGAAATGGAGGGCGCGACCGCGCACCTCGAGGTCGAGGCGCTGCCGGAAAACCTGCGCACGCCGATCATGGAAAAGCGCGATCGCTATGAACGCGCGATCCGCGCGCTGGTCGCAAAGGGCGTCAAGGGCGGCGAGTTCGCGTCGTGCGACGCGGCGCTCGTGACGCGCGCAATGCTGGGCGCGGTGAACTGGACCGCCCGCTGGTACCGGCCCGACGGACCGCAGACCGTGGCGCAGATCGCGCGCGCCCTGTCGGAGTACCTTGTGCGCGGCCTCGTGCGGGGGCTCGCGCCATGATGCTCGCCATGCGGCGGCTGCTCGGCAAGCTGCAGGCCCGGCTCGAACGCAGGGTCGCGACCCTGTCGGCCGTGCAGGATGGCGCGGCTGCCGCGGCGGCCGAGGCCGTCAGCGCGGCGGGCGGTGCACTGCTGCTCGACTGGATCGCGGGCGAACTCGACGACCACGCCTTCATCGCGCGCGCCTCGGTCATGCAGGATGCCGAGGCGGTGCTTGAAAAGGCGTCGGTGGCCCGGCCAGCCAATCCCCTGGTCTGGGCGGCGCGCGCGGAGCATTGCCTCGCCAACGGCAATGCTTCCGCGGCACTGGAGTTCGCCGAGCGCGCGAATGCGCTCGGACGCATCCAGCCGAAGGTCGGGCTGGCCCTCGTCAAGGTGCTGGCTGCCGTCGGCCGGCGCGAGGACGCGCTGAACGCGCTTCCGGTCGCGCTCGAGTCCGCGCGGCACATGCAGGATCTCGCGACCCGCCTCGCACTGTGCCGCGAATGGCAGGCGCTGGCGCCGGATTCCATCGACCCGCAGATCGAATCCGCACGCGCATTCGTCGCGGCAGGCGATTTCGACGCGGCGATCGCCGCGTTCGAACGGCTGATCGAGGCGCACGGCCCGCGCACCGAGGTATTGCTGCCGCTCGCCGCGGTCTACCAGGACCTGGTGCGCCTGGACGATGCGCTGCGGGTCTACCTGCAGGCCGCGGAAGCGGCGCCCGACAACGTGGATGCACTGTGCATGGCCGGCCACTGCGCGCGCGATCTTGGCGACACGGCCCTTGCCGACCGCTGCCTCTCGCGCGCGTTCGAGCTCGATCCCGGGTCGGCGTTCGCGCAGTACAACCTCGGCCTGCTGCGTTTCGACCAGGGCCGCATCGAGGACGCCGAGCGCCTGCTGCAGGGCACGCGCGCCGTCACCCGTGGCGACGCCTGGCAGGCCGGCGACCTTGCGGCCAGGCTCGCAACGCCTGTCGAGCGTGATATCGCCGACCCCGACTGGGCGAACGCGCGCTCCAAGCTGACCCACGACATCGAGCAGTTCGAGTACCTGCGTGCACGCGAGCTGGTCGGCGCGGCGATCGATCCGGTGATCGCCGAATACAAGGCGGCCCTCGAGGACCGCCTGCTGCCCGAAGATCCGCAGCACATGGTGGCGCTCAACCCCTTGCGCTATCCGCTGCTTGCGCGCACCTACAAGTTCCCCGTACATGCACCCGATCCATTGCCGCCGGGAGGGCCGCTGCTGAATCCGGACCTCGCCTGGGCGCAGCTCGAAGAGCAGTACTTCGATGCAAAGCCGAGCCTGGTCTATATCGACAACCTGCTGAGTCCGGAGACACTCGCGGCGCTTCGCGCCTATTGCCTGGAGAGCACGATCTGGAACGAGCTCAAGGGTGGCTACCTCGGGGCCTACATGCACGAGGGCTTTTCGGGGCGCCTGCTGCTCGGCGTGGCGGCCGAGCTGCGTGCGCGCCTGCCGCGCGTGATCCGCAACCTTCCGCTGCAGACCATGTGGGGCTACAAGTACGATGCCCGCTACGCCGGCATCGGCGTGCATGCCGACGTCGCCGCAGTGAACGTGAATTTCTGGCTCACGCCGGACGAGGCCAACCTCGAGCCCGGGACCGGCGGACTGGTCGTGTATACGCACGATGCGCCGAGGAACTGGGATTTCCGCCGCTTCAACCGCGACAGCGAGGAGATCTACCGCTACCTCGAGTCGGCCGGCAGCGAGAAGGTGACCGTCCCGTACCGCGCCAACCGTGCCGTGATCTTCGATTCGGACCTGTTTCACGAGACCGATGCATTCCATTTCAAACCGGGCTACGAGAACCGCCGTGTGAACGTGACGATGCTCTACGGCACGCGCGCAGGTTGATGCTGCTGTTCAGTTTCTGAGGAGGAATCGAAATGCGCAACGTCCATTTGACGCTGCAGGTGAACGGCGAGACCCACGAGGTTTCGTTTGCGCCCTACAAGACCCTGCTCGAGGTGCTGCGCGAGGACCTGAACCTCACCGGCACCAAGCACGGCTGCGAGCTCGGGCGAGTGCGGCGCCTGCGCGGTGCTGGTCGACGGCCAGCCGCTGCTGTCCTGCCTCGTGCTCGCGGTCGAGTGCGAGGGCCGCGCGATCGAGACCGTCGAGGGCCTCGCGCGCGGGTCGCGAGCTGCACCCGCTGCAGGCCGCGTTCGCCGACCTCGGCGGCGCGCAGTGCGGCTACTGCACGCCGGGCATCCTGATGACCGCCAAGGCGCTGCTCGAGCGCGAGCCCGAATCCCATCGCGCGAGCGCATTCGCGAAGCGCTCTCGGGCAACCTGTGCCGCTGCACCGGCTACCAGCAGATCTACGAGTCGATCGAAGAGGGGGCGCGTAGGTGCAGGGGGAACAGCCCCCCGCACCCCCCACGCTGCTGCGGAGGACAAGCCGTGAACGCGCCGGAGAAGATCAAGCCGCGCACGCGCTTCGACACCGTCGGCAAGCCGCGCCGCCGCGTCGACGGCCGCGCCAAGGTGACGGGACTCGACCAGGTTCGCCGACGACCTGGTCGCTGCCGCGCATGGTCCACTGCAAGCTGCTGCGCAGCCCGCATCCGCACGCGCTGATCGAAGCGATCGACGCATCGAAGGCCGAAGCACATCCCGGCGTGCACCTCGTGCTCACCGGCACGCGACTTCCCGATCAGCTTCGGCATCCTGCCCGGTGAGCCAGGACGAGTACGCGCTCTGCCAACGAACAAGGTGCGCTACGTCGGCGATCCCGGTCGCGGCGGTGATCGCGCAGGACGAGCAGACCGCCGACGAGGCGCTGCGCCTGATCGAGGTGAAGTACGAGCCGCTGCACACGATCGTCGTCGGCCGAGGATGCGCTGGCCCATCCCGAGCCGCGCATCCACGACTACGGCGAGCAGGGCAACATCCACCGCCTGCAGGCCTTCGAGTTCGGCGACGTGGCCGAGGCGCTGGAACACTCGGACCACGTGTTCGAGGACCTGTTCTTCTTCGAGGGCAACACCCACCTGCCGCTGGAGCAGCACGCCTCGGTCGCCGCGCCCGACGGCGAGGGCAAGCTCACGCTGTGGTCGATCCACCCAGACGCCGCACTACGTCCACCGCGCCCTCGCGCAGGTGCTGCGCGCTGCCGGCCGCGCACATCCGCGTGATCGCCTGCCCGAACGGCGGCGGCTTCGGCGGCAAGAGCGACCTGTTCAACCACGAGATCGTGGTCTCGCGCGCCGCGCTGATGCTCGGCCGCCCGGTCAAGATCTGCCTGACGCGCGAGGAGGTGTTCTACTGCACCGCGGCCGGCATCCGGTGCTGATGAAGATGAAGACCGGCGTGACCAAAGACGGAAAGATCACCGGCATGCACCTGCAGACGCTGCTCGACGGCGGCGGCTACGGCTCCTACGGCGTGGCGAGCACCTTCTACACGGGCGCGCTGCAGACCGTGACCTACGAGCTGCCGCGCTACAAGTTCGATGCCTGCCGCACCTTCACCAACAAGCCCGCCTGCGGACCCAAGCGCGGCCACGGCACGCCGCAGCCGCGCTTCGGCCAGGAAGTGCAGCTCGACAAGATCGCGGAGAAGCTCAAGCTCGATCCGGCCGAGCTGCGCCTCAACATGGTGGCCAAGCCCGATTCGCTCACCGCGAACTGGCTCAAGATCGGCACGATCGGTCTTGCCGAGTGCATCCGCCAGGTGGTCGATCGTTCCGACTGGAAGGCGAAGCGCGCAAGCCTGCCGGCGGGGCGCGGCATCGGGCATCGCCTGCGGGTCGTATCTCTGCGGCGCCGGGCTGCCGATCTACTGGAACAAGATGCCGCACTCGGGCGTGCAGATCCTTGCCGACCGCAGCGGGCAGGTCACGGTGTTCTGCGGCGCGACCGAGATCGGCCAGGGCTCGGACGACGTGCTCGCCGCCTTCGTCGCCGAGGTGCTCGGCATCGACGCGTTCGACGTGCGCCTCGTCACCGGCGACACCGACCTCACGCCGGTCGACCTCGGTTCGTATTCGAGCCGCGTCACCGTGATGATGGGCAACGCCGCGATCCAGGCCGCCGAGCGCGCGCGCGAGATGATCGTCGACGCGGCCGCGGAGGAACTCGAGGTCTCGCCCGAGCGCCTCGTCTTCGCGCAGGGTCGCGTGTTCGCCGCCGAGGATCCCTCGAAGGCGCTGACCTTCGCCGAAGCCGTGGTCTTCGCCGAAACGAAGTTCGGCACGCTCGGCACGGTGGGCTCCTACATGCCGCCGCGCGCCCCGGGCCGCTTCAAGGGCGCCGGCGTCGGGCCCTCGCCCGCGTATTCGTACACGGCGGTCGTGGTCGAGGTCGAGGTCGACGAGACACACCGGCTGGATCTCGGTGCCGAAGATCTGGATCGCGCACGACATCGGCCGCGCGGTGAATCCGGTGCTCGCGCGCGGCCAGGTCGAGGGCAGCGTCTACATGGGTCTGGGCGAGGCGCTGATGGAAGAGCAGATCTTCCGACGGCTGCCTGCCGAAGATGTCCGGCGCGCTGGTGCACAAGTTTCCCTCGATGCTCGAATACAAGAGCCTGACCTCGCTCGACATGCCCGAGGTGTTCACCGTGCTGGTCGAGGACCCGGATCCGAACTGCCCGTTCGGCGCCAAGGAGGTCGGGCAGGGGCCGCTGCTGCCGGTCATGCCGGCCGTGGCCAACGCGATCTTCGACGCCGTCGGCGTGCGCATCGACGAGGTGCCGATCACGCCCGACAAGGTGCTGCGCGCGCTGGAGAAGAAGGCAAAAGGCGAGAACCCGCGCGTCGGGCCGGAGTCGTTTCCCGAGGTACCGTATCCCGAACCGCTGTATGTGAAGACGCCGTGGGAGGGCGGCGACGGCAACGAGACCAAGCCGGCGGAAAGAAAGGCCGGCAGGAGGATGCACGCATGATGCGCCTGCCGTGGTTCGGCTTCCACGCGCCGCGCACGGTCGCGGAGGCCGCGCAGGATCCTCGCGGGCGAGGGACCGCAGGCCATGCTGATCGCGGGCGGCACCGACCTCGTGCCGAACATGAAGCGCCGGCACCAGGCGCCGAAGACGCTGGTGTCGCTGCGCCGCGTGGAGGAACTGAAGAGCATCTCCAACGGCTCGGGACTGAAACTCGGCGCCGGCCTGTCGCTCACCGAAATCGTCGATTCGGCCAAGGTGCGCGCGCAGCTACACCGGGCTCTGTCAGGCCGCCGCGCAGGTCGCCACGCGTGCACCTGCGCAACATGGGCACGCTCGGCGGCAACCTGTGCCTCGACACCCGCTGCACCTACCTCAACCAGAACTACGAGTGGCGAAAGGCCATCGACTTCTGCATGAAGAACGAGGGCGACATCTGCTGGGTGGCGACCGCGAGCAAGCGCTGCCTCGCGGTGTCCTCCACCGATACCGCACCGGCGCTCATTTCGCTGGGCGCGAACAGTGAAGCTGGTGTCGACGCAGGGCGAGCGGGAAGTGCTGCTGGCCGACCTCTACCGGAACGACGGCATCGACTACATCACCCGGCGCGCAGACGAAGTGCTCACCGAAATCAGCCTGCCGGATTCATCCGGCTGGAAGAGCACCTACTGGAAACTGCGCCGCCGCGGGGCGTTCGACTTTCCGGTGCTCGGCGTGGCCGCGGCCGTGAAGCTCGCTGCGGATGGCACGGTGGAAGATGCGCGCATCGCGCTCGGCGCCGTCTCCTCGCGCCCGCTCGCCACCAGGGCCGGCCAATCGCTGATCGGCAGGAAGCTGACCGACGAAGTCATCGCAGAGGCGGGTGCCAAGGCGCAGAACGTCGCCAAGCCCATGGACAACACCGACCTCGACATCTACTGGCGGAAGGACGTCGTCTCGTCCTTCGTCGGGTATGCCTTGCGCGAACTGCGCGGGGACGACATGCGCGAAGCGCGCCTGCGGACCGCACGGCAGGTGCTCTGAAACTTCAACTTGCTTCCGTAAAACACAAGCAGCACTGCGGCTGAGCAGGTAGTGTTGTTGTGCGATTACACAACAACGCGGGGCGCAGACCTCAGGCTGCGTACAGCGCCCGCGCCTGCTCCACGCGGTCCAGCGGGCTGCGCACCCCGCGCCCGCCCTTGTTCATCACGTGGGTGTAGATCATCGTCGTCTCCACGCTCGCATGGCCGAGCAGCTCCTGCACCGTGCGGATGTCGTAACCGTTCTCCAGCAGGTGCGTGGCGAAGGAATGGCGCAGCGTGTGGCAGCTCACATGCTTGGTGATACCCGCGTCGCGCGCCGCCTGCTTCACCGCACGCCCGGGCACATCGTCGTACACGTGATGGCGGCGAATCACGCCGGTGCGTGGATCGGTCGACAGCTTGCGCGACGGAAACACGAACTTCCAGCCCCACTCATACGCCGCGCGGGGGTACTTGCGCGCCAGTGCGTCCGGCATCTCCACGTCGCCATAGCCCGCCGCGAGATCCGCCTCGTGCAGGGCCTTGGCGCGAACCAGGTGCGCCTTGAGCGGCTCGATCACCGCCTCCGGCAGTATCGTCACCCGGTCCCTGGCGCCCTTTGCATCCCGGATCAGGAGCTGGCGGTAGGAAAACTCCACGTCCTTAACCCGAAGCTTCAGGCATTCGCGCAAGCGCAGCCCCGCGCCGTACAGCAGGCTCGCGATCAGCCACTTCGTTCCCTCCAGCCGCGCCAGGAGGCGCTGCACCTCCGCGGCCGTCAGTACGCTCGGCACGCGGGCGGGGCGCTTCGCGCGGTCCAGGCCATCCAGCCATGCCAGCGGTGTACCCAGCACCTCCTTGTAGAGAAACAGCACCGCAGACAGCGCCTGGTTCTGCGTAGAAGAAGCCACGTTGCGCTCCCTGGCCAGGTAGTTCAGGAAGGTGGTGACCTCAGTCTCGCCCAGATCCCGCGGGTGCCGCTTATCGTGGAAGTAGATAAAGCGCTTGATCCAGTGGACATAACTATCCTCCGTGCGCAGGCTGTAATGCTTGCGCCGGATGGCGTCGCGCACCTGGTCAAGCAGCTTCGGGCGCAGCGGAGACGCGGCTCCGGGCGCGCTAGTACGAACGGCCATCTATCCACCTCCCCGAATAACAGGTATTTTTAGTGCCGAAGAGTGTCCAACGCGTTGAAAAGCTGGAAGGATGACCGGGCTGATGAGAAATCACCGGAATGCAAACTCGGTCTGCGGCGAATAACAGAAATTTTTAAAGCCGAAAATTGCTTAAGGCATTGACGGAAGGGGAGGATCCTCAGATGCGTTACAGGTCGACGGAACGCAGACCCGCAGTTCGCCTACCTACTTCACGTTAGATGGCTTCTTTGCCTCCTCGAATCATCACGGTCACCGAGTTCCGCGTGCTGGTGGCGGTTGCCTTCGTCGCCCACGCAATCGTTGTATTCGTGCTTCCAAACATGCGGTTTTTGTTTTCGCCTGATGTCATGCAATTGATGCAGTACGGGGGACACGGCGCCAGGATCAATCCAACTCACCCGATCATTTACGCGGTGTACTTGCTACCATTTCCGGCGTTTGTCGGTCTATTCCTTCTGCAATCTTGGGGACGATACCTCCTTCTTACTTTTCTTGTTCTGGTGGTCTTTGGTTCGTTCGTGCTCGGAACGTCGATCTCCGGTCCACCAGAAACCTTCTTTTCGTCCATTTCTGAACTTGCGGACGGGGCAATACTTGGATTCGCCTTTCTCAGCCCTCCGTGCAAGAACCGTCAGCCATCTAACCATTTAATGCAGCAGACCGGCCAAAATCCGCCGGCTGCTGATTAAAAACGTTGGGCGTCAGCGGGATATAGCGCAGGCTTTCGATAAGAAGCAGACGTTTCGGAAGTTGTAACTAGCCAAGTCAGCCAACGCTAAGCACTACGTAATGCCAGAATTTATTTCGGTTCGAAAGTAGTAACCTACGTGACATCGCGTTTCCTGTTCTCGGAGGAAAGCATCAATGGCCGTTTTCAGCTCGCTTCAGCCCGCCGAACAGGCGCGCCAACTGGCCAACCCGGAGGGCTCCGTAGGTATCGAGGTCGCCGAATGGCTCAATGGCAACAACCGGGAGGCCAATGCTCGAACCCTCGCCCTGCTTGGAGTGCAGGCTGGTTGCCAAGTCCTTGAGATCGGGTTCGGCAATGGCCGTGCAGCATCCGACGTAATCGGCCAAGCCGCTGGTGTCCAGTATGTAGGCATCGACATTTCACCAACCATGGTCAGCGAGGCAAACCGTTTCAACGCTAACTATGTCTCCGCTGGCCGCGCTGCCTTTCATCTCGGGTCTGCCGAGCGCATGCCCTTTGCCGATGCCAGCTTTGACCGCGTCTTCGCCATTGGCGTAATCCATTTCTGGGTAGACCCTATCGCGCCGCTCATGGAAATCTGCCGCGTCATGCGCCCTGGCGGGTTCGCAGTCATGGGGGCGCTCGATTCGCGCTCTCCGCCACAGTTTGCTCGCCCGGAATTTGGCTTCCACCTGAGAAGCGCCGCCGAGTGGGGCGCTTTGTACCGCCAAGCGGGCTTCAGTGGCGTAGATGCTCAGAACCTTGAATCGGAGCAGATCACGCCGGATGGCGTGCCCACTAAGCGCTACACCATCCGCGTCACTGCCCGGCGCTAAAACGACGGTTACTCCCGGCATGAATTTAGGCCTAGGTCGAGCATGACTCCCAACCCTCGCTCGCACACGGACGCTCAGCCAGCGGCGCTTCGCGCACTGGCCTCGCGCCGGTGAAGCGAACGTTAGCTGCCATGCATCCAGCGCACGTCGCGGTTTCTGCAGTTTGCGTACTCTGTGGCTCGCTCGCCGTGCTCGGTCTTACCTATCAAGTACCAGCTATGGTCGCTAGTGGCGTTTACTTCGGTTACTTCGCCACGTTTGCTGCAATTCTCGTCGGACTTTTCATTGGTGGGTCAGCTGCGGCCCGTGCACTATCCAGTGCCGCTAAACCGTATCTCGCGCGGCATTGGCTTGCATTGCTGAACGGCGCGGTTTCAGTAGCCTTCTATGCCGTCACTATTGCGTCACATGGCAGCTAACAGCACGCCGCACGCGGACGCGCGCGCGACCACCGTGCCACGGTTGGCTTTGGCGCGGGCGCGCGCCGGTAGCCGTGGACGTTAAATGGCACTAGAACGCGTCATCGTCGCGTTTTCCATCATGGTCGCCGTATCGCCATGCGTTGCGCAAAATGTTGAAGTGGAAATATTCAACAATACAATTGTCGACTTGTGCATCGAAGGAAAATCGAAAAACGAATGCACTGACGTCAGATCAAAAGAATCTGCCAAGGCTCTCCTTCGTTCGAAGCAATGGATCAACTTTGGAATGGAGGCTCACGAATATCGATTGCCGCAAAAACTGACCGCCACAGGCAGCAAGCGAGATAAATCAACACGTGCACTGAAGCTCCAGGCGGAACGAGATGGAAAGCTTTACTTTGTTTCTCCGAAAGCTACGTTTCCTGCAAATCCGCTGCCTCGTCAACCTGCCGGCTTTCCGCTCAAACCTGTACGGGTCGTTGATCTCACATGAACGTGCCATTTAACCTTCCGCCCCACCGCGACCTCCGCCAGCGCTGCGCGCTGTCGGCGTCGCGTGGGCTTCCACGTTAGATGGCTTCTTTGCCTCCTCGAATCATCACGGTCACCGAGTTCCGCGTGCTGGTGGCGGTTGCCTTCGTCGCCCACGCAATCGTTGTATTCGTGCTTCCAAACATGCGGTTTTTGTTTTCGCCTGATGTCATGCAATTGATGCAGTACGGGGGACACGGCGCCAGGATCAATCCAACTCACCCGATCATTTACGCGGTGTACTTGCTACCATTTCCGGCGTTTGTCGGTCTATTCCTTCTGGCAATCTTGGGGACGATACCTCCTTCTTACTTTTCTTGTTCTGGTGGTCTTTGGTTCGTTCGTGCTCGGAACGTCGATCTCCGGTCCACCAGAAACCTTCTTTTCGTCCATTTCTGAACTTGCGGACGGGGCAATACTTGGATTCGCCTTTCTCAGCCCTCCGTGCAAGAACCGTCAGCCATCTAACCATTTAATGCAGCAGACCGGCCAAAATCCGCCGGCTGCTGATTAAAAACGTTGGGCGTCACCAAAATGATCGCACCAACGTTAGGCCTTAAGGGATGTCCCCTTCCGGCGTAGAAGTGAAATATTCCTATCACAGCCAACGCTTTGTGGCGCTGCTGATCGGAGTTTCGCTAGTCATTTCTGGTTGCGAGGGCCGAGACTTTGTCGATCTAAATTCAGATCCAAAATATGCTGCGTTGGTCGGTGCACGCTATCAGGTTGGTAGTGGTGTAACGGCTTACGGAATTCAAGATTACGAACGAAGGGAGAAAGGAGTGCTTTACATCACCTTGATCCCTGGGGTGGGCATTGGCGGCCCGGAGGTTGGACTTACGAAACGCGTCGAAAGTGGATCTGTCTTTACGGTTCAACGAGTAGTGAGGCATGCGGGCCTCCTTGGCTCAATCCACGATTCAATCTTCGGTTTATCAGGGCTCGTCTATATTGGAAGCCTGCAAGGCTCTGGATTGCCGCATGATAAAGAGGTGAGGCTTGATTTAAGTCGGGGAAATGAAGGGGTCGGCCTAGAACCCAACGAACAAATCTATCAGCGAGTCCGGTAGAAGATGATCAGCGACTTCGGTATAAGGCCTAACTTTAAATCCAACGGACCGACTTCGTCGGCCGTTGATTATCGACGTTATGTGGCTTCCAACTAAGCCTCGCCCTGTTCTCGCTAGCTTTGTCGCTGGTGGCGTGTTCCTACTTCCAGTGCTCATCATGGCAGCGGTGGAAATATTTGGAACTCCAGGGGGCGTTGTCAGCGCGGATTCCGGCGACGACGCCGCACTTCAGGGTGCGGGCCTCGCGTTTGCGGCGGCACCCTTTCTCTATATTTTTGCTGTCCCGGCGTCGTTCTTGATCGGCCGCGCCCTTCACATGCGCGGCTTTCTGCGACTCTGGCAATTTCTGCTTGGCGCAATTTCTGTCGCGTTCCTCATTTCCATTGCGGGCGCTGCATATATGAGCTATCAGCGCCCATTCGGCTTGTACGACGCCTTGATTTCTCTTTTCGTTGTCGCTGTACTAATGTGTGTCTGCACGCTGCCCGCAGCTGTGAGCTGGTGGCTTCTAGCGGTCCAGCCACATAACCGCTTATTGCAACCGACCGGCCAACATCGGCCGATGGTTGAATAAGAACGTTGGGCAGCAATAGGGCTGCAAGCGCGCCGGTGATAGCCGCGGCACGCTCGTTGACAATGAGTCAGCCGCGGTCTACTCGACACTGGAAACAATTGTATTTCGACCGTACATGCATGTACGCGATACTGAAGTCGTTGAGAACGGTCTCGCACGCTCGCGTGATTTCCTTACCGCGAACCACATTCCCGGTGTCGTACCGAATCCAGTGATCCTCCCCGTAGCCTCTTACGATCGCAGGGTCGAGGTAGTCGAACCAAGGCGGCACTGCTTCGCTCTCATACCGATTGCACGGTTCCGCGTGAAGAAATATCGGTCCCGTTTCTGCGTATGGATGAAGGGTATCGAATGGCCGGTATGCCAACACCAACTTATTTTCCCCTTCGCGAATGAGTCCAAGACAATGGCGGCATGGATTCGCATGTCCCTCCGCGACCCGAATCAGAGCTGGTTGTCCATTCGCATCAACACCGCCGCGCCAAATCCGCTCACACTCGTCAGTCGAGATTCCCCGAATTTGCAGCTTCATGCTTTTATCCTCCTAGCAACAACGACGTTGCGGAGCGCAGTAGAACATTCGAAGCAGATGTTTTCTATCCGTTTCTTGCTTTCAAAGTTTGCGAGCGCCGTAACCACGCCGCCCAACCCGGCAGTGGTGCGGACGGGCGAGAGGCGCCGCGCTATATCCGACCATTGCGACGCCCGCCGCATACTTCCACGTTATGCGCCATGAAAATGACCTATCACGGTAGCTGCCATTGCGGAAAAGCGAAGTTCGAGGTCGATGCAGACCTGGACCACGTCCGGGTGTGCGACTGCTCGATCTGTCGGCGAAGGGGTGCGCTAATTCATCGCGTCGAAGAAGACTGCTTTCGACCTCTCACCCCGCTGGAAGATCTGACGCTTTACCAATGGAACACGAAAACCGCCAAAGACTACTTTTGTCCTGTGTGCGGAATCTTGCCGTTTCGGCGCTCTCGCACCGCTCCGCAGACTTGGAGCATCAATGTTCGCTGTCTACTCGACGTTGATATCGACTCACTCAATATCAAACGCGTGCATGGAAGTCAGTTGGACCGCGAGCATGGCGCATAACCCGGCAGCGCAACGGACGCGCGGCCGGCGGCAGTCCGGCGCGACCGCATCACTCGCGCGCCGCTGGCTTCTACGTTAGACGACATGAATATTGCATCTGCCGCCGCCCTGACAACTGCACTTGTTGCTATTGTTGTCGCCATCATTACGCTCGGCCAATGGGTTACGAACCGGGCACGTCTACGACATGAGCTATTTGATCGTAGGTATGCGGTTTACGAGCAAATCACCGGATTTATCGCTGACATTCTGGTGTCGGGCAAGGTGCCCACTGGAGAGCCGGAAGGTTTCTCGCGTCGCACGAAGACTGCCTACTTTGTTTTCGCGTGCGACAAGGATGTCAAAGTGCTAGTGAAACAGATCTATGAAAAGACTGTAGAACTTCATGCGTTGGAGGCAACGCTCGAATCTCTAAAAGGCGATGAGCGCACGCAAAATGTCGCGAAGCAGAGGGTCGTGAAAGATTGGCTTGAACAGACGCTGGGTTCAATGGAGAGCAAGTTTGAAAAGTACTTCAAGCTCACACACTAGTTTCTGCCAACCGGGAAGAGCCGCTAAATGCGCGGCCTTGCTACTACTCTTTGCGCTTGCCGGTTGTGACGAACCTGGTAGATATCATATAAGGGTTGCTGGCGGGTCCAGCGCGCAGGAAGACCGCGTCTGGGTGCTCGATTCGGCAACGGGGCGCGTAAGCTTTTGCTTCGAATCGGCTGCTCGGATACGTTGCCTTGAGGAAACTCAGGCGTTTGGGCCAGGTAAGAAGTGAGCGTTGGTCCGACAAAATGCAATGTCGTCTAACCCGTAGCTGCTGCGGACGGGCCGCCGGCGCAGCACATTATCAACTGGCTGTGCGGTTGGCCCGCCGCAGAGTACGACGTTATACGCCATGAAAACGACCTATCGGGGTAGTTGCCATTGTGGAAAGGTGAAATTCGAGGTCGATGCAGACCTGGACCATGTCCGGGTGTGTGACTGCTCCATATGTCGGCGACGAGGAGCGCTTATTCATCGTGTCGAAGAAGGCTGCTTTCGCCCTCTCACACCACTAGAGGACTTGACGCTCTATCAGTGGAACACGAAAACCGCGAAAGACTATTTTTGTCCTGTGTGCGGAATTTTGCCGTTTAGGCGTTCCCGAACAGCGCCGCAGTGCTGGAGCATCAATGTTCGTTGCCTGCCCGATGTAGAGATCGGGGCTCTCAACATCAAGCACGTGCATGGCAGTCGGTTAGACGGCGAGCGTGGCGTATAACCCGGCATCGCAGCGGACGCGCGAGAGCCGCCGCGTCATGCAACGGACGGCATCCGCGCGCCGCTGGCTTCAACGTTGTGTGTCATTCCCGCAGACTCGGAAACTGAGGCAGAATTGAGATTAATTCGGAGGTTCTCATGGCTACAGCAAAGGAAGAACTCACCCGGCTGATTCAGAGACAGCCTGAGGACAGTTCTCGCGAGGAGATCGTGCGCGAGCTGGCTTTTCATGTCATGGTGGAACATGGGCTCGCCGACTCTGATTCAAGGCGCACCATTTCAAACGAAGAAATGGGTCGCCGAATTCGGTCATGGCAGAAATAGACTGGACTGAAGAGGCACAGCGGTGGCTTACCGACATCTTTGAGTACGTAGCTGCAGAAAATCCTCAGGCAGCCGCGCGAACAGTTCAGGGCATCTACGAGCGGGTGCAGGATCTCACCAGGTTTCCGGAAATTGGCTCCCGTTATCTTGCCTCATCGCGGCAGGTGCGAATTCTTCTTTACGGCCACTACCGGATCGCCTATCTCATAAAAGACGACGGCAACATCGATGTCCTCGGCGTCTTTCATGGATCGCTAGATATCACGAGATACCAACTCTGATGACACATAACCCGGCAACGCACCGGACGCGCGTGAACCACGGAGCATGTCGCCGACCGGTGCACGCGCGCCGATGGTTTCCACGTTATGCCGCAAGTCCTTATGTTTCTGCGTCGCAACCCTGTCCTTGATATTCTGATTCGGTGAAAGTTAGTGAAATACTGCGAATGCTGAATGACGATGGCTGGTATCTGGCGGAAACGCGGGGTAGCCACCGGCAATTCAAGCACACTTCAAAGCCTGGCCGTGTCACTGTTCCCGGAAAGCCAAGCGACGACTTGGCGCCGGGTACGCTAAACAGTATCCTGAAGCAGTCAGGTTTGAAGAAGTGAGGCCGAAATGCGCTATGCAATCGTGATCGAGAAGGCTGAAAACAATTATTCGGCGTATGTACCGGACCTTCCCGGGTGTGTGGCAACCGGTGCCACCGTCGAGGAAACCGAATCGCAAATCCGCGAAGCGATCGCATTCCATCTGGACGGCATGCGCGAAGATGGAATCGCCATTCCACAGCCCGCAAGTCGTGTGGAATACGTCGAGATTGCGGCATAACCCGGCAACGCACCGGACGCGCGTGAACCACGGAGCATGTCGCCGACCGGTGCACGCGCGCCGATGGTTTCCACGTTAGGCCGCGAGACATGCAGTCGCTCCCACTTTGGCTCGTAGAGCGCGTGCCACCTGCCCGCCAAGCATTGCTGCAACAGCCCATCACCTTCGATCTACTTGTCCGGCGCATGTGTGCTGAGGTCCGCAACGTGCGATACAAGCGCGAACCTGGAACCCACGAAGCGAAAGGCTCATGGCGGCCAGTCATACGGTTCGACGTAGAACGCGACTCGTTCGATCAATTCTTCAACAGCCCCTACGGCTATCGCGGTCAGTTTCTGAGCGCTCCGCAGACTGGTAGTACCGCAAACGCTCACGCGCTCTCAATCATTGCGGTAACGTTGGTCAATCACGCCAACCTAGAGCCGCCCCTTGCAGAACAGGCCCAGCGATCCCTCCTGTCTCAGCACGCGAAACTGTGGATCGATGAGGGCCAACACGAACCGGCTACGCCCGACTTGATTGTCCAAGTTGCAGTTCGGACCTGGCAGGCCGCCGCCGTTGCCGCCCGTGCGCGCCTCGACGCGCACGACCCAACGCTAACGCCAAAAGAAATTGATCGGATCTTCGGCGTCCGCGCGCCGGAGGGAGTCACCCTCAAAGCCATGGGCGCATGGGTCGGTGCCGATGGATCACTCATCGTAGTCCCGTCAAAGCTCACTCGCGCAGAAGACATTCACGCGTATGGCGTTTCGTAGTTCGCAGCCTAACCATTCGCTCCAGCCGACGCGCTACGGCCTGTGGCCTCCGCGCGCGGCTGTGCTCAAACGTTGGGCGCCGCCAATACACAGGTGCGCGCTACAATGGCATATCAAGCGCGATCTGGAGTCCGACCATGAACAAGCAGTTGATCAGTGTTGATCCGGAGATTCATAGCGGTACGCCGGTCTTTGCGGGGACAAGAGTCCCGATCAAGACCCTGTTCGATCACCTTGAAGCGGGCGATTCTCTGGAAGTATTCCTTGATGATTTTCCATCGGTCAGTCGCGTCGTGGCGGTAGCAGTACTCGAAGAGGCGCATTCCGCGCTGCTGCCTGATGCGCATCCTGCTTGATGAACCTGTTCCTCGCCGGCTCGGTTCACTCCTGGTCGGGCACGAAACGACGACGGTACCAAAAAGCGGATGGGCCGGAATCAAGAACGGAAAGCTATTGACACTGGCGGCCACGAAGTTCGAAGTGTTTCTAACAACTGACCAGAATATCGAGTTCCAGCAGAATCTTTCCGTACTGCCAATCGCCATCCTCGTCGTAGTAGCGAAAAGCAATCGGATGAAAGATATTGAACCCTTGGTTCCAGATATTTTGAAGGCGCTGAACCATCTGCCCCCAAAGTCACTGAAGAAAGTCGGTGCCCAACTTTAGGGGCAACGGACAGGCGAAAGCGGGCTTGCATTTCTTCGGAGCCATCTCGCGCGCCTGCCGTTGACCAAGACGTTAGACCGCAAGGAAAATGAACTCGCAACTAGTCCGTCGTTTGACCGAAAAGGATGTGCCCAAGGTGGCCGAAATCCACGCCGAGGCGTTCTCTCGCCAAGGGCACTCAGCAGAATGGATTCGTTGCCACGCGCAAGCGTTCCCACGTATGCGGTACTACGTCGCTGAATCGGACGGGTTGTTGTGTGCTTTCGTGCTGTGGACAGAAAAAAGCGGGTTCCGGGAAAATGTCGTGTTGGAACTCGAGCAGATAGCAGTGGCTGCTAGTTATCGAAAACAAGGAGTCGCCGAAGCTCTAATAGTCCAATCGCTTCCCGATGTAACTCGACAACTTGCTGTACCGTACGTAGAGGAAGACGACTATTACTTCCTGAAGACCGTGATTCCCAGCCGTAAGGCAACGAGGGAGAAGTTAATAAAGGGTGATCCGAATGCCGAAACTTGATGCCTACGAACGAGAAGTATTGGATGCCTACGAAAAAGGCAAACTCAAGTCCATTGCCACCAAGGGCGAACTTGCAAAACTAAAGGCCGCGGCAAGGGCCACTGCAATTAAAGATCGCAGGGTGAATATTCGGTTGTCTTCCATTGATCTTGGCGACATACAGGTTAAAGCGCTTGAGGAGGGCGTTCCCTATCAAACGCTGATTGCCAGTGTCCTGCATAAATATGTGACCGGACGTCTCACCGAGAAATCGCAGCGTATAACTGCAGGTGCAACGGACAGGCGAAAGCGGCCATAACTTTGTCTAATTGACCACCACGCGCGCCTGCCGTTGTCCACAGCGTTAGACCACACAAGCATGGCCAAGGCAGGAATCACTTTCGCTCTCACGGTGGCCCTCACAGTTTGGGCGCTGTGGCGCGTGGTCGCGAACGACTTGCTGGGCTGGGCGACGCTATGGCTCCTTCCTGTTCCGATCGTTGGCCTGTGGGTGTCCTGGTCATACTGGCGGGCGGCGAAGGTCGGCGCACCTGGACCGGGGCAGGATCTCGAACGCAAGGGAAGTCATCGGATCAACATTGCTGGTCTCCTGGCGCTCGCCATGTCACTTGGCACGTTCTCCATCGCGGTCAAAGTTGTCGCCGATCGCTCTGCAGCGCTGAAAGATGCCGATACCGCGGAAGCAATCGTTCTGAAGCGCGAGTACCGGCGCAGCCCGCCGCGCGGCGGCTCTTACTGGGCCGAGTTACGCTTCTCGCTGCCCGATGGCCGCAGCATCGCGACGTCAGTTGGCGGTGTGTCTCTGTCGATCCCTGAAGGTACGTCCAGAGTAAGAATCATCTACAAGCGCGACAACCCGCACAGCGTGGTGGTCGATGAAGACCCGAGCGCGTACGTCTTGGCGACGGTTCTTTCGGCGTTCGGGTGCGGTCTGCTAGCCCTGGCCTGGGTCGCGGCAAGACCGCTGCGATGAGTACTCCCGGCTTGTGCAAGGTGTCGTCTAACAGCGCGTTGTTGACCGACGCCTCCTTATCAGCGCTGCGCGCTTCTTCCGGCGCGGCAAAACGTCAACGTCAGGTGACACATGCACCAGCATGGTGACCGTTCGCCAGACCATGAGGGCGTGCGCCTCAAGCGAGATGCCCTCGTCGGCCGTTGGCGTCTCGTCTCCTACACGACAGGCGTCGAGTACCCCATGGGACGAGACGCCCTCGGCGTCCTGCAGTATTCCGCGGATGGAAAAGTCTCCGTCCACATCATGGGCGAAGGCTACTTCGCTTACTTCGGCGACTACACCGTAGACGAGGCGGGCTTCGCGGTCACCCACCACCTCGAACTGTGCTCCGACCCGAAGCTCGTCGGCGTGTCGAACCTGCGCAACGCCAGGCTCGAGGGTGCGCGCCTTGTGTTGGCTGGATCAATGCGAGTCAGCGGGGAGACCCGCGAAATCCGCGTAGTGTGGGAACGGGAGGCCGACTAAAAAGTGTGCGCGATTGGTCGATTTCTAACTCTCAAGGTAAGGCGGAGTCCGGAAGCGTGCCACCTAGCAAGGGCTTGCAGGCCGACGCGCAAAGCGCCGCGCGTGCCTGAAGTCGATAGCGTGCCGGAGGAAACAGTGTGGACATCACCTCGGTAATCTCTCGGCTGTTCATCGCAGTTGTGACGGTTGGCGTGATTTTCTGGCTCGCCATCATGTTGATGCGGGGCCGCGCACGCGCCCTCCGGAATCCGGAGTTGGAAGCCAAATTCGGGGCCGCAGGATTCGAGGTGGCAACTTCGCTGTTCGGCATACCGGAGGTACGAGGTACGCTTCACGAGACGCCGTTCGTGATGACTGCGGTGCCGGGTGCTCACACGACGCCGTCAAGGACCGTGATAAGGGTCCCGAAGGCGGCCGGCGCGAATTTCGCAATCACTCGCGAGGGAAGCCGCGACTTGGCCGGCCACGACCTGGTCGAGTCCATGTTCGCCGACGTCGGGACGCGTGAGGCAGTACGCGCACTGTTTGCGCTTGGCTTCGACACCGTCATGCACGTGGGGCAGGAATTGTCCGCCATCAGGACATTCAAGGCGGAGTTGCTCCATCCAGACGCATTGCGTGCCGCGGTCGCGAAATTGGCAGTGATTCGCACCGCAACCGACGTGCAGGCGGCACCGAATTGGCTGGTGCCGCCCCAAGGCTCGACGCGGATTGCGCTTGCCTCGACGATACTCATGGTCGCGGGATTGTTTCTGTTCGGCCTGGGACGTGCCCATGGCTGGGCAGCGCTGGAGAATACCTGGCCCGGCATCGTGGTGGCGTATCTCTGCCTCTGCGCGCTTGCAGCATTCCTCCTCCGCGGTCGCCCGCTGGCACACGGGGAGATTGGATTCGTTGTTTTCATGGGACTGCCGGGGCTATTTCTCGGAGGCTGCGGCATCGCAATGATTGCCGGCTGAGGCCTTGGCGGGACCTCTCCGGCCAAACGAACATTTGGGAGACTTCCACGCCAACCATGGGGATACCTGTCATGCAGCGAATATCAAAGATGTGCCGAACGTGGCCAGGTCAGCCGGTAGAGATAAAATGCACGCGGAGAAGAATCGATGAAGCTGTACGCCCACCCTTTCTCGTCCTACAGCCAGAAGGTGCTGATCGCCCTCTACGAGAATGCCACGTCCTTCGAGTACCGCAGCCTCGAGGATCCCACCGCAAACGCCGAGCTCGCATCCCTCTGGCCGCTGAAGCGCTTTCCCGTGCTACAGGATCGGGGCCGCACGATCCTGGAGTCCAGCACGATCATCGAGTATCTCCAGATTCACCATCCCGGCCTGGTTCGTCTGATCCCGGAAGGCGACGCGGGCATCGAAGCACGCATGCTCGATCGCGTCTTCGACAACTGCGTCATGACGCCAATGCAGAAGGTCGTCCTGAACCAGCTTCGTCCGGAGTCCGAGCGCGACGCCCATGGCGTGACCGAGGCGCGTGGCTTGCTCGACAGGATCTACGCCTGGCTGGATGAGCGCCTCGCCGGCTGTACCTGGGTTGCCGGAGGCGCCTTCACCCTGGCCGATTGCGCTGCGGCCCCGTCACTTTTCTATGCCGATTGGGCCCATCGAATTGCGCCCGCGCACGGCAATCTTCTGGCCTATCGCGCCCGCCTGCTGGCCCACCCATCCGTCGCCCGTGCCGTGGACGAGGCGCGGCCCTACCGAAGCTACTTTCCGCTTGGCGCGCCGGATCGTGACTGATGTCGGCGGTGATTGGGCGCCTGACAACCGGGCGCAGGCCAGGCCTGCCCGCGCGCCGCGGGTTTCCACGTCAGGCGTCAATCGAAAGGAAGGAATGAATATGACACGCGTCCGGGTTGAGGGTTTTACCATTTCGCTTGACGGATACGGCGCCGGTCCGAATCAGGACATTGGCAATCCGCTCGGCGTGGGCGGGACGGATCTGCACCAGTGGTTGTTCCCGACACGTACGATCCAACGGACCCTGTTTGGCACCGACGGCGGCACAACGGGGGTCGATGACGACTTCGCTGCGCGGGGCTTCAGGAATGTCGGCGCCTGGATTCTCGGAAGAAACATGTTCGGACCGATTCGCGGTCCCTGGCCCGACATGAACTGGAAAGGCTGGTGGGGGGACAACCCGCCTTATCACGTTCCAACTTTCATCCTGACGCATCACGCGCGCGCGCCCATCCGGATGGACGGCGGGACGACATTCCACTTCGTCACGGGCGGCATTCGCGAGGCGCTTGACCGGGCGCGCGACGCAGCCAACGGGATGGATGTGCGCATTGGCGGCGGCGCCGACACCATCCGGCAATATCTACGTGCGGGCCTCATCGATGAGCTGCACGTCGCCATCTCGCCGGTCCTGCTGGGCGGGGGAGAGCGACTGTTCGAGGGGGTTGACGTGCGTGCCCTGGGATACGAATGCGTCCAGTTCGTCGCGTCGGAGAAGGCCACCCATGTCGTACTCCGGCGCCACGGGCACAATGACGCCTGACAACCGGTTGTTGCGAACGGTGCTGCCGCGCCGCCGCTGGGCCGGGACCTGAGCCACCATAAGCGTGGAGATATCAGACGATGAAGAAGGCAAAGAACACAGTCTGCATCTGGTACGACGGCGGCGCCGAAGACGCGGCGCGCTTCTATGCGAAGACATTTCCTGATTCATCCGTCGGTGCCGTGCTTCGCGCGCCCGGAGACTTTCCTTCCGGGAAGCAGGGTGATGTGTTGACGGTAGAGTTTATCGTCATGGGAATCCACTGCCTTGGCCTCAATGGCGGCCCCGTATTCAAACACAGCGAAGCGTTTTCCTTCCAGGTCGCAACCTCTGACCAGGCGGAAACCGACCGCTACTGGAACGCCATCGTTGGAAACGGAGGCGAGGAAAGTGAGTGCGGCTGGTGCAAGGACAGATGGGGCCTCTCCTGGCAGATTACGCCGGTCGCCTTGACGGAAGCGATAGCCGATCCCGATCCCGCCGCAGCAAAGCGCGCGTTCGAAGCCATGATGCAGATGAGAAACATCGACATCGCGGCAATCGAGGCGGCGCGCTTCGGTAGAGGCGGGTAGTGATGGCAACGCCATTCTGTACAGCAGTCGTGCTCGAAAATGCCGGCTAACTTTGGCGGGCCGGATACGCGTAACGGTAGGTCGCTTATGAACAGGGCCTTCATCCTGCTTTTTTATTTCGGTTCAGAGCCTGTCATGGGCCAGCCGACTTCCGAATCCGCTGCCGGGATCTGGTACGCAAAATGGGGACTTGCGCTTCTTCCGATCGCGGTCGGGCTCATCCCGCACGTGCTGACTCTTTTTGTGTCTGCTGTCCGCATTCGCGTACGCATCCGGAAGGGACAAGCCAAGCGCATGTCCGGTGTGCCATTTGCCGGCCCGCTATTCATCTGTCTGGGGCTGTGGTGGTCTCCATCCCAGATCCCGGCCTGGGCATACCTCACCCCTTGGGGACTGGAAATCCTGGCCGGAATGGTTCTGGTCCTGGTCCAAAAGGCGACCCATGCCAAGCCCGTCTGACCGCCGGAAACTTTGCGTCGGACAGCCGGGCAGGAGGCGGACGATGGGGACAATAACTTTTGTCGCGTGGCTTTATGTGGCAGCCATTTGCGGATTTGTCATCGGCGCAGGTGACGCTTATCGCTGGTATGAATTCTGGAATGACGGGCAATACGGAACGATGGAGAGCGCCGACCCCGTGATTGCCCGCGCCCTGAAGCATGGGGATCCAACGTCGGCCATACCGGCCGACGTGACGTACGTCACGGCCGCAGGCCCGGTTCCTGTTCGCGGAAAATATTTACCCGTGGAGATCGCGAAGCGACTGAACACCGGAGAAAAGGTCCCGGTACGCTTTTCTGGAGGCGAGGGGTGCAGCCTGAAAAGCCGGTCGAGGTGGAGGCCGGCGGGCGCCGCCCAACTCCAGATTGGGCATCTCCAATGTCACGCTCCGATAGTTGCACTTTCGAATCGAGCGCGCTTTGATTAAGGCCGTCTTTTTCGACTATGACGGCGTTCTTACGACCGACAAGACAGGCTCCATGACGACCACGCGTTACCTGAGTCAGGCGACTGGCATGGACTTCGCGGAAGTGAAAGCCGTCTTTGCTCGCCATAACAAGGACCTGACACTAGGCCGAACCACGCATGCTCGAATCTGGGCGACTGTCTGTCGCGAACTGGGAAAGGAAATGCCCATCAGCCTGCTGCATGAGGCCTTTGGGAGCACGCCCGTAAATGGCGGCATGTTCTCGCTGGCTCGCCGGCTTGGCGCCAGCTACGCCGTGGGCATCATCACGGACAACAAGAAAGACCGGATGGACCATCTCAAGACGACGCAGAAACTGGCTGCATTGTTCAAGCCCATCGTCGTCTCAGCGGAAATCGGCGCAAGCAAGGAAGGCAAGGAAATCTTCCTGCATGCCTTGAGCGTCGCCTCGGTGCGCCCTGAAGAGAGCGTATTCATCGACAACAATCAGGCCAATTTGGTGGCGCCAAGTGCTCTGGGAATACATGCGCTGTTCCATGACGACGAAGCAAACGACCTTCCGGCCCTGGTCGGAAAACTGAACGCGCTGGGGGTTGTGACTGACGATGCCTGATCATCCACTGTAGGAAAACAAATGGTAGTCCGTGCGGAGGGATCTGTTGCCAGAGTGCCCCGGCTGCTCCTCATACTTGACGATGACCACACACGACTTCGCGGCTTCGATGAGGTCGTGCATCGGCTGGGAAACGAGTGGGTAATCAGGGCATGGCGCACTGCGCCGGCGATGATCGCGGAAATCGACTCCCTGCTGGGTGACGCGCAGCTGATTTCTCTCGACCACGACCTCTACAAGGACGCCCCATCCGATCCTGATCCTGGGTCGGGACGGGTGATAGCCGATCTCTTGTCCAGGCGCAATCCGGTTTGTCCCGTGATCGTTCATTCGACGAACACCGACGCCGCGTGGGGGATGTTCAACGAGCTTGCGTCGGCCAAATGGAAGGTCGAACTGGTCCACCATCTGAATCAACCTGCGTGGATCGAGGAACTCTGGCTCCCGGTTGCCACAAGGCTCATGCTTGCCGGCAGCCATGCTAAGGCCACACAATCGTAGGAACGAGGATTGCGACGATGCTGGGTACGCCTCAGGAAGCAGCAAGACAGATCCTGGAAACGATGCGCAGGACCTACGACGCGCCGCTGGAAATCGTGCCGGCGTCCGCAGCGGACTTTGGCCATCTGGACCTGTCGGCGTACGCTGATTTCGGAGCATGGGTTGAAGCGCAGTCTTTCAGGCACGTGGCCGACCTCGAGTTCCGGGTCCTGTCCCAGGAGTCGCGAACGTTTTTCGCAAGATCCATGACGCGCGCATTTTCATCGGCGGATGGGACCATCAGCGCCGACTACTATCAGATCAAGCCACGAATCTGGCGTGTGGCCAGGAAATTGACCACCGGACTCCTCAATCTGCGCTGGATTGATTCACCCGCGTGGGCGTTCAAGACGCTCAGGACCAGGCAGTGCGTGGGGTTCGGCTCGGAGTTTGACGACGGCTCGTTCATAGTGACCAGCAATGCTGAAACTGCCGGCTTGATTTCGTCCCCGCCATCAGTCGATTCCCTTTTCTTTCCGTTCAGGACGGCCCCGCTGACACTGCTCAATGCCCACAAATCGCGTGTTGCGTCGAAACTGGCAAATTTTCCGGGATGCCGGGCAATTGTGGTCGAGGATCCGGCCGGATTGCTGCAACAGTATCGGCGCCTGATCGAGGAAAAGCGCAGCTATCGAGCAAAGCTTGGCTGGATCTCCAAGGCGGAAATTGATTCAATGACGAACAGTCCCGAACTGGCTGGCGCGGTCTATGCGGAGCTGAAAAAGCTTCGCTCGGAGGCGGAATGAACCTGTTGAACAACCCTGCTTTCGTGGCCTATGCCGTCACGTGCATCGCACTGTCGGGCAATCTCGTGTTTCTGTGGGCGTACAGCGGCGCCGCGCGAAACAAGGCCAGGTCAACCCTGAATCCGGAAGACGCATCTCGATTCAGTGCAACGCTTGCGCAGATCGATCCCCCGGAGATTGCGCGGGTACTGCGGGCGCACGCCAACGCCCAGGCCAGCATCGTTCCGTTTCTGATACTGGGCCTGGTCTTTGTGCTCGCGGGCGGCCCATCGGGTCCTGCCACCCTGTACTTCGCCGTCTTCACCGTTGCGCGATGGCTCCATTCCTGGGCCTACCTTGGGTCCAGACAACCGCTGCGAACCATTTTCTTTGTCGTCGCGGCGCTGCCCCTGCTTGCGCTCATGGGCCATCTCGCGTGGCTTCTTTTCGCTGCAAGGTAAATGCTGCCATACCCTTGATTCCATTCTTTCCGTTACGCCGGGACATTGGGTGTGGACAGTGTGCCGCGCAATGCCGATCCGCGCGGCATGCAGGGCCCTGCTAGGATGGCGAATCGGCGTGAAAACGCCATCGAACAATACGCACAGGGGCCACGCTTGCAGGACGTGGCGCAACCAGGTGGAGGAAGCATGGCAAGCATTGTCGTTCACGGTGAAAAGCTCATTGCACGCCCGATTGCGGTCGTTCAGGCGCAGTTTGTCGACATGGGGCATCACGCCTCGACCCCGGTGCATGCCGAACTTGCCGTCAGCAACGTGCACGCAAAGGACGGCGGGTGTGTATTCACGGGACGCCGGCGCGTCCTCGGCATTCTCCAGGAGGACGAGATCGAAGTCTCCCGCCTTAACGATGGCAGCTCGACGCTGCGCAGCCTCTCCGGATCGAATGCAGGGCTGCTGATCACCCAGCAGTTTGAGGCCACAGGCCCCGAAAGCACGCGCGTCCGGACCACGGTCGAGATGCCCGTGAAGGGGGTGCTCAAGCTCCTTGCACCGCTGGTGCGCATGGGGCTGCAACGCGATGTCGATATCGCGCTCGAGGAGGATCGTGTCGATCTCGAGGAGCGCGGCTATCCGAAGGCCTGAAGGAAGATCGCTTCTCCGCTGAATGCGTGTCGCATCGCTAAGGCTGTTACTGGTCTTCCTGCTTCCATTGGGAAGCGTCTGGGGCGCCCAGAGCCTTACGGGCACCTGGGAATATTCGGGTCCGGCGGAATCGGGACTCTGGCTGAAAACCGAACAAACGAAAGAGACCGTCAGGTTTCAGCTGGAGATATCGCGGGGCGGTCCATCGTATAACTCCGGCTGGATCGAAGGCGAATTTTCTCTCCGTCAAAACGCCGGGGACTTCAGGAAAACCACGGATAGCGGGGTGTGTGAAATCAGTTTCCGCTTTCAGTCAAATCGAGTCGAGTTGAAGCAGACCGGAGACCACGCTGGCTGCGGCTTCGGACACAACGTCTTCGCAACCGGTGTGCTCAAACGTACCGGGCGCAGCAAACCGAGGTTTTGTGCCGATGACCCCAGGGCCGTCCAATGTGACGAAGTGAGCCGGTAGCATGCCGTTCACGCCATTCCACATGGGGCCGGCGCTGGCGCTCAAGGCTGCGTCCGGGAGGTATTTCAGTGTGCTGGTGTTCGGCATTGCGCAGGTCGCGATGGATATCGAGCCCTTGGTCGGCATGATTCGCCAGGCCAGCGTGCTGCACGGATGGAGCCACAGCTATGTCGGCGCGACGATCATCGGGATCCTGGTCGCGCTGCTTGCGCCGCCCTTGTGCAGGATCATCCTGACGCGCTGGAACGTCGAACTTGCGCATCACGGCGTCGGGTGGCTTGGTTCGCCTGCCGGCATCGGCTGGGTGCCATCTGCAACCGGGGCGTTCGTCGGTACCTACAGCCACGTCGTACTGGATAGCATCATGCACTCGGATATGACGCCGCTTTCGCCGTGGTCCGCGTCCAACGCGACTTCTCGGGGCCATATCCATTGGCGACCTGCACATCGCTTGCGTCGCGGCCGGGGTTTTCGGGGTGGCGGTCTGGCTGACCGTGGGTCTTTGGAACCGGAGGCGGCGGCGTACAGGCCAGCCGTACAATCGCAGGGGAGAATCGCCGTGACGCTCACTACCTACATGATCATCGAACGCTTTCGAAACGGCGATGCGGTGCCGGTGTATCGCCGGTTTCGCGAGTCCGGCCGGATGGCCCCCGCAGGTGTGAATTACATTTCCAGCTGGATCACGGACGACATGACGCATTGCTACCAGATCATGGAGGCGCCGGATCGCGCGAGCCTCGAGCAGTGGATGTCGAACTGGTCTGATCTCGTGGAGTTTGAAGTGCACCCGGTAATTACATCGCGCGACGCGGTGGAGCGAATCGGGCCGAAGCTGTGAACTCGATCCGGTCGGCCGCGCAGTTCGGCAGGACTTTCCGATGAATCCTTGTGCAATCGCACGTTCCTGTCTGGTGGTAGCCTTCCTCCTGCTGCTGTTCGTCTTTGGCCAGCAGGTCCACGCCGCGGAGGCAGGCAAGGTGAAATTCAAGCGGATCCTCACGCAGTTCATCGCCGCGCTAGGCGAGCCGGGCGCAAACGCCGGCGGGAACGCCGAGTCCTGGGGCCTGTGGCGCGAGGATCCCGGTCCGCGCGGCGTCATGCTCGAGGAGTTCGCGAAGCTGGAAAAGAGCGGTGGCGTTGCCCCGGAGGGCTGGAAGTTCGACCGCGCCGACTGGTGGCTGGAGGAGCATGGTCTGATCATGGAGCAGCCGAAGTTTCCGCTTGCGCCCGGCAGGTATCTGGTCACGGGCGATCGCGAGGTCACGACAGTGCTGACCATCCATCCGGCCGACGGGAACGGCAACCGCCGATGGGAGCTGGCCGACAAGGCCACGCTGCACGATGTGACGCACCTCGGGTGTCGCTCGGCCCGCTACACCCCGGCGGCAGGTGGCGGTTCCTGCGTGCCTGTGAGGGTGAAGAAGTCAGGGTTTCCGGTGGAGCCGGGCGGTGTCATGCCGCCGGTGGAGGGTTGCAGCAAGCAAGACTACGCGGTCCTTTTCGTGATCGGTGTGGAACAATGAACGTGCAAGGCGGATTCGCTGTGGACCGCACCGACGCCGCACAACCCTGAAGGAGAGTTCGAAATGCTGACCCTGTATTACGCCGCCAACACCTGCGCACTCGCGTCCCACATCGCGCTCGAGCAGGCAGGCGCAGCGTACGAGACCGTGCGCGTCGACTTCTCGCACAATGAACAACGCTCTGCCGACTATCTGCGCCTGAATCCCAAGGGCCGCGTGCCGGCGCTGGTCACCGATCGCGGGATTCTCACGGAGACGCCGGCCATCCTGCTGTACGTCTGCCAGAGTTTTCCGGACGCGGGTCTCGCGCCCCTGGATGACCCGTACGAACTCGCGCGAATGAATGAGTTCAACAGCTACCTGTGCTCGACGGTGCACGTCGCGCATGCGCACCGCATGCGCGGCCACCGCTGGGTGGATGATCCGGCGGCAATTTCGGCGATGCAGAAGAAGGTGCCGCAGACCGTGGGCGACTGTTTCGAATTCATCGAGCGCGAAGTCCTGCTCGGGGAATGGGTGCTCGGCGAGCACTACAGCGTGAGCGACATGTACCTGTTCACGCTTGCGCAATGGCTCGAGGCAGACGGCGTCGACCCGGCGCGGTTTCCCAGGGTTGCGGCGCACCGGCAGAGGATGTCCCTTCATCCGGTCGTGAGCCGGGTCGTCGAATCCGAACGCGCCGGCGGCTGAAGCGAAGGGTAGGGACGGCCGTATCCCCGATTGGCCGGACGCCGCCCGGCTCAGGCAGAATTGCGCATGCGCCCGATCTGGCTGACGATCCTCCTGCTCTCCCTCAGCAATGTCTTCATGACATTCGCCTGGTACGCGCACCTCAAGGAACTGAACCAGAAGCCCTGGGTGGTGGCCGCGCTGGTGAGCTGGGGCATCGCGTTTTTCGAATACATGCTGCAGGTGCCGGGCAACCGGATCGGCTATACGGTACTCAGCGTGGCGCAGCTGAAGATCCTGCAGGAGGTCATCACCCTGACGGTGTTCGTGCCCTTTGCGCTGTTCTACCTGAAGGAGCCGCTGAAGCTCGATTACGTCTGGGCTGGCCTGTGCCTGCTCGGTGCCGTGTACTTCATCTTTCGCAGCCGGTGGGTGGGTGCCTGAGTCTCGCGGTCTGACGCGGCCGGCAATCCATTATCATCGGCGCCCTCTGTACGCACTTCGCAACCCGCGCATTCCAAAGGATTCCCCATGACAGCCCAGAACCGCCAGTTCAAACTTTCCGCGCGCCCCGTCGGTATGGTCAAGCGCAGCGACTTCGAGTTCACCTCAGCGGCGATACCGGAGCCCGGACCCGGCCAGGTGCTGATCCGCGTCATGTACGTGTCGCTCGACCCGGCGATGCGCGGCTGGATGAACGAGGGCCGCTCCTATATTCCGCCGGTGGCGCTCGGCGAGGTCATGCGTGCGGGAACCGCGGGCAGGGTGGTCGCCTCGAACAATCCGAAATTCGCGGTCGGCGATTACGTCGCCGGCTGGGGCGGGGTGCAGGCTGAGCCCCTGCGCCAGTCCCTTGCAGACCGAGGCGCGATTGTTCCAGGTCGTCAGGGTCTGCTGGGTGCAGGGCTCGAGGCGGCGGAAGCAGTTCAACATCACGTCCATCTGCTCCCGGTCGACCGTCTGGCAGAAGGGGAGGCGGCCCCGACACGACGCCTCGGAGAGATACACGCCAGGAGCTCCCTGCCCCGGACAGTCGCGGATCGCCGTGGTGTACTCGGCGAACAGCTGCGAGAAGCCGGAGCACGGATCTCCCGCGGCGATGCTGACCGCCTGCCCTCCGTCCGGGGTGGTCAGGTACACGACGTTGCCGGTGCCGCCGCCCGAGCCACCGCCGCCCGAGCCTCCTCCGGAGCCGCCACCCGAGCCGCCGCCCGTGCCTCCGATCGACACGCAGCTGCCGGTCAGGCACTGCTGCGCGGTCCCGCAGGCGCTGCAGGCGAACCCGCCTGAGCCACAGGCCAGGTTGCTGGTGCCGCTCTCGCATTGTCCGGTGGCGTTGCAGCACCCACTGCAGCTCGCGCAGGGATCGGGGGGCTGACAGGCGGAAAGGCCGATGAGGCCCATGACGAGGGCTGAGGCGAAGAACGCGATGACCTGAAGACGCATGGCGCGGATGGTTTCACAGGGACCGTCGGTGGGGAATGGAATCGAGCCGCTGGGCACCGCAAGTCGACCGTTCATCCGGCCGGGGCTCGCGGACTCGCTGACGGCGGCCACAGTAGGGGAATGAAACGAAAGCTCGGGCTGCTGCTCCTGGGGTTCATCGCCCTCGACGTCTTCCGGGTCGAAGCCTGCGGGACGAGTGAGCGCTCCGACGCCGAAGCGCGCCTCGACTACCTCGCCACGCGCATCGCGGCAGGTGAGCTCCCCGGGGTCGCACCCGGACACCCCTTCGACGGCGAGTGGACGCTGAGCACGCTCTCGATGGCCTCGGTCGCGGCGGCGAACCTGGGCTTCCGCTACCCGGAGACGCAGCTGCAGCGGGCGAAGCAGGTCTCGGCCTGGGCCGCGCAGCTCGCCTCGGAAGAGGTGCGCGCCTACGACACCCGGCAGTGGGGCGGCGACGCGATGGACACGCTGGAGCGTCCCGATGGGCACGCGGGCTACCTCGGCCACGTGGTGCTGGCGCTCGACGCGGCCTGCCTGCTGGGCGGAACGCGAGACGTCGCGCTGCACGAGCGCCTGGTCGCCGCGTTGGCCCGGCGAATCGACACGTCGCCCACAGGGCTGATCGAGACCTACCCGGGGGAGACCTACGTGCCGGACAACGTGGTGGTGTTGGCCTCGCTGATGCAATTCGACGCCTGCGTGGGGGAGGCCCGGCACGCCGAGCTGAAGTCGCGTTGGCTCGGGAAGCTGCACGCCCGGTGGCTCGATGCCGACAACGGCGTGCTCGTCTTCGCTCCCGGCCAGCGGGCGCGCGGCAGCGGCGCGGCGTGGAACTCGTTCTACCTGCCCTTCGTCGACGAACGCTTCGCCGCGGAGCAGTCGGAGCGCACCTGGGTGACCTTCGGGGACACGGCGCTCGGCGGCTGGCTCGCACGGCATTCGCGAGTGGCCGGTGGGCGAGCCGCGGGGCGGGGACGTCGATTCCGGCCCGCTGGTGATGGGCGTGTCGCCCTCGGCCACGGGCTTCGCGCTCGCCGACGCGACGCTGCGGGGGAGGAACGCGCAACAGCAGGGGATTCTCCGCACGGCGGAGTTGGTGGGGGTGAGCTGGAATGGCCGCTACCTCGCCTCCCCGCTGGTGGGCGACGCCATCGTGCTCGCGGCGAAGACCATGACCCGCTGGCCCATCCATCGCGGAGATAGAGTCAGTTTAACTCCGGCAGTATGGTCAGCGGTGGAATGAGCCCAACCGACCTTGAGACCCTGAAGTCCGCGATGGCCCGCGGTGAGTCGTTCTCCTTTCGCCCGTTCTTCGGCCACACCCCCCGCGCCGATGGGGCGCTGTCCGACGCGTGCTTTTCGCAGTGGTGGAAGGCCGCTTCGAGGCGGACGGTGTCAGCTACGCCACCGCCGAGCAGTACATGATGGCCGCGAAGGCGCGGCTCTTTCAGGACCACGCCGTGCTCGAGAAGATCTTCGCGGAGGATGATCCCTCGAAGGTGAAGGCGCTGGGGCGCGAGGTGCAGGGCTATGTGGACGCCGCCTGAGCCGCGGCACCGGCATCTCGCACCCTCTCCCCGACCCTCTCCCCCGCGGGGGAGAGGGAGGCGGATGCTCAGAGCGCGGCCACTCCGCGGCCCAGCTCGACCGGGTGCCCGCACGCCTTGAGCGCCCGCTCGATGGCGCTGACGGTGGTGACGGAATCGCTCCTGGTCACCCCGCCCATGTGCCCGACGCGGAAGTACTTCGTCTTGAGCGCCGGGTGCAGGCCGCCGGCGCAAAACCTTCGCCTGCCTGCAGGAAGGCCGCGTCTCGCTCGCCGGCGCCCCCGCCGACCACACCCGCGCCGCCATCACCGACGCCTATTTCGGGAGACGCGTGGATGGGCCCATCACCAATGAAATGGACGCGTCCTTGCGGCTTGCGTACCCCCACCCCTTACCCCTCCGCTCAATGGGGAGGGGGGCTTCCACCTTTCACCAAATCCTCGAACGTCTCTACCGATTGGCGCAACCGGCTCCGGTCTCCCTCCCCCTTGAGGGGAGGGGTAAGGGGTGGGGGTACTGCGTCCAACGTGTTGCTGCCTCAGATGGATAGAGCCTGATCGATTGGGTCAACGCGATCGTCCAGGGTGTCCTGCTCGGCGGCCTCTACGCGCTCTTTGCGGCGGGCCTGTCGCTGATCTTTGGGGTCATGCGCCTCGTCAACATCGCGCATGGCGATCTCATCGTGCTCGCCGCCTATGTCGCGCTGGTCATCGTCCAGCTCACCGGGCTGCATCCGCTGGCGTCGGCCGTCATCGTCGTGCCGCTGATGGCGGCGATCGGCTATGCGATGCAGCGTTTCCTGCTCAATCCGACGCTCGGCGACAGATCCTGTCGCCGCTGCTGGTGACCTTTGGGATCTCGGTGATCCTGCAGAACGGCCTGCTTGCC
>CAWJNP010000032.1:0-16582 GCA_963844255.1 uncultured beta proteobacterium
GGGCCTGGCGCATCTTGATGTTGTCAAACGGCGGATGGAGGAAGTTGAAGCGGATCATGCCCATCGAACCCAGCGGGTCGATGTTCTTGACCGCGATCTCCTTGTTCTTCGAAAGCAGCGGAATCAGATCGGGCGGCATCTGCTCCCACCAGTCGGCCTCACCCGCGTTCAATGCCGCGGCGGCGGTCGCCGAATCCGGGATGTAGATCCATTCGACGCGGTCGACCTTGACTACCTTGCCGCCGGAGGCCCACGAAGCAGGTTCCTTGCGCGGCACATAGTCGGTGTTCTTGACGTACACGACCTTGTTGCCCGGCACCCATTCGGACTTCACCATCTTGAACGGGCCGGAACCGGTCGGATCGTCGATGTTCTTGAACGGATCGGTCTTGGCGATGCGCTCGGGCATGATGAACGGCACGTTCGAGGACGGCTTGGCGAGCGCTTCCAGCGCGAGTGGGAAGAGCTTCTTCAGCTTCAGCTTGAACGTCTTGTCGTTTACAGCCGTCCAGCTCTCGGCCGCCTCGGCGAGTTTCTGCCCGAGCGCGTCGCGTTTCGACCAACGGTCGATCGAAGCGATGCAGTCCGCCGAACGGACCGGGGCACCGTCATGGAACTTCAGGCCGTCACGCAGGGTGAATGTATAGGTGAGCTTGTCCTTGCTGATCTCGAACTTGTCGATCATCTGCGGCTTGACCTGGAACTTCTCGTCCATCGCAAACAGCGTGTCGTACACCATGTAGCCGTGGTTGCGCGTGATGTACGCCGTGGTGGCGATGGGATCGAGGATGCGCAGGTCGGCCTGCGGGATGAATTTCAGAACCTTCTGCTGGGCGTGTGATACCGCCGGTGCCAGCATGCTGACCGCAGCTGCCGCGAATGCGGCAAAGGATAACCTGCGCAATGCTCGAATCATTGATTGCTCCTGGTGGATGATTGCGAAATTCGGCGCCGTTTGAGTACGGCGAATGCTCATCCGCTCAAAGCAAGTCGCGTGCCCAGAAGTATTTCCTGCGAGCGCACCTGTCTTGCGTGCTCGAAGCCGGTGCGGTTCGTCTGCACCGTGCGCCCATACAGTGCGTTCATGGGTGTGCGGATGCGTCCGCCGGGTTCGTCAGGTGTCGCCGACCCGCCTGGTCCGGCCGACCCAGAATGGTTCGCGCAGTTCCTTGCGCTTGATCTTTCCGACAGGCGTCTTGGGCAGCGCTCCGGTTTGCAGCACGATCCTTCCCGGTCGCATGTAGCGCCCGAGTTTTTCGGCGCACAGTTCTGCCAGGGCATTTTCATTCACCGTAGCGCCTTCCTTGATGGAGCACACCGCGCACGGTGTCTCCCCCCATTTCGCATCCGGAATCCCGAACACCGCTGCTTCGATGACATCTGGGTGGCCGGTCAGAACGTTTTCCAACTCGGCCGGGTAGATGTTGTACCCCCCGGAGATGATCATGTCGCCGGCACGGTCGAGCATGTACAGGTAGCCGTTATCGTCGAGCCGCCCGACATCGCCGGTCTTCACCCATCCGTCGACGACCCGCTCGGCGGTCCCCTCGGGATCGTTCCAGAACCCTTTCATCTGGCCGTCTGTTTTCGCGACGATCTCGCCGGTCTCGCCCGCGGGGACCGGCTGGTTGTTTTCGTCCCAGATCTGCAACTGCGCGTAGGGCAGGGGCATGCCGCAGGAACGCAACGGGGTGGATCCAGGCAGGTCGGTGGCGAACCACTGCTTCGGACCCATCATCGCGATCGGCAGGACTTCGGTCTGGCCGTAACCCTGGTAGAGCACGTCGCCGAACAGGCGATGCGCACGCAGCGCGGTGTCGTCAGCGATCGGTGCGGCGGAGATCAGGATGCATTTGAGATCCGGAAACCGGCGTTTCTCGATGCCGGGGATGTGGTTGATGGCATTCAGCATGGTCGGCACGAGAAACATGTATGCAATTCGTTCGGCCTCCATGACATCGAGAATCAGATTCGGCTCGAACCGGTCGACCATGACATTGACGCCTCCGCCGAGCCACATGGGCGTGAAGAGATAGCCCGAGCCGTGGCTGATCGGTCCGATATGCAGGCACGCGTCGCCCGGCGCAACCGGGGGGTAGAGGTAGAACCAGTCGCGCGCGGCTGCGAGCCAGGCGCGGTGCGTGTAGGCCACGCCCTTGCTGCGTCCGGTGGTGCCGCCGGTATGGCGGATGATGTAGTTGTCTTCGGGGTCGATCGGAAGCGCCGGGTCTCGGTCCGAATGCCCCATCAGCCAGTCTTCGTATCCCGCGTCACGGACAATCACGTGTTCGAGTTCCGGCAGTTCCGTCTGTATGCCCGCGAGTTCGGAGGAATACTTTTCCGCCACCACGACCGCCCTGCAACCGGTATGTCCTAGCATATGGACATGGGCCGCACGCGCATTGCGCGGATACAGCGGGACGCGCACCACGTTGGCGATTGCGGCGCCGAGGAAGAAATCCGAGGCTTCAAGGCAGTTGTCCTCCAGAACGCCGACGCGGTCCTGCGGTCTGATGCCGAGCGCGCGCAGGGCATTGGCCATGCGTACGCCACGCGACCAGGCTTCCGAAAAATCGACTCTTCGCGCTCCGGCCACGACTGCGGTACGCCGCGCATTGCGCAGCGCGGCGTCTCTCATCTGGGTACGAACCTCCATGGCATTCCTCCTCCTTCGGCGCGATAATGACGCGGACCATGCGTGACGTCTATGTCATTGGAAGCGCCTGCACCGAGTTCGGCAAGTTCCCCGACCGCTCGTTCCAGGACCTCGCACGCGAAGCCTATCTGCAGGTGCTCGCAGACGCCGGCATGACGGACGGCGGCGCGATCGAGCAGGCATGGTTCGGCAATTGCGGCATGTTTGCCTGGGGGCAGGGCGGCATCCGTGGGCAGGTGTGCTTTACGCCCCTGGTTGACGAAGGTCTATTCCCCGAGCGCGTGCCCATGGTCAACGTCGAGTCCGGCTGTGCTACAGCCTCACAGGCATTTCATGGTGCGTGGAAGGATGTCCTGTCCGGCCAGACCGCGGTCAGCCTCGCGATCGGGGTGGAAAAACTCTACAGCCCGGATCGTCCCGAAAGAGTCGCTGAGATATTTGCCAGCGGCATCGATCAACTCGACGCCGCCCGCTGGCATGCCTACTACCGCGCCGCCGGCGAAGCGGCGGGCAAGCCTTTCGAGACCGGTCCGGGGCGCACGGTGTTCATGGACACCTACGCGATGCAGGCGGCCTGGCACATGCGCCGCTACGGGACCACGCAGCGGCAGATCGCCGCCGGTGCGGCCAAGAATCACCACAACGGCAGCCTGAATCCCAAGGCCCAGTATCGTTTCGACATGACGGTCGACGAAGTGCTCGCGGACCGGCCGGTGAGCCATCCGCTGACACGTTCAATGTGTGCGCCGATCGGGGATGGTGCAGCCGCCGCGCTGCTTTGTTCCGCGGAGTTTCTCGCCTGCCTTCCCGGCGCCGTGCGCGAAAGGGCGGTCAGGGTGCGCGCCTGCGCATTGTCGGGTGGAAAATACCGCAAACTCGATGAGCCGGGCCTGTCGCACTTCGCCGCACAGAAAGCCTACCGTGCGGCGGGACTGTCACCTGCGGACATCGACCTGGCCGAATTGCATGACGCGACTTCATTCTGCGAAATCTACCAGGCCGAGATGATGGGATTCTGCGCAGTCGGCGAGGGAGGCGCGCTGGTCGAATCCGGGGCCACGGCGCTCGACGGTGCGATTCCGGTGAATCCCTCGGGCGGGCTGGTTTCCAAGGGTCACCCGGTGGGTGCCACGGGCCTGTCGATGATCTACGAGGTCTGCCTCCAGCTGCGCGGCGAGGCAGGCGCCCGCCAGGTCAGGGGCGCGTCGCTCGGGCTGGTCGAGAACGGTGGTGGCGTGATGGGCTTCGACGAAGCCGCGTGTGCCGTGACGATTCTGGAGCGCGCCTGACCGGGCGCGTTCTTCAGCGCGGCCGGCCCTTCGGCGCCGCCGGGTTGAACAGTTCCACTTCCGCCTTGACCTGCTCGCGACTGCGCTCGTAGACGATCTCGCGGCCCATCACGGAGCCCGCATAGGCATGGCCGTTGCGGGTCGGGGTGAGCTGGCATTTCACGCTGTGCATGCCTTCCCCGAGCACGACCTCGATCCATTCGGGCTTTTTCGAAAGCACGACGACCTCCATCGTCTTGCCGGTTTCGGTGATGCGGACCTTGATTTTTTCGGTGTGCATGAGTCGTTGCCGGTTGACGTTGGAGGTCGGATTTCGTTACTCGACTTTCGCCTTGGCGCGCAATTCGGCGATGAGCTTTTCGACGCGCAGGCGCTGCAGGCGCTGTGCGAGGTTGGCCTTGACCTCGGCGAACGGAGGATGCTTGGCGTCGCGTGTGTCCTCAAGCTGGATCACATGGTAGCCAAAGCGCGTCTTGACCGGCGTTTCCGTGTACTTTCCCTTCGCCAGTTTGATCATCGCGCTCGAAAAATCCTTGTCGAACGTGCCCGGCGACTGCCAGTCGAGGTCGCCGCCGCGCTGGCGGGTGCCATCGTCCTTGGTGCTCTTCCTCGCGAGGTCTTCGAACTTCGCGCCCTTCTTGAGTTCGGCGATCAGGCCCTTGGCTTCGGCCTCCGTCTCCACGAGGATATGGCGCGCCTTGTACTCCCGGTTGCCGAGTTCGGACTTGATCTGTTCGTATTCCTTCTGCATTTCCGCATCGGTCACCGGGTGGCTGCGGATGTAGTCGCGCAGGTAGGCCTGCACGATCACCGTCTGACGGACCAGATCCAGTTCGTTCTGCAGTTCCGCCTGCTTGGTGAGTGCCGTTTTTTTCAGCCGCTTGCGAAATGATTTCCCTGTTGACCAGTTCGTCGCGCACTGCGGCACGCACCTGCGGGCTGTCCGGCTGGCCCTGCTGCGTGCGTTCGCGCAGCAGCAGCTCGGCGCGCTGCGGCGGAATTGCAACGCCATTCACCTTGGCGACCGGGCCGCTCTGCGCGATCGCCGCGGGCAGCGCCGGCGCCGGCTTTTGCGTCTGAGCGAAGGCCGGTGCGGCGACGAGGCAGGCTGCCAGCAGCGCACCGCCCAGGGTGGCGACGCGAGTCGTAGAGCAGGGTCGGGTATTCATGTGCTTCCTTTGAGGAGTAAGTGGATTCGGGTCCCGGGCGCGCGTCATGCGTCCGGCTCGCCCGGTGCGAGTGCGTGGATCTGCACCGCATGTATGGGGTTATTCATCAGTTCGCCGAGCGCCGCATAGACCATCCTGTGGCGGGCGACCTTGGCCTTGCCTTCGAACGCACGTGCAACGATGGCGACACGCCAATGCGTGTTTCCGCCAGGCGCCGCACCGGCATGGCCTGCGTGTGACGCGCTGTCATCGACAATCTCCAGCGCTTCGGGCGCCAGGGCGGCAAGCCGCTGGCGCATGACCGGCTCGAGGCTCATGGCTTCTTTCCCTCGGAGACGTCCTGCTCGATGTAGCGCGAGAGGAATAATGCCTGTGCGATCACGAACGCGAACATCAACCCCATGCCCCCGAACAGTTTGAAATTGACCCAGATATCGGTGGAGTAGTTGAAGGCGACGTACAGGTTCACCGCGCCCATTGCGGTGAAAAATCCCGCCCAGCTCCAGAGCAGGCGCGTCCATGCGGCCGGGGGCAGCTGGAGTTGCTTGTCCATCATGGCGCGAATGAGATTGCGGTGGAAGGCGACTTGCGCCACCACAAGTGTCACCGCGAACAGCCAGTAGAGCACGGTGGGTTTCCACTTGATGAAGTTCTCGTCCTGCAGGAGCAGCGTCGCACTGCCGAACACGCCGATGACGGCAAAGCTGACCCAGAGCATGGGTTCGACCTTGCGGTGACGCAGCCACACCCACGCAATCTGACCGACCGTGGCGACCATTGCCACCGCAGTGGCGGCGTAGATGCCGAAGAACTTGAACGCGACGAAAAAGAGGATGACCGGGAAGAGGTCGAAGAGGAATTTCATGAGGTTCTCATTTTACCACTCCGCCACCCTGCCGACGGGACCGAGCGAAGCCGCTGCGGCAGGCCGGGCTGACCTATTTCTTCTCGAACCGGAGTGACGCCGAATTGATGCAGTAGCGCAGTCCGGTTGGCTGCGGGCCGTCCTCGAACACGTGACCGAGGTGTGCCTCGCAGGCAGCACAGTGAACCTCGGTGCGGCGCATCAGGAAACTGTAGTCTTCCTCGGTGGCGACGTTCTGCTCGACTGCCGGCTGCCAGTAGCTCGGCCAGCCGGTTCCAGAATCGAATTTGTGCTCGGAGGAGAAAACCTCGGCGCCGCAACACACACATCGGTAGACCCCGCTTTCGTGGTTGTCGTGGTACTCGCCGCTGAATGCGGGCTCGGTGCCCTTCTTGCGCGCCACCCGGTACTGCATCGGGGTGAGCAGGGCTTTCCATTCTGCGTCGGTCTTTCCGGATTTCAAGCGTTCCTCCTTGTGCTGGACGGTTGCTTCGACAGGGCTATTATCGACTGGTTCCCCCAGAATGAGAGCCATGCGCATTTCCCCGGCGGACACCCCTCCACGGAGCGCGATTGGCGGTATGCTGGAGGGCAAGGAGGAGGACGGCATGAATTCGCAGCAGTCGAAGATTGCCATCGTGTTCGTGGCGGTGCTGGCCGGCGCGTCGCCGCTGCATGCCCAGCAGCAGGAGCCTCAGGGCCCCTCGATCGGTGAAGTGGTCGAGGGTGTGGGCAGCCTGTTCAAACGCATCTTCAGTTCGAGCCCGGAACCGGCGAAACAGGCCGAGCCGCCTGCCGCGCCAGCCCGGGTTCCCGCGTCGCCCCCCGCTGCCGCACCTGCACCAAAGGCAGCCGCCGCGGCGCCTGGGGCCGCGCCGACGGTCGTCCCCGTGGTCACCCCTGCGGCCAGGGTTACTGCGCGCAGCCTTCATGAAGCGGTGGTTGGCGGCGATTACGACGAGACGGCAAGATTGCTGGATCAGGGCGCCAGCATCGAGGCCAAGGATCCCGGATCAGGGGCCTCGCCGCTGCACTATGCCGTCATGAAGGGGCGGATGAAGATCATCGACCTGCTGTTGTCGCGTGGCGCGGACGTCAACAGCAGGACCAGAAACGGCACCACGCCGCTGCACACGGCCGCGCTCTACGCGCGCAAGGAAGTGGCCGAACGCCTGCTGGAGGCGAAGGCGGATGTGAACGCAAAGAGCCAGAGCGGGGCGACGGCACTGGCCCTCGCCACGGCAGCCAAGAACTGGCCGATCGTCGAAATGCTGCGCGAGCATGGCGGGAAGTAGGACTGCGGCCGCAGGCACGCGGGACCGGGTCAGGACGAGCAACTGACTGAAAGCCCGCCGGCCCAGTCCGGCGGCAGTGCAGCGTAGCGCTCCTGACCAGCCTGGTCTTCGAAAGGATTCGAAAGCAGTTGCCGGAGCGCTTCGATCCGCGTGTAGTCGCGCGCATCGCGAGCGAGGGCGATGACTTCTTCGGCCATCCAGTTCCTGAGCACGTAGGCCGGATTGGTCCGGTTCATCCGCGAGCCGCGCTCGGCATCGAGGCTGCCTTCGCGCGCGAGCCGGGCACGATAGGCTTCGCCCCAGGCATCGAATGCTTCGCGTTCGGTGAACTGATCGCGCAACCGCGTATTTATCGCACCGGGCGTCGAGTCGAAGCCGGCGAGGCTGCGAAAGAAAATCGTGAAGTCGGTGTGGCTGCGCTGCATCAGTCCGAGCAGATCCTCGAGCAGGGCCGCGTCACCGTCTTCGGTCGTCTGCAGACCGAGTTTTGCGCGCATCAGTGTCGCGTAGGCCGAGTCGAACGCCGGTTCGAAACGCGCCAGCGCGGCTTCGGCTTCGTCCATTTCCATGAGCGGCAGCAGTGCCTGGCCCAGACAGTAGAGATTCCAGTGGGCAATCTTCGGCTGCATGTTGTAGGCGTAGCGCCCGCCATCGTCTGAATGGTTGCACACATGGTTCCAGTCGAAGCCGTCGAGAAATCCGTAGGGTCCGTAATCGATCGTCAGGCCGAGAATCGACATGTTGTCCGTGTTCATGACGCCGTGGCAGAAACCCACGGCCTGCCAGTGCGCAACCAGTTCGGCGGTGCGGTAGACGACCTCGGCGAGGAGCGCGAGGTAGGGCTTTTCCGCCTTCAGCAGTTCGGGGTAATGCTCGCGCAGCACGTAGTCCGCGAGCGTGCGGAGTTGCTCGTGCTGTTTTCGGTAGAAGAACACCTCGAACGAACCGAAACGAACGTGGCTGGGGGACATGCGCGTGAGCACGGCCGAGGTTTCGGTCGTTTCGCGGATCACCGGGGCGTCGCTGCCGGTGATCGCAAGCGCCCGCGTCGTGGGGATTCCGAGGCCGTGCATGGCCTCGGAGCAGAGGTATTCGCGGATCGTCGAGCGCAGCACCGCGCGACCGTCTCCCATGCGCGAATAGGGCGTGCGGCCGGCGCCTTTCAGCTGGAGATCCCAGCGACTCCCGCCGGGACCGCGGGCCTCGCCCAGCAGGATTGCGCGTCCATCACCGAGTTGCGGCACGAAGGTGCCGAACTGATGACCGGCATAGATCGCAGCCAGCGGGTCGGCGCCCGGGGGAACCCGGTTACCGCTGAAGATCTCGACGAATTCAGGAGTTTGCGCGAACGCAGGATTCAGGCCGATCAGCTCGGCCGCTGCGGGATTGAACGCGACCAGGTAGGGTTCCGGCAGCGGCGTGGGCCGAAGCCGGGTATGGAACGCGCCGTGCAGCCGTGCATAGGTGTTGTCGAACCTGAAGGGCCCGGTTTCCGGAACCGGCTGCGGAACGCTCAACGCGGCTCCTGCGAACGGTCCCAAAGGTTCGGCATCACGGTGTTGTGATAGCCCGAGATGAATTCGCGCGGTGCGCCTGTCGCCGGGTCGAACACGTGGCGGCGTACGGCGCCGATATTCGCGCCATAGACGTGGATGCTGATCGAAGGCCGGTCCGTATAGGCGTTGGACACCACGTGGATGTCGCCGATGGTCGGGGATACCAGATCGACCTCGCCGGGCTCGATGCGGTGGGTGCCGCTCACCTTGAAGGGCTTGCCGGGCGTTACGCCGTTGTATTCCTCGCACATTTCGGCGCCGCGCATCATCCCGACCATTCCCCAGACGGTGTGGTCGTGCACCGGGGTCTTCTGCCCGGGGCCCCAGACAAAGCTCACGACCGAAAAGCGTTCAAGTGGATCGCAGTAGAGCAGGTACTGGCGGTATCCCTCGGTGGAGGGCTGCGCAAATGCCTCGGGCAGCCAGTCATCGTGACTGACGAGCGCCTTGAGGAGCTTTTCGCCTTCCGCGAGCATTGTCGGTTCGTCGCCGGCGTGAACTTCGACCAGACGGGTCATCGCCTGGATGTAACTGCGTAGACGGGGAATGTTGTTGGTTTCCATGTTGCAAGGATACCCAATTTAGCGTCGCGCTTCCCGAAAGTGCACTCGTCGGGCGGCGCGGCCTATTCCCCTGCCGAGGCGGCTGCCCGCAGCGTGGCAACCCTCTGCTGGCGCTGCGAACGCGAAAGCAGGAAGGCAGGCGGGACGGCCGCCAGTGCCACGATCGCCCCGACGATGAACGTATCCTGGAATGCCATCGACAGGCTCTGGCCCTGCACGATGCTGCCCAGATACTCCAGCGCGCCGCTCTTCTGGATGGTCTCGGGCAGACCGGTGCGCGCCAGCAGGTGTTCTACCTGGTGTATCAGTCGCATGGCGGTGCTGTTGGCGTAGTCCTGGGTGGCGGTCAGGGCCTCGGCGTGGAAGCGCGTTCGCAGATCGAGAAACACCACTCCCAGGTTGATGCCGAATGCGCCCCCCAGCTGACGCAGGAAGTTGCTGGCGCCGGCGCCCTGGCGGACCAGTTCAGGTGGCAAGGCCTTGAGCGAGGAGGCATTCAGGCTCGGATTGACGAAGCCCAGGCCCAGACGCGAGATCATGGTGACGCCCGCCAGGGTCCAGAAAGTGGTGTCGGCGTCCGCCGCGCTCATGATGAGCAGGCCGAGGGCGAACAGCAGCAGGCCGGCCATGATCATCAGCGCCGGGTCCACGGTATCGGCCAGCCGTCCCGCCAGCGGGAAGATCACTGCAAGGAGCATCCCGGCGGGCATCATCATCAGCCCCGCCTCCAGAGGACTGAAGCCCTGCGTGGTCTGCACGAACACCGGCACGAGGTAGGTCGAGCCCAGCATGCCCGCCCCGAAAATGAAGGCAACGACGGCAGAGGCGGCGAAGGCCGGGATCGCGAACATGCGAATCTCGAGCAAGGGCTTGTCGACGCGCAGTTCCCAAAGCACGAAACCGATCGCGGCGCCGAGCCCAAGGGTCAATCTGATCACGATGAGATCGGACCGCCAGCCCTCGCGCTGACCGTCGGCGATGCCGGTCATCAGGCCGTACAGGCCGATGCAAAGCAGTGCGAATCCGAGCCAGTCGAATTTCGGCAGCGAGACCGGCATGGGCCGCGTGGGCATGAACAGGAGCCCCAGGATGCCGGCCACGACGCAGAACGGAAGCGAGATGAAGAACACGTAGCGCCAGGAAAAAAATTCAATCATCAATCCACCCAGGGTCGGGCCGATGGCCGGCGCGAACACCACGCCCAGTCCGAATACGCCCATGGCGGTGCCGCGGCGTTCGGCCGGAAACGCGCTGAAGATGGTCGCCATCACCAGTGGCTGTGCGATTCCAGCGGACAAGCCCTGGAGCACCCGCGCAAAGATCAATGCATCCTCGTTGGGGGCGCTGCCACCGAGCACGGCACCGACCGAGAACACGATGAGCGTGGTGACGAACACCCGCCGCTCGCCGAGCACGCTGACCAGCCAAGCGCTCAAGAGCATGCCCGCGGTCATCGTTGCGATGTAGGCCGAGGACATCCACTGGGCCTTGTCCTGACCGATGCCGAACGCGCCCATCACATCGGGAACCGCGACGTTGACCGTGGTCATCGCCAGCACCATGGAGAGGATGCCGCACATGCCGGCGCCGGTCACGAGCCAGCGGTAGGACGGGCCGTAGCGGCCGGCGAGAACCTCGGCGCTGTCCGCAGTGCCGTCGGTAGCACTGCGCGCAGTGCTATCGGATGTCAATGTCGATCTCCACCATCATCCCCGGCGAAAGCGGCCTGGGCATTTCGGTGAAGTCGATCTTCACCGGAACCCGCTGGGTGATCTTGGTGAAGTTGCCCGAGGGGTTCGGGGTCGGCAACAGCGCGAAGCGCGAGGTGGTGGCACTGCCGATGCGCGTCACGCGGCCGCGGAATTTTTCGTCCGGCCAGGCGTCGACCGAAATGCGCACGGGCTGGCCCGGCTTCAGCTTGCGCAGTTGGGTTTCCTTGATATTGGCCTCCACCCAGACATCCTTCGCGTTGTGCAGCATGAGGATGCGCTGACCGGCGAGTACGTATTCGCCCGGTTCGACGAACACCCGGTCGATCACGGCGGGCACCGGGCTCTTGATGGTCCGGTCGCCGACATCGATCTCCTGCTGGCGCAACAGCGCGCGAAGGTTGGCTTCGACCGGCTCCAATCCGGCAATCTGTCCGTCGATCACGGCGAGCCGGTCGCGTTCAGCCACCGCCTCGCCGAGCGTGCCTTCGGCCTGCAGGCGTTCCGCATCGAGCTTGCGCCGCGTGCTCTCGATGCGCGTGACGTCGGCCTGGGAGGTTTCCAGTTGCTTTCGGGTGATCATGCCGCGCTGCGAAAGCGAGCGCGCCCGATCAAGCTCCTGCCTGGCCAGCAGGATGTCGGAATCGAGCGCGGTGCGTGCTGCCTCGGTCGCGCGTACGCCCGAGGTCCGGGTCCGCGTCTTGGCACTCGCCTGGTTGTCGGTCATGCGCCGTTCCGCAAGGAGCCGGTTGCGGTCGGCTTGTACCGCATTGATCTGCGCATTCAGCGCCTCGATCCGCAGTTTCGCCACGCGATCGTCGATGCGCACGATCACCTGGCCCGCATCCACCTTCGCGCCCTCGAGTGCCGGCAGGTCCGTCACCCAGCCTTCGGCCCGACTGGATACGGTGACGATGTCCGCAGTGACACGCGCGTCGTATTCCGATACGTGGGTCAGGCGCATGTAGAGCTCGTAGCCACCGAACGCGAGCGCACCGATTGCGACTATCGAAATGATCAGCAGCCGCTGCGGTCCCACGCGCGGACGCCGCACCAAGGCCGCAGTTGCCGGGGCGGCGGTGTTTTCCGTCCGAGTAGGTGGTGATTGCGCCACGCTTCAGGCCGTCCCGGTCGGTCTGGACAGGATCACGCCCGGTCCGCCGGCATGCAGCAGTTCCACCTGGGCGGATCGTCCCTCCAGCACCGCGCGCTGGTTCACATAGCCCTTGTCGGTGATCTCGTTGGCGTCGATCGACGGCGGTTCGTCCAGCACCAGCAGGCGTACGGGCGCGATGGAACTGCCGGTCGAGCCAGCGTGGAGTTTTTCGAGCGCGGCCTGCAGCCGGGCGCGCACGCCGGCCGGGTCCAGGCCGAGCGCCTTGATGGAGGCAGGATTCATGAACAGCAGCGCACCCATTTCCTCGCGGTCGTGCCCGGTGATCACCGCGTCCTGGACGATCGGGTCGCAGGCGGCAATCAGCTTTACGCGCACCGCGCCGACGTGCACCCAGGTGCCCGACATGAGCTTGAAGTCCTCGGCGACGCGGCCGTCGAACACGATCCCCTTGGCGGGTTCGGCCGGATCGGCGAACTTCATCGCATCGCCGATCATGTAGAAGCCCTCTTCGTCGAACGCTGTCCTGGTGAGGTCATCGCGCTGGAAGTAGCCCGGTGTGACATTTGGCCCGCGCACCCGCACTTCGAGTTTTCCGCCCGAAGGAACGAGTTTGAGTTCGGTGCCTGGTCCCGGCACGCCGACGACGCCGGCGCGCTCGATATGGGAATGCACGCAGGTCGCCATCGGCGATGTCTCGGTCGAGCCCCAGGCCGACAGCATCGACAGCCTGCCGCCATTTTCCGCGACGGCGAGCGCCTCAAGCCGTTCCCAGAGGTTCTGCGGCAATGCGGCCCCCGCATAGAAAACAACATCCAGCCTGCGAAAGAAATTTTTTCTGAGTTCCGCATCCGACTCGAGGAACGGCAGCAGCAGGTCGAATCCGCGCGGCACGTTGAAGTACATGGTCGGCGAGATTTCGCGCAGGTTCTTCACCGTGATTTCGACCAGGCCGGGCGCGGGCTTGCCGCCGTCGACATGCAGGGTGCCGCCGTTGCGCAGCACCATGTTGAAGGTGGCGTTGCCGCCGAAGGTGTGGTTCCACGGCAGCCACTCGCACAGTACCGGCGGGGTTTCCTCGAGGAACGGCCAGAGCTGGGCCCAGCTCTGCTGATTTGAACAGAGCATGCGGTGCGTGTTGATCACGCCCTTGGGCATGCCCGTGGAACCCGAGGTGAACAGGATCTTGGCCACGCTGTCGGGGCCGATTCCAGCGAAGGCCGCGTCGATGCGTGCGCCGGCAGGGGAGGCAAGCAGCTCGCCGATTGGCGTCGCGTCGGCGCCGACGGCCGCCAGTGCAGGCGCAAATTTCGCGGCGTCCTGCGCGAAGACGAGGCCCGGCTGCAGCAGGTGGAAGATGCTCTTCAGCTTGACGTGGTCCTTCGACATCAGCGAGTACGCGGGCGAAATCGGCGCGGCCGGGATGCCGGCGTGCATCGCGCCCAGCGCGAGCAACGCGTGGTCGACCGAGTTGTCCGAGAGGATGGCGACCGGACGCGCAGCCGACAGTCCGCGCGCGAGCAGCGCCTCGCCGATGCGCCGGACCGACTCGAGCGCCTCGGCGTAGGTGACGTGCCGCCATCCATCCCCCGCGCGCTCGGAGAGGAACACGCGCTCCGGCGCCGACCGTGCCCACTGAACGAGCCACTCTCCGACTGCACGCGGATAGGGGCCGAGCACGTGCGGCGAGCGCAGGATCAGCGTTCCGTCGCTGCGCTTGTCCACGTCGACCCGGGGAGGGGCGAATTTCAGTTCCGAGTGCAGGGTACTCATCGAAGGGCTCCTTTCCCGCAATACGCACTTGTTCAGACGGTGCCGGCGCCGCGCGCCGCATAGGACTCGAACGGCGTCCTGGCTTCTTCCTCAATCACCGGCCCCTGCACTTCCACGGGTGCTGCCGCCAGCTTCAGGATGTCGCGGCACGCCACGCTGGCCGCAATCACGCCGGCCGTCGCAGGCAGGTAGGTCATGGCAACCGAGGCGCGGATCCCGAACAGCAGGCGGCGCAGCCCGAAGCGCACCATCGCGCCGGAGCACATCGGACAGGGTTCACCGCTGGCATACATGGTCGCGGCAGCGATCTGCTGCGCGCTGCACCGGGCCGAGGCGGCACGAAGCGCGTTGATCTCGGCGTGCGCCGTCAGGTTGCGGTCGGTCACGATGCTGTTCTGCGCAGCAGCAAGCACGGCGCCATCGGGCGCGACCAGCACCGCGCCGAAGGGCATGTCCCCGCAGCGGCGCGCGTCCTCCGAGAGGCGGATCGCATGGCGCAGATGGGTGAGGTCTGTGGCGGACGGCTGGCTCATTGGCAGATGAAATGTTGAACCCGAAGCCGCGAGAATACCCGGAACACCGCTACACTGGCGGGTACCGTTTCGATACTGCCCGAGGAGAGAGCATGGCCAGGAAACCCAACCTCATTGTCATCCTGATCGACGATCTGCGCTTCGACGAGACCAGTGCCGGGGGCCACCCCTACATGAAGACGCCCAACATCGACCGGCTCGCCCACGAGGGCGCGATGTTCGAGAATGCGTTCCACACCACACCCCTGTGTTCGCCCAACCGCGCGTCCATCCTGACCGGACAGTACGCGTCGCGCCACGGCATCATCGACAACGTGGGGCGCGACGTTGCAAGCCACCGGCTGGACAACTACCACCTTGCGCTCAAGTCACTGGGCTACGAGACCGCGCACATCGGCAAGTGGCACATGGGCAACGATGCGAGCCCGCGGCCCGGTTACGACCACTGGGTGAGCTTCAAGGGCCAGGGCCAGCTCATCGACCCGATCCTCTGGGAGGCCGGCGGGGAGCACCAGGTCCAGGGTTACATGACCGATATCCTGAATTCGCGCGCGGTCGATTTCGTGAAGAAAAAACGCAAGAACCCGTTTGCACTGTTCTTTGCGCACAAGGCGGTACATCCGGATCTCATGCAGAACGCGTCCGGCGGCATCGACGCCTCGTCCATCGGCGGCTACACGCTGCCGGAGCGCCACAAGGACCTCTACAAGGGCATGACCTTTCCGAAGCGGCCGAACATGCTGCCACTCGAACAGGTGGCGAAGGACAAGCCGGCCCTGAAGATGCTGTTCGAAACACGCGCCCAGCCGCTGTCGCGCGACATCCTCGCTGCCATGGATGGTGGCACGCAGGAAGAGATCAGGAAGCGTGCCGCAATGATGGCCTCGGTTGACGAAGGTGTCGGGATGCTCCTCGAGACGCTGGAGGCCACCAAGCAGCTCGACAACACCTGCATCGTGTTTCTTGGCGACAACGGCTTTTTCTTCGGCGAGCACGGGCTCACGGTCGAGCGGCGCTTTGCCTACGAGGAGGGCATCCGCACGCCGTTCTACGTGCGCTTTCCGAAGCGCATCGCCGCCGGCACGAAATACCAGCAGATGATCCTCGCGATCGACATCGCGCCCACGCTGATCGAACTCGGGGGCGGCAAGCCCGGCGACACGGTGCAGGGCAAATCGCTGGTGCCGCTGATCAAGGGCCGCGGGAAGAAGTGGCGGTCCTCGTTCCTGTGCGAATACTGGAGCGAAGGCGCGTGGCCATGGATCGTCGGCATGGGTTACAAGGCGGTGCGCACGGAGCGCTACAAGTACATCCACTGGACCCACCACCAGGGCATGGCCGAGATGTACGACCTCGAGAAGGATCCGTTCGAGCTCAACAACCTGGCGGCCGACCCGGCCGTCGCAAAGGAGCGCGAGGCGGTCAAGAAGGAGTTGCGCAAACTCACCGCCGAAGCCCTCGGGATCTAGCGCCGGGACCCCATCATGCCGACCATCGATTCGATCGAACAGTTGCGCGCGATCTACGCGCCGGCCACGGAGCGTGCCCTGAAGAAACAGCTTGCGCAGCTCGATGTCCATTGCCGCCGCTTCATCTCGCTGTCTCCGTACCTCGTGCTGTGCACGGCCGATGCGCAGGGCAACCAGGACGCGTCGCCGCGCGGCGGTGAACCGGGTTTCTGCAAGGTGGCCGACGACCACACGCTGCTGATTCCGGACCGGCCCGGGAACAACCGGCTCGACAACTTCACCAACATCATCGAAACCGGGAAGATCGGCCTGCTGTTTTTCCTGCCCGGCGTCGACGAGATGCTGCGCGTGAACGGGTCGGCGGTCCTGCGGTCCGATGAGGAGCTCTGCGCGCGCTGCGTCGAGCAGGGAAAGCCGGCAAAGGTGGTGATCGCGGTGACGGTGCGTGAAGCCTATCTGCATTGCGCCAAGGCCATCATGCGTGCCCGGCTGTGGGACGGCGCGTCACAGGTGCCGCGCAGCGCGCTGCCCTCGATGGGACAGATGCTGCGCGACCAGACCGGCGGTGCCGTGGCCGGCGATTGGCGATGG
>CAWJNP010000033.1:0-104916 GCA_963844255.1 uncultured beta proteobacterium
CAGCGCCGCCGGCGCGAGAAGCCGGAAGTTCAGCATCGGCACGAGGCTCTGACCGCCTGCCAGAGGGCGCGCGTCGCCACCATAGCGATCGAGCAGCGCGACGGCCGCATCGAGGCTGTCCGGTGCATGGTATGCAAACCTGGGGGGCTTCAGAAAACTCTCCTGCGGAATTTGATTCGACTGACTGGTATCGCCGACCCGACGCGTTGCGATTTCGCAGGCAAAGCGTCGAGGTCAAAGTACTATAATTGAACCAATCAGTCTAGTAGCCGGGGTCGCGGAAAAATGCCGCGATCGGCGATTTTTCAAACGTCCGGGCACAAAGGAGGACTTATGTCGCAGGCAGCAGCGCAGGGATTTGTCGGACGCGCAATTTTGCGACGCGAAGACACTCGGCTGCTATGCGGGCAGGGCGAATATATCGCCGACATGGTGCTCCCCGGGATGGGGCATGCGGTGTTCGTGCGCAGCTCGCATGCGCATGGGCGGATCCGTGCCGTTGATCTGACGCGCGCTGCAGCGCTGCCGGGCGTATGGCTGGTACTCAGCGGCGCGGATCTGTTGCGCGACCTGCCGCCGGTCCAGGATCAGCAGTTGCCGTTGCCTGGAAAGTGGAAAACCAGCGTGCCACACAAGATTTTCGATCCGCGACAGCCACTGCTCGCGCACGACAAGGTGCGCCATGTGGGCGAGGCCGTCGCGGTCATTGTGGCGGAGAACCGTTACATCGCCGAGGACGCGGCGGAACTGGTGGAGATCGACCTCGAGCCGCTTCCTGCCGTCGTCGATCCGATGGCGGCAATCGAGCAGCCGGCAGCCCTCATTCACGAGAAAAACGGCACCAATCTGCTCGCCGAATTTTCGATTGCCAAGGGCGACGTGGCCTCGGCGCTTTCCGGCGCACCGCACCGGCTGAAACGGCGCTTCTCACACCATCGCTATGCCGCCATGCCGATGGAATGCCGCGGTGTGCTGGCACAGCATGACCGTCGAACCGACTCTTTGAGTGTGTGGTCATCCACGCAGGTGGTGCACTGGGTGCGCCGTGAGATTGCAACCACGCTCGGCATGTCGGAGGCGAAAGTGCGCTGCATCGCGCCCGATGTCGGCGGCGGATTCGGGGGCAAAGGTCACGTCTATCCTGAGGACATTCTGCTGCCGTACCTGGCGCGAAAACTCGGCCGCCCCGTGAAATGGATCGAGGACCGGCGTGAACACCTGCAAAGTGCGTGTCATTCCCGCGACCAGTTGCACGACATAGAAGTTGGTTTCGATGCCGAAGGTCGTTTGCTCGCCGTGCGCGACGAGTTCGTCATGGATTGCGGTGCCTGGAACCCGGTCGGCGTCGGCATTCCATTCAATACCGCGAGCCACCTGGTCGGCCCCTACAAGGTCGGGCACCTGAGCGTACGCGGAAGGGTGGTCGCAACAAACAAGGTGCCGAACGCCCCCTATCGAGGCGCGGGACGCCCCGAAGCAGCCCAGGCGATGGAACGCATGATGGATCTGATAGCCCGCGAACTCGGCTTGGAACCCGCAGAGGTACGCAGGCGCAATCTGGTGCGCGCAGAGGACATGCCCTACTCGACAGGCATTCCCTATCGCGACGGTGAGCCCGTGGTGTACGACAGCGGCAATTATCCGCTCGCACTGGAGAAGGCCCTGGAGGCCCTGGGCGGACTGGAAGAGTTTCGCGCGCGGCAGCGCGAGGCCCGCAAAGCCGGCCGCTATCTGGGTCTGGGCTTGTGTTCGTATACCGAGGGCACCGGCGTGGGGCCTTTTGAAGGCGCGATGGTCCGCATCGACCCATCGGGCAGGGTGTACATGGCGGCCGGTGCCTGTCCGCAGGGACAGGGCATGGAGACAATTTATTCCCAGATTGCCGCCGATCTCTGGCAGGTCAGGCCGGAGGATGTGGTGGTTTCGCTCGCCGACACGGCCTCGATCCCGATGGGCTTCGGTACGATTGCAAGCCGCTCGACAGTCAACGTGTCCGCGGCCGTGCATTTCGCAAGCCACCGGTTACGTGCAAAGGTGTTCGCAATCGCCGGAAACATGCTCGAGTGCGCGCCGGCTGATCTTGAACTGCGCGAGGGTGGTGTCGGCATCGTCGGCATACCAGGGGTCAAGCTCACCCTCGGGCAGATTGCGCAGGCCGCGCGGCCCGGCTGGGACAATCAGCGCCCCGCCGAAATCGACGCGGGACTTGAGGAAACCTATTACTGGGAACCCCCGACCGTCACGTGGTCATATGCGACGCATGCAGCCATCGTGGACGTGGACCTGGCGCTGGGCAAGGTGAAGGTCGAGCGTTATGCCATCGCGCACGACTGCGGTGTGGTGGTCAACCCGATGCTCGCCGAAGGTCAGATCGTGGGCGGCGCGGTACAAGGCATGGGCGGCGCGTTGCTTGAAGAAATGCGCTACGACGCCGAAGGGCAGTTGCTCGCGGGCTCGTTGATGGACTACCTGCTTCCCAGCGCAAGCGACGTGCCCGAAATCACGGTCGTCCATATGGAAACACCCTCGCCTCTCAATCCACTCGGCGTCAAGGGGCTCGGCGAAGGCGGTGCGATCGGTCCGCCGGTGGCCATCGCCAACGCGGTCTGCGACGCCTTGGCTGAATTCGGGATCGAAATCAACGCCACCCCGATCAGACCGGAGCAGCTGGTGTGGGCGATCAAGGCAGCGAAGGCCGCGCGTGCGGCAACAGCAGACGGAGCCGCTTCCTAGCCTGGTGCGTCGGCGCGCAATCGTTGCGTCGCCGGCAGGTCGAGCATGCCGCTGGACTGATCTACCTCGACCCGATGGCGCTCGCGTGCGTAGCCGGCGCTGATCTTGCCGTTCCATACGTCGTCGGCCACACGTTGCGGGTCGCGATCGAAGGGATTGCCAAACCCGCCACCTCCGGGCTGCTCGTGTATGACCAGGTTCCCCTGCTGCATCGAACTACTTGTTTTCGAGGGCAGCGAGGTGACGAGCCCATCGCGCTCCATCAGGTTCCGGGCAGGGCCCGCGGATTCGCCACCAGCCAACCCATAGGGGAGGAACTTCATCCGGTCGGCGCGCAACTGCAGGAATGCCTCGTCGGCAAGCACACGGTAGCTGCGCCGGATACCGAGCCCGCCGCGCCATTTCCCCGCGCCACACGAATCCTCGACCAGTTCATAGGCTTCGATGCGTACCGGATGATTCGCTTCCAGCGATTCGACCGGAGTATTGGACAGGTTCTGCGAGGCGTTGGTGATCGCCTCGATTCCATCGGCGCCGGGACGCCCGCCCCAGGCGCCGCAAATCATGTCTACGATGATGAAGGGGCTGTCATCCGGCCGGCGTCCGGACAGGCACACAACCGTGTTGCCACCTTCTCCGGCTGCCGGTATCCGGGCGGGCACGATCTTGGCAAGTGCGCCGAGCATGGCGTCAAACACGCGGTACCCGGTAAGCGCACGCGCGGCCACTGCAGCCGGCGGACGTGGATTCAGAACGGTGCCGAGCGGTGCATTCACCTTGATGCAACGAAATACACCCGCATTGTTAGGAACATCCCCGGTGAGCGCGCAACGTATCGAGAGGTAGGTGCACGAATTCGTGTATGAAACGGTGGAGTTGATGGCCGCCCTGACCTGCTGTGCCGAACCGGTAAAGTCCACCGAGACGCTGTCTTCATGCACGGTGATTGCGACCTTGATCGGCACCGGATCAGACGACAGCCCGTCATCGTCGATGTGATCCACAAAACTGAAGGTTCCTTTCGGCCAGAGTCGGATCTGCTCACGCGTGAGGCGCTCTGCGTAGTCGAGCAGTTCCTCGAAATACCGGCGCGCCATGTCCCGCCCGTAGCGGTCAAAAAGCTTTCCGAGCTCGCGCATGCCGACCCGGCACGCTGCATACTGCGCGCGCAAGTCACCGAGAACAAGATCCGGAACCCGGACATTCAGCGCGATCAGGCGCTCGAGCATTTCGTTCACGCGGCCGCTCTCATAGAGCTTCACCAACGGAATGCGCAAGCCCTCCTGGAAGATTTCGGTCGAATCGCTCGCGTTTGAACCGGGTACCCGGCCACCGACGTCAGTGTGATGGCAGATCACCACGCAGAACCCTTCGAGGGAGCCGTCATGAAAGAACGGCGCGAACATGAAGATGTCGGGCAGGTGCATGCCGCCGCCTTCGTACGGATCGTTGACGATCACTGCGTCCCCCGGATGCAGGTCATCTCCGTAGCGGGCGAGCAGGGCACTCATGGCCTCAGGGATGGCCCCCAGGTGCAACGCGATCGTCTTCGCCTGGGCCACCATCCGGCCATGCCGGTCGCAGATGGCGGCCGAATAGTCCATGACATCCTTGACGATCTCCGAGCGGGCCGTGCGGATCACCGTATAGGCGACCTCGTCAACAATGGCATCCAGCCCGTTCTTGATGACGGAGAAGGTGATCGGATCAATGGCCGGCACTTCCTGCTCAGGGTTGGCTGCGTTCATGGGTCGATCTCCACGATCAGGTTGCCGATTTCATCCGCCCTCGCACGCGCGCCCGGCGGCACGACCGCAGTGGTGTCGTAGGACTCTACGATCAAGGGGCCATCACGAAATCGCTGGCCGACTTCACCGCGCGCGACGACGGGCGTCTCGACGAGCGGCGCATCCCGCTCGAAACTTATCCGGCGCATGCCGTGCAGACCCGCGACGGCGGACTCTTCCAGCCGGACGTTGCCGAACGCCAGCCGATTCGGACGATGACCTCGCGCTGTCAGGCGAAGATTGACGAGTTCCAGGGGCTCTTCGCTTGAATATCCGAACGTATTCGCATAGACGCTCTGGAAATCCGCGCGCAATGCGTCCAGCACTTCCGCATCCAGCGAGTCGCCACGCAACCGAATTGAAAGTTCCGAGGACTGGCCGACATACCGCAGATCCGCTTTGAGCTCGAAGCTCACGGCTTCTTGCGAGTACCCCTCGGCGGCGAGCGTCACCAGCCCGTTCGAGCGCAGTTCATCGGCAATGCGTTGCAGTGCCTGCGGCGGAACCCGGTCCAACCGCTTCAACACGGCACGCAGCAAATCATGCTCCACGTCTGCAGTCAGCATCCCCGCCGCGCAGAAAACGCCCGCCATCACGGGCGCCACGACCCGCCGGATTCCCAGAATGCGTGCCACGTCCACAGCGTGTACGGGACCACCGCCGCCGAAAGCAACCAACGTGAGGTCCCGCGGGTCGCGACCGCGCTCCACCGTGACGGCGCGAATCGCGCGGGCCATGCTGATATTGGCGATCTGGCGCACACCGTGCGCAGCCGCATAGGGATCAAGGCCGAGCGGCTCGCCTACGTGCTTCGCGATGGCCTGGCGCGCAAGTTCCAGGTCAACTGCGAGACTGCCCCCCGCAAGGGCGACTGGATTCAGAAATCCGAGCACCATGTTGGCATCCGTCACCGTGGGTCGCTCGTTGCCAAGCCGATAGCAGGCAGGGCCGGGGCTGGCTCCCATGGAATCGGGACCTACGTGCAGCAGTCCGCCGGAATCCACCCTTGCGACCGACCCCCCGCCCGCACCGACTTCGGCAATGTCGATCGATGGCACCTTGAGCATGTATCCGCCGCCCTTGACGAAACGGCTGGGCGAGGAAATCCCATCGCGGAATTCGTACTCGTTGGTGATCGCGGGCATGCCGCCATCGATGATCGCTGCCTTGGCCGTGGTACCGCCCATGTCGAAAACAATCGCATCCCGGTCGCCGGTCACTTCGCCCAGGCACGCCGATCCGGTCACCCCACCCGCCGGGCCTGAGGCAACCGCAAATACCGGTTTCTCGCTTGCGGTCGTGACACCCATCATCCCGCCGTTGGATGCCATCACCTGGATGGGCGCAGAGATACCTATTGCCGCCAGGTCACGGCGCAGCCTGGAAAGATAGCCGCGCATGGCCGGGAGTATGTAAGCATTGACCACGGTAGTGCTGCAACGCTCGTATTCACGCATTTCCGGCAGCACTTCGCACGACGCAGTAACGACTAGTCCCGGAAATTCTGCTTCCAGAATGCGTTTTGCGGCCAGTTCGTGGACCGGGTTTGCATAGCTGTTGATGAAGCAAAGCGCTACCGTTTGCACGCCTTCCCGGACGAAAAATTCCCCGGCATTGCGAACCTCGGATGGGTCAAGCGGGCGCACCACACTTCCGTCGGCCGCCAGGCGCTCGCTGACCTCCAAACGGTAGCGCCGTAGCGCAAGCGGCTCGGGCTTGTTCCATGCGAGGTCGAACATGGTCGGCGTCCGGATTCGTCCGATCTCCACCACATCCCGAAATCCCTTGGTGGTAAGGACACCCGTGCGGGCACCGGATTTCTGCAGAATCGTATTGGAGGCAACCGTCGTGCCGTGTACGACCTCGATTACTGAACCGGGATCCACACTCAACTCTTCAAGCAGACCTCCAATGCCCTGAACGACGGCGCGTCCCGGATCATCGGGCGTGGTTGACGCCTTGCGTATGTACAAACGGCCGTCGGCGCGCTGCAGAACGATATCGGTGAATGTTCCGCCGATATCGCACCCGACCCGGACGGTTTCGCCGGAATCCGGCACGGGAACGGCCGAGGCAGTGCCTGAAGTACTCAACTTGCGCTCTCCACTGACGGGTCCGGCGCGAGGAGTGCTTCCACCGAACGCAATTGCATGAACCCTTATTGAACCAGATGGTTCACCAGTGCAATGCTTGTCGGATTGCCCGCGCTTGTCAAGCGTGGGGCCGGGCGCGGAGAACCTCGAGGAAGAACCGGCTAGCGCAGCGCGCCAGGCGCGGACTACCGTCCGGTCTCTGCCAGCAGTTCAACAATGCGCTGGCTGTTGCGCCGTCGAGCGAGCTCGAGCGCAGTGAGGCCGTCTGCGTCCCGTGCACCCACGTCGAGGCCGCGCGCAGCGACAAACAGTTCGACTGCAAGCGCGTCGTCGCGCTTGACTGCGTCGAGAAACTGCTCGCGATCGTAGTAGCGCAAACCCATGGAAGTAAGATCCTTTCGCGCGCGGAGGGCAGCATCAGGACCCGGGAGGTTTCCGCCTCCATTGCGTGCACGTTCCTTGCGCGCGATGGTCGCAAAGTCGTTCGCCAGCGCGCGCGCCGTGCCACGGTATTGTGGCGGCATGTCCTCAAACGCGTTGCTCATCAGGTCGCTCGCGAGCCGATTCGCTTCGGTGTTCCCGCCCGAGAGCAATCCGTCGATCTGCCTCTCGACTGCGCGCGGGTCGTCCGATTGCGCGGCGACGTGCACGACGGACTGCACCAGAGAAAGCACACGACCCATCAACACCCAGTCCTCGTCAAAGCCGTCCGCAGCCAGCGCCTGCCCGGACGCAAGAAACATTGTCCCGATCAGGATCGTCCTCACTGCGCGCATGGCCTACTCCTCGTCCTAAAGGATCCACCACAACTAACGCCGTAACGTGGAACAGGTTGACCAGACGACGAGCACGCAATCGTAACGTCATGAAATGGCATAATATTCGGACACGCCGATTCCCGTTTCAGTAATTTGCCGCTGCACCGATACCGCCCCTTATGAGCACGATCCCACAGCCTGAAGCATTTGTTCGCTGGTTCCGGCAGACGGCGCCCTATCTGCACGCGTTTGGCGGCCGCACGTTTGTCATCGCGTTCGGCGGAGAACTGGTTACGGACCGTGCACGCTTCACCCATTTCGTCCAGGACATCAATCTGCTCGCCGCTCTGGGCATACGCCTGGTTTTGGTGCATGGGGCCCGGCCGCAGATCGACGCAGAGTTGAAGGCGAATGGCGTGCGCTCCCGCTATTCGAAAGGATTGCGGGTCACGGACGAGGCCGCGCTGCTTGCGGTAAAGCATGCGGCTGGCGCGTTGCGGGTAGAGATCGAGGCTCTGCTGTCCCAGGGACTGCCAAACTCGCCAATGGCAGGTGCCGACATTCGTGTGGCATCAGGCAACTTCATCACTGCGAAGCCGATCGGCGTTATCGCCGGCGTGGATCTGCAATTTACAGGGGCAGTACGCAAGGTGGATACGGTCGCAATCCGGCGGCGCCTGGAGGCCGAGGAAATCGTGCTTGTGCCGCACATCGGCTATTCGACGACCGGAGAGGTGTTCAATCTCGGCTGGGAGGATGTCGCCGAAAGCGTTGCCATTGCGCTGAAGGCCGACAAACTGCTGCTCTTTTCCGACTGGCTGCCAACAGACAAGAAGGGCGTGGTGCTTGCGGAACTTACCGCCAAGCAGGCAGAAACCATGGCCGGGAAAAGCGGGCTGGCGCCGGCCAGTGCGCGAACCCTGCGCTGCGCGTTGCGCGCCCTGGCCGCGGGCGTGGAACGTGCGCATCTCCTTTCGCGCCGGGTACTGGGCGCCATGCTGCTCGAACTCTTCACACATTCCGGCGTGGGCACGATGATCACCGCCGATCCGGTGGAAAAAATGCGGACGGCACGGATCGATGACGTGCGCGGTATCATTGCCTTGATCGAGCCACTTGAGGCAGAGGGCACGCTGGTAAAACGGAATCGCGAGCTGCTTGAGCGCGAAATAGAGAACTTCATCGTGATCGAACACGATGGTGTAATTGTCGGCTGCGCCGCGCTGTACGCGTTCCCAAAGGCGAAGAGCGCCGAGTTCGCCTGTTTTGCTGTCGCTCCCGAGTACCGTGACGCCGGCTACGGCGAGCAACTGCTCCTCGCCTGCGAGCAACGCGCCAAGGGTTCGAAAGTACGCAATTTGTTTGCCCTGACGACAGGGGCGGCGCACTGGTTCCTTGAACAAGGATTCAAGCCCGCCAGCGTGAGCACGCTCCCGGAGGAAAAGCAGGCGCTGTACAACTGGAAGCGCAATTCGAAGGTCTTTCGCAAGCGCTTGCGCTAGAATCGCGCCCTTCCGTACAGGAGGAAATCACCATGGCAAGGATGGTCAACTGCGTGAAGCTCGGGCGTGAGGCCGAAGGACTCGATCGTCCGACGTACCCTGGCGAACTCGGGAAACGGATTTTCGAAAATGTCTCCAAAGAGGCCTGGCAGGCCTGGCTGAGGCATCAGACAATGCTGGTGAATGAGAACCGGCTGAATCTCGCGGATCAAAAGGCCAGGCAGTACCTGGTCGAGCAGATGGAAAAGCATTTCTTCGGCGACGGCGCAGATGCCGCTGCCGGATACGTCCCCCCGAAAGGCTGAGGCCTACTCGAGAAGCTCCTTCTCCACCTCTTCGATCGAGGTGTGTCGGACGTCCCTGCCCTTCACCATGTAGATCACGTACTCGGCCATGTTTTTCGAGTGATCCCCGATGCGCTCGATGGCCTTGGCGATAAACAGGATTTCGAGCGACCTGGAGATGGTCCGAGGATCCTCCATCATGAACGTGATCAGCTGGCGCATGATGGCGCGGAAGGAATTGTCCACCTCGCTGTCCTGCTTCACCACCGCCATGGCGGCTGCCACATCGAGCCGCGCGAAGCAGTCCAGCGATTGCCGCAGCATGTGCACCGCGCGGTCGGCAATGTGAGACAGGTCCATGCGCGGCATGTGCAGCCGCTCTGCCGTGTGGATCAGCTTGGCCATCCGCGCGATTTTTTCGGCCTCGTCGCCGATCCTCTCCAGATCGGTGATGGTCTTGATCACGGTGATCAGCAGGCGCAGATCCCCCGCTGCCGGCTGCCGACGGGCGATGATGTGGCTGCAGGACTCGTCCAACTCGACTTCCATCGCATTCACGCGATGGTCATTGGCGATGACGCGCTCAATCCTCTCCATGTCCCCGGCGATCAGAGCCTCCATCGCCTGGACAATCTGCTCCTCGACCAGTCCGCCCATCTGCAGGACGCGTGAGCGCACGTTTTCGAGTTCCGCGTCGAACTGCTTGGAAATGTGCTCGGACATGGGATTTATTCCCTTAAAAGAGGCGCTTAGCTTAGCACAGGGATATGACAGAACTGTGACCCCGGACCGGTCCCGGGCAGACTCAGCGGCTCGCGATTCGTGTCTGAACGCCGTCCGGCGAGGCAAGCAGGAGTACATCGGCAGGCCGACGTGCAAACAGGCCGTTGGTCACCACGCCGGCGACGTTGTTGAGCTGCGCTTCGAGGGAGGGAGGGTCGACAATGCTCAGCCCGTGGCAATCAAGAATCAGGTTGCCATTGTCGGTTTTGAAATTCTCCCGCAGGACCGGCTGCCCCCCGAGCCTGAGCAGTTCACGACCAACGTGGCTGCGCGCCATCGGGATGACTTCGACCGGTAGCGGAAACTTTCCCAGCACCGGAACCAGCTTCGAGGCATCGCAGATGCAGACGAACTTCCTCGCCACCGCGGCGACGATCTTCTCGCGCGTCAGCGCGCCCCCGCCGCCCTTGATCATGTAGAGGTGCTCTGTAATCTCGTCCGCACCGTCCACATAGACCGCCAGTTCGTCGACCGCAGTCAGCTCGAAAACGCGAATGCCGTGTTTCTTCAGACGTGCCGCACTCGCCTCGGAAGCCGCGACCGCACCCTCGATGCGCCCCTTGATAGGGGCCAGCGCATCGATGAAGTAGTTCACGGTCGACCCCGAGCCGACGCCGATGACAGCGTCTTCAACAACATGCTTGAGCGCCGCCCTTGCTACCAGCTGCTTGAGCTCGTCCTGAGTCATTTCTTTTTCACCGGTGGCATGTCGGTGCATACGCCTTCATACAGTTCCGCAGCCATGCCGACCGATTCGCCCAATGTGGGATGCGGATGAATCGTCCTGCCTATGTCGATGGCGTCGGCACCCATCTCTATCGCCAGCGCCAGCTCGCTGATCAGATCGCCGGCACCGGTGCCGACGATCCCGGCGCCAATGGTCCGGTGCGACTCCGCATCGAAAATCAGTTTGGTAAACCCTTCGTCACGTCCGTTTGCTATGGCACGGCCAGACGCTGCCCAGGGGAACTTGCCAACGCCGATCTTCAAACCCTGCTTCCTCGCTTCTTCTTCGGTCACGCCGACCCAGGCCACTTCAGGATCCGTGTAGGCGACCCCCGGAATTACGCGGGCATCGAAATGTGATTTCTGACCGGCCGCAGCCTCGGCCGCCACGTGACCTTCATGCACCGCCTTGTGGGCCAGCATGGGCTGCCCGACGATATCGCCGATCGCGAAGACGTGCGACACATTGGTTCGCATCTGGCTGTCGACCGTGATGAATCCGCGCTCGTTCACGTTGACGCCCACATTCCCCGCGCCAATATTTTTTCCATTGGGGGTGCGTCCGACAGAGACAAGAATCAGGTCGTAGAGCTGCGGCTCCGCAGGCGCGTTCTCACCTTCGAACCAGACCTTCAGGCCCTTGGCCGACGCCTCGACCTTGACGGTCCTAGTCTTCAGCATCACGTTGTCAAAGCGCGCCGCGTTGAATTTCTGCCATACCGCGACCAGGTCACGGTCCGGTCCCAGCATCAATGCATCCATCATTTCGACAACATCCAGCCGCGCGCCCAGGCTCGAATACACTGTTCCCATCTCGAGTCCGATGATGCCACCGCCTATCACCAGCATTCGCTTTGGCACGCTCTTGAGTTCGAGCGCACCCGTGGAATCCACGATGCGCGGATCTTCCGGCAGGAACGGGAGCCGTGCAGCCTGCGATCCGGCTGCGATGATCGCGTTGGCGAATCTCACCAGCTTGCGCCCCGCCCCGGTTTCCACCGCGAGATGGTTGGGATCCACGAAGCTGCCCGTGCCCTGCAGGACCGTGACCTTGCGCAGCTTGGCCATTCCCGCAAGACCGGTAGTCAGCTTGCCCACGACCTTTTCCTTCCAACCGCGAAGCTTTGCGAGGTCGAGCCTGGGCTTGCCGAACGAGATGCCGTGTTCGCTAAGGTGCTGCGCCTCGTCCATGACCGCCGCAACGTGAAGCAGCGCCTTCGAGGGGATGCATCCCACGTTGAGGCAGACCCCGCCAAGGGTCGCGTAGCGCTCGACGAGCACGACCTTCCTGCCGAGGTCCGCCGCGCGAAACGCCGCGGAATAGCCCCCCGGTCCGGAGCCCAGGACGAGCACGTCGCACTCCAGATCTGCGGGCGCGCCCGAGGACTGCGCGGCAGGTGCCGGCGCAGTTGCGGAAACGGCTGGCGCGGGACTGGCAACGGGCTCAATGTCAGTAATCTGCCCGGAGACCGGCTCCAGGCCTGGACTTTCCTCCACTAATGTCAGTAACAGAGCGCCCTCGGATATTTTGTCCCCCAGCTTGACCTTGAGTTCCTTGACCACGCCGGCAGACGGCGAAGGAATCTCCATCGTCGCCTTGTCCGACTCCACCGTGACGAGCGATGACTCCTTCTGGATGGTATCCCCGGGCTTCACGAGGATCTCTATGACGCCGACTTCCTTGAAGTCGCCGATGTCCGGCACCTTGATTTCGATGAGCTTGGCCATTGCTAGAGCAGGGATCGGCGGATATCGGAAAGAACGGAGGAAAGGTAGGTGGTAAAGCGCGCACCCGCAGCACCGTCGATCACCCGATGATCATAGGACAATGACAGGGGCAGCATCAGTCTCGGCGTGAATTCCTTGCCGTTCCATACCGGCCGCGTAACCGCGCGTGAAACACCCAGGATCGCCACTTCGGGCGCGTTGATGATCGGGGTAAACAATGTGCCCCCGATGCCTCCGAGACTGGAGATCGAGAACGTCCCGCCCTGCATGTCGCCTGGCTTGAGCTTCTTTTCCTTCGCAAGCTTCGAAACGTCGGCCAGTTCGCGCGCGAGATCGAACACGCCCTTCCGGTCGGCGTCACGGATTACGGGGACAACAAGGCCGTCGGGCGTATCCACTGCGACGCCGATGTGAAAGTACTTCTTCAACACGAGATTCTCGCGAGACTTGTCCAGCGAGGCGTTGAAATCCGGGAACTGGCGCAAGGCGGTGACGCTCGCCTTGATGAGGAACGCGAGCATCGTGAGCTTGAAACCCTCCTTCTCGGTGGCGGCGCCGTTGGACTTGCGGAACGATTCCAGGTCGGTGATATCGGCCTCGTCGAACTGCGTAACATGCGGAATGGAGATCCAGTTTCGATGCAGGAACGCGCCGGAGATCTTCTGGATGCGCGAGAGCGCCCGCGTCTCCACGGGGCCGAACTTGGCGAAATCGATATTCGCCAACTCGGGGAGGCCGAACGGCATCCCACCCTCGCTGGCCGGCGTTGCGGCAGCCGCAGGCCTGGCCGCGGCGAGCGCCCCCTTGACGAAGCCCTGCACGTCCTCTCGCGTGACGCGCCCTTTCGGGCCGGTTCCTCGGACCTTGGACAAATCCACCCCGAGTTCGCGCGCAAACATGCGGATCGAGGGACTCGCGTGCGGCTTGGAAACAGTGAGGTCCTGAGGCTCGAGCGGCACCGGGTCTGCCCTTGCGATCGGACGGGGCTCCGGGGCTGGCGCAGCGATCGTGGCAACTGGCTCATGCGCGGGTATGGGCGCTGCAGCGGCCGCCGGAGCTGATACTGGTGTCGCCGAAGGCGCTGAATTCCCCGCGGCCGATTCGTCGAGAATCAGGATCAGAGATCCCTCGGCCACCTTGTCTCCCACCTTGATGCGGAGTTCCTTTACCACACCGGCCACCGGCGACGGAATCTCCATCGTCGCCTTGTCCGATTCGACCGTAATGAGGGAACTTTCCTTTTCCACCCGGTCACCGGGCGCCACCAGAACCTCGATCACGCCGACTTCCTTGAAGTCGCCGATGTCCGGAACCTTTACTTCGATTGGGCCTGCCATTGTCGGTATTTGCCTTTTCTGGAAGTGGGGGCGTTGCGCGTCAGACCGTCGTGGGATCCGGCTTGGCTGGGTCGATACCGTACTTCGAGATGGCTTCGGAGACTGTCTTCGCCTTCAGTTCACCCTGATCGACCAAGCTCTTGAGCGCCGCAATGGTCACCCAATAGCGATTCACCTCGAAGAAATGGCGCAGCTGGCCACGGGTGTCAGAGCGACCGAATCCGTCGGTACCCAACACGCGGTAGACGCGGTCCCAGGGAACGAACGGCCTTATCTGCTCGGCGAAGGTTTTCATGTAATCGCTTGCGGCAACAACCGGCCCGGCATGCTTTGCGAGGCACTGCTCCACATACGACAAGCGAGGCGCATCCTCTGGATGCAGTAGGTTCCAGCGTTCTGCAGCCAGCCCTTCGCGTCGCAGTTCGGTAAAACTCGTGGCGCTCCAGACGTCGGCGGCAAGGCCCCAGTCCTTCTCGAGCAGCTCGGCGGCGGCGATGACTTCCCGCAGAATGGTTCCGGAGCCGAGGAGCTGCACACGCTTCTTCGCCTTGGCTTTCGATTCCCGGAAGAGATACATCCCCTTGAGGATCCCGTCCTCCACACCTTTGGGCATCGCCGGATGCTCGTAGTTCTCGTTCATCACGGTGATGTAGTAGTACACATCCTCCTGCTTCTCGACCATGCGCGACAGGCCGTTCTGGATGATTACTGCCAGCTCGTAGGCATAGGTCGGATCGTAGGAAATGCAGTTCGGGATGACCGAGGACAAGATGTGGCTGTGCCCGTCTTCATGCTGCAGACCCTCGCCATTCAGCGTGGTGCGGCCGGCGGTGCCGCCGAGCAGAAAACCTCGCGCACGCTGGTCCGCCGCGGCCCAGGCCAGATCGCCGATCCTCTGCATTCCGAACATCGAATAGAAAATGTAAAAGGGGATCATGTTGACCCCGCTGGTCGAGTACGAGGTCGCGGCGGCGATCCACGAGGAGAACGCACCCGCCTCGTTGATTCCTTCCTCGAGCACCTGGCCAGCCTTGTCTTCGCGGTAGTACATGACTTGGTCCCTGTCGACCGGCTCGTATTTCTGACCTTCCTGCGAAAAGATACCCAGCTGACGGAACATTCCCTCCATGCCAAAGGTGCGCGCCTCGTCGGGAACGATCGGGACGATCTTCTTGCCCAGCGCCTTGTCGCGCAACAGCGTCGTCAGTATGCGGACGAAGGCCATGGTCGTGGAAATCTCGCGACCTTCGGAACTCTTGAGTTGCGCGTCGAACACAGCGAGAGGCGGAACGGGCAGCGCGTGAAATGCAGTACGCCGGCGCTGAGGCAGAAACCCACCGAGTGCGGCGCGGCGTTCCAGCAGGTACTTCATCTCGGGCGAGTCGGACGCCGGCTTGTAGAACGGCAAATCCTCCAGTTTGTCGTCCGGAATCGGGATGTTGAACCGGTCGCGCATCTGGCGGATTGAGTCCAGATCCATCTTCTTCTGCTGGTGCGTGGTGTTCTTGCCCTCGCCGATCTTGCCCATGCCATAGCCCTTGACCGTCTTTGCGAGAATCACGGTGGGCTGGCCTTTGTGCTTTACGGCCGCGGCGTAGGCGGCGTAGATCTTGTGCGGATCATGGCCACCACGATTGAGGCGCCAGATATCGTCGTCGGTCATGCGCGACACCATCTCGAGCAGGCGGGGATCTTTGCCGAAAAAGTGCTTGCGCACGAATGCGCCATCGTTGGCCTTGAAGTTCTGGTATTCGCCGTCGACCGTGTCCTGCATCACTTTCTTCAGGGCACCTTCCTTGTCGCGGGCCAGCAACGGGTCCCAGTAGGAGCCCCAGATCAGCTTGATCACGTTCCAGCCGGCACCACGAAAATCGGCCTCGAGTTCCTGGATGATCTTGCCGTTGCCGCGTACCGGGCCATCGAGCCGCTGCAGGTTGCAGTTGACGATGAATACAAGATTGTCGAGCTTCTCGCGCACCGCCATGCCGATCGCGCCCAGCGACTCAGGCTCGTCCATCTCCCCGTCGCCGCAGAATACCCAGACCTTGCGGTTCTCCGTATTGGCCAGACCGCGCGCATGCATGTACTTGAGAAAACGCGCCTGATAGATCGCCTGCAGCGGGCCGAGCCCCATCGACACCGTGGGAAACTGCCAGAAATCCGGCATCAACCATGGATGCGGGTACGAAGTGATGCCTCTGCCGTCCACATCGCGGCGGAAGTTGAGCAATTGCTCCTCGGACAGGCGTCCCTCAAGATAGGCTCGGGCGTAGATTCCCGGTGCCGAATGCCCCTGAAAATAGATCAGATCACCACCGTGATTCTCCGAAGGCGCGTGCCAGAAATGATTGAATCCGATCCCGAAAAGCGTCCCGACAGAGGCGAAGCTCGCAATGTGCCCTCCGAGATCGCCCTCGACCTTGTTTGCCTTCGCCACCATCACCATCGCATTCCAGCGTGAATACGAGCGAATTCGTTCCTCGAGCGCGAAATCCCCAGGGGAACGTTCCTCCATATGCGGCGGAATCGTGTTCAGGTAGGCGGTATTTGCCGAAAACGGAAGGTAGGCGCCCGAACTCCTCGCAGTATCGATCAGCTTTTGAAGCAGGAAGTGCGCGCGCTCGGGGCCTTCGCGCTCCATCACCGCCTCTAGCGCATCTATCCACTCTTTGGTCTCGAGTGAATCGGGATCGTTGGCCGCGGGAAATTGTGGAACGGCAGACATGAATCCTCCAGCTTTTGGCTTCGTTCTTCGGTCGAACGGGAACGCAATTGCGAATTTTTTGAATTTGCAATGCGCTGAACTTTGCGTCGAAGCTTAATACGTTCGTGTGACACGCACAAACGCCCTCCCTTCGGCATCTCAGGAATCGGCGCCTGTACACGTTGATCCTTCATTTCCGTATTGTAAAATATCATCTCACTAAGCGTAATTTCCTTGAATGCTAGACTTCGCACCCTTTTATCCCCCTTCCGTGGCGCATGACCGCTCGACTGATCGATGGAAAAGCACACGCCGCCGCGCTGCGCGGCGAACTTAAATCCGCGGTAACGGCCCTGGTTGCACGTGGCGTGAGGCCAGGATTGGCGGTCGTCATGGTCGGAGACGATCCCGCTTCCCGGACTTACGTCCGCAATAAAGTACGCGCCTGCGAAGAAACGGGTGTCGTCTCCGAACTGCATGAATTTCCCGGCAGCACCACCGATTCGGTGCTCATAGAGAGGCTTGAGCACCTTAACGCACGCCCTGACATTGATGGTGTGCTGGTCCAATTGCCGCTTCCGCGCGGAATGGATGAATCACGCGTGCTCGCGGCCGTTTCCCCGGACAAGGATGTCGATGGCTTTCACGTGCACAGCGCTGGGGCACTGCTCATTGGTTCCCCGCGCTTTGTACCCTGCACTCCGGCCGGAATTCTGTATTTGCTGGAAAAGGAAGGCGTACCGGTATCGGGAAAGCACGCTGTAATCATTGGCCGGAGCAACATTGTGGGAAAACCGGCTGGGCTGCTCCTATTGCAAAAGGATGCCACCGTCACCATCTGCCATTCCAAGACACCCGATCTGTCCGCCATTACCCGTACCGCCGATATTCTTGTTGCCGCGGTAGGCAAGCCAAACTTGGTAAGTGCCGGCATGGTCAAACCCGGTGCGTGCGTTATCGACGTCGGAACGAATCGGCTCGCCAGCGGAAAACTGTGCGGGGATGTGGCGTTTGAAGAGGTCAGGGAAGTTGCGGGATGGATTACCCCTGTTCCTGGCGGGGTCGGACCGATGACCGTTGCAATGCTGGTGGCAAACACGGTACGGGCAGCGGAGGCGCGTGCCGGCAGTTCACATGGACAGAAATGAAATGAATCCCTTGCTCGATTTTTCCGGATTGCCAAGATTTGGCGAATTGTCCCCCTCGCATGTATCACCCGCGGTGGATCAGCTGCTTTCCGAAACACGCGCCATCGTGGCGGAAGTCTGCGAGGACGGAGTCCCGGCCAGCTGGACTCAGTTCATCGCCCCGCTTGAAGACTCGACCGAACGGCTTGCGCGCGCCTGGGGACAAGTCGAGCATCTGCACGCAGTTCTGGACAGCCCGGAGCTTCGTGCAGCCTACAACGAAAATCTCCCGAAAGTGACTCAGTTCTGGACTGAACTCGGCCAGAACCAGCGCTTGTTCGACAAGTACAAGGCCCTGAAAGTATCCGCGGAATTTCCGGCCCTGTCGCCCGCACGCCGCAAGCTGATCGACAACGCGCTGCGCGACTTCCGTCTGAGTGGCGCGGAACTGCCCACCGAAGCCAAGCCGCGGTACGCGCAAATCCAGGATGAGCTCGCCTCTCTGTCGGCGAAATTCTCGGAGAACGTGCTGGACGCCACCAATGCCTATGCAATCATCATCGAAGACGAGTCGCGCCTCGGCGGAATTCCGCGAGACGCACGGCACGCGGCACGAGAGGCCGCTGAGAAGGAAGGAAAGGCTGGCTGGAAATTCACGCTGCACATGCCCTCGTATCTTCCCGTAATGCAGTACGCCGAGGACCGGTTGCTTCGCGAGACCTTGTACCGGGAAAATGCTACCCGCGCGTCCGAGTTCGGCAAGCCGGATTGGGACAACACGAGCCTGATCGCACGAATCCTTGCCTTGCGCAAGGAAGAAGCCCTGCTGCTCGGCTACAAAAGCTTTGCCGATGTCTCACTGGTGCCAAAGATGGCCCAGTCACCTGTTCAGGTGATCGAATTCCTCCATGACCTTGCCAATCGGGGACGTCCTTTTGCACAGAAGGATCTGTCCGAACTCAAGGCCTTTTCAAGGGACGAGCTGGGACTTGCGGAGCTTGCTGCATGGGATATTGCGTATGCGTCGGAGAAACTGCGCGCTCAGCGTTATTCATTCTCCGATCAGGAAGTGAAGCAATACTTTCCGGAAGCACAGGTCGTGCAAGGCATGTTCCGCCTGGTGGAGACGATCTACGGTATCCACATCCAGAAATCCGTGGCACCGGCATGGCACGCCGATGTGGATTTTTTCGACATCCGCAACGCATCCGGCGATCTGCTCGGACAGTTCTACATAGACCTGTACGCCCGCGAGAGCAAACGCGGGGGCGCGTGGATGGATGGCGCAATCACGCGCCGTCGACTGGGTACTGACATTCAAACCCCGGTTGCTTATCTCAATTGCAATTTCTCTGGCCCCATAGGCGGAAAGCCGGCGCTTTTCACGCACGATGATGTCATTACGCTGTTTCATGAATTCGGGCACGGCTTGCACCATCTGCTCACGCAAATCGAAGACCTTGGAGTGTCTGGGATCCATGGCGTGGAATGGGACGCTGTCGAACTTCCGAGCCAGTTCATGGAAAATTTCTGCTGGGAATGGGAGGTCCTGGAACACATGACTTCGCACGTTGACACCGGCGAACCTCTGCCCCGCGAGCTCTACGAAAAGATGCTCGCTGCCAAGAATTTCCAGTCCGGCCTCGGCATGCTTCGTCAGATTGAATTTTCCCTCTTCGACATGCATCTGCACTACGACTTCGATCCGGCGGGGACAAACAATGCGCAGGATGTTCTCGATACCGTGCGCAAGCAGGTCGCCGTCATCATCCCGCCACCCTATAACCGCTTCCCCAATAATTTCTCGCATATCTTCGCAGGCGGTTATGCCGCCGGGTATTACAGCTACAAATGGGCCGAAGTACTGTCTGCAGATGCATTCAGCGCCTTCGAGGAAATGCGCGGAGAACATGGCGTCCTGGATGACGCCACCGGCGCGCGGTTTCGGGACGAAGTGCTCGCGGTTGGCGGCAGCCGTCCCGCGGCAGAATCGTTTCGTGCATTCCGCGGACGCGATCCCACCGTGGATGCGCTGCTGCGACACAGCGGGATGATCGCCGCGTGAGCCTTCCCCGTTACCAACGCGACTTCGAACACAAGCGATGAAGATCGCGACATGGAATGTCAATTCCCTCAAGGTCAGGTTGCCGCACCTGACCGACTGGCTGGTGTCAAACCAGCCAGATGTGATCTGCCTGCAGGAACTCAAGCTGGAGGACGCCAAATTCCCGAGTGAAGCGCTTGAGTTGGCGGGATATTCTGCGGCATTTTCGGGCCAGAAGACCTATAACGGGGTCGCCATTCTGGCCCGTCAGGCGCCCGAAGAAGTGCATTGCGGACTCCCCGGTTTTGAGGATCCTCAAAAACGGGTGATCGCTGCAACCATCGCCGGCGTGCGCGTCATCTGCCTGTATGCCCCTAATGGACAGGCCGTCGGATCGGAGAAATACGACTACAAACTTCGCTGGTACGCAGCACTGCGCGATTGGCTCGCCGCGGAGCTGGTGCGCTATCCACGCCTGGCCCTCCTCGGGGATCTGAACATCGCGCCCGAAGATCGCGACGTTCACGACCCCAAGGCCTGGGAAGGACAGGTGCACGTGTCGGAGCCTGAGCGTGCAGCCTTTCGTGCACTGCTCGGCCTGGGCTTCAAAGACGCATTCCGCCTCTTCGAGCAATCGGAGAAAAGCTATTCGTGGTGGGACTACCGAATGATGGGCTTTCGCCGCAACGCGGGTTTGCGCATCGACTTCGTTCTGCTTTCACCCGCGCTCGCGCCAGCTTGCACAGCCTGTACTATCGACAAGTCTCCACGAAAACTGGAACGTCCGAGCGACCACGCGCCAGTCGTTGCGGAATTGGACTTGGCCGCCGTCTGATACTCAGGCGATCGCTTCGTAGGCCGGCAACGTCAGAAACTCGATGTAGTCTTCGGTGATCAGTTTGTCGAAAAGCTTGGCGCCCTCTTCGTACTTGCCGTCTTTCCACGCCGCTTCGCCAAGGTAGGTCCTGACTTTCGGAAGTTCGTCAGCAAGAAGCTGCCGGAAGAGTTCGACCGTCACTTTGCGCCCGTCGTCGAGCCTGCCCTTTTCGCTCTGGATCCACTGCCAGATCTGGGAACGTGAAATTTCCGCCGTGGCCGCGTCTTCCATCAGATTGAAAACCGGAACGCAACCATTTCCAGCCAGCCACGCGCCAAGGTACTGGATGCCGACCGAAATATTGTTCCGCAGACCGGCTTCCGTAATGGGGCCTTCCGGCCTGAAATCCAGCAGATCCTTTGCGCCGTATTTGACATCCGGTCGCTGGCGATCGTACTGGTTCGGACCCGGCATATGCTCGTCGAAAACCTCTTTCGCGACAGGCACGAGCGCCGGGTGAGCCACCCAGGTACCGTCACACCCGTCGGTGACTTCGCGCAATTTGTCCAGCCGAACCTTTTCAAGCGCCGCCTCGTTCGCTGCCGGATCATTCTTGATCGGTATCTGCGCTGCCATCCCCCCCATCGCGGGTGCGCCGCGTCTGTGGCAGGTTTTCACAAGCGTAAGTGCGTAAGCGCGCAGGAAAGGCGCTGTCATCGTCACCTGCCCACGATCGGCAAGACAGAAGTCCTTGTTCGAACGGAATTTCTTGATGCAGGAGAAGATGTAGTCCCACCGACCGATGTTCAGGCCAGCCGAATGATCCCTCAACTCCCAGAGGATTTCGTCCATTTCGAAAGCTGCGACCACGGTTTCGATCAGGACGGTCGCGCGCACCGACCCGTATGGCACGCCTAGCTCCTTTTGCGCCAGCGTGAATACGTCGTTCCAGAGCCGAGCTTCCAGATGCGATTCCATTTTCGGCAGATAGAAGTACGGTCCGCTGCCGCGCGCCAGGAGTTCCTTCGCGTTGTGGAAGAACAGGAGCGCAAAATCGAAGATCCCGCCGGACACCGGCTTCCCGTCCACAGTCACGTGCTTCTCATCCAGGTGCCAGCCACGCGGACGTGGGATCAGCACGGCGCTCTTGTCGTTCAGCTTGTATTGCTTCCCGTTCTGCTCAAGCGAAATGGTGCGGCGCACGGCGTCGCGCAGGTTGAGCTGCCCATCGATCATGTTGAACCAGGTAGGGCAATTGGCATCCTCGAAATCAGCCATGAAGGTCGACGCGCCGCAGTTGAGCGCATTGATCACCATCTTGCGGTCGGTCGGCCCCGTAATCTCCACGCGACGATCCCGCATGTCGGCCGGCTGCGTCGCAATTTGCCACTCTGCGTCTCGGATCGACTGTGTGTCGGGCAGAAAATCCGGCAGCTTTCCTGCGTCGAACTCCTTTTGTCTCGCCGCCCGCCGGGCGAGTAATTCGGTCCGCCGGGGCTCGAAAGCCCGATGCAGCGTTGCCACAAGAGAAAGCGCGTCCGGGGTCAGAATTTCCGCGAACGCAGGCGTGATCTGCGCGCTGATCTGCACGCCGGTAGGGTGAGCATTGGACATCGGGGATCCTTTATTGCCATGCACAATTAATCTTGAATTGTACACTTTGGGGCATTACTGGCATCCCTGCGCGCCAGGTGCGGGCGGCGCTGGCTTCTTCCGGGGTAGGTACGTGTGGGAACCCGCTAGGCCGTGCAATCAGGCGGCGTCCTTGTCCTCGATTCCGAGTTCTTGAATCTTTCGTGTAATCGTGTTTCGACCCATCCCCAACAGGCTCGCGGCTTCGATGCGCCGCCCACCAGTACGCTCCAAGGTTTTCATAATCAATGACTTCTCGAATTGCGCTCCGAGCGCATCCAGAATTCCGGTCTCTCCGCGCCCCAAGCGCCGCTCAACTTCCTGCTCCAACGCCGAAATCCAGTCAGAAGCGGCCAAATTCGGAGCGTTTTCACGAAATTCGGCAGGAAGATCCCCTTCTTCTATGACCTGTCCGGGCGCCATTACGGTCAGCCAGTGGCACAGATTCTCCAACTGGCGAACGTTGCCTGGAAAATCCAATCGGGAAATGTGATCAGTCACTTCGCTTGAAAGGCGCTTAGGTTCTACCCCAAGCTGTGCGGCGCTATAGGCGAGAAAATGACGCGCCAGAAGGGGAATATCCTCGCGTCGCTCACGCAGAGCCGGCAATCGGATCCGGATTACATTGAGCCGGTGGTATAGGTCTTCGCGAAAACTGCCCTCACGAACGTGAGCGTCAAGGTTTTGGTGTGTGGCGGCGATGACGCGAACGTTCGTCCTGATTTGCTGGTGGCCTCCGACGCGATAAAAGCTTCCATCCGACAGCACTCGAAGCAGTCGGGTCTGCAGATCGGCAGGCATGTCACCGATTTCGTCCAGAAACAGGGTCCCGCCCTCGGCCTGTTCGAACCGGCCGCGGCGCTGGGCCTGCGCCCCCGTAAACGAGCCGCGTTCATGGCCGAAGAGTTCCGACTCCAGCAGATCCTTGGGCATGGCCGCCGTATTTATCGCTACGAAGGGCTTTAGCGCGCGCGCACTATGTCGGTGCAGAGCTTTCGCCACAAGCTCTTTTCCAGAACCGGATTCACCAGTAATCAGCACCGTTGCGTTTGACTGCGACAGGCGACCAATTGCGCGAAACACCTCCTGCATGGCCGGCGCCTGGCCGAGGATCTCCGGAGCCTCCGTCATCGGCTCAAGTGCTGCTGCCTCACGCTGACTCTCGTCCAGCGCGCGCCGTATCAGGTCAACCGCCTGATCCACGTCAAAAGGCTTCGGGAGATATTCGTATGCCCCACCCTGAAACGCAGCCACGGCCGACTCAAGATCGGAATACGCCGTCATCACGATCACGGGAACGGTCGGGTGTCGCTCCTTGACAGTCTGCAGCAGTTGCAGCCCCGAGGGTCCCGGCATCCGGATATCAGAGACCAGCACCTGCGGAGGGCCATCACTCAGAGCATCCAGGGCTTCCGAGGCGGACGCAAACGAGTTGAACGCAATGCCCTCGCGGCCAAGCGCCTTCTCGAATACCCAGCGGATAGAGCGATCATCATCAACGATCCAGACTGGCTTCATTGTCTTCCAAGCAAAAGCTGCGCTGGTTGCTTACCCCAGCGGTAGCAGGATTCTGAACACCGTATGGCCCGGCCGACTCTCACAGTCGATCATCCCCTGGTGATACTGGATGAACGTCTGAGCCAGAGACAGGCCAAGGCCGCTGCCCCCCTCGCGCCCGGACACAAGGGGATTGAAAATCTTGTCGCGGATTTCATCCGCCACACCGGGTCCGTCGTCAATTACTTGCAATTCTAGTGCCAGCCTGTGCCGACGCCTCACGATCGTGATTTGGCGCGCGATCCGTGTACGTAATTCGATTGTTCCGGCCCGGGGCTTCGTAGAGCCGCCTTTTTCAAGGGTGGCCCGACTGATATTCAGCGCCTGAGCCGCGTTCCGGACGATATTCAGAACCGCCTGGATCAACTGCTCCTTGTCGCCGACCAGTTCCGGAACACTTGTGTCGTAGTTCCTGCGGATCTCGATCCCCTCGGAAAACTCCGCAAGAATCAGGCTTCTCACCCGCTCAAGAATCTCGTGGATGCTTACAGGGGCGAGGCGCGGTGTACGGTGCGGGGTCAGCAACCGGTCCATCAGCGCCTGCAGGCGATCGGCTTCCTTGATGATGACCTGCGTGTATTCCTTCAGGTCCTCCTTGTCCAGTTCGCGCTCCAGCAACTGCGCCGAACCACGCAAACCCCCAAGGGGATTTTTGATTTCATGGGCAAGATTGCGGATCAACTCCCGGTTGGCCGCCTGCTGATCGACCATGCGTTCCTCGCGTGCGATTCGCAACTGCTGCTCGATCGGCCGCAATTCGATCAACAGCGGTGTATCGGGCAACACGATGTGGGCGACCATCGTCACGAGTTCCAGCGGCTCGTGCCCCTGTCGCAGAAAGCTGACGCTGCACGCGGAGTAGTCCCAGTGATTCGCCAGCGCATCGGCAAGCGTCCGGTCAAGCTCGGTCTGTTCAGCGAAGAGCTGAACGAACGGTTGTCCCAGCAGGCTTTTGACGCCGGTATCCAGGAGGCTTTCCGCAGCCGGATTGACGTATCGGACTACGAAATCCGTATCCAGAACGGCGACCCCCGTCGGCAGCAGTTCAAGCCCCGAGAATGGCGTACTCATGCGATTGGGAGTGCCATGGGCCCTTGCGAAACTACTTCAGCTTGCCAAGCTCTTTCTGTAGCTCCCCGACGTTCTTCTGATGGAGCTGAACGTTGTCTTTGTACTTCTGCAACCGCTCCAGTACCTTCGCATAGTTTCGTTCATCCCCATTCCGAATCGACTCCTGCTCCGCGAGCTCCGCCTTCGCCTTTGCAAGCAAGACTTCCTCGCTCGCCAGTTCAGTCTCCAGCGTGGTTTTCTGCCGGTCACGGGCGTTGGCGCGCTCGCCTGAGCTTTCCTTGGGAAATCCTGCAGGCGATTTCGTGGATGAACTCGCCACTGGCGCCGGAGCCGGCACCACAGTAACTCGCTGGGTCTGCATCACCTTGCAATCCCTGCCCGCCGTTTCCTGCTTGACGTTGGTAACGTGGGTTTTCCCGGATGAGTCGATGCACCGCCAGATCGTTTGCATTTCCGTACCAGCCTGCGCCAAGGCGCCGGTCGTTACGACCATCAGGCCGACGATTGCCATGCATCTTGCGGACTTGCCGTTCATCGTCGAGAAGAGACCTTAAATTAGAACGCTAAGTGTATGTTATACATTAAGCTTTTACAACCTTTGCCAGAAAAGAAAAGGGACGGGGGCTACCCGTCCCTTCCCTTAACGCCTGAGCCTGAAATCGGGCTTAGGACGAGTAATACATGTCGAACTCGACCGGGTGCGTTGTCATGCGGAACCGGGTGACTTCGTTCATCTTCAAGTCGATATAGGCATCGATGAAATCATCCGAGAAAACGCCGCCCTTGGTGAGGAAGGCGCGATCCTTGTCGAGACACTCCAGCGCCTGATCCAGCGAGGAACAGACATTGGGAACCTTCTTGGCCTCTTCCGGGGGCAGGTCATAGAGGTTCTTATCCACCGGATCCCCCGGATGAATCTTGTTCTGCACGCCGTCCAGACCGGCCATCAGCAACGCTGCAAACGCCATGTACGAATTTGCAGTGGGGTCGGGGAAACGGACCTCAACGCGACGCGCCTTGGGGCTGTTCACGAACGGGATCCGGCATGAAGCCGAACGATTGCGTGCCGAATATGCCAGATTGATCGGCGCTTCGAATCCCGGAACCAGCCGTTTGTAGCTGTTTGTGCCCGGGTTGGTAATCGCGTTCAGTGCCCGTGCGTGCTTGATGATCCCGCCGATGTAGTACAGGGCGAATTCAGACAGGCCGGCGTAACCATTGCCGGCGAACATGTTCTCGCCTCCCTTCCAGACGGATTGGTGCACGTGCATGCCCGACCCGTTGTCGCCTACGACCGGCTTGGGCATGAATGTGGCCGTTTTCCCGTACGATGCGGCGACGTTCCAGACCGTGTACTTGAGGATCTGGGTCCAGTCAGCGCGCTGTACCAGCGAGGCAAACTTGGTGCCGATTTCGCACTGCCCGGGTGCGGCAACTTCATGGTGGTGAACTTCGACCTCTACACCCTGCTGTTCGAGCGCAATGCACATCGCATTGCGGATGTCCTGCAGCGTATCCGCCGGGGGAACCGGGAAGTAGCCCCCCTTGATCGGTGCGCGATGGCCCATGTTGCCCGACTCGTAGTCGATGCTTGACGACCAAGGCGCCTCTTCGGAGCGGATCTTCACGAAGCATCCGGACATGTCCACCTGCCAGGTGACGCCGTCGAAAACGAAGAACTCCGGTTCCGGTCCGAAATAGGCGGTATCTCCAAGTCCGGTCGACTTCAGATAGGCCTCGGCGCGCTTCGCAATGCCTCTGGGGCAACGATCGTAGGGCTTGCCATCATGCGGCTCAACCACGTCGCAGGAGATATTCAGCACGGGTTCGTCAGTGAACGGATCCAGGCGCGCCGAATTTGGGTCAGGCATCAGCGCCATATCGGAAGCCTGGATTCCTTTCCAGCCCGCGATTGAAGAACCGTCAAAAGCGTGTCCTTCCTCGAATTTTTCCATGGTGAAATACTTGGCCGGAACGGACACGTGCTGTTCTTTGCCGAGCGTGTCGGTAAAGCGGAAGTCCACAAATTTGACTTCCTTTTCCTTGGCCAGTTTCAATACATCGGCTGCCGATGGCATCTGATTCTCCTGAATGTGCACAATAAGTAAGCGGGGCCGGCCCTACGGCCGGACGAACCCAAATCCAGCAGTTTCCATGCCAAACAAGGAATAGAGCGGAGTCCCTTGGTCGCGAACCTGCAGCATTGTGATTCTACCGAAACTCAACGCACCGTTTCAATGCGTCCACGTTTAGTTTGCACCGCAATGGTGCGATCGACCGCATCCCCATGTGCGCGCGGTCCCTCTGGCACCAAACTTAGGGACTTATAATTCGGCAAAATAGAAGGATCCCCATGGCAGACACAAGTTCGATCAAGAATATTGCTAGGCAGCGAGCCAGCGACCTGAAGCTTCCGTACTCGGGCGCCTTGCTACCACAGGAAGCGTTTACCTTGATGCATGCTGGCGCTATCTTGGTTGACGTACGGACAAAGGCAGAATTGGAGTGGGTGGGCCGGGTGCCGGGCTCACTTGCGGTCGAGTGGAACACCTGGCCCGGAAACACACTGAATCCCGGATTTATGTCTCAACTCGAGGCACTGGTCGTAAGAGACATGCCGGTAATGTTTCTGTGTCGATCCGGTGGCCGATCCCACAGCGCAGCTCTGGCCGCCACGCAGGCCGGATACTCCGAGGCGTACAACATTCTTCAGGGCTTTGAGGGAGACAAAGGCCCCGACGGGCATCGCAACACCCTAGGCGGCTGGCGGCTGGCCGGATTGCCCTGGGTTCAGTCCTGAAGTTCAGCCGAACCCCAGCCCCTCGCCCGCCACCCCAGTGACGGGACCATAACTGGCTTCAACCGGCCGACCACGTGACCAATCCGGTATATGCGGTAAAGAGAACAGCGGCACCAAATACGATCCGGTACCAAGCGAACAGCGTGAAGTCATGCGCGACGATGTAATGCAGCAGCCAGCGCACGCAGAGAAATGCCGACAGAAAAGCCGTGCCCGCGCCCACGCCAAACAACCCCAGATCGTCGGCACTAAGAAGATGGCGATGCTTTAGCAGGTCGTACGCGCCTGCAGCGATCAAGGTGGGAACGGCCAGAAAAAACGAGAACTCTGTGGCCGCGCGGCGTGAAAGGCCAAACAGCATCCCGCCGACAATGGTGGCGCCCGATCTGGAGGTCCCGGGAATCAAGGCGAATGCCTGAGCGCACCCCACTTTCAGTGCGTCTTTCCAGCTCATGTCATCCACACTCTCAATCATTGCGGCGCGCGGTCGACGCTCAACCCATAGAATAATGAGCCCGCCCACGACGAAAGCGATGGCCACGGGCACCGGTTTGAACAGGACGGCCTTGATGAGCTTGCCGAACAGCAAGCCGAGCACCGCCGCGGGAATGAACGCGACGGCGAGATTCAATACAAAGCGCTGCGCCGCGGGGTCGCTGAAGATCCCTTGAATTACCTTCGCGAATCGCTGCCGGTAGACCCAGACGATCGCAAGCATCGCACCAGTCTGGATCACGATGTCAAACACCTTGGCACGCTCATCGTTGAATTGCAGCAGATCGCCTGCAAGAATCAGATGACCGGTACTGGAAATCGGCAGGAATTCGGTCAGCCCTTCGACAACCCCCAGAATGAACGCGCTTAGCAGATCATGCATGGTCAGGTTTTTTCGTCCGCCGTTGCGCGCCGACGGCCGTTCGAATGGAGTTTGCCGCGCATTGGTTCGACCGACCAGCTACTGCGCGGTCCATCCCCCGTCGATCGCATATGCCTGTCCGCGGATCTGATCCGCGCCAGGAGAGCAGAGAAACAAGGCCATGGCGGCAAGTTGTTCCGGTGTGACGAACTCTTTCGAAGGGTGCTTTTCGGATACGAGCTTGAGTTTCTCCGCCTCGTAGGTCGATCCGGCTTCTGCCGCCCGCGCTCGGATCTGCTTGTCCACCAATGGTGTAAGCACCCAGCCCGGGCAGATTGCATTGCAGGTCACGCCAGTTTCCGCTGTCTCGAGTGCAACCACCTTCGTCAGTCCGACGATGCCGTGCTTGGCTGCCACGTACGCAGACTTGTTCGGTGACGCAACCAGGCCGTGGGCCGAAGCAATATTGATGATTCGTCCCCAGTTGCGCTCCAGCATCTGCGGCAGAACCGCCTTGGACGCATAAAATGCAGAGGAGAGATTGATGGAAATGATGCGTTCCCACTGCTCCCCGGGGAAATCCTTCACGGGTGCGACATGCTGAATGCCCGCATTGTTCACCAGAATATCGATCGCACCGAACTCTTTCGTCGCAGCCGCGACCAAGTCCGTAATCTCGCCGGGGCGGGTCATGTCTGCGCCGTGATAACCGACTTTCGCTCCGGTTGCGGCCAGCTGCCTTCGAACGTCGGCAATCGCATCGGGCTCACCGAATCCGTTCAGCATGATGTTTGCCCCCGCCTGCGCAAGGCTCGTGGCGATTCCCAGACCGATACCGCTGGTCGATCCTGTGACGATGGCCGTACGGCCGGCGAGTGGTTTGGTCATGTTCCTAGGCCTTTTGGTAGATCTCTGCACCCTTCTTTACGAATTCGATCGCCTTTTCCTGCATCCCCTTGGCCAGGGCGTCCTCATTCGAGACGCTGTGCTTGCTGGCGTATTCACGAACATCCTGGGTGATCTTCATGGAACAGAAATGCGGGCCGCACATCGAGCAGAAGTGGGCGACCTTCGCGCTGTCCTTGGGCAACGTCTCGTCGTGGAAATCCTTGGCAGTGTCCGGATCCAGACCCAGATTGAACTGGTCCGCCCAGCGGAATTCGAAACGTGCCTTGGAGACGGCATTGTCGCGTATCTGCGCGCCCGGATGGCCCTTGGCAAGATCCGCTGCATGCGCAGCGATCTTGTACGCGATGATCCCGTCCTTGACATCCTTCTTGTTCGGCAGCCCGAGATGCTCCTTCGGCGTCACGTAGCACAGCATCGCAGTGCCGTACCAGCCGATCTGCGCCGCGCCGATCGCTGACGTGATGTGGTCGTAGCCGGGAGCGATGTCGGTAGTCAGCGGTCCGAGCGTGTAGAACGGCGCTTCCTTGCACCAGTCGAGCTGGAGATCCATGTTCTCCTTGATCAACTGCATCGGCACGTGGCCCGGCCCTTCGATCATCACCTGTACATCGTGCTTCCAGGCGACCTGCGTCAGTTCACCGAGCGTCCTGAGTTCCCCCAGCTGCGCTTCGTCGTTGGCGTCGTAAATCGAACCAGGCCGCAGTCCGTCTCCGAGAGAAAAGGACACATCATAGGCCTTCATGATCTCGCAGATTTCTTCGAAACGCGTATAGAGGAAACTTTCCTTGTGGTGGGCGAGACACCACTTGGCCATGATCGAGCCGCCGCGGGATACGATCCCCGTCATGCGATTGGCCGTGAGGGGCACATACTGGAGGCGAACTCCGGCGTGAATCGTGAAGTAGTCAACGCCCTGCTCGGCCTGCTCGATCAGCGTATCGCGAAAGATCTCCCAGGTCAGGTCTTCGGCCTTGCCGTTCACTTTTTCCAGCGCCTGATAGATCGGAACCGTGCCGATTGGAACCGGTGAATTGCGCACGATCCACTCGCGTGTCTCGTGGATGTGCTTGCCGGTTGAAAGATCCATCACGGTGTCCCCGCCCCAGCGGATGGACCAGGTCATCTTTTCGACTTCTTCGCCAATGGATGAGCCGAGCGCCGAATTGCCGATATTGGCGTTGATCTTCACCAGGAAGTTGCGGCCGATGATCATCGGCTCCGATTCGGGGTGATTGATGTTAGCCGGGATGATCGCGCGGCCGCGTGCGACTTCCGAGCGGACGAATTCCGGCGTGATTTCTACCGGTATTTCGGCACCGAAGCGCTCTCCGCGATGCTGGCGGCCCATGAGCGCGGCGAGTCTTTCGCCAGTTGGCCCGGTCGCTTTCAGGCTTTCGATGTATTCGGCTCGCCGCAGATTTTCGCGGATCGCTATGAACTCCATTTCCGGCGTGATGATGCCTTTCCGGGCGTAGTGCATCTGCGAGACATTCGTGCCCGCTTTCGCGCGGCGCGGCTTGCGGCTCAGATTGAAGCGCAACTCGCCCAGTTTCGAATCATTCATCCGCTCGATGCCGAAACCGGAGCTCGGACCGGATAGTTCTTCGGTGTCGGCACGCTCTGCAATCCAGCCGGCGCGCAGAGGCGCGAGGCCCGAGCGAATGTCGATCTTTGCCTGTGGATCAGAGTAAGGGCCCGAGGTGTCGTACACCCAGACGGGCGGATTGTTCTCGGCACCAAAATCGGCCGGCGTTTCGGCCTGCGAGATCTCGCGCATCGGTACGCGGATGTCGGGTCGCGATCCCGCGACATACACTTTTTTCGAGTTCGGCAGCGCTTTGACAGCTGCCTCATCGACCTGGGCCGTTGCGGCGAGGAATTTTGGATTGGCGTTCATATTCGCTCCAGTGGACAGAAAGGGAGCAGGGGACGCCCGGACCTATGGGGGCGGCCAACGCTTCCCTGCGGCGGCATTACCCGCATCAGGTTCGAAGGGACTCTCTCACCCGGGGAGACGCTCCCCAGGACCCCTACGCTGACTCTGGCCGGATTATAGAGGATGCGGACGCTGCTACGAGCGGGCGGTTACATTGCAACGCAACAAACATTTGACGTGCTAGCGCATGACTTATATATTACTGACCGGTCAGTAATATCCACCATGAAAACCGTACCTCAATTGAAAACGGAACCGCGCTGGGTGCGGCGCAAAGACGCACGCCCGGACGAGATTTCGGCCGCTGCCCTGACCCTTTTTGTCGAAAAAGGTTATGCCAACACCCGGCTGGAGGACGTGGCGGCGCGAGCCGGGGTCAGCAAGGGCACCTTGTACCTCTACTTTGCCAACAAGCAGGAACTGTTCAAGGCAGTCGTTCGCGAAGGCCTCGTGTCGCCGATTTCAGAAGTTCGGGAATTGATCGACCAGTACGAGGGAAAGGCGTTCGACCTGCTGGGCATGGTTCTGCACGGATGGTGGGATCGCATCGGATCAAAACCGGTCTCGGGCATCCCCAAGCTGATTGTCGCGGAAGCACGAAACTTCCCGGAAATTGCCGAGTTCTACCTCGCCGAAGTCGTGCGCCCCGGCCTCGATGCGATTGTCAGGATCATCGACAACGGGATTGCCGCAGGCGAATTTCGCCGGGTTGACGCGCGCCATATCGCGCAGCTTGTATTCGCCCCCACGCTCCTGGTGTCCTGCTGGTGCAACTCATTGGCGCCGTTCGACCCTGAAGGGTTGGACCCGCTGCGCCTCATCGACGAACACCTTGAACTGCTGCGTCGCGGCCTCGCGCGCGATGTCCTCCTGTCTGAAAAGGTCTGAACCATGAGTGCAATGCGCCTTTTGTCGCGACGGGCCCTGCTCGTTGGACTGTCGATCACGGTAACCGCAATCGCGGCGGCAAGTATTTTCGGCGCGATGCGCAACCGAAGCGCCCAGGCCACTGCAGCGACCGCGCCCAAAGCAGTCGTGCTCGAGTTCCTGCCCGAGGACCTCCATACGGTGCGCGGAGGAACGCTCGCTCGTACGCTCCCGATTACCGGAACCCTTAGCGCACTGAATTCCGCAACCGTCAAGGCCAAGGTTGCCGGAGAACTTGTTGAAGTCGCCGTACGCGAAGGTCAGAGTGTGCAACGCGGACAGCTTCTGGCACGAATCGACAAGACGGACGTGCAGGCCCGCGTCGCCGCACGAACTGCCGATACGGAAGCAGCACGCGCACAATTGATGCTGGCGAAGAAGAACCAGATGATGCAGAAGGCGCTTCTTGACAAGAGTTTCATCTCGCAAAATGCGTTCGATACGACCCAATCCGGCTACGACGTCGCGGCAGCCCGTCTGCGGGCGTCCGAAGCGGATCTGGTATCGGCAAAGAAGGCACTCACCGACTCAGAGCTCGTCGCACCCTTCTCCGGGGTCGTTTCCGAACGTCACGCTCAGCCCGGCGAACGCGTTCCGCTGGACGCCAGAATCGTTTCGATTGTCGACCTGACCACACTCACTCTCGAAGCCTCGGTTCCCGCATCTACAATTTCACAGATAAAAGTCGGTCAGCCAGTCACGTTTCAAGTGGACGGATTTGGTGAGCGAAGTTTTGTCGGCAGGATAGATCGCATCAATCCTTCAACTTCGGCCGGCTCCCGATCCATCACCGTGTACGCGCTGATTGAGAACGGGGATGGACTGTTGCGTGGTGGTTTGTTTGCCAAAGGCGAATTGATCCTCGAGCGAATGGAAAATGTGCTCGTAATACCCGCTTCGTCTGTTCGCGAGGAGATCGGCCAGACCTTCGTATACGTGATCGAGAGCGGGCATCTGCGCAGGCGCCCGGTCAAAATAGGCGCGACCGATGGCAAGGGAATCGAGCAGGTACTCGAGGGGCTGGCGGCCGGTGATCGAATCGTGACGAGCAACCTCGGTCAGCTCCTTGACGGATCCGCGGTGCAGATCCGGGAGCGTCCCGCCTCTCCCCCGATGCGTTCGTCCGGAAACTGACGCCGCGCCATGTGGTTCACCCGCATCAGTATTCACAATCCGGTATTCGCGACCATGATGATGGCCGCGTTGCTGGTTCTCGGACTGTTTTCCTACAACCGCCTGCCGGTCGAGCAGTTTCCGGACGTCAGCTTTCCAGTGGTCGTGGTGCAGACCGAGTATCCGGGCGCGTCGCCCGAAAACGTCGAAGAGGAAGTCACCCGCAAAGTCGAGGAAAGCGTCAACACGATCAGTGGCATCAAGACCCTCTCCTCCAGATCCTATGAAGGGCTTTCGGTGGTGATCGTCGAGTTTGATCTCAGCGTCGAACCGAAGATCGCAGCCCAGGACGTACGCGAGAAGATCGCAATCCTGCGACCGAAATTCCGCGTCGAAATCAAGGAGCCGCGCGTTTCGCGCTTCAATCCGGACGACTATCCGATTGTCTCTGTTTCGGTTACTGCGCCGGCTCGCAATCTGCGCGAACTGACGTCGCTGGCCGACCAGGTCATCAAGAAGCGCCTGGAAAACGTCGGTGGCGTCGGCCAGGCCACGCTCGTGGGTGGCGTGAAACGCGAAATCAAGGTCTACCTGCGGGTAGAGGACATGGAAGCGCAGAAGATCGGGGCCGACCAGGTCATCCGGGCGCTGCAATCCGAAAACCAGGAGCTTCCGGCCGGCGCGATCGTCACATCGAGCCAGGAAAAAATTGTTCAGATCAAGGCACGTCTGCTCAATCCGCGCGATTTTCAGAGCCTGATCGTCGCACGGCGAGGAGGCAAAGCGGTCACTCTCGGACAGATTGCCGACATAGAGGATGGACAACAGGAGGAAGAAAGTGTCGCGCTGGTCAACGGCGAGCGGGCCATCTCCATTGACATCATCAAGGCCCAGGGGGAAAACACCATCGGCGTGGTCGACGGAGTCCGCCGTGTAGTAGGCGAAATGAAGGGCCTGGTCCCGGCCGACGTCAAGATAGGCATTGTGCGCGATGCCTCGATCGGGATCCGGAATTCGGTTGCTGACGTAAAGACGACCCTGCTCGAAGGCGCCCTGCTAACGATCGCCATCGTGTTCCTTTTTCTAGCGTCGTGGCGCAGTACCGTGATCACGGGACTGACGCTGCCGATTGCATTGATCGGCACGTTCCTGTTCATCTACGCCTTTGGCTTTACTCTCAACGTGCTGACCCTGATGGCGCTGTCCCTTTCGGTCGGATTGCTCATCGACGATGCCATCGTTGTGAGGGAAAACATTGTTCGCCACGTGGCAATGGGCAGCGACCACCACACTGCGGCCCTCGAAGGCACCCGGGAAATCGGCCTGGCGGTGCTTGCGACGACGTTTTCGATCGTGGCGGTGTTCCTTCCCGTGGGATTCATGGGTGGCATCATCGGCAGGTTCTTCCACCAGTTCGGCCTGACGGTCGTCGCCGCCGTGCTGATATCGATGTTTGTGAGCTTCACGCTGGATCCGATGCTTTCATCAATCTGGCATGATCCGCAGGCCGAAGGTAAGTTCGGACCGGGTCCCATGGGCCGCCTGCTCGCGTGGTTCCACGGCCTGATGGAGTCATTCTCGTCAGGCTACGAGCGCCTGCTCGCATGGAGCCTTGGCCACCGCAAGACGGTTCTGACAATCGCCATCGTCTCGTTCCTCGGCAGCTTCCCGCTCATGAAATACGTCGGCTCCGAGTTCGTGCCCGAGCCGGATCTGTCCGAGCTGCAAGTCCAGTTCACGACCCCGGTGGGCTCATCCCTCGAACTTTCCACACAAAAGGCCCGCCAGACCGAGGCCGCGCTGCGCGAGTTCTCCGAGGTGAAGTACACTTACGCGACCATCAACACCGGCTTCGCCCAGGGCAAGAACAACGTCAATATCTTCGTTCAGCTGGTGCCGCGCAAGGAACGGCGCCGTTCCCAGGCCGCGCTCACGCAGCCGATCCGTGAGCGGCTGGCTCGAATCGCCGGAATCGAGTTGACGCAGATCGGCGCCTACAAGTCGGTATCCAGCGGGAAACCGCTGCAGGTATCGATCCTCGGCCAGGACCGGGACCTGCTCGATGGCATCGCCGTGAAGGTCATGTCTGCCATGCGCGAGGTACCGGGCGCGGTCGACATAGAGTCCTCGAACAAGGCGGCGAAACCACAGCTAGCAGTGAACGTAAAGCGCGAACTTGCCAGCGACCTGGGCATCGGGATCGGGCAAGTCGCAGCCGCGCTGCGCCCCCTGCTGGCCGGCGAGGCCGTGGGAAACTGGCGCGGGCCGGACGACCAATATTACGACGTCCGTGTCCGGCTTGCGCAGTCTGACCGGGCTCGTCCGGAGGACGTTGCCCGCGTGCCACTCAGCAGCAACCAGACCGACGCGAACGGCGCACCGCGGATGGTGACAGTCCGCGAAATCGCTTCCATTGAACCGGGCAGCGGTGCGCAGCAGATCAACCGCAAGGAACAACTGCGCGAAGTGCTGGTAACGGCCAACGTATTCAACCGTGCGGCAGGCGACGCGGCGCAGGAAATCCGTACAAAGCTGAGCGGCATTCCACTGCCGCCGGGTTACCGCTACACCATGGGCGGATCTTCGAAGGACATACAGGAATCCATGAGCTTTGCCGCCCAGGCCCTGATATTGGCGGTGGTCTTCATCTATCTGATACTTGCGTCACAATTTGCCAGCTTCCTCCAGCCGGTGGCGATCATGATGTCCCTGCCGCTTTCCCTCATCGGCGTGATCCTCGCGCTGATGATCTTCCGTTCGACCCTTAACATCTTCTCCATCATCGGATTCATCATGCTGATGGGCCTGGTCACGAAAAACGCGATCCTGCTGATCGATTTCGTCAATCAGGAGCGCAAGGCCGGGGCGAACCGCCGGGCAGCGATCCTGGCAGCAGGCAGAATACGGCTGCGTCCGATCCTGATGACGACCCTGGCCATGATCTTCGGCATGCTGCCGCTTGCGCTGGGGCTGGGCGAAGGCGGCGAACAGCGGTCTCCCATGGGTCAGGCGGTGATCGGAGGGGTTATCACGTCGAGCCTGCTGACGCTGGTGGTCGTTCCGGTCATTTATACCTATCTGGACGATCTGGCCGACTGGCTTGCCCGCCGCTTTGGTAAACTACGTCCCCTCCCGACGGAATGATCCCAACGCCATGGCGCCAATGAATTTCGAGCAGGCTCGTACCAACATGGTCGAACAGCAGATCCGGACCTGGGATGTGCTGGATCAGGACGTGCTTGATCTCCTTTACGCCGTACCCAGGGAGGACTTCGTACCGGTTGCATACCGGGCGCTCGCCTTCACGGACATGGAGATACCGCTCGAGCCCGGCGTACCGCAGGGCGAACGGATGATGGCGCCGCGCATGGAAGCGCGCATCGTTCAGGAACTGACTGTCAGGAAATCTGACCACGTTCTCGAAGTCGGAACCGGAAGCGGGTATCTCACGGCACTCCTTGCGCATCGTGCAGCGCAGGTTCGGTCGATTGAAATAAAGCCTGCGCTGGCCGAGTTCGGCCGCGCCAATCTTGCCCGTCACGGCGTCGAAAACGTCACCTTGGAGACCGGGGACGCCTCGCACGGCTGGACTGCACATGCTCCATACGACGTCATCGTCCTGTGCGGTTCCACACCGGTACTTCCGCAGGCATTTCTGGAGCAACTGGCCCCCGGTGGTCGCCTGTTCGCGGTCGTGGGTGACGCCCCCATCATGGTCGCAAAGCTCTTGACCTGCACTGCGGCCGGCTTGCACGCCAGTGCCGAACTGTTCGACACGGTAGTTGCCCCGCTCATCAACGCAGAGCGCCCGCCGCGCTTCGATTTCTGAAGATGAAGCACATTCAACCGACCGAGCTGAAGATCAAGCTCGGAAACGGCAGCGCTCCCGTTCTGCTGGATGTGCGCCAGGGATGGGAGCATGAACGCGCCCACATCGAAAATTCGATACTCATCCCGATGGGCGAAATAGCGACCCGAGTCGCGGAGTTGAACCCCGAGGCCGAAGTGGTGGTGATCTGCCACCACGGCGGACGCAGCATGCAGGTGGCTGCGTTTCTCGAACGTCAGGGGTTTTCGAGTGTCTATAACCTGACCGGCGGCGTCGATGCATGGGCCCGCGCGGTCGACCCGACGATGCCGCTTTACTAAGCCAGGATCTTGGATACGCCCATGAAGACACGTTTCTGGATTGCGATGGCGTTCACCGCCGTACCGGTAGTGTTCCCGTCCGCGGCAGGAGCGGAAGATTTGCTCCAGGTTTTTCGTGACGCGCGCAGCTATGACGCCCAGTACGGTTCGGCCCGGTATGCGCTGCAGGCCGGGCTCGAAAGGCTTCCCCAGGCACGCTCGCTTGTTCTTCCCACCCTTGGGTTTACGGCCGGAGCAACACGCACGCATCTCGATATCGAGGGCAAGGGGCCGAACCCTTCGCCCTCGACCACCCGGTCGTTCAACGCCGCGACCTACCAGTTAAGCTTCTCACAGCCGGTCTACCGTCCGCAGAACGATGTCCAGTACGACCAGGCCGAATACCAGATCAAGCAGGCAGAAGCGGTATTTGGTCAGGCAGCCCAGGACCTCGTTGTCCGGGTCGCACAGGCCTACTTTGATGTTCTGTCGGCCCAGGACACCCTGGCTCTTGTCCGCGCGCAGAAGGCCGCCATATCCGAACAGCTCGCCCAGGCAAAACGCAACTTCGAGGTGGGCACGGCGACCATTACCGATACTCACGAGGCCCAGGCACGCTACGATCTCAGCAGCGCACAGGAGATATCCGCGCAAAACGATCTTGAGGTCAAACAGCGCACGCTGCAGCAGATTTCCGGAAAAGCCTACACCAGTCTCAGGCCCCTGCGCAATGACGTGAAGCTCTCCCCGCCCAGCCCGAACAACATGCAAAGCTGGGTGGATATCGCGGAGAAGCAGAGCTTCCCGGTCCAGATTCAGGAAGCAACCAGCGAGATTGCCAACCTCGAAATAAAGCGGGCCCGCGCCGCCAACTACCCGACCGTCGACCTCATCGCCAGCTTTTCCCAGACTCAGCAGACGGGCTCGACCATTTCTGCCGCCGGCAGTCTGCTCACACCGGCCTCGATCGGACTCCAGCTCGCCGTCCCGCTTTACCAGGGCGGTGCAATCACTTCGCGGGAGCGCGAAGTTGCTGCAAACGCCGAAAAGTCAAAGCAGGACCTCGAAAACGCCCGCCGCACCAGTGCGCTGTCCTCACGCCAGTCCTTTCTAGGCGTGATAAACGGGATTGCACAGGTAGGTGCGCTTGAGGCCGCGCTCGTATCCAGCCAGAGCGCCCTCGACTCGAACAAGCTCGGCTACGAGGTTGGCGTGCGGATCAACATCGATGTCCTGAACGCACAGCAGCAGCTTTTTTCCACCCGCCGCGATCTCGCCACTGCGCGATACAACACGATCACGAACTATCTGCGGCTGAAGGCGGCCGCCGGCAGCCTGAAAGAAGAAGATCTGGATGAAGTGAACAAGGCGTTGCTGCCCTAGATTTTCAGCAGCGCCTGTATTGCCGTGACATGTCGCGCGGTGGCACCCTTGTGTGCGGCACACAGCGCCATTCCTGCGCGTCCCATGGCAGCTCTGCGCTCTGGATCCTCAAGCAATGCGCAGGCGATTTCTACGGCGGCAGAGACCGTCTCCACCTGCACGGCCGCACCCTGCTCGGTGGCAAGACGCACGACCTCGCTGAAGTTGTGCGTATGCGGCCCGATCACCACGGGCGTCCCGGTTGCACTGGCCTCGATCAGATTCTGCCCTCCGAACGGCAGAAGACTCCCCCCGATCAGCGCGACATCGGCGGCTGCGTAGTAATACGCCATCTCACCCATCGAGTCACCGAGAAGCACCTGAACGCCATCCAGAGACTCATTGCGACTGCGTCGCGACATGCGCCAGCCACCTTCGGCAATGATGCTCGCGACTTCGTCAAACCGCTGCGGATGGCGAGGTACCACGACCAGAAGCACCGACGCCGGAAGAAGTCCCTCGAGCGCTCGTAGAAGCAGCAGTTCTTCTCCCTCCCTGGTACTGGCAATCAATAGCACCTGCCGTCCGTGGAGGGACTTCCGGAAGGCAGCACCAGCCTGCACGCGGGCAGGATCCGGTTCAACATCGAATTTCAGATTTCCCGCCACCTGGACATGGTGCGCCCCGAGCGAGGCAAACCGCGTTGCCTCCGCTTCGCTTTGTGCGCAGACCGAGGCCAGACTTTCAAATGCCGGGCGAGTCAACGGGGTCAGCCTGCGATACGCAGCCACCGAACGCAAAGACATGCGTCCATTGGCAAGCATCACGGGCAATCGCCGGTGGCGACAGTGCGCGAGCAGGTTGATCCAGATTTCAGTCTCCATCAGGATCCCAAGCTGCGGCCGGAAGTGCTCCAGGAACCCGCGCACGGCAAACGGGTAGTCGTACGGCAGGAAAGCCGCCAGCACATCGTCCCCAAAGACCTGATCGATCGCATCCCGTCCCGCGGCTGTCATGCAGGTCACGAGAATCGAGTGATCTGGGTAGCTACGGCGAAGGGCATCAACCAGCGGCGCACTTGCGCGCACTTCGCCGACCGACACCGCGTGAACCCAGATCATCGGCCCCGAGACGCTGCCCGCGTAGCGCCCGAAACGCTCCCCGCGATTGCGCGAGTAGCCCGACTCCCGAACTCCCCGCAACCAGAGCTTTGCCACGATGTATGGCAGCGCCAGCCACAATGCCAGGGTATAGAGCAGACGCGGCATCAGACGAGATGCTCCATCGCCGCAATCGCCTCACCCGGCAAGGGAATCCGGCCGGGCTTGCCCAGATTCACCATACGCCCGCCACCATGCAGACCCGTGCGCAGGGGATCGGTGCTGCAGTAGATTCCGATGGCGCGCGTGCCCAGCGCGACGGCAAGGTGCGCGAGCCCGGTGTCCACTCCGAATACGGCGTCCGCATGCGAAAGAACGCCGGCAAGCTCGCCAAGCGAAAGCGCGCGAGGAACGCTCCCGCAACCCGCCCGCGAAACGATTCTTAAGCAACGCGCGCGCTCTATTTCGTTTCCCCAGGGCAGCACACACGCGAAGCCGCGTGCCTCGAGTAACCGTGCCAGATCAACCCAGTGCTCTTCCGGCCAGAGCTTGTCCGCTCGGCTGGTCATGCTGAGCAGCACGCAAAAAGGCTTGTTCGTCGCAATCGGGTCGGCCGCAGTTGCGGCGAGACCATAGTCGCATTCGCCGGTCGAACCGCACCCGGCCGCCATCCCCGTCAGCATCCGATTGCGCTCCACCGCATGCAGGTCGCGACTTACCGAATGACGAACGTCGTAGAACCGGCTGGCAAAAGGTTCACGCGCGCTGTCCGCGTCATACCCGTGTCTGACGCCAATTGCGCCCAGGGAGACGACGGCGCTCTTCAGAAGTCCCTGAGTGTCGATGACGAGGTCGTAGGTTTCAGCGCGCAGGTCGCGCCGGAAGTCACGAATCTCGCGCCAAGTCGCTGGATGCAGCAACTGTGATCGCCAGCGCCTGATCGCGACCGGTATGGTCCGGCGCACCCCGTTGTGAAGAGAGACGACTTCGGCGAACGACTCCTCCACGACCCAATCGATCGCCGCGTCCGGAAAGTGCCTGCGCAGATCGCTGACCGCAGGACAGTTGTGGACGACGTCACCGAGCGAAGACGTTTTGACGAACAGGATGCGCATGGCGCCCGGCTGGAGGACAGGAAACGCGCCGCTGAGCGCATCCCCGAAAGATCGGGCCTGGTGCGTGGGCTAAAATGCGGTTTGCAGGCACCAAAGATTATACGGGATATCCCCTTGACCGATCGTACGCGCCCCGCGCTCTCGGCTGTGCTCATCACCCGCAATGCCGCCAGCCAGCTCGATGCGTGCCTGGCGTCGTTGGCGTTCTGCGACGAAATCGTAATCGTCGATTCCGGGAGTACCGATGCCACGCTGGCGATTGCGGAAAAGCATCGAGCCCGCGTGATCGGCAAAGCATGGCTGGGTTTCGGCCGGCAGAAGCAGTTCGCAGTTGAACAGGCCAGAAACGATTGGGTATTGTGCGTCGACGCGGACGAACGCGTATCAGCCGCACTGGCAGCGAGCATCGCCACGGCCATGGCGAACCCTGCATCGGTGGTCTACCGCATGCCGCGCTGCAACCGCTTCCTGGGGCGCTGGCTCCGGCATGGCGAGGGTTACCCCGACTGGAGCGCGCGCCTGTTCGACCGTCGCGCGGCGCGTTGGAGCGACGATCCGGTGCACGAGAAGGTTCTGTACGCAGTCACACCCGGTACGCTCGAGGGCGACCTGCTGCACGAGTCTGCCGAGGACCTTGCGGATTACCTGGAAAAGCAGAACCGTTACACGACCCTTGCGGCCAGGCACCTTCATGAATCAGGCAGGACCGCAAACTCGCTGCACCTGCTCGCTAGTCCGGTGGTGCGCTTCGTGAAGTTCTACTTTTTCAGATTGGGCTTTCTCGACGGTCTGCCCGGACTTGCACATACCGTGATCGGCTGCATGAACAGCTTCATGAAATACGCCAAGCTGATCGAACTCAACCGTTCGGCAAGCAACCCGTAGAACAAGCACTCAACAACGGTAACGGGAATCGCGCCGTCGAACTCGGCTCAAAATCGACGACTCGGTATGATCTCGCGCCGCAGAAAGGACAGAACATGCTCGAACTACCAACCTCGGAAAGAATTGCCGCGTTCCACGACCATTGTCTGGCGATTCCGGCATGGGCCAAGGAGTCAACTCAGCACCATGCCGCCGGGCTCTGGCAGGAAGTCGAACTGAATCATCGTTACAACTGCCTGTTGTGGGACGAGGAAGACCTGGCGCGCAGGATGCAGGTATCCGATACCGACATCGCTGCCAACAAGCGAGCCATCGACGGCTATAACCAGAAACGCAACGACGCCATCGAGCGTATCGACGAAGCATTGCTGGAGACTCTTTCCGGAGCGGCGAGAGGACCGGGCGCACGCCTCAACTCGGAAACCGCGGGCTCACTGATCGACCGGCTATCGATTCTGAGCTTGAAGATCCACCACATGCGCCTGCAGACCCAGCGCACCGACGTGGACCATGCGCACATCCACAACTGCGCCGCACGCCTTGCGCGTTTCCTCGAACAGCGCCGCGACCTTGCAGGTTGCCTGGACCGATTACTCACCGAGGCATCGCGCGGCGAAGCCTGGTTCAGGGTCTACCGGCAGTTCAAGATGTACAACGATCCCTCGCTGAATCCGGCGATTTACCTGGAGCGGACACAGGGTAAATCAATCTGACGCCGTCGGTGGTCTGACGTACGACTTTACCAAGTAGCTGATCTTTGACAGAACCATTTCATCCGAGAGTTCGGTGACCGTCCGGTCCGCCGTCAGAAAATGTGCGCGCGGTCCGACCGGACGCCAATTATCCGGATGCGGCGAGACGTCCGTTTCGGCAAACAGTGACAAGACACCTGCCGGACTTACCGATGCAAGGTGGGCGATACCTCCATCAGGGAATACGGACGCGCACGATTGCCAGACGACACCCAATGCCGCCAGAACGCTGTCTTCATTTCTGAACGGATGCAGATACGGCGGACGGTTCCTGAGCAGATCGGGAACAAATTCGTCGTCTCCTGGGTATATTCGATTGTCGCTGGCCCCAGGCTGCCAGATAAGGACTGTATCGAGCCCGTGTTGCTGCTTCACCGCGGCCGACCAGTTCAGGACCTGATCTCTCGAGGGCTTGCGCTTGGCTTTTCGGGCATTCAGACCGATGACAATGAAGCGGCCTGGGACCAGACCGCGCTCCGCTACCCAGCGTTCCCCGTACGCCTTCCACTCTGTCGGCAGAATGAATCTCGGCAAAATGGGCGCAGATGGTGGCAAGACACCGAGCGGAGTCAGAAGGCGCAGGTTGGCGTCTACCTCATGCAGACCTGGCTCGAGCGTTTGGGGATCAGTCAGCCTCCGAAACAGCCGGGACCCATTAGAATAAGCAATCGTCCGTCGCGCACCCAGGCCCAGTATCCTGCTGACCGCCCGGGGAGACACCAATCCCCCAGCAGCGATCGCAAAATCAAACCGTTCGCGTCGCAGCGCCAGATTCTGAAAAATCTGCGGCACAAGCGCGGACCATCTCAAACTGGCACCGTGCTTGAAACGGGGGTAGACCCAGAGCCGATCAATGTCGGCATTATTCTGCACGACCCACGCGTTGTAATCGTTTGCCAATACATGCAGTTCGACACCCGGCAACGACTGCTTCAAATGCGCGAACATTGGCGTAGTAAGCAGCAGGTCGCCGATCTTGTCCCGTTTAAGGATCAGAACTTTCATCCGATGCTTCACTTGTCCATCAGGCGATCGCCCTGATAAACCGACGTACCTTCAAGTGCGGATTCGTCATGCGTCCTCAACGGGCAGCCCATGGGCGTCGCTTCGATGCTGCCACTGGAAATTTCGCCGGAGAATTGTGCAATCGCGCTGTACAGGCAATACGGCTGAACACACTGCTTTTCTTCACAATGCGTCCCGCCAAGAACAGTGAGGCGAATTCCCCGGGTACCGGGTTGTGCCGGAAACATGTTGGTATGCGAACGCGTGGGTCCGTAAAAGACTGTCGCAGGAATACCCATCGCAGCAGCCAGATGGTAGAGCCCGGTATCGGTTCCATACCACTGTGCGAGCTCGGCAAATTCACGCAACAGGTCGGACAGCCTGGGGAAGAACCGGAACTCTGCCCCAGCAGGCAACCCGGCCTCAATCAGCGCCTGCGCCCCGCTGTCTGCCGGATTCACGAAAACGCGCACTGGAACCGCAGGATGGCGCTTCCGCACGCTGCGTACGAGTTGGGCCAGAGTTTCCACGTTCAAGATCCGGCGCGGTTCGTCCGCCAGCGGAGCGATACCGACAGCATACGGAGTGGGGCTCCGCAAGGCAGCAAGACTTGGCACGAAAAGCTTTTCGGGCATGGATAGCTTGGGTTCGAAAACACGTGCGACTCGCCACATCGGTTCGTACTGCAGGACTTCCGCGGGGAGTTCGGCATGTTCCGGATACACACGCGGAAAGCGGTCGTTGAGGTAAACCTTGCGGTGCGCGCGAGTCCAGCGGCCGATCCACTCAACCGGCGGGCCAAATGCCCACAATACGAGCAAGGCATCGAAAACCGGTTCCAGCAGGCGCAAGCGCAGCAGTAAAGCCAGCAAGCCGATTCGGCTTCCAAACCCCAGCACGCGAACACCGGATTCGTCTTTCAGGAGCTCGGCATAGTTGCTGCGCGTCAACAGAGTGACCGAATCCTCGGGGTAAGCATCCGCATAACATCTCACTGTCGCGAACGAAACGAGCGTGTCGCCCAATTTTCCGCGGATGACGAACAGAACTCTTCTTGGCACGAGAGGTTCGGAAAATAGGGCCGCGAAACGGCACCAAAGCGGGACGGGAATTATAATTGGTCTTTGACCGAACTCGATGAATCACACCTCCCCCTCCGGTAGAGCCAGCTTCGCAGACAAGGCCGCAAACAGCCGCGTCGCCACGGCGATGATTCGCCTGGAACACTTCTCGCTATTCGCGTTCGCCTTCGTGCTACCGCTGTTCGAGGCGCCGAAGAACCTGCTGTGGGTGGTGTACTTAGTGGTGTGGGTGGCCAATCGCTGGCGCGCACGTGACGTTGGCGGTGCTTGGGACAGGTGGGACACGCTGCTTCTGGTATGGATCGCCTCCGGTTACGTTTCCGCGATGTTTGCCGGTCTCCATCACAAAGAGTGGCTGTCGGCGTTCGATATCCTCCGCTACGGGAGCGTCCTGTGGCTCCTTCGACGTTCCGGTTATGGCGAAGCGGTTCTGGGCAGGCTTCTCCTGGCAGTTCTTACGGGCACACTCGCGGGACTTGCCTGGGGATACTACGGCGTGCGGGTGACGGGGCAGCGCCATTTTCTGGGATTGAACTCCGTCGGCCACGTAAACCATAGCGCGATTTACGTCGCGATTGCCTTTGGCGCTGCAGTCGCGTGGTTGCGCGCCGCATGGGCACGGGAAGATACAACGAAGAATCTGCTGCGCGTGGGACTGTGCCTAGTGTTCGGCCTGTCGCTGGTCGCGATGGAGAGTCGCGCAACCGTCGGTGTCGGATTTTTTATCGCATTTCTGGTTGCGTGCATTTATTCCGTCCGGTCCGGCAGATCCGTCTGGGGCATCCTGGTTGGTGCAACGTTGATTGCCGCTGCCCTTTTTGCTGCACAACCTGAAGTTGTAAGAAAGAATTCCCTTCGATTGCACCAAAATCTCTTCCTCGCACATCGCGACGCAATCTGGCGCACGGGGTTCATCGCCTGGCGCCAGTACCCCGCCTTTGGCGTCGGCATGGGGAACTATGGCCGCATCGACCTCGATCAACTGAAGGATTGGAGTCGAATGCAGGGTGATCCGTTCGACCCGACACAGGTTTTGCCGCAATCGCACGCGCACAGTCTCTATGTAAATACACTGACCGAACGCGGAGTTTCCGGATTGGCTGTCCTGCTTGCCGTGCTGGTTGCTTGGGGGTGGCGACTTGCGCGAAACCTGCCTGAAAGAGGCGCTTCCGCGATGCACTGGGCCTATTGGGGCGGCGCTCTTTCGGCGTGGCTGGTGACCGTGCTGGTGGGCACCGTGAATACGACCCTCCACCATGAACACGCTCTTGTCAGCATGCTCTTCCTCGGCGGCTGGATGGCGCTGAGCCGAAATCGACAACCAGCCATCATCGCTGCCGACAAGCGCGCCTGAGGGCGCGGTGATTCACGTCCACCAGATCAATCTGCAGAAAGCCGCCGGCGGTGGCGAAGTGTATACGCGCTGGTTTACGCGAACCCTTGTCGATGCAGGTGCGCGCGTTACGCTGTATGTCGACCCGTCGAACGGCTTCTGGCGCGGATTCGAGTCCGACAGGATCCGGATAGTACGCGCAACCGGGGCTGATCAAATCGCTGGTCAATTGCCCGAGAGTGGCGCCTTGATCATTACGCAAAGCCGGATTCCGGATGCCCTCACTGAACTGGTCGCCCGCAATCACGTGCTTACGGGTTTCGCACACATGCCTATGTTCGAGCGCAGCGCGAGCGAATTCAAACCTTATGCGGTGGTGTTTACGGTGTCCGAGTACTGCATCGGCTTGTTACGCGAGGCGAACATTGCACAGACCTATCCAGTGCCGCTGTATGGCACCGGCGAACACGAGCCAAGTGGGTATGCCGGTGGGGATCAACCCATACTTGCCAGATCGGCGTACCACTGGGATACGCGCAAGGGCCGCGACAGGGTGTTTTCGATCCTCGAACCACTGGCTCGTTCCTTTAGTCGCCCCGCCGCGTTCAAGCCGTCGCCGGGCCTCACGCTGGGAATCGTCTCGCTGATATCGCCGATCAAGCAGTTCCCGACGCTGTTTACGCTTCTTGCCCCCCACATTGCGCGCTATCCCGAGGTCGGACTGGAGATTTTCGGCAACGGCGGCTATGCGCAGGTGCGCGACTTGCGACGCGCCCTCAGACCCATTGCCAACCGCGTGCGCTTCTGGGGCTATCAGAAGGCCGCTGCGGCAATCTATCCGCAACTTGACTACCTGATGACCGGCCTGCCCGAAAAGGAAGCCCTCGGCCTCAACGTGCTCGAGGCGCAGATGCTGGGCACGCCAGTGGTTGCGCCCCGCGCACCGCCGTTTACGGAAACCGTGCTGGATGGGCAGAGCGGATTTCTGTACCGGGATCCACGCGAGGACCAGGGCAGGGAATTCGGCGAACTGCTTGCCTCACTGGTGGCGGGGCGCGCGCGCCCCGATCCTCGATTGGCGACGCTGCATATGGCGAAGTTCTCTTATGCCGCGATGGTCGAACGCACGAAGGACCTCCTCGCCCATGTGGAGCGGCATTTTCCACAGATCGTGCATGCGGGAGCGGCGGGTGAGTGAAGTCGGCAGCCTGCTGGTCATCCGGCGTGACAACATCGGTGACCTGGTCTGCACCACACCACTGATTGCCGCCCTGCGGCAACACTACCCGCGTGCCTGGATCGGCGTCCTCGCAAACAGCTACAACGCGCCGGTCCTCGCGGGCAATCCGGACGTCGACCAGGTCCTTGCCTATCGAAAGCTGAAGCACCTCGAGGCTGGCCAGGGTGCGCTGGGCGCCCTTGGCGCGCGGGCCTCGCTGCTGTGGTCTCTGCGACGCAGGAAACTCGACCTGGCGGTCGTCGCCGCGGGCGCCGAGGACCTGCGCGGCGCAAGGCTGGCGCGCATGCTTTCACCTCGGCGCATCGTGCAGCCGCCGGTCGCGTTGCCGGGCGAACATGAAGTCGAGCACACGTTTTCGGCAGCCCGCATGCTCGGCATCGAAGGCGGGATCCCGCCGCTGCGCGTCGTGCCGGGCGCCGCGGCGGTCAGCGTCGCGCGAGAATCCCTGCACCGCGCGGGCATGAACGGTCTGCGTCCCCTGATCGGTGTGCACATCAGCGCCCGCCGGCCCGCCCAGCGCTGGCCCGCCGATCGTTTTGTCTCCCTCATCGTGGCGCTGAACAAACATCTGGGCGCGGGGACCATGCTCTTCTGGTCGCCGGGCGTCGAGGACCACCCGCAGCATCCAGGGGACGACGGCAAGGCCGCCACCATCGTGGCCGGGGTGGGCGCGCGGGCTGCGCTGCTGCCCTGCCCGACCGCATCGCTCGCCGACCTTATCGGCGCCTTGTCACTCTGCGATGCAGTGGTCTGCAGCGACGGTGGCGCAATGCATCTCGCGGCCGGACTCGGGAAACCGGTGGCGTGCTTCTTCGGCGATTCGCCGGTGGCGCGCTGGCGTCCGTGGGGCGTGCCGCAAGTCGTCCTTCAAGCGGAAACCCGGCGGGTCGAAGATGTCCCGGTCGAGGCCGCAATCGATGCCGTGGAAAACCTGCTTCAGGCCAAGCCCTGATACCAGCGCGCCGTTGCGGCAATTCCAGCGTCGAAGGAGAGCGCGGGCTTCCAGCCGAATTCGCGCCGGATTGCACGATCGTCGATTTCGAATGAGCGCGTCAGGCGCTTCACCATTTCGCCGCGCCCGAGCAGTGCGCCACCGACTTCCAGCAATCTCGGGGAAAACGCAAACAACCGTGCCGGCCGGCGCAGCGCTGCTGCAAGCGCACGCACCAGGTCCGGCGTGGAGACCGGCGCCCCGTCGGTTACGTTGTACGTGCCCCCATCGGAGTCCTCGGAATTGAGGCAGGCCAGAATCGCGGATGCGAGGTTGTCGACGCCGATCAGGCTGCGACGGTTGCGGATGCTCGCAAGCGGTAGGGGCGTACCGCGAGCAATCGCGGAAAGGAGGGCAAGGAAATTGGCCTTTACGCCAGGTCCGTAGACGAGGGGAGGACGAAGTATCGTGACGGCCATGGGGCCACCTACCGTGGCCAGGGCCTGTTCGGCTGCGAATTTCGACGAAGCATACGGATCGCCGGGCCGCGCAGGGGCATCCTCGGTGAGCGCCGCTCCATCGGACTCGTCGCCCAGCACCTTGGCGGTACTCAAATAGACGAACCGCCTGATACCGGCCGCGCTCGCATCCCGTGCGAGTTTCAGGCTCCCGTCGCAATTCTCGACGAAATACGGAGAAGCCTCTGCGCCAGGAGGCAGGTGGGCACGTCCGGCGAGGTGAACCACGCAATCCACCCCTTCGAGCAGCGGCCCCCACGCCGCGCCCGGGCCCAGATCCGGGCTGGGCCGCCACGCAACCCCTTCCAAGTGGACGCTGCGCCGGGAAGCCGCCACAAAATCGAATCCGGCAGCGTGGTGCGGCAGCAAGGCGCGTGCGACGAAACCACTGCCGCCGGTCACCAGCACGCGTTGCTTCAATTCGGCAGCAGGCAAGGCGGCACCAGTGCGGGTTTGTTGCCGCCACCCGGGCGCGCTACACTCGACGCCTCCGCGCGCGCCTTCGTGCATCAGCGACAGACCGGTTTCGCGCGCATCCACACTCCCCGTCGATGACCAGCGAATCCATTCATATCAAGCCTGTGATCCTGTGCGGCGGCAGCGGCACGCGACTCTGGCCGATGTCGCGCAAGCTGCTGCCCAAGCAGTTTCTTCCCCTGGTCTCGACCGGCAGCAGCCTGTTGCAGGACACCGCAACGCGCGCAAGCCTGGTCTCCGGGGGTTCCGAGGCGATTGTAGTCTGCAACGAAGAGCACCGCTTCCTGGTGGCGGAACAACTGGCCGCCTGCGGCACGCCCGCGCTGCAGATGCTCGAGCCGGCAGGTCGCAACACCGCCGCGGCCGTCGCTGCGGCTGCGGTGGCGAGCGAGACGGAGAACCCGGTCCTCCTCGTGCTGGCCTCAGACCACGCGATCACGGATCTCGCCGCCTTCGGCGATGCGGTCCGGCGCGCTGCGGCGCTTGCGGCCGAGGGTTATCTGGTGACCTTCGGTATCCAGCCTGCGGGACCGGAAACGGGGTTCGGGTACATCGAGCGCGGCGAGCCGATCGCGTCCGTGGCAAATGCCTTTCGGGTCGCGCGGTTCGTGGAAAAGCCGCCGGTCGCTGCCGCCCAGGCGCTCATCGACACCGGCCGCGCCTACTGGAACAGCGGCATGTTCGCCTTCACCGCCGCACGCCTGATCGAGGAGATGGCGCGTTACCGGCCGGACATCCTCGCCGCTGCGCGCGCCGCGGTCGCCACCGCGCAGCAGGATCTCGGGTTCCTGCGCCTCGGGCGCGAGGCGTTTCTCGCCAGCCCGTCCGAGCCGCTCGACCGCGCGGTAATGGAGCACACCGATCGTGCGGCGGTCATTCCGGCCGGCTTCGGCTGGAGCGACGTCGGCTCATGGGGTGCGCTCTGGGAAATCGCCGAAAAAGATGCCGCTGGCAATGCATCTCGCGGCGACGTGCGCATGCAGGACACGCGCAATTCGCTGGTGTTCAGCGACCGGCGGCTTGTGGCAACGCTTGGCGTCGACGACCTGATCATCGTCGAGACGAACGACGCCGTGCTGGTCGCCGACCGCTCGCGCAGCCAGGAAGTGCGCGACATCGTCGAAGGCATGCAGGGCACGGAGCGCACCGAACACCTGAGCCACACGCGGGTCTACCGGCCGTGGGGCTATTTCGAGAACCTCGATTCCGGGCCGGGCTTTCTGGTCAAGCGGATCATGGTCAAGCCGGGCGCGGCCCTGTCGCTGCAGATGCACCATCATCGCGCCGAACACTGGGTAGTGGTGAGTGGAACGGCACGGGTCACGCGCGGAGAAGAAGTTTCCCTGCTTGAGCGTAACCAGTCGGTCTATATACCGCTCGGGGAAACGCATCGGTTGGAAAACCCCTCCGCCGAGGAACCGCTGCACCTCATCGAAGTGCAATCCGGCGATCAGATCAGCGAGGACGATATCGTGCGGATCGAGGACATTTACAAGCGCTGACCCAAGCGCTGCTTCGTTACGGCCACACGTATCAACGCTAGAATTCGGCAATGAAAACTCACATGCACACCGCAATTCTCATGCACCCTGGAGATATTTGATGGAGGACGTCTCACAGGGGAAACTTCGCTTGAATGTACTTCTTCTCTGCAACCGCACTGGCAGGAGTGTCGACGCGAGAACGGTAACTGATCATATCGATGCGTATTCAAAGTACTCGCGGCATCGGGTTCAGGAACTTTCATTTCTTCGTGAGCTGCCTGCGGCACTCGACCTGCAGCAGTTTGACGTGATTGTCATCCACTATACGATCGCGATCGGCTGGTTGCGTGAGCACTACCTGAGCGATGCATCGATTGATCGGATCAGAAATTTTTCAGGGCTCAAGGCCTTGTTCATTCAGGACGAGTACCGTTCAGTGAACGCACTGCACGAGTCGTTGCGAGCTCTGAGAATGGACGTGCTCTTCACATGCGTTCCGCAAAGCGAAGCGGAAAAAGTCTATCCGGTGGAATCGCTGCCGGGAATCGCCAAAATCAGCAATCTGACCGGTTATGTGCCGGAGTCCCTGCTTTCGTTACCGGTTTCACCGATTGCGGAACGACCTATCGATGTCGGCTATCGAACCCGCAAGCCACCATTCTGGCTTGGGGAACTCGCCTACGAAAAGTGGCGGATTGCCGAGAAATTCGGAGAGTATGCGTCTGAGACCGGCTTGAACCTGAATCTTTCGTATAACGAAGCAGAGAGGCTCTATGGGCCGGCTTGGACGGAATTCGTATCGAATTGCAAGACCATGCTGGGTGTCGAGAGCGGATCGAGTGTGTTTGATTTCGATGGCAGCCTTCAGCGCGACGTCGAGGAATACGTCGCACTTCGGCCGGACGCTTCGTTTGAAGAAGTTCAGAAAAAGTTCCTCCTGCCGCACGAGGGGCTGATTCGGTATAACCAGATTTCGCCGCGCTCCTTCGAGGCCGCGGCATTGCGGACGGTCATGGTCCTGTACGAAGGCGAATACTCCGGCGTCCTGAAGCCCTGGCGCCACTACATTCCTCTGCGCAGAGATTTCTCGAATTTCCCGGAGGTTCTGGCAACAATGCGCGATTCCGCGAAGCTGCAGCAGATTGCGGACAACGCCTACAACGAAGTCGCACTCAATCCGGCATACAGTTACAAGGCATTCATTTCGCGTTTCGACGAAGTCATTGAGAGCCAATTCATCGGGGGATCGAAACACCGATCGAAGGCGCCGTATACCCGGAACAAGTACCTTGGCCAATTGGCGCGAAGTCCCTCATATGTCGCACACCGACTCTATTCACCGGTGTTCCAGTGGCTTCTGCTCGCCCCTTCCAGACGCGGGTTTGCCATGAACGTCTGGTATTCAATCCCGCAGAACCTCCGGGAGTCGGTCCGCCCCCTGCTGAGATGGGTATTGGGCCGATAGCGATGAAGATCGTGACAATAATCGGGGCACGCCCCCAGTTCATCAAGGCAGCTCCGGTTTCCAAGGCACTCGCAGGTCGGTATGGAATAGAGGAGGTGCTGGTCCACACTGGTCAGCACTTCGACGAAGCGATGTCCGACGTTTTCTTCCGCGAAATGGGAATACCAACGCCTCGGCACCAGCTTGCCATCGCCGGCCTTTCGCATGGCGCCATGACCGGTCGGATGCTGGAAGCTATCGAAACCGTCCTGATCGAGGAGAAGCCCGACTGGACGCTGGTGTATGGCGACACCAATTCAACACTCGCAGGCGCTCTTGCCGCTTGCAAACTGAAGATACCGGTAGCGCACGTGGAGGCGGGTTTGCGTTCGTTTAATCGTGCGATGCCGGAAGAAATCAACCGTATCTGCGCAGACCACGTCTCGACGGTTCTCTTCGCGCCCACGGAAACGGCAGTGAAGAATCTACACAGGGAAGGCGTGGGTTCTGCATCGATTCTCATGACCGGTGATGTGATGTATGACGCTACCCTCGCGTTCGTCCGCGTGGCCGAGGAGCGAAGTTCCGTCCTCGAGAGACTCGGGTTGAAACCGGGTTCGTATCTCCTCGCCACGATACACAGGGCCGAAAACACCGATGACCCGCTGCGCCTTGCCGCAATCATCGAGGGGCTTGGCATTGCCGCGCGGGAAAACCCTGTTGTGCTTCCTTTGCATCCGAGAACCAGGAACGCGCTGGCGCGACTGCAGATCCCTGTTCCCGAATCCGTGCAGGTCGTGGAACCCGTGGGTTATCTGGACATGCTGGTGCTGGAAAAGAACGCCCGGCTCATTGCGACGGACTCGGGCGGCGTGCAGAAAGAAGCCTATTTCCAGCGCGTTCCCTGCGTTACGTTTCGCGCTGAAACAGAATGGGTGGAACTTGTCGAAGCAGGGGTCAACCGCCTGGTGAGCCCGGGCGACGCCCGGGGCATCGCCTCTGCGATCCGGGTGGGTCTGGCTACCCCGGAGAGTGCGTTCCAGGGCAGCGCACTGTACGGCCACGGCGACGCGTCCGGCAAAATAGCTGCCTGGTTCGACGACCCGACCTGATATGGCACTTCCGGAGGCGCCGGTATCCGCCATCATTCCCTGCTTCCGCTGCGCGGGCACGATTCGGCGTGCGGTGCTCAGCGTCGCATCCCAGACACGAAGGCCCATAGAACTGATCCTGATCGACGACGCGAGTGGTGACGAAACCGTCGCGGCCCTGGATTCGCTGCGCGACGAATTCGGCCGCGACTGGGTCAAAGTCATCCGTCTGGAGAGGAACGCAGGCGCCGCAGCCGCGCGCAACGCCGGTTGGGACGCCGCGCGGGGCGAGTACCTTGCGTTTCTGGACGCAGATGACTCCTGGCTGCAGCACAAGGTAGCGCGTCAATACGCGTTCATGAAGGCGCACCCCGAATGCGAGGTGAGCGGGCATCTCGCGTTTTATGAAAATCGTGCTTCATCGGAGGCAACCGGGACCCAACCGCACCACAGGGAGATCGGCCGCGCATGGGTGCTGCTGAAAAACCCCATGGTGACGCCGTCCCTGATGGTTCGCCGAGCGCTTCCGTTCCGGTTCAATCCCGGCAGCAGGTACATGGAAGACCACCGGTTTCTGCAGGAGGCGGTATGTTCCGGCATCCGGGTGGCAAGAATCGAGGAAACCTTGGCCATCGTCCACAAGGCCGCGTTCGGCGAATCGGGCCTCAGCGCCGCTCTTTGGCCCATGGAGCGCGGTGAACTCGGCAACCTCAAAGCGTTGCGCGAAGCCGGCCACATCGGCCCGATCGAACGCGGACTGCTGGTCGCCTACTCGCTTGCAAAATTTGTGCGCCGGCTGGCCATCACCTGGATGCGCCGCGCCGTCCGAAGGATGTCAGCCCCGATCAGGCCGGCTTGAGATGCGCAGCGTGTTTGGCAATCGTGCTGCGGATCATCGGCAGATTCTCCCGGGTCCACTTCACGGTCCGCTGCAATCCATCTTCAAGGCCGATTCCGGCGCGAAACCCCAATTCCCGCTCCGACTTGGCGGTGCTCCCGAATCTTTTGCCCGAATTATCCCAGGGGCGCCGCGGCAGATGGTGGAATCCGGCTTCGTTACCAGCGAGCCTGTTGAGAGTAGCAGCAAGGTCATGAATTGAAGTTTCCACCCCACTGGCAATGTTGTAGGCCTCACCCGGCCTGCCGCTCAGAGCACACGCCGCCAGACCACGCGCCACGTCCTCCACATAGATGAAGTCGCGCGTTGCCACGCCGTCGTTCTCCAGCGGCAAGGGCTCGCCGTTCAGGGCCTTGTAGACGAACGTCGGCGTGACATTTCGCCATATAGTTGCCGGTGTCCCGCGCCAGCGCCCGGCACCGAGAATCTCCCCCGGTCCGTAGACGTTCTGAAAACGCGCACGCACCGTCGGAAGCGAGTGCTGCTTGTGATAGTAGACCGAATAGAACTCGCCGAAGATCTTTGACATCGAATACGGGCTGTCATTGTTATGCAGCGAAACGATATCCGACTCTTCCGTGGCATGCGCTTCACCGAAGGTCTTTTCCGCCAGCGCACAGCCCGCGGCCGAGTAGACAACTTTCCTGAGCCGCTTGAAGCCCTTGATGGTTTCGTACAGCTTGAGCGTAGTCAGTGTATTGTTTTCATGATCGGCAAGCGGATCATGGATCGAACTCTGGTTTCCGTGGTAGGTGCACAGATGGAACACGAAGTCGTACTCGTCCTTCAAGGCGGCCAGCAGCGCGTCGTCGGTGATCGATCTTTCGCTGAACTCGACCCTCGGATCGGCAGGGATGTTGCTCCGCTCCGCGGAAAGCAGGTTATCCACGATATGAATGCGTCCGGCCCCCGAGGCGAGCAGATGCCGCACGAGGTTGCTTCCGACGAAGCCGGCGCCCCCGGTTACGAGGATGCTGGAATCCTTGAATGTCAGGCCGGTCATGGGTCGAGGGTCAGCTTTTCGGTGCGGCGAGATGGGAAAACACGTCCGATACCCCGTGTTCCCGGTACCAGTCCAGTTGTCTGCGGATCGTGTCCTTGAAGCCGACGCGCGCCCTCCAGCCCAGCACGCGTTCCGTTGCAGATGCATCGAGGACAACCGCGGGCACGTCGTCCGCTCCGGGTGGGACGACCGGCACGGGTTCCGGCAGGACGACCTTCAGGTAGTCGGCGACCTCGTCGAAGATTTCCTTGATCGAATGTCCCTCGCCAGTGGAGACGTTGAATATCCCTGCGGAAGCCTCTTCGCGCACGACAATATCCATCAGTGCGACAAAATCCGACATGTCGAGGAAGTCACGAACCGTATCGCTGCAGAAACACTTCTGGCCTGCCTGCAGCCGCTTGTAGAAGGTCGGGATCGGGCCGATTGCCAGCCGTGGACCGGTAATATTGGCCAGCCTGAGGGATACGACCGGCAGCTTTGACATGAGCATGAACTGCTCGCCCGCCGTCTTGGACACGCCATAGCTTGTGAACGGGGCCACAGGATGGCTCACCGGGATCGGGACGCTGGACGGCCGGCCATAGCAGAGGGCCGTCTGGAAGTTGACGATTCGCTTCGCGCCGCTCGCTTCAGCAGCCCGGACCACATTGATCGAACCCATCACGTTCGTCGCAGCGTCTTCCCGCCAGTCAGAAGGATCCTTGTACGCCGCTGCACTGTGTATCACGACATCCGGCTTGAAAGCGGCGAACTCTCGGTCCACCAGTGCCGCATCGACGATCGAGCCTTCGACAACGTGCAAGCCCTGAATCGCAGGCACGACCTCACGCTTTCCCGTCGCGAAATTGTCAATCACCAGGATTTCATGGCCGACGGGAAGCCAGTGCTCGATCAAGTTTGAGCCGAGGCAGCCTGCGCCACCGGTAATCAGTATCCGCACGTCCGGGAACCTACTTCTTGTCGGCGTGCTTCAGGTGAGTATATTCACCTTGAACGCCATGCTGCTGGTAGTACTTGACCGCCGCCGCAACGGTTTCCCCGAGGCTGGTGAATTCGACTTTCCCGAAATCGGCAAACGTGCGCGAAGGATCAAGGAGGATGGAAGGTGCGTCGTCCGGGCCCAGTTCACGCACTTCGGGCACTGGATACTCCTTCAATTCCATCGCCGAAACGACCGAGTCGTACAGATCCTGGATGGCGATGTCCTTGCCGGACGAAAAGTGATACGCGCCGTGTCCGGTGCCGTCCGCCGCGCGCACCACCGTGCGGGCCAGATCCTTGACGAACACGAAGTCGCGTCTCGCCTTGGTTACGAAGCACTTCTTTCCATCTTTCAAGCGCTGGAAAAAGATCGGCAAGGGGCCACTGACGTTTCGTGGACCGACAACGTTGGCCAATCGGAACGTGACGTAATTCAGGCCGGAGATCTCGAGATAGTCCTCGGCGGCGGTCTTGGATATGGCGTAGCTGCTGTTGGCCGGGTTCTTGGGATGGTCGAGCCGGATCGGTTGCTGCGTCGGTTTCAAACCGTAACAGAGCGCCGTCTGGAAGTATATGAAGCGGCCAACCTTGCTGTGCTTGGCTGCTTGAACCAGATTCGCACCGCCCACACAGTTTGTCGTAGCGTCGCTGTACCAGTCCTCGGGATCCTTGTAGGACGCTGCGGTGTGCACAAGCACGTCCGGTTTGAAGTCCCCGACAAGACGATCTATGAGATCGCGATCGGCGATCGAACCGATCTCGACCCTGAGGTTGGGATTCTCGCCGAGGTGCTCGCGGCGGCCCGTGGCAAGGTTGTCGATACCGAGCACCTTGTCGCCACGCTCGAGCAACAGCTCCGTGACGTGGGAGCCGACCTGGCCGCACGCGCCGGTGACGAAAACCTTCATGAAAACCCCTCGGATAAAACGAAAATTATAGCAGAGCAGACCTTACAGAACCGATCTCAGGTCTGTGACTGCACCGCGTCGTGAAACTGCTGCTGCCAGAGTTCCAGACTCAGGAAAGCCCAGATATTGCGGCTGAAGAGCCCTTCGCGTTCCATCAGCTTCTCGATGTCGAATCCCGGGGAAAGATAGGCGCGCTCGCGGGCACGCCGACTGAGAAAAGTATCGAGCAGGAACTCCCGCACCTTCCCGCCCTTGCGCATCCACACCTGGAGCGGAACGGGAAATCCCATCTTGTCCTTGCGCTCGCGTATCGCCTGCGGCAGCTTTTGCGCAAACGCCACGCGCAGCAACCGTTTCAATTCGCCGTTCTGAAACTTGATGTTCGCCGGAATGGTCGCCGCAAGCTCGACCAGATGATGATCAAGCAACGGGACTCTCGATTCGATTCCGTGCGCCATGCTCATGCGATCCTCGACCTGCAGAAGCGCAGGCAGCAGAGTCTTGAAATCGAAATGCGTCATGGAGTCGAAATAGGACTCCTTTCCGACGTTGCTCCCCCAGAAGATCTCCTTGAACTCCTCGAACGGGGATCGCTGTCCTTCGAAGAGGCTCCAGTCGACGATACCTCCGAAAGTGTTGGAGCGATTGATCAGGCGAAAATAGCGATGGTCGCGTGAATCGAAAATGCCTTCAGCCCAGAACTCCTGGATAAGCGGCTTGTAGTTTCGCAGCGTCTGCAGGTTGGGAATGATCGACTCATAGGTAACAACGAAATTGCCGTTGTTCATCGTGCCGTCCAACGCGCCCTTGATGCATTGCTCCCAGTATGCGATCAGGTAGCGGGCATAGCCGCCGAAGATCTCGTCGCCGCCCTGACCACCGAGCACCACCTTGATGTGTTCGCGCACCTTTTTTGACACCATATATTGCGGGAAGGACCCCGGGCCCGCGACAGGCTGGTCCAGGTGGTAGATGACATTGGCAATGTTGGCGACAAAATCGTCCTCGCCGATATCCACCTCGTGCAACTGAATCCTGTTTTCTTCCGCCAGCGCGCGCGCATAGCGCGACTCGTCGAAGCTCTCGCTTACCGAAAACTTGCCGGTAAACCCCTGGAACCGTTCCTGTGGCTTGAGTTCTCGCGCAAGCGCGGCAATCAGGCTTGAATCGACTCCACCGCTCACGTACGCGCCGACTTCTACATCGCTGCGCAGGTGCACACGCACGGAATCGGTCAGCCGCGCCCGCACCTGGTCGACGAAATAGGCCTCGTCATGCGCCCAGTCCAGGTCGTAGTGCACCTCCCAGTACTGGCGCAATTTCAGGTGCAGGTCCGGGTCGACAGACCCGCAATGCGCCGGCTTCAACTCCCGCACCCCTGCAAACATCGTCTTCTCGCCGAGGCAGAACTGAAACGCGAAATAGTCGTGCAGGCCCGACAGGTCCGTCTCGACCCTGGGCAGGAACGGGAGCAGGGCCTTGATCTCGGAGGCGAAGTAGAAGCTCCCGTTTGCAACCGCGTAGTAGAACGGCTTGATCCCGAAACGGTCCCGCGCAATGAAAAGGCGACGCTTTGCTGCATCCCAGATCGCAAATGCGAACATTCCGCGCAGCTTGTCGACGCAGGCCTCACCCCATTTTTCGTAGGCACGCAGGATGACTTCCGTATCGGAACCCGTCCGAAACAGGTGCTGGCCGATCTCTTCGCGCAGTTCTATGTAGTTGTAGAGTTCGCCGTTGTAGGTGATCACGTTCCCGCTTTCGGACTGGATCGGCTGAGCACCGCTGACGAGGTCGATGATCGACAGCCGCACGTGCGCGAGACCCACGCCACTTGCCTCGTCGACCCAGGCCCCGTCTCCATCCGGCCCCCGGTGACGCAACAATTCGACCATCCGACGAAGCGTTCCCTCCGGCTTTTTCCCGCGACTACCCAGAATTCCCGCTATTCCACACATAGTTTCAGACCCACGATCCAATGCTCAAGGCTGCGATGATAGTGGAGAAGCGTCGACCGGGCACTCGCTATACTCCGCCGCTTGAGCACCCCAACCGAGCAGATCTCAGCTGCATGAAAAGAGCCGCAACAGACTCGTTGCTGGACTTCCCCACGTCGTTTTCCAGGTCTGACGGAATCGACCTGCTGCGCGGGTTGCTCGCACTCTGGGTCATGTTTGCCCACCTTGTTCCGTGGGCCGGCATGACCTCGGGCGTCGATCCAGCGGCGCAGTTTTTCATGGTTGGGCTGGGACGCGTATTCCAGCCCATGGCCGAAACGCATCCTGCCGTTCTGGGGTTCATCGTGCTGAGCGGATACTGCATCCATCGGAACGGCTTCAGGCGCAGCGAGGGCCGCCTTCAGGCCTACGGGATCCGGCGTTTTTTCCGCATCGTCCCGGTTTATCTGCTGGCATCGCTTGCAGGTGTCGCCGCCTTTCTCGCTGCGAGCGCACTCGACCCTCGGGCTGCCGCCGCTCTCTCGGGCACCACGGAAATCACCACCCGATGCCTCGCCGTAAAGCTGACAGGAATCTCGGTGCTCCTTCCGCGCTTCCACGAATGCAGCTTCGAGGGCAACGCACCGCTGACGACGGTGATGGTCGAGATATGGTTGTACGCGCTCTACGCGATCGTCGTGTTTTCACTGCTGAGGCGCGGGAAAGAACGCGTCTTCTGGTCGTGGCTCGTCCCGCTCTGGGCACTCGGGGCCGTCTATTGCTACCGTCATCCGCACCTGCTTTCATGGTGGCACAACGGCAGCCTGCTCGGATTTGCCGTCTACTGGTGGCTGGGAGCGAAATTCGTCAGCCCGGACTTCTGTGCGTCAATCAGAAGGTGGCGATGGCTGATCGCGCTGGGATGGCTGGCGCTGACCGCCTGCCTGCTCTTCAAGGCGCCGGACTGGGCGCTGCTTGTGGAAGTTCGGAAGCTATTTTTCGCCGTGCTGATCGGTTCGTTGATCGCCGAAATCGACGCGATGCGACTCCAGTTCACCCGACTTGCAACGGGGATTGGCAGAGCCGGCTACAGCCTCTACGCATTCCATGCACCGCTGCTCATCTACCTGCTGCTTTCCGGGCTGCACTGGTCCCTGGTTGCTGCCCTGACCATAGGCACCAGTCTCGTCGCCTACGCTGCGTTCGAAGCGCCTCTCACCAGACTCGGAAAACGACTCAGCGCCCCGCCTCAAGCGACTGCTTGACCGCAGTCACGATCTGCGCCTGGGTCGCCTCGTCGAGATCGGCGTGCATCGGCAGGCTCATGACCTCCTGTGACAGGCGCTCTGCCACTGGGAAGGACGCGCCGGGAAACATTGCTTTGTAGGCCGGTTGCTGGTGAAGCGGCATGGGGTAATGGACGGCGGTTGGCACCCCTCGCGTCTTGAGGCCGGCCTGCAATGCGTCACGGAAGGGCGTCCGGATCGTGTATTGCGCATGGATGCAGGTCCGATCGGGGCGAACGGTCGGAACCAGCACGCGGGGCTCGAGGGACGCCAGCAGGGCGGCGTACTGCTCCGCCACCAGTGAGCGCTGGGCGAGTTCCCAGTCGAAGCGCTCGAGCTTGCCGAGCACCACGGCACATTGGATCGTATCCATGCGCCCGCCCACACCGATCCGGGTGTGATGGTAGCGGCGCTCCTGGCCGTGCGTGCGGATCTCTCGCATGGCCGACGCGAGTCCGTCGTCGCTGGTGAAGATCGCCCCGCCGTCGCCATAGCAGCCCAGGGGCTTGGAGGGGAAAAAGCTCGCGCACGCGATCGTCGAAAGATTGCAGCTTTTGCGCCCCTTGTATTCGGCGCCCAGACTTTGCGCGGCGTCTTCGATGACAGCGATACCGTGCCTTGCGGCAATCGCGTTGATTTCGTCCATATCCGCCGTCTGCCCGTACAAGGACACCGGCATGATCGCCCGGGTACGGGATGTGATCGCGGGTTCGATTTTCGCCGCGTCGATATTACAGGTGTCCGGCTCGGCATCGACAAAAACCGGTGTGGCGCCGAGAAGCACGATCATCTCGGCCGTCGCCACGAACGTGAATGGCGTCGTGATCACCTCGTCCCCGGGCTTGATGCCCAGGGCCATCAGGCTGATCAGGAGCGCCTCGGTACCGGAAGCCACTGTGATGCAATGGCGGGCACCGGTCCATTCGGCCAGACGCTGCTCGAGCTCCTTGACCTCCGGACCCATGATGTACTGGCCGTGGTCGAGGACCGTCTGGATGCGCGCATTGATGGTTTCGCGAAGCGCCGCGTACTGGGCCTTGAGGTCGATGAACTGCACTATTTTTCTCCGAGAGGCCTGCAGCCGGCGCCGTCCATGGCATAGGTTGAACCGCAGGCGGCGCATGCTGCCTCGCCGGTCCGGTCGGACAGACGCACGCCGCACTGGCAGACCCAACCAATGCGCCGTGCCGGCACGCCCACCATCAGTGCGTAGTCGGGCACGTCGGCAGCGACCACCGCACCTGCCCCGATGAAAGCGTAGCGCCCGATCGTATGGCCGCACACCACGGTCGCATTCGCGCCGATCGAGGCGCCCCGCCGTACCAGCGTGGCGAGGTACTCGTCCTTGCGCGGAACGTGCGCCCTGGGATTGATCACGTTGGTGAACACCATGCTCGGGCCGCAGAAAACATCGTCTTCGAGCGTGACATCGTCGTACACCGAGACATTGTTCTGCAGCCGGACGTTGTTGCCGATCACGGCGCGACCGCTGACAAAGACGTTCTGCCCGAGGGCGCAACCCGCCCCGATGCGCGCGCCGGCACTCACGTGCACCCAGTGCCAGATCTTGGTGCCTTCGCCGACCTGCGCGCCTTCGTCAACAATCGCCGTCGGGTGGACGAAAGCCGGTTTGGACATCAGATATCGAGCGGCAGGGCAACGCGCTTGCCGTCCCGTGCAGAGAGGTAGGCGGCAATCAGAAGCTCCAAGGACTTCAGTCCCTCCCGGCCGTCGGTTTCCGGTTCGGCTTCACCGCGCAGGGCCTTGATGACGTTGTCGTAGTAGAACGGGTGGCCGAAACCGTAGACTGACGTGGTCTCGTAGTTGGCCGCCTTTACCGTAGCGTCGTCCGGATCCTGGTCCGCAAACTCCCAGTGCTGGACTTCGTTTACTGCCAACCCGCCAATCCGCACCGTGCCCTTTTCCCCGAGGATCGTGATCGACCCCTCCATGTTCTTCGGATAGGCAAGCATGGTCACGCTCATGGTACCCAGCGCACCGGAACGCCAGCGTAGCGCCATGGCGGCCGTATCCTCTACCTCTATGTCACGCGCCAGGGTCGCCGTATAGGCCTGCACGCTTTCCACCGGCCCGATCAGCCAGTCAAGCAGGTCGACATAATGGCTCGCCTGGTTCATGAGCGCCCCGCCGTCGAACTCCCACGTCCCGCGCCACTTGGCGCTGTCATAGTAGTCCTGCGGACGCGTCCAGAAAACGTTGACGGCAACCATGTAGATCCGGCCGAAACGCTTGCGCTCGACAGCGCGCTTGAGCAGCTGGAGCGTCGCGTTGCGCCGGTTCTGCTTGACGACCAGCAGCCGCACACCCGCCGCGTCGCAGGCTGCGACCATCCGCTTGCCGTCGGCCCAGCGGGTCGCCATCGGTTTCTCGGTGATCACGTGGCGCCCCGAAAGCGCGATTTCGGCGGCCTGATCTGCGTGCAGTCCGCTCGGCGTGCAGATCGACACGATATCGGCGTCAGTTTCAGCGAGCATGTCCGTGAGCCTGGCGTAACCTTTGGCTCCGGTGGTGGCCACCGCGTCTTCGAGCGCCTTCGGATTCACGTCGCATGCAGCAACGAGTTCGATTCGCTCCGCGTGCTTGGCGACCGCACCAAAGTGATTCTTCGCGATTCGCCCGCATCCCACCAGCGCGAGGCGGATCTTGCGGTCGGTTATCGGGGGGGGATAGTGAATCATGGATTGATCATGTCAGGCTTTTACGACGTTGGCCGCCGGCTCCAGATAGACCCCGCGTGTGTCGACAATAAGTTTCGCATGCTCCGCAATCATGGGATAGTCGAAGGAATCGTGATTGGTCGCCAGCAATACAACGTCATAGGAGGCGATGCTCTGTGGCGTAAGCGGGATGCTCTTGAGGTCAAAGTGGTGCTCCCGCATCCTGGGAAATACCGGGACATGCATGTCGGAGTAGTCGACCTTTGCGCCCCGCTTGACCAGCAACTCCATGAGTTCGACCGCGGGGGACTCGCGCATGTCGTCCACGTTCTTCTTGTAGGCGATACCGAGCACGAGGACACTGCTGCCCCGGATCGACCGGCTCCGGTCGTTCAGGGCGTCGGCGATCTTTCCGACCACCCAGTCCGGCATGGCGCGGTTGATCTCGCCGGCAAGTTCGATGAACCGGGTGTGCAGCCCGAATTGGCGCGCCTTCCAGGTCAGGTAGAAGGGGTCGATCGGGATGCAGTGTCCGCCGAGACCCGGGCCGGGCCAGTAGGGAACAAAACCGAAAGGCTTGGTGGCCGCGGCGCGTATGACCTCGTGCACATCGATTCCCATCCGGTCGCAGATGATCTTCATCTCGTTGGCAAGGCCGATGTTCACCGCGCGGTGGATGTTTTCGAGGAGCTTGGTCATTTCCGCGGCGCGGGTGGAACTCACCGGCACAACCTGATTGATGACCTTGCCGTAAAGCGCAAGGCCGGCCTCCAGGCAGGCTGCAGTCACGCCACCACACACCTTGGGAATCGTGCGGGTAACGAATTCAGGGTTGCCCGGGTCTTCCCGTTCCGGCGAAAAGCACAGAAACGCGTCTTCACCCACCTTAAGGCCGCGCGACTCGATGCGCGGCTGGAGCTCCTCCTCCGTGGTGCCGGGATACGTTGTGCTCTCAAGGCAGATCACCTGGCCGGCGCGCATGTGAGGGACGAGGGAATCGGTGGTGCCGATCACGAACGACAGGTCGGGCTCGCGGAAGCTGTTGAGCGGCGTGGGAACACAGATGATCAGTGCGTCGGCCTCCCTCGCGCGCGCAAAATCGGTCGTGGCTTCGAACCCCTTGCTGCGCGCGTTCGCAATCGAGGCCGCGGGAATGTGCTCGATGTAGCTCTCGCCGTTCTGCAAACGCCCGACCTTGGGCGCGTCCACGTCGATGCCGATGACCCGGTAACCGACCTCGACGAAGCGCAGCATGAGCGGCAGGCCGACATAGCCCAGGCCGACGATGCCGATTACGGCGCTCCGGTCGTTGATTTTCTTGAGGAGTTTGTTCTTGAACATGAAGATCGGATCGGGTCGAATCTGCGGACGATAAAGCCGGTCATTATAATGGATTGGTCATTCGCCCCAGCTTCGTGGGGAAAGTTTCTCCTTGTAAGGCGACGTACGCCTAACTAGGGGGCGCGCCTAGCGCCGACCGGTCAGGATCGCATCGGTGCTGACCGATAATTTAAGCGATTTACTTAGTCGGATCGTTTCTAGAAGCCAGTCTCCCGTCAGTTTGTGTATCGGTACCAATACATCGCACCTCGTGGCATGGCAACTGCACGGCACTTTTCCGTTCGGCGCAGACAACAATGGGATTTTGCCTCGCTCTGCTTTAAACTGCCCCACCATTCAAGTGTGCTGCGAAATTGGCAGCCAGAACAAATTCAGGGCTTATGGACATCAAAGGCAAGAAACTACTAGTGATCGGCGGTGCCGGCCTGATCGGTTCGCATTGCGTTGACGAATTGGTGAACGAAGACGTCGCCGGGATCCGCATTTACGACAATTTCGTGCGTGGCACCAGCGAAAACCTCGCCGGCGCGCTGAAGGATCCGCGCGTGAGCGTATTCGAGGCTGGCGGGGATATCTGCCAGACCGACGTACTCGACGCGGCAATGAAGAGTATGGATGGGGTGATCCATCTTGCCGCACTCTGGCTCCTGCAGTGCCACGAGTTCCCACGCGCAGCATTTGACGTCAACATCGGCGGCACCTTCAACGTGCTCGATGCGTGCGTGCGCAACGGCATCAAGCGACTGGTGTATTCCTCTTCCGCCTCGGTATACGGCGACGCGATCGAAGAGCCAATGACCGAAGACCATCCGTTCAACAACAAAAACTTCTACGGCGCAACCAAGATCTGCGGTGAAGCCATGGCCCGCGCCTATCATTTCCGGTACGGCCTCGACTATGTCGGACTCAGGTATATGAACGTCTACGGCCCGCGCCAGGATTACCGCGGGGCCTATATAGCCGTAATCATGAAGATGCTGGACGCGATCGATCGCGGAGAAGGTCCCACCATCCTCGGCGACGGATCGGAGGCCTTCGACTTTGTCGCGGTGCGCGACTGCGGCCGGGCCAACGTCTGCGCTCTCAAGGCCGGCTCGACCGACCGCTTCTACAACGTCGGAACCGGAAAGCGCACTTCGCTCAAGCAACTGGCTGAAATGCTGATTGAGCTCACCGAATGCAGGCAGCCGATCAAGTACGCGCCGCGCAGTCAAGCCACCTTAGTGCGGAATCGCATCGGGAGCACCGTGCGAGCCAAGGCCGAAATCAATTTTGAAGCGGCCACGGATCTCGAGCAGGGCCTGCGCGACCTGATCGCATGGCGTCGTTCGCACATTGCTGAAGTGAACGCTCGCCGGAGCGCGACTAGCGAGGCTTGAGAAGGCGATTGCGATGCGTGTTCTAATCACCGGGGCATCTGGATTCATTGGGCGCGCGCTTTCGCAAACCCTGTCCCAGGACCTCGGCTTTGAAGTCCACACTGTCGTAAGGCGAGCGATGTCTAGCGCGGAAGGACAGGCTGGCGAGATAGTGGCAGACTTGACCAGCTCCGGCTGGACTTCGCGTCTTTCAGATCCAGTCGACGTCGTGATCCACTTGGCCCAATCCAGCCGTTACCGGGAATTTCCAGAGGCCGTATCCGACATTGTTGGCGTGAACGTGAACGCCACGGTCGAATTAGCCGACTGGGGTCGCCGCATTGGGATCCGCAGGTTCTTGTACGCGTCGACCGGGAATGTCTATGGAAGCTTGGAATGCAAGGCTCGGGAAGACAATCATCCAGCGCCGCGCGGCATGTATGCGGCCTCGAAGCGCTGCGCCGAACTGCTCCTGGAACCGTATGCGGATTTTTTCGAGATCGTCGTTATGCGTTTATTTGGTGTCTACGGCCCGGGCCAGCGCGGCATGACGATTTCTCGATTGATCGATCAAGTCCTGGCAAGTGAGGAAATTGCGCTTACTGGTGGATGCGGCGTGCGGCTTAATCCGATATACGTGGACGATTGTGTTGCCATCATTCGAAGATTGTCCGGCATTGACCTTTCTGAGCGCTACGAAGTTATCAATATCGGGGGAACGGAAACTGTGGATCTTTCAGAAATTGCCCGCGTTGTTGGAAATCTTGCCGGCCGCAGCCCGCGTATTCGATTCTCGGATGGCAAGGTAATGAACCTGGTAGGTGATACAGGGAAGCTTTCCCGGCTCATGCCTGGTCGAACCGGGGTATCACTAGAAGAGGGGTTGCGAAAAAGCATCGCTGCTGGAGAGCCACGCCCGTGAGTCATCCCCGCGATATCCCACTCGACTGGTTCGTTTGCCCCATCACTAAGGAGCCTGTGCATCGTTCAGAGGATGGTCTTACCTCTGCGCGTGCGACCTATCGATTCATTCGCCCCGCTGGATACTGGGACTTTGTGCCACAGGCTTCGGGTGAATTTGAGCGTGCTGAGTGGAAGACCTGGGCGCAGCTTCAGGAGAATGGCCTCGTTTCGTACGCGGCCGACCCTGAACACAATCTCGGCGTAGGCAAGCGCGATGACTTTTTGGAATTTGCTCGTTTCTGCGGATTCAGAGGCAAAGTGTTAGATGTCGGTGTAGGGCCGCAAAGATGCCCGACGCATATCGCATATTGCGAAGCGAAGGACGTATTCTTCGTAGGCATTGATCCGCTGGTCGGCGAGCAGCCACGCCAGTTCGCTTTTGTGCGCGGGCTCGGTGAATACCTTCCGTTCAAGGACGGACTCTTCGATCAAGTCCTGTTCGTAACCTCGCTCGATCACTTCATCGACCCACGCCCCGCACTTGCAGAGGCGGCACGAGTGCTCGCACCAGAGGGCGATCTATGCATATGGATCGGCGAGAAGGAGAAAAACGCCCCAAAAGCGACGCGCTCAAATGATTGGTACGAGAGGCTTTCGGTACCGGAAGGAGCAGAAGATCGCTTTCATTACAAGAGATTCAGTGCAGGCGAGCTGGAGGCTCAGCTCACCGAGATGTCGTTGCAGATCATAGAGCGGAGCAAAGCTCGCATAGACGAATGGAGAAGCAACCTCTTCTACCGGATCAGACCGGCCGGCCGCAATGCGCGAAACTGAGAACTCAATTCGCTACAATTTCGGCGACTTTACCCGATCCAACTATGCCGCGCTGATCCGGCTTGCATTGCGCGGCTACCCTGTCGCCACCTACGCATCGTTCACCCCCGGCAAGCGGTTCCTGCTGTGGAGGCATGACGTGGACTTCTCGGTACACGCAGCGCTGCGCCTCGCTGAGATAGAAGCACGAGAAGGCATCGTGGCCACATACTTTTTCCTTATGCACAGCGAGTTCTACAATCTCTTCGAGCGGGAGTGTTTTGAAATCGCCAAACGCATCCTGGCGCTGGGGCATCGTCTCGGCCTGCACTTCGACCATAATTTCTGGGATGCGACCGACACACAAACATTCACGCGAGGACTGCAGTTCGAAAAAGAAGTCTTTGAACGAAGTTTCGATCGAAGCGTCGAGGCGTTCTCGTTTCATATACCCGACGCCACGACGGCAGCATTTGACGAGGAGCAGTATTGCGGAATCGCCAATGCTTATTCTCGGTATTTGAAGAAGGAAGTGGGCTACTGCTCCGATTCGAATGGTTACTGGCGCCACCAACGGCTTGAGACAGTGCTGCAAAGCCCTGCGGATGCGTCGCTGCAGGTTCTGACGCATCCTGAGTACTGGCAGGACGAGGTAATGTCGCCGCGCGAGCGGGTCGAACGGTGTATTGGCGGACGTGCGGAAAAGACCCGTGCGTGGTATCGGGCGGTGCTGGCGCGCTCTGGACGCCCAGACTTGGACTGGTAGAAGCATCGCGCAATGTGCGGAATTACCGGAACGCTTCATCTTGCCTCGGCCCCAGGGTCGGAATCGGTCGTACGACGGATGATGAGCGCGATCGCGCATCGCGGGCCGGATGGAGAGGGTTTCTTTGTGGACGGCCCCTGCGCACTTGGCCACCGACGCCTGGCGATAATCGATCTTTCCGATGCAGCCCGTCAGCCAATGGCAGATGCAACGGGGCGCTACACCATTACATATAACGGCGAGATTTACAATTTTGCCGAGATCCGGACGCAGCTGGAGCGATGTGGAAGAACCTTTCGCTCCCAAAGCGACACTGAGGTGCTGGTGAATGCCTGGGCGGAGTGGGGAGCGAGTTCTCTCAACCGCCTGAATGGAATGTTCGCCTTCGCGATCTGGGATGCGCGTGACAGGGTACTGACACTGGCGCGAGATCGCTACGGCGTGAAGCCGCTTTACTACACGGTGGTCGGGAGTACGTTGATATTCGGTTCGGAGGTAAAGGCACTGCTGGCACACCCGGAGTGCGCGGCCGTGCTGGACAAGGAAGGACTGCTTGAGTACCTGACGTTTCAAAATTTCTTCACCGACCGAACACTCTTTAACGGGGTGCGTCTCCTGCCCCCGGGCTGCCAGCTCGTCGTCAATGCGCGCGCTGGCAGCGTATCCGAGCCATTACGTTACTGGGACTTCGACTTTCGCGAGCCAACCAATCCTGCGAGCGACGCGGAGTACCTCGAAGAGCTCGACCGCTTGTACCGGCGGGCGATCGAGCGACAACTCGTTTCTGACGTCGAAGTGGGCGCCTATTTGAGTGGGGGCCTTGATTCTGGGTCGATCACGGCGCTTGCGTCACAAACGACGCCGTATATGAAGACCTTTACTTGCGGATTCGACCTGACCTCCGCTTCAGGACTGGAACTCGCATTCGACGAGCGGGCGTCTGCCGAGAGGCTTTCCTACCTTTTCAAGACAGAGCATTACGAAGTCGTCCTCAAGGCAGGGGATATGGAGCGTGTCATGCCCGGCCTGGCCTGGCATCTTGAGGAGCCACGCGTCGGTCAGAGCTACCCAAACTACTATGCCGCAAAGTTGGCCAGCAGATTCGTCAAGGTAGTACTCGCCGGAACAGGCGGTGACGAACTTTTCGGCGGCTATCCATGGCGCTACTACCGCGCCGTCGTCAATGACGACTTTGAACACTACATCGACAAATACTATGCGTTTTGGCAACGCATGCTCCCCAATACACTGCTGAAGCAGGTGCTGGCGCCCGTCTGGAACGAGGTGAGTCATGTTTCGACGCGAGACATCTTCCGTAACGTCTTCGCAAATCATGCACGCGATCTCGCACGTCCAGAGGACTACGTCAATCACTCGCTTTACTTTGAAGCCAAGACTTTTCTTCACGGATTGCTGGTTATGGAGGACAAGCTGGGCATGGCGCATGGCCTCGAGACCAGGGTGCCGTTTCTAGACAACGAACTGGTCGACTTTGCAATGCGGCTTCCGGTCCACCTGAAGCTCGGCAATCTCGCCGAAGTCGTGAGGCAAGATGAGAACGAACCCGGACCCAAAACTGCGAAGTACTTCGCTCGCGCGAAGGATGGCAAATTGCTTTTGCGCTCCCTGATGGAGCGCCATGTACCTGCCGATGTCTACAATCGGGAGAAACAAGGATTCTCGGCGCCTGACGCCAGTTGGTACAAAGGTGAGAGTATCGATTACGTGCGCCGCACGATCCTGGACCCCAAAGCCCGGATCTATAGTTGCCTGGACGCCAAAGCAGTCCGCTTGCTGGTCAACGAACATCTGGAAGGCAAGCAGAATCGGCGTTTGCTTATCTGGTCGCTGCTGAGCCTGGAGCAGTGCTTTGCCACCTATGGGCTTGCATGATTCGCCGGGTGCTGGTGTTTGCGGACGATTACGGGATGCCGATGTTGCTGCGGCACCTGCCAAGCACGGTCGTGGCTGGCATTGTTGTCGCTTCGATAAGGCCCGCGCAGCACGTCATACTGGCTCGATGCGCGGGGGAGTTGGGCGTCCCCCTCCTTGTTCAGCCAAAGCGCGATTCGCCGGAGTATTCGGTATTCGTGGAGCGAGTGCGTGAAATCGCGCCCGAGTTTTTGATGGTGAATTCATACTCGATGCGGATCGGCGTGGAGATCTTACGACTAGCCCCTGCCGGTGGAATAAATGTGCATGGCGCGCTGCTTCCCGGGTTTCGAGGTGCGAATCCGATTCAATGGGCTCTGATCGAAGATGCACGGGAAACCGGCGTGACGATGCATGAACTGACTGAGGATATCGATGCAGGCGCGATCGTAGCGCAGCGGAAAGTTCCGATCCTCTTTCGAGATACTTGGCGCGACATCCAGGATCGCGTGGCTCAGTCGACCGAGACACTATTGTCCGATACGCTGCCGAGCGTACTGAATCAAAATTCAGTAGCCGTTCCGCAAAGGCAGGCGGATGCCCGCCATTTCAAGCGACGGACCCCTGACGACGGAAAGATCGACTGGGCCAATAGGGTGCTGGATATCTACAATTTGATCAGGGCGCTGGTGGAACCACATCCCGGCGCGTTTTATGACTCTCCAGCCGGGCGCGTGTGGATCCGGCGCCACATGTCAATCCAGGAAGTTGCTGCCCTCAAGTATTCGGTCTTGGGGGAGCCGCCGATTGCAATTGGAGATATTCGATTCTGGCCAAGCCAGGGACATCCTGAAGCAGGAACAGGCGACACATTCTCGTTACAGGGCACCTCTGGCCTCGCGCGACTGGTCTCCATCGATTGGGAAAAACGAGTAGCCCGAATGGATGTTTCAGTCGAGCTTCCCCAGAGCAATTCCTCGCAGATATTGAAAGAGGCCGTTATCGAATTTTCGCGCACCCAGTTGGGGCTTAACGTTGCCTCTGACAGTTCGAGGAACGCTGGGAAATGACCCGCATAAAAGTCGCTATTCATCAGCCAAATTTTTTCCCCTGGTTGGGCTACTTTGACAAGATTTCCCGTAGCGACGTATTCATTTTCCTTGACCATGTCCAATACCAGAAGACGGGGGGACTTTGGTCGAATCGGGTGCAACTCCTGATTGGCGGGACCGCACAGTGGATTACGGCGCCGTTAGACCGGGGGTTTCACGGAGTAAGACCGGTGAATGCGATGAAGTTTCTCGCGCAGCACCCATGGAGGCAGAAGTTTGTGAAAACGCTAGCCGCGAATTATGCCAAGGCTCTGTTTTTTGGTGAAATCCTGCGATTTATTGAACCCCTCATAATGAATTCCGAGGAAAACATCGCCCGCTACAACGCAACAGCGATCCTCGCCATATGCGAAAAACTCGATCTACCGACGAGCAAGATAAAGTGGTCATCGCAATCAGATTGTGAAGGCCAATCGAACGAGATGCTGATTTCACTTATCCGCGCCGTCGGTGGAAATACCTATATGTGCGGTGGAGGAGCGGCTGGCTACCAAGAAGAAGCGCTCTTTTCTGCTGCCGAAGTGGATTTGATGCATCAGAGCTTCAAGCACCCCGTCTACGATCAGTGCATCCAGAGTGATTTTGTCCCCGGCCTGTCGATCATTGACGCGTTGATGAATTGTGGATTTTTGGGTGCGAAGTCAATGCTACTGGGCAACATCAAGGCGCATGATGAATTTCGCTAGCGTGCTTGAATGGGTATCGACGAACTTTGAACGCAGACTTCCATTCGCGTTGCCATGGACAGTGCGACTAATCCTATGGCCCATTGGCGTCTTACTCTTTATAAGAGCCCGTATTTCTCCTCGACGCTCGGTGCTATACGTAGGCCAAGCGTATTACAACGCTTGGTACCTGTCGCGCTCGTTGCGTAAGCGCGGCTGGCGCGCTGATGTTTTGAATTGGGACGCCAATCCGGCCTCGCAGATCTACTATCACGGCGACGACTACAAATTTGGTAATGGTTCCAAGCGTGAAATCTATGATCAGCTTTCGTTCTACCTGATCAGCCTGTTCCGCTACGATATTTTTCATTTCAGCAATGCGCATGGGATCGTTTTTGGTTACCCGCTGCATTATTGGTTCAAACGCAGATTCGGCGAATTTTGGGAAATTCACCTGCTCAAACGCCTTGGAAAGAAGATTGTGTACAGCAATAACGGCTGTCTGGATGGGGTTTCACAGACGTCGTTCTCGAAATGGGGGTCCGAATCGGTATGCTCGATTTGCCGTTGGCGTACTGAACCTAACGTGTGCAGTGACGAACGAAATCTGGCTTGGGGAAAATTTCGGAACTCGGTTGCTGATTTCCAATGCTTATCTGGCGGCAATCGTGCGGATTACAACGTCGATCCAAGCGTGCATGAAGTGCCAGAGTTCTACTGCTTGGATCCGGAATTGTGGCAGCCCCAGCTTAAAGTACCGGACGCGTTCCGCTTGCGGTCGGCGCCGGACGCTACCCTATGGCTTTATCACGCAGTAGGGAACAAGGATTCGCGCACCGACGAAAAGGGCGTGAATATCAAGTCTTCTCACGTATATCTACCACTTGTCGAAAAACTCCGTGGACAAGGTGTTTCGCTCGAGTTGCTCGAGCCGACGGGCATCCCCAACGTGGACGTGCGATCCCTCCAGGTCCAAGCGGATATTTTTTTGGACATGCTGACCTACGGCTGGTTTGGAGCAACGGCCCGAGAGGCCATGATGCTCGGTAAACCCGTTATCTGCTATATCCGACCCGAATGGCTGGAAAGCGTCAGGAGGGAACTGCCGGCATATGCCGACGAGTTGCCGATCGTCAGCGCCACTCCGGATACGGTCGAGGCGGTGCTCCGCGACCTGATTGCCAATCCAGAGAAGCGCCGAAAGATCGGCGATTTGGGAAGGGCGTTCGCCATCAAATGGCACTCGGCGGACGCGGGCGGACGACGGATGGACGACGTCTATTCCACCCTGCTTGGCATCGAGCCATGGAAACACTACCCAAACTCATGAATGGCGCCCCTCGACCAGACGCTGATATTTCCGCAGACCCAAGTCCGCGGGAAGTCGTGTCCCTTGCAATCGACTGTCGCGATGTCACTAAGCGTTTCCAGGTATTCAGTGAAGGGAACGCATGGCGTGTGATATTCGGCGCGGAACTTCGTGGCGAGTCGATAGCGGCGATTGGCGGAATTTCCCTCAGCGTCCCTAAAGGCACACTGGTCGGCGTGCTGGGTCGAAACGGAGCCGGAAAGAGCACGCTGCTGAGGATCCTCGGCGGTGTTTACGCGCCCACTAGTGGGTTTGTCCGTATCCAGGGGGAAATCGGAAGCCTCTTTGAACTCGGTGACCTGGAAATCGATTCATTACCGGGCGCGAGTATGCTGAGCGCATTCTGCGTCTCCAGGGCGTGCGCGGTCCGCACTTGCGTAAGCTCATGGCAGACATTGAGGAATTCTCGGAACTCGGCGAATTTTTCGAACGCCGGATTTATACCTACTCCTCCGGGATGGCAGCGCGGCTATATTTCGCCGTCGCAACAGCCAAACAGCAGGACGTATACCTGATCGACGAAGTTCTTTCGGTCGGAGACGAACATTTCCAGTCAAAGTGCTGGCGCCGTATGAAAGAAAGGCTCGCCAATGGTGCTTCCGGCATACTGGTGACGCATGATTGGTCGGCAGTCATCAAACTCTGCGCCCACAGCCACCTGCTGGATAAAGGCGTGATCGCCGACAGCGGCGACTCCGACAAGGTAGTGGCGAAATATCTGGGCATACCCAGACCGGATCCCAGTACGGCCGTCTTTCTGGAACTGCCTGCAGCCCTTTCGGTCGGCACGGGACAGGATTGGGCGTTCGACTTGGTCGTCGACGTAAAGCAAGACGCTGAATTTGAATTCGCGTTTTCGATTGAGGTTTTGTGGCTAGGGGTAGGCTGGGAAATCATGCTCCTGTCCGACTTCAGACAAGTCGCCTCCAGTCCCGGGAAATATCGCATTTCTCTCAACATCCAAAATCTCCCGCTCGCTCCTGGGAAGTACTCTCTGAATCTTTTCCTGCGAGCACGGGGTGGCGCGAGCAACGACATCATTGCGTGCGATGTACGCAGCTGGACCACAGGCAATGCAGTGACGATGAATGTCACTGGAATTCCGCTCCCAACGATTTCAAATCTTGCTCTGGATTGGAGCGAGGCTCCCGCCAATGCAGCACATTGAACTGACGGATCTTACGAAATCCTACGCGCTTGATTCGGGCGAGGCGATTCAATCGATACGGGCAATGATCTTTGGACGACCAAGGACTGAAAGAGCCGCACGCGTAAAAGTCGCCGTGAACAATTTGTCCCTGCGCATCGACTCCGGCGAGCGGGTCGGTATCATTGGACCCAACGGCGCGGGAAAGTCTACCTTACTGCATATGATCGCAGGCACCGGTGTCCCGACTTCCGGACACGTGAACGTCGAAGGCAAGGTAACCTCCATCCTTACATTGGGAATCGGACTGCGCGACGAAGTTTCCGGCCGCGAAAATATCTATCTGGACGGTGAACTGCAAGGAAAAAATAGAAAGGAAATCGAAAGCCAGCTCGAAGCAATAGTTGCGTTCGCGGAGTTGGGAGATTTCATCGACCGGCCCGTGAGGACTTATTCGACCGGAATGAAGTCCCGGCTGGCATTCGCCATGATTTCCCACATCGACCCGGAAATACTCCTGATTGACGAGGCCCTGTCGGTAGGAGACGCGGCGTTCTCCGCGAAGGCCAGCAAGCGTATCCGCCAAATCTGCGAGAAGGGAAAAATCGTAGTCGTAGTCTCCCACGGTCTTGCCGCAATCAACGAGATCTGTAGTCGGTGCATTTGGATGGACAACGGGCGAATTCTGATGGACGGGCGGCCGGACGAAGTGACCCGCGCATACGCAGCGGCAGTCCACGAAGGCGATGGAAGGGAATTGCTTGAGCGATTCAATTCACTGGTGGGTGCGGAGCAGTTCCTCGAGGGATTCTCGATAAATGGCTTGGAATTGCGCTCCGCAGACGCCACCACGCGGGTGTCGGTCCTCCAGCAAGGCCAGGGATTCATCGCGAGAATCAAGGCTGAGGCAACCGAATCACCCGGCCGCTGGTCATTGCGGCTGGTGCTGGAGCGACTCGACGGACTTTGCCTGGTCGACGCATCGACCGCGTATGGCGCGCCAGTCAAGTCTTTAGATGTTGCATTTCCACCTGCGCTCGCGTACGGGGTATACAAACTGATGGCGGAATTGAGCGCAGACGGAATCCCGGCTGCGAAACGCTCGATGGTATTCGAGGTTGTAAGCGAAGACCGACCGGTCGGGGGAAGACCCGCATTGCGCTATCCCTGCGCCATTTCAGTTACCCCTTTAACCCAGCACGGGTAGCACAATGTTTGGATTCGAATTGCGAGATTTGCGTTCTGTCTGGAATTTCTTCCGTTCCAGCATCCGCGACAAGTACATGGGTTCAAGCCTTGGAAGCATCTGGGGAATCGCAAACCCCCTGCTGATGCTCGGAATCTTCACGTTTGTCTTCGGCTTCGTCTACAAGATCCGGCTTCCAGGTGCCGAAACCACTCTGGGCTACGCAATCTGGCTGATCAGCGGATACGGGCCATGGATCGCGATGAGCGAATCAATCATGGCATCAGCTACATCGATCACGGGTGCTTCGGGAATCATCAAGAACCTCGCGATCAAGGCGGAGATCCTGCCAGTCGCGGGTGCGCTCACCGGCATCCTGCCTTTGGTCGTGAGCCTGGTTTTCCTGCTTGTACTTCAAACGGCAAGTGGGAATCTGCCTGGCTGGCAGCTCATCTTCCTTCCGTTGGTCGTCCTGGTACAAATGATCGTGGTCATCGCGATAGGCTTTCTGCTGTCGGCAATCACGGTCTTTTTCCGCGATCTGGCCTTTGCCCTGCCGAATCTGATTACCGTGGCTTTATTCGCCTCCCCGATCTTTTACCCGATTGCAAGTATGCCCAGATTGGCTCAAGTACTGTCTGCCTTCAATCCGTTCTACGTGCTTGCCGAAGCGTACCGGTCAATCCTTCTCTATAATCGCCTTCCCGACCTAATTTCGCTTGCCTGCGTGGCCGTAGTAGCCGCGCTTCTTGGCTACGCGACGCTGTGGTTCTTTCGCCGCGTCAAAGGTCACTTTGAAGCAGCACTTTGAGTCGTCTCTGCAGTCCGGCAGACGCTGACGTACCGAACAATCCAACGCGACCGTAATTTAATACGATGAGCTCTCCAGAGATCGACACCGCCAACGCAGAGTTCTGGGATGAACTTTGCGGCACCGGACTTGCCAAGCATCTTGGCATCACGGACCACTCCTTTGCGTCGCTCAAGCGCTTCGACGACTATTACCTGGATATCTACCCCTACCTGCTGCAGCACGTGCCAGTGCACACCATGAAGGGCAAGAGGGTTCTGGAGATAGGACTCGGATACGGCACTCTGGGTCAGAAGATCGCCGAATCGGGCGCAGACTATGTAGGTCTGGATATTGCCTCGGGCCCAGTGAAGATGATGAACCATCGTCTGCGCCTGCAGGATATGCCGGGCCACGCCATACAGGGGAACATGCTCGAATGTCCGCTCCCGGACGCGTCGGTGGATTGCGTCGTTTCGATCGGATGCTTTCATCACACCGGGGACACACAGCGCTGCATAGACGAGAGTTTTCGCGTGTTGCGCCCCGGTGGAAGGGCCTACATCATGGTGTACAACCGTTTTTCTTACCGGCAGTGGAAGCGTTGGCCACTCGCGACTTTCCAAACCTGGTTGAAGGGTACGGATGAGGAGATCAGCGAAGCGCAAAGGCGAGCTTACGATGCGAACGCAGAAGGCGCAGGAGCACCCGAGACGGCTTTTTTCTCGATAGAACAGCTTCGCAAGATGTTCGATCGCTATTCGACTGTGGCGATTCAGAAGGAAAATTGTGATCTGGTTGCATTTCGCGGACGTGTATTGGTGTCTCGCGAAATGCTGCTTAAGACGCTCGGTCGCGGGCTGGGTCTCGACCTCTACGTCTCTGCAGGAAAGTAGCTTCCGACGTGGCCGCGGCCACGAAGTACATATCATGGACGAAACTTCCCCTCCGCGGACGAGACCGCTCCAGACCCTGCTCTTATGCGTGCAGCCACGTTCGACTGCCGGAACCATCGCCGATCACGTCAACTCTTTCAAGCGATACTCCAGGAATCGCGTCGAAGTTCTGCAGAACTACACGGCTATGTACGGGACCTATGGCGGACGGCTGAGAACTCTGCCATCCGGAGTTGCCTTGGATCGATACGATGTAGTCGTCCTTCATTACTCCAACTATTTGCTGAGCGACCAGCATCTGGACGCCTCATCGCGGGAGATTCTCCGCAAGTTCGGTGGGCTGAAGGTATTATTCCTTCAGGACGAATACCGCCAAATCAATGCTATTTCCGAGCAAATTCGCGATCTCGGATTCCACGTCCTGTTCACTTGCGTGCCCGAGTCGGAGATTGAAAAGGTCTACCCGGCTTCCAAACTGCCAGGCGTCACCAAATATCAGAACCTGACCGGCTATGTTCCGCTCAACCTGACAAAGCGCAAGGTTGGAGCAATTGCTGATCGTCCCATTGACGTTGGATATCGCACACGCAAAGTTCCATACTGGCTAGGAAGTCTCGGCGCGGAAAAGTGGCAGATCGCACCACGTTTTCTAGCGGAAGTATCCGGCGCCGGCCTCAACTGCGACATATCCTACAGAGAGGAGGATCGCCTCTATGGGCGTCACTGGACTCGCTTTCTGGAATCATGCCGAACCGCGCTGGGAACCGAGAGTGGCGCCAGTGTCTTCGATTTCACTGGCGAATTGCAGGCGGCAACAGACCTATACGTGGCGCAAAAGCCCGACGCTTCCTTCGAAGAGGTTCATGAGCATCTCCTCAAGGACCACGAAGGACGGATCCGCCTGAATCAGATATCTCCGCGTTGCTTCGAGGCGGCGGCACTGCGGACCGCGATGGTGCTTTATGAAGGCGAGTACTCCGGGGTTCTCGAGCCGGAAAGACACTACGTTCCGCTGCGTAAGGATTTTTCGAACATCGACGCAGTTGTCAGGTCGGTGCGGAATGCGGGAGAACTGCAGAAAATGGTGGACAGGACCTTCCGCGAGGTTGCTCTGAACGAGCGGTATTCCTATCGAGCATTCATTGAAAACTTCGACAAAGTAATAGCGCACGAAATTCGGGCTCGCGAACTCCTGCGCAGCGGAAAATCGCGTAGCCAAGGTGCCGCAGGCATGCGCGTCAGAGCAAGAAACCTCTGTGTCCTCGCCCGGCTACGAATGGTGCGCTTCCCGCTCCTCATTCGAAATAAATTGGCCGTTGCGCGGTTCAGGATCTTTCGAGGAATCTACTGGATCTACGCACACCTTGTCCCGGAGTCGACGCGCGAGAGGCTTCGCCCGTGGATAAGGCGACTTCTCTTAAAGGACATTCTTTAGCCGCAGGCGACGAGTTCTATTGCTTCCCGCATTAAGAGTACTTCCCACGGACGTAGTCCCCCAGCGCCTCCTGCCACGGCCGCAGCACGATCCCCATCTCCCGCGCCCGCGTATTGGCCAGCACCGAATACAGTGGCCGGCGCACCGCGCCCGTCCTGCCGCCGCGATCGACGGGCACCACTTCCGACTTCCCGCCTGTCAGGCGCGCAATCTCGAGCGTGAACTCGTACCACGAGCACGCCCCCTCGTTCACCAGGTGGAAAATACCCGCGGCCAGCCGCGGATGGGACAGCAGCGAAAATACCGCCCGGCTAAGGTCGTCGGTCGAAGTCGGCACCACAACCTGCTCGCAGGCCATCTCGATGCGCCTGCCTGCGCGCAGATCGGCGACCCGTCCGTCGACGAAATTTCCCCCTTTCGAGCGGGCGCCGCTACGTCCATAAAGCCCGCAGGTACGGATCACGATCGCCCGGTCCGGCGCCGCAGAGAGCGCCGCGCGCTCGCCCGCCAGCCGGGTGATTCCATAGATCTGCAGCGGCGCGGGCGGATCGATTTCGCGCCACGGCGTTGAACCCCCGTCCCCGAATACATAGTCACTGCTGAAGGTTACAAACCAGGACCCCAGTTCAGCGCAGGCCACCGCCAGGTCGCGCACCGCGACGCAGTTGATGAGAAACGCCTGCGCCGGGTCTTCTTCGCATTTCGGCACGTTATGAAAGGCCGCGCAGTTGATCACCATGGAAGGCCGTTCCCGCGCGATCATTGCGACCGCCTCCGCCGGACGGGACAAATCGAGGACGTCGCGCCCGGGAGCCACAATTTCGTGCCCTGGGTTGTTGCGCAGCAAGTCGCCTCCGAGCTGCCCACTCGCGCCGATCAGCAGAATCTTCATCGCTTCACTCGCCTTCGACGATCCTGCCATGTTCGAAATGAACGACCCTCGTACACGTGTTCCGGATGACTTCACGATCGTGCGAGGCAATGACCAGCAAGCTGGCCTGGTCGACCAGGTCGAGAAGCCTCTTCTGCGCCATGTTCGAAAAATCGTCGTCGCCGACACTCAGCCACTCGTCCATCAGGATGATATCGGCCTTGACGCTGGTCGAGATGGCGAACATCAGGCGCATGATCATGCCGCTCGAGTAGGTGCGCATCGGCATGTACACATAGTCGCCGAGCCCCGCGAACTCGCACACATCGTCGATCAGCCTCATGATCTCGCGGCGACGCAGCCCCATGATGGCGCCGCGAAGAAAGATGTTGTCCCAGCCGGTCGCCTCGACGTCCATGCCCATGTCGATGCTCAGCATCGAGGCGATCCGCCCGCGCACCTCGATCGAACCGCTGCCCGGCTCGTATACGCCGGCGATTGCCCGCAGCAGGGTGGTCTTGCCGGAGCCGTTGTGCCCGACCAGCCCTATGCGCTCGCCCTCGTTGAAGTCGAAGGTGACATGATCGATGGCGCGGACGATGACCCGGTCGGACGATGTCGCCGCGATCACCCCGCCGGTCGCTGCGCGCATCATGGTCTTCTTGAGAGAGCGCCCGGCCGCACCGTAGATCGGGAACTCGATTACCAGATCGCGCGCGCTGACGATCGCCATGGTCTCAGATCCAGTACGCGATACGGGCGCGAAAGCGGCTGTAGGCCGCAACGGTCAGCCCGAACCCTGCAATCGTGATACCGGTCGCGATCGTCCAGGAGAGCGGGTTGGCCGGTGCGCCGAGCAGCGGCCCGCGCAGGATTTCGAGAAAATGATAGAAGGGGTTGAAGTTGACCGACCAGCCGTGACGCCCGAGCATGTCGGGCCGCCAGAGAATCGGCGTGAGGAAAAACGCAACCTGCATCGCGTTCGTAACAATCAGGGGGATATCGCGGAAGCGCGCGCACACCATGCCGAGGAGCAGTCCGATCCAAAGCGCATTCGCGGCAAACAGCACCAGCGCCACAGGGAACAGTGCCAGACTGGCGCCGATCGGTGGCCTTACAAAAGCAATGACGACGACGACGACAAGAAAATTGTGCAGCAGGATGGCCAGATTCTTCCACAGGCTGCGCAATACGTGGATCGATAGCGGCAGTCGCACCTGCTTGATGTAAACCTCGGCCGCGATGAAGGCGATGCAGGCATCCAGCACGATCTGGGACATGGTCTGCCACAGGACCAGGCTGACAGCCAGATAGGCGAGGTAGTGCCCGACGTCCTGATTGAACAGTTTGCCGTACAGCGGGCCCATGATCCCGACCATCACCCCCGTGCTGATCGTCAGCCAGAACGGGCCAAGTACCGAGCGCCGGTAGCGCTGCATCACGTCCTGCCAGCCGAGGGTGGCCCAGATGTGATAGCTGGAGATCCCGTCCGCCAGGTCTGCGACCGCGAGTTTCAGGTTGGATTTACGCTGCACAACACTTTCGCACGGTGGCGACCAGGATCAGGCCACAGGATCAGAACGAGAGAGGGAACGACCACCTGCGCCATGTCCGGATTATAGTCTCGGCAGGTTCACACATCCTGACCGCAGACGTTAAGTCGGGAGCCACGGATGGCCGCGATCCCGGTCCGAGAGGATCGGATCCGCAATCGGCCAGTCAATACCCACCACGGGGTCGTTCCACGCAACACCTCGGGCGAACTCGGCGTGGTAGGGAATCGACATCTGATAGAACAGCTCACTTTCATCGCACAGAGTCTGAAACCCGTGCGCCACGCCTTCGGGGATGTACACCGCCAGGCGGTTCTCCGCGTTCAGCTCGATCCCGTTCCAACGCCACCGTGTCGGCGAATCGGCGCGCAGATCGACGATCACGTCCCACACGGCACCGCGCGTACAGCGCACCAGTTTTATCTCCTCGTGCGGTTTAACCTGGTAGTGCATGCCGCGCAGGGTTCCGCGCCGCCGGTTCCAGGACACGCTCGCTTGCGCCACCGGGGGAACGAGCCCGCGCGCGCGGAATTCATCCTGGCAGAAGGTGCGGCCGAAAAAACCTCGCTCGTCCTGGACGGGTTCAACCCTGACGACGAACGCGCCTTCGATCGGTGTCGGCTCAAAGATCATTCCAGCACTCTCAGTTCCGGGATCGGCACCACGAATCGTCCGCCCCACGCGCGAATTCCCGCCATCTGTTCGATTATCTCGTCGCGCAGGTTCCAAGGCAGGATCAGTACATAGTCCGGGCGGGTTTCGAAGATGCGCCCGGGTGCGTGAATCGGTATGTGGACGCCAGGCAAAAAGCGCCCCTGCTTGTGCGGGCTGCGATCAACGGTGTACTCGAGCAGGTCGGTGCGTATGCCACAGTAGTTCAGCAGGGTACTTGCTTTTGCAGGCGCTCCATAGCCGGCCACCCTATTTCCGCCTTCCTGTGCGGCGATCAAAAACTTGAGCAGCGCACGCTTGGTCGTCTTGATCGCCTCCGCAAACGCGCCATAGGTCGCGATTCTATCCAGACCAGCCGCATGCTCGCGGCTACCCATTTCCGTGACCGCCTCCGCGACCGAAAGTCCACGATTCGCGGTGTGACGGGCATAGATCCGCAGGGAACCGCCGTGCGTGGGCAGTTCATCCACGTCGAACAAAGTCAAACCATGCGATGCAAATACTTTCTCCACGACACTGAACGAAAAATAGGAAAAATGCTCGTGATAGATGGTGTCGAACTGATTGTTCCGCACGAGCCTCAGCAAGTGTGGGAACTCCAGCGTCGCGACCCCATCCGGTTTGAGCAGACAGGCGATTCCCGCGACAAAGTCATTCAGATCGGGAACGTGTGCGAGCACGTTGTTGCCCACAATCAGGTCGGCTTTGCGGCCCGATGCGCTCAACTCACGTGCGACCTCGGTTCCGAAATACCGGACCAGCGTGGGCACGCCTTTCGTTTCCGCCGCGGCTGCAACATTCGCTGCCGGCTCGATGCCCAGCACCGGCACGCCCTGTTCAACGAAGTACTGCAGAAGATAGCCGTCATTGCTGGCCAGTTCAACGACCAGGCTCGTTGGGCCGAGCGCGAAGCGTTTCGACGCCGTTCCAGCGTATTCCCTTGCATGCCCGAGCCAGGAGTCGGAATAGGAGGAGAAATAGGCGTAATCGCTGAAAATCTTCTCGGGCGACTCAAACGCTTCCAATTGCACCAGCATGCAGGATTCGCAAACCCTTGCGTGCAATGGGTAGAAGCGCTCCATGCCGCAGAGCTGTTCTGCGTCGAGGTACGCGTTCGAAAGCGGCGACATACCGAGGTCGGCAAATGTACGCTCCACCGGCGCCCCACAATAGCGGCAGGCGCGCGGCTTCACGAGCCGCCCAATCGCATGTAGCGATTGATCTGCGCGAGCGAAAGCGCCTTCGCACCCCCGCCGTTCGCCTGTGCCTTGTACCACTCGACCGTCCATTCGAGCGCTGTTGCGAGGTTCAATCGAGGCTGCCAGCCAAGGCGACTACGCGCTTTCGAGCTGTCAAGCAGCAGGGTTCGGGCTTCGTGCAAATGCGGACCAGGCGCCTTCTCCCATCCGGTTTCAGCGCCCCAGTCGCGCAGGATTGTGTTCGCCACCGTCTCCACCGACGCCGCGTCGTGCTCGGAGGGACCGAAATTCCAGCCCTCGGCAAATCCCTCGGGCGCTTCGCACAGCTGCTCCGCGAGCTTCATATATCCGGCAAGTGGTTCGAGGACGTGCTGCCATGGACGAATCGCATCCGGATTGCGTATGGAAACCGGCTCGCCACGCAAGACCGCGCGCACGATGTCGGGCACGATCCTGTCCGCTGCCCAGTCACCACCACCAATGACGTTGCCGGCACGCGCCGATGCAATTGCGGCGTCGCCCCTGGACATATCAAAGTAAGAAGCACGAAACGCTGCCGTGACCAGTTCGGCGCAACCCTTGCTGCTGCTGTAAGGGTCGCGCCCGCCCATTGCATCTTCTTCCCGGTAGGCCCGCTCCAGATCACGGTTTTCATAGCACTTGTCGCTGGTGACGTTGACTACGGCACGAACGCCTGATGATCGGCGCGCCGCATCCAGAACATTCACGGTCCCCATCACGTTTGTCGCGTAAGTGCGCACCGGATCGTCGTAGGAGGCGCGCACGAGCGACTGGGCGGCGAGGTGGAACACGATCTCGGGACGGCTCTTTGCAAACTCGGCATCGAGCCGGTCGGCGTCAAGCACGTCCGCGATCGTGGTGGTCACTTCCGCACCGCTTTCGATCAACTGCCACAGGGAAGGCTGTGTCGGCGGCTGCAGCGCATAGCCCGAAACGCGCGCGCCGAGGGACGCAAGCCAGAGCGCGAGCCAGCACCCCTTGAAACCGGTATGGCCCGTTATCAGAACCCGCCGGCCGTCCCAGAACTCTCTTCTGATCACCACACCTTCCAGGGGGCAATCCCACCGGCCCAGAGCTTTTCCAGATGCGCCTTGTCGCGCAGCGTGTCCATCGGCTGCCAGAATCCCCGGTGAAACCAGGCCGCGAGCTCGCCCGTCCGCGCCAGACCCTGCAGCGGTTCGGCTTCCCACACGGTCGCGTCGCCTTCAATGCGGTCGATCACGTCCGGCGAGCAGACAAAGAATCCGCCGTTGATCCAGCCGCCGTCACCTTCAGGTTTTTCCTGGAAGTTCGTCACGCGCGCGCCATCGAGCACGAGGGCGCCGAAGCGCCCGGGCGGCTGCACAGCGGTCAGGGTCGCCTTGACCTTCTGCGCCCGGTGAAAGGCGATCAACCCGCGCAGATCGACATCCGCCACGCCATCCCCATAGGTCAGGCAGAATTCGTTCCCATCCAAATACGGAGCAATGCGCTTCAGGCGACCACCCGTCTGGGTTGCATCGCCCGTATCGACCAGGGTGACCTTCCAAGGCTCCGCACTTTTCTGATGCACCTGCCGCGAGTTGTCACGCATGTCAAACGTCACGTCAGACATATGCAGGAAATAGTTGGCGAAGTATTCCTTGAGCAGATACCCCTTGTATCCAAGGCAGACGATGAACTCGTCGATGCCTTGCGCGGAATAGATCTTCATGATGTGCCAGATGATCGGCATGCCACCGATTTCGATCATCGGCTTGGGCTTGAGGACGGACTCCTCGCTGATCCGCGTCCCAAACCCGCCGGCCAGTATCACGCATTTCATGCTTCGGTCCAGTTGCTCACCCGAAAGAGGCATTTTCGCAGATATCGGCCGTGAAAGAGGCGCGTCCCTTCCCGGACGCGACCCTCATTCGGCGGCTAGAATGGCGCGACGACATCCCATGCAACCCGACCTCACTCTTTCAATCGTCAGTCATGGTCAAGCAGACCTGGTCGCCGAGTTGCTTGACGATCTGGCGACTCGGGTTGATACGCCGCTGCGCGTAATTCTTACCCTCAATCTGCCTGAGTCTGAACAGGCGTGGTCGGGCCGCACCTACCCGTTTGCGCTTGATGTGATCCGAAACAAGGTGCGCAAGGGCTTCGGCGCGAACCACAATTCCGCACTTGCGCAGGTTCGCACAAGCATATTCTGCATCCTCAATCCGGACCTCAGGATTCCGGCAGACCCCTTCCCGGTGCTTCTTGCCACGCTCGAAAATCAGAATACGGGGGTCGTGGCACCACTGGTGACGGACCCGGATCTGGTGCCTGAAGACCATGCGCGCAAGTTTCCAAGCCTGTTTGCTCTCGCAGCAAAGGCATTCGGCCACCGTCCGCACACACCGCCCCCTTCTGGGACGACGATCTATCACCCCGACTGGGTCGCCGGCATGTTCATGCTGTTCAGGACGGAGACGCTGCGTGCCGTGGGTGGGTTCGACGAGCGGTATTTCCTGTACTACGAGGATGTGGATCTGTGCGCGCGCCTCCGAGAGCGCGGCCTCGAGGTCACCGTCTGCCCGGCGGCAACGGTGATCCATGCGGCGCGCCGCGAAAGCCGCAGAAACCCGCGCTACGCCCTCTGGCATCTGCGCAGCGCCCTGCGCTTTCTGCTCTCGCAGCCGCGTATCGCGCTGGGACTGCGCCGCGGCTCCTGACCCGCCATTCGACCACTGATCTCAGTCAAACAGTTCGACCGTTCCCAATGACTTGCCCGCACGGTCTCTTGCCGCCAGGACGGGCTCGGCGCCGGACTGCAGCGGCCAGGCGATCTCAAGCGACGGGTCATTCCAGAGCAGCACCCGCTCGTGCTCGGGTGCGTAATAGTCGGTGGTCTTGTAGATCACTTCGGCGGCATCCGAGGTGACCAGAAAGCCGTGCGCAAATCCGGGCGGGATCCACAGCATGTTCCGGCTTGCGGCAGAAAGTTCCAGACCCACCGAACGGCCGAACCGGGGCGAGCCCCGACGCAGATCAACCGCCACATCGAAGATGGTGCCGGAAATCGCCCAGACCAGCTTCCCCTGCGCCTGGCGGATCTGATAGTGCAATCCGCGCAGCACGTTCTTTGCGGACCTGGAGTGATTGTCCTGGACGAACTCGACGTCCAGCGCCGTTGTGTCCGCAAACGTGCGCTTGTTGTAACGCTCCATGAAGAAGCCCCGTTCATCGCCAAACACCTTGGGCTCAAGAAGCAGTACCTCGGGCAGGATCGTAGGCGTGACCTTCATCAGTACACTTTCTCGGAAAGTACCCGTAGCAGGTACTCGCCATATCCACTCTTGGCCAGTGGCCGTGCCAGCGCTTCGAGCCGCGCAGCGTCGATGTACCCCAGGCGAAAGGCAATTTCTTCTGGACAGGCGACTTTCAGTCCCTGTCGGCGCTCGATTGTTTCGATGAAACTCGATGCTTCCAGCAATGACTCGTGTGTGCCGGTATCGAGCCAGGCATAGCCGCGACTCATCGTCGTGACGTCCAACTCGCCCCACTCCATGTACTTTCGATTGACGTCGGTGATTTCGAGCTCACCCCGTGCGGACGGCTTGAGGTTGGCGGCGATATCGAGCACACGATTGTCGTAGAAATACAGGCCGACTACCGCGTAGCGCGATTTCGGGTGCGCGGGTTTTTCTTCGAGGCTGATCGCACGCCCGTTCGCGTCGAACTCCACGACCCCGTATCTTTGCGGATCGTTGACGGCATAGGCAAAAACGGTAGCGCCGGCAACACGTTTCACCGCGGAACCCAGCAGGGTCGACAGATCATGGCCGTAGAAAATATTGTCGCCAAGAACCAAAGCGACCGAATCGCTTCCCACGAAATCCCGGCCGATGATGAACGCCTGTGCGAGTCCATCCGGTGCGGGTTGCACCGCATAGCGAATGTGTATGCCCCACTGTTCGCCGTCGCCGAGCAGTTGCTGAAAGCGCGGCGTGTCCTGCGGGGTGGAAATCAGCAGAATCTCGCGGATCCCGGCCAGCATCAGGGTGGTGAGCGGGTAATAGACCATCGGCTTGTCGTAGATCGGCAACAGCTGCTTCGACACCACCTGGGTCGCAGGATAGAGCCGTGTACCTGAACCACCCGCCAGAATGATGCCTTTCATCGCCGTGCCCCTGTTTTTTGTTCCGTCACCCGCAGCCGATTCAGGTCCGCCTCGACCATCAGACGGCAGATTTCATCGACTTTTGTTGTCGCCGTCCACCCCAGCAGGCGCCTGGCCTTGCCGGGGTCCCCACACAGAGGCGTGAGTTCGGCAGCCCGGTAGAACTCGCGCGACACTTTGACACGCAGCCTGCCGGTGTCCGCCTCGCATCCCGTTTCGTTCAGCCCGACGCCCTGCCAGCGAAGCGCCATGCCAGCCGCCCGAAACGCGCTGTCGGCGAACTCGCGCACCGTCGTCAGTCGACCGCTTGCCAGGACAAAGCTGTCGGCCGCGTCCGCCTGCAACATGCGCCACATGCCCTCGACGTACTCTGGCGCATATCCCCAGTCGCGGCAGGCGTCGAGATTGCCCAGTTCAACCACATCCTGCAAGCCGAGCCGGATCCGTGCAACCGACTCGGAGATCTTGCGTGTCACGAAGCTCGAACCGCGCAGCGGGGATTCATGATTGAACAGGATCGCGCTGGACGCGAACATCCCGTACGACTCGCGGTAGGTGACGCTCGCCCAGTGCGCAAACAGTTTTGCCACCGCATAGGGGCTGCGCGGATGGAACGGCGTGTCTTCGCTCTGCGGCGTCTCGGACGCGTGGCCGAACATCTCGGAACTCGACGCCTGGCAGTAGCGTATTTGCAGATCAGTCAGGCGGATCGCTTCCAGCAGGTTCATTGCCCCCAGTGCGGTGGACTGCGCGGTTCGCAAAGGTTCCGTAAACGACTGCCCGATGAAACTCAACCCGCCGAAGTTGTAGACCTCCGCCGGTCGATGCGTTCGCACGAGGTCCAGGCACCGATCCGTGTCCGCCAGTTCGAGCGGCTCGAGGGTCAGCCGCGGGTGGTAGCGTATGCCAAGCAAGTCCAGCCGCCAGAAGTCCTGCATCACCGCCGGCCTGAAGGTGCCCACCACGCGATACCCCTTGTCGAGCAGCTGGCCAGACAAGGTCGCGCCATCCTGGCCGGCCACACCGGTGATCAGCGCCGTACTTTCGCCTGCAGTCGTTCCGGAACCGCTCCCGCCTGTCCCGCTCAAGCAGCGCCCCGTGCCGCATAGTTGCGGTCGACCCAGGTCCGGTAGGCGCCACTGACCACGCCTTCGACCCAGTCCTGGTGCGCCAGGTACCAGTGCACCGTCCTGGTGAGACCCGAAGCGAAACTCTCTACGGGCGCCCAGCCGAGTTCGGAACCGATCTTTGCAGCGTCGATGGCATAGCGACGGTCGTGCCCGGGCCGGTCCTTCACATAGGTGATCAACGAAGCATAAGACCCTTCGCTACGCGGCCTGGCCGCGTCGAGGATCGCGCACACCGCATGCACGACGTCGATATTCTTCATCTCGGCACCACCGCCCACGTTGTAGACCTCACCGACCCGCCCGCGCGCCAGAACCGCACGAATCGCTGCGCAATGGTCGCCGACGTACAGCCAGTCGCGCACATTGCTCCCGTCGCCATAGATCGGCAACGGCTTACCGGCCAGCGCGTTGTGGATGATCAGTGGAATCAGCTTCTCCGGGAACTGGAACGGACCGTAGTTGTTGGAACAGTTGGTGGTCAGGGTCGGCAGACCGTAGGTGTGATGGTAGGCACGCACCAGATGGTCCGAGCCCGCCTTGGATGCGCTGTAGGGGCTGTTGGGGGCGTACGCCGTCCGCTCGCTGAAGGGCGCGTCCTGCGGCCCGAGCGAACCATAGACTTCGTCCGTCGACACATGCAGGAAACGGAAATCGTCCTTGTCCCGGGCTGGCAGGGCCGACCACCAGCTGCGCGCCTCCTCAAGCAGGCTGAACGTGCCAACCATGTTGGTCTGCACGAACTCGCCCGGGCCGTGGATCGAGCGGTCAACATGGCTCTCGGCTGCAAAATGCACGATTGCATGTGGCCGATGCGTGACAAGAAGTTCCCGCACCAGCGCCCTGTCGTTGATGTCGCCTTGGACCAAGACGTACCGGGAATCGCCGTGCAGGTTTTCCAGGTTTGCGGGATTTCCGGCGTAAGTCAGCTTGTCCAGATTGACGACGGACTCCCCGCCCGAGCCCAGGACATCGAGAACGAAATTCGCGCCAATGAATCCGGCGCCTCCGGTAACAAGCAGCATGGCGGCTATTCTACTTGCAGCGCCGCACCGACCTGCGCCGGCGTGATCGCCTCCATGCATCGTGGCCGGGGACATTCGGCGAGCGTCCGGTTGCAGCGGCGCACCCAGTCGATCTCGCGCTTGAACAGAATGCGCTGATCGCGGCACGGAAACGGCGCGATCGTAACCGCGCTGAATGCATTGTCCTTCCAGAACGTGCCCTTGCCGAACAGCACGTCCGAGCCCGGACCGAACAGCGCCGCGGTCGGCGTTCGGGTCAGTTTTGCCAGGTGCGCGATTCCGGTGTCGAGCGTGACCGCGCAGCGGGCGCCGGCGAGCAAATGCCAGAGCTGGGCGAGATCGAGCCGGCCGGCGTAACTGTAGTGCAGGCCATCCGGGTCGATGGCGCGCACGAGTTCAGCTTCTTCACGGCCGGCGCTCCAGACCACCCGCAGGCCCCGGGCGGAGAGCATGGCCGCCAGCGCAGCCCAGTTGTGCGCCTCCCACAGGCGCAGCGGCGAACCGGCCCCTACGTGCAGAACGGCATACGGCGCGGCAGGTCGGTCGAATGGGCCGCAATCGGGTGCGGGCCAGTCGGACGCAACAAAACGCAAAGGATCTCGCGACGCCGCTTCCGCGTCACGTTCCGAACCGGCAAGCAGCGCAAACATGTCCGCAAGCGCCATCGGCGCTGCGGGCATTGCCACAAGTTCGTCTGCCGTCCGGTCTCTCCATGCGGGCCGGCTGCCCGCAAAGGCAACGATCCACTTCGCACCCAACGCACGGGCGAAGACGGCGTGCCTGTTCTCGCCCGGCAGGATGGCGATGTCGCAGTCGCGCGCCGCAGCGAGCGCGTCCAGCGCGTTCGGCTCGCGCTCGGAAAACGGCAGCACCTTTACTCCGTAGGGGCGGCCGGAGAAGAGCGGCGCATACGCGGCACGCGTCGTAAGGAAGATCTCGGCGGCCGGATAGCCGACGCCGCAAGGCCGCCAGCAGCGGCGCCAGCATCAGCGTGTCGCCCAGCAGCAGTTCCTGCAGATATGAGAATTCTTGCCGGATTACCGGGACGCGCACTCAGGCGTCGGCGGCGGCCGGCATTGAGCACGGCCCCAGCGAGCGCACGAATACGATTCACGCCGCGCGACATTCAGGACCTCCCGAGTCCATGTGGGGCAGCCTCCTCGAAGACCGCTTCCATCCGGTCGAGCATGTGCGCAAGCGAATAGCGTTCGGCGCAATGTCCGCGCGCCGCCGCCCCGAGGCGCGCACGCAGTTCCGCATCGCCGATCAGCCGTGCGAGCGCATCGCGCAAAGCCGCTGCGTCCTGGACAGGCACGACCAGCGCAGTATGTTCGTGAACTGCGAGTTCGCCGATGCTCCCTGCCGGTGTTGAGACGCAGGGCAGACCGACCAGCATCGCCTGAATCAGTGCCTGCGGCACGCCTTCGTTGGCGTACGACGGCAGTGCGAACACATCGAGCGCCTGCAACCAGGGCAGCACGTCGGTCTGGTTCCCCGGCATCCAGACACGGTCCTTGAGTCCCGGCACTGCAATCATCGTCTCCAAAGCTTCGCGCTGCGGCCCGTCGCCCACGATCAGCAATCCGACATCGGCTGGCAACCCCGCACACGCCTCGATCAGGTAGCGGTGCCCTTTCCAGCTGCGCAGCGTGGCGACGATGCCGACCAGCGTCCGGTCGGCCGGCAGGCCGAGTTTCTCCCGCGCCGCGAGCCTGTCGCCGGGCACGAAACGCTCCGTGTCGATACCCGTCGGGACGGACACGATCTTTGCCGCGTCGATGCCATTGTCCTCGATCAGCTGCTGCCGCAAGGCATCCCCGGTCGTCACGATTCTTGCCGCTGCCCGTCCGTACAGCCAGCGCGTCATGCGGTTGCGCGGAACCTTCGCCGAAATATGTCGCGTGCGCACGATCTGCGCGGGCTTGCCCAGGATCAGCATCGCGAGCGCTGCGAGCCATGAGTCCGTCGAACTGTGCGTATTGATCACGTCGCAGCGATGCGTGCGAAACCACCCGACCATGGCAGTCAGACCACGCATGCGCTTCCTGCCGATGGGCAGTGCATGCACCGGTACGCCGAAGCGGGCCGCCTCGGCATGGATGCGCGCCTCCGGCGGACACAAAAGCTGCACATCGTGCCCGCGCCGCATCATACCGGCCGCCTCGCTGAGAATCCGGATTTCCTGCCCACCCCAGCCGAGCGAAGACTCGGTGTGAACGATCTTCAACGGCCTCATTCCGTCGCAGACCCCGCGGAATCCGCGTTCCGGGCCGCGTACTGCGTCGTGTAAAGCCGGGCATAGGTTCCGCCGGCGGCAAGCAACTCGGCATGCCGCCCGGACTCGACGATACGGCCACGATCGAGCACGAGTATCCGGTCGGCGCGTTCGATGGTCGACAGACGATGCGCGATGACGAGCGTGGTGCGCCCCCGCATCAGCACCTCCAGCGCAGCCTGCACCTGGCGCTCGGATTCGGAATCGAGCGCGGAAGTTGCTTCGTCGAGAATCAGCAGTGGCGCGTTTTTCAACAAGGCCCGCGCGATCGCGAGGCGCTGCCTCTGCCCGCCGGAAAGCCGCATGCCGTGCTCGCCGATCAGCGTGTCCAGCCCTTCCGGGGTTTCGCGAATGAAGTCCATGGCATGCGCAGCCTCCGCGGCTGCCACGATCGCCTCACGGCTCGTCCCGGCGAGGCGCCCGTAGGCGATGTTGGCCGCAATCGTGTCGTTGAACAGCACCACCTCCTGCGATACGAGGGCGATGTTCGCGCGCAGACTGTCGAGGGTCAGGGCCTGGAGGTCGTGGCCGTCGAGCAGGATGCGGCCGGCGGAAGGTACGTAAAAGCGCGGCAGCAGATTCGCAAGGGTCGTCTTGCCGCCACCCGACCCGCCGACCAGCGCGACCGTCTCGCCCGGTTCAATGCGCAGATCGATTCCTTTCAGCGCGGGCTCGGTGCGGGTGGCATAGGTAAATTCCACGTCCTCGAAGTGCACGTGTCCCTCGGCGCGCGCCAGGGCCACGGTGCCCGCATCTTTTTCGACCGGCTCGTCGATCAGACCGAAGACGCTTTCGGCGGCAGCCAGTCCGCGTTGCAACGGCGCGGAAATCTCGGTGAGGTGCTTCAGCGGCGCCAGAAGCATCAGCATCGCGGTCACAAACGACACAAATTCTCCAATCGTCGTCCGCTGCGCGATCGATTCCTGCAGACCGATGTAGACGATGACCGCCAATGCCATCGAAGCCAGCACCTGCGTGATCGGAACGGTCAGGGCGGCCGGGACTGTCTGGCGCATGTTGAAACCGCGCAGCCGCTGGTTCGCCTTTTCGAACCGGCGCGCCTCGTATTCCTGTCCGCCGAAGACCTTGACCACCTTCTGGCATTCGATCGTTTCCTGCAAGACTTGGGTAAGGCTGCCCATTGCCTCCTGGGCGCCGCGGCTCATCTCCCGCAGCCGCTTGGAGAACAGTTTCACGACAATCGACACCAGCGGACCCACCGCCAACGCAACCAGCGTGAGCTTCCAGTTGATGTACATGAGCCAGGCCAGCAGCCCGATGACCGAGAGCGAATCGCGCACCAACACCGTCAGCACGGTAGTCGCGGCGGCGGTCACACCTGCGACGTCGTACGCAATCTTGGACAGCAGCGCACCCGAACTGCGTTCGTCAAAGAATGCGGCCGGAAGCCGGATCATGCGGTTGAACATGGCGGCGCGCAGGTCCAGCACCACGCGGTTCGATACCCAGGCGGAGAAATACGAGGCCGTGAAGAAGAAGATCCCGCGCAATAAAAATATGCCGACGAGCGACACTGCGAACACCCAGGGCGCAAATCGGGGGGCCGCGGATCCCCCGGCAAAGCCACCGTCGAGCAAAGGCTTCATCAGGGCCGGAAACAGGGGTTCGGTCGCCGCAGTCGCGACCATGCCCAGCACCGCGAGAGCAAACACCCTCGCATGCGGACGCACGTAGCCCAGCAGACGCAAGTACAGCTCGCGACTGTTGCGCCTGGACTCAGACATGGACCGATCCGGCGCGCGCGACAATCTGGAACCTGGGTTGCATGGCTACACTCTCACGTGCCTGCCTGCCCGCGCATCCCGGTGCGCCCAAGCAACAGCAGGTACAAATCAATCATCCGGTCGGCCATGCGGTCGACACCGAAATCTTCGACGCTGGCACGCGCCTCCCGGCTCATGCCAGCGCCGATCTCCGACGCGGCCTCGATCAGCAGTGGCGCGAGTTCTTCCGCACGGTCGGGCTTGCAGACCCACCCGTTGACACCCGGCCGCACCAGTTCGGCTGCACCGCACTGGTCACTCACGATCAGGGGCAGTCCCATGGCGAGCGCTTCCAGCGCCGCATTCGGGAAAGGATCGTAGCGCGTCGGCAGGATAAAGCAATCCGCGGCAGCGTACACCGGACGAACGTCTTCGCGTCCGCCGAGAAAGCGTACTTGTCCGGGAATTCCGGCCTGTTCCGCCTGACGTTGAAATTGTCCGGCCGACCGGTCGCTGCCTGCCACGAGCAAGCGGAAGTCCTGCCGTCCGCTTTCGGCGAGCGCATCGATTGCACTCGCCAGACCTTTGCGTGCAAATCCGGATCCGACAAATGCGAACACCGTATCTCCCGGCGCACAGCCCATTTCCGCGCGCGCGCCATCCCGAAGTGACGCCCGTTGGCTGGGGTGAAAATAGTCGAGGTCTACGCCGTTGTAGATGACATGCAGCTTTTCGGCCGCGATCGAAAAGTGCCTGCGGATCTCCGCTGCGACCATCTTCGAATTGCAGATCACGGCGCGCAGTCCGGGATGCTCGAACATCGCGCGTTCCGCGGCGCAGGTGTACCAGTGATAGGGATTCAGCCGGATCCCGAGGCGCTCGAGAAAAGGTGCTTCGCGTGCGCGATGATCGAGCCACTGACGATGAACGCCGTCTCCGGCACGGTAGAGATCGCACCCTGAAATGCGTTCGTGCGACTGGACGAGATCGAACCGCTCGCGCCGGAGGAGGTGGCGCACGCCACGCGCAAAGGAGACGTCACGCCAGAGTCGTCCCGCATAGAAGGGATCGACGATCAGCGTCTGACGCGACTTTTCACCACGCCATGCACGCGCGATCATCGTGACTTCAACGGCTTCCCGCTCGAGCGCCGCAATCGCGCGCTCGATGAACCGCTCCGCACCGCCGAACGGATTGAAGCGCTGGCGTATCAGTGCCAACCTTACCCGTGCATGTTCTCTGGCGACGCTATCCACGCGGCTAGCCCGTTGCAAGCAGGCGCTCCGCGGCGTCGAACACCCGGTCCACCTCGAGTGTCGTCAGGCACTCGCTGATCTTCCCGCCACCGCAGCCGTCGTTCCCGCAGGGGCGGCACGCCTGGTCACCCGTCACAACGACGCTGCGCACCATCCACGGCCCCCACTCCTTGTCACCGCTGGGTCCGAACAGTGCAACGACCGGCGTACCCACCGCACTGGCCACGTGCATCGGCATGGAATCCACGCATACGGACAGCTTTGCGTGTGCAATCAGCGCAACAAGTTCCTTGATCGACAGTTTGCCGGCCAGATTCACCAGTGGCGACCGCACGGATTTCAGGATCTCCCCGATCAGCGCGCGCTCCGTCTCTTCGGGCGCCGCGGTCAGCACGATCCGCTCCCCGCGGGCTGCCAGGCGATCGATCAGTGCCGCGGTTTTTTCGGCTGGCCAGCATTTGAATTTCCAGCGTGATGCAGGATGCAGATGAACGTAACCCTTCGTCTGCAGACCCTGTTCCGCAAGAATGCCTGCCACGCTTTCGTCTGCTTTCACGCCGGCGACGATCTGCGCGCGCCGACCGTCCGGCGCCGGCTGGATTCCGATGCGCCGCAGCGCATCCAGATTGAGTTCCACCTGATGACGCCGGCCGTTCTTCGGCATTGGATAGAGATGCGTAAAGCTCTTGCGCCAGAACGCACCGCGACCCGGCAGCGCCGGCGCAACCGACCACCGCGCACCCAGATGACGCGCCAGCCAGGCGCCGCGCGGTTGCTCGCAAAGGTGGACGATCAGATCGTAGCGGCGCGCGCGCAGGGCCTGGTACAACGACCATTCGACGGAAAGCCGGTGCGCGACACCCTCGGCCCGCCAGCGGCGTCCCACGCAATGCAGTTCGGAGAGCGCCGGATGCCCGCTGAGCATTGCGGCGGTATCGTCGTAGACCAGCGCGTCGATCTCGAGCCTCGGTGCCGCCGCCTTGAGCGCCGACAGCACCGGCGACGCCAGCAGCACGTCGCCGTGATGGCGAAGCTTGATGACCAGCGCCCGTGAGAGCCCGTCGAGCGGAATGGCATCCTTCAGCATGCGCGCAAGATAGCAGAAATGCCTGCCCTCCTGCCGCTGGCACCACCTGCGTCGCTTACAGCTTGAACTCCGCCGAGAGCGAAAAAGTGCGTCCCGGCAGCGGATAGACCGCGTATCGATCGGCAGTGAACGCGCTACGCACCGCATAGTTGTAGTACTTCTCGTCCAACAGATTGTTCACTGAAAGGCCAAGGCGTACGCCGCCAAGGGTTTTTGTCGCCTTGATGTCCACGGTGGTGTACGCCGGAATTTTCGTTCCCAGCGTGTTCGCCTCGTCGTTGTCCACGAACTGGCTCGACACGTACGCGAGTGCACCGGAAACCCGGGTTTGCGGGGCCACATCCCACGCAAAACCCAGATTCAGCTTGTGCTGCGGGACCAAGGGCACTCTCTTTCCGGCAATGCTGACATTGGTCGCAAACCCGCTTCCCGGCAGCACGCCTTCGAGAAACCGGGCGTCCGTATAGGCGTATCCGGCAGTAAAGCGCAGTACGTCACTGGCCTTCCAATTGCCGTGGAGCTCCAGTCCCTGACGGCGGGACGGCGGCAGATTGGTATTGCCCACCCCGGCAGTAAACGGATCCAGATGGATCTCGTCGGTCACATCGCTGCGGAACAGTGCCGCACGCAGACCGAATCCTGCGCGCTGCCACTCCGCGCCGATCTCATGCGTGATCGCATGCTGCGGGCGGAGTATCTGGAATTGCGCCGCGAAAAACGCGTCGTTCTCGTAGATCTCGTCGACGTTGACGAAACGGAAGCTCCGCGCGGCGCGCGCGAAACCTGACCAGCCGGCACCAAACGCATGCCGCAGCCCGATATCCCAAGCGTTTTGTCGCTGCGCGCTGGATGCCTGCGGCGCAGCAGTGTTGAAGAAGAAGCCCGGGGCGGTCGCATCCACGATATCGGTGCCCGAGACTTTCAAACGCTCCTGCCGCCAGCCAAGCGTGAGTCCCGTGGACGCGTTCAGCTGGATTGCATCCTGCAGATAGAACGCCAAGCGATCCTGCGCGACCTTTACGCGGTTGATCGGTTGCGCCACATTCTCCGGCAGATTTGCACTGCGCCGGTCGTAGCGCCAGCGGTGCAGGTCTGCGCCGATGGTCAGGCGATGCGCGGTCGTACCGACCTTGAACGGAACGCGTGCGCGCGGCGTCAGGGAGGTCACCTTCAGCGCGTCGGCGCGGTAGATGGGGAAGCCGCCCTGGTCGAAATACGAGCGCTGATCCTTGTCGCGGTAGTCAATCCCCAGGCTCAGATCGGTCTCTCCCAGTCGATGCGCGAACTTGAGCCCGGCATGTGCGCCGTCGCGGCTGGCATAGTCGAGAGGCGTCTGTGCGCCGCGTCGGTCTGTCGTGTATTCGTCAAGACCGAGCGAGGGCTGGATCCGGCGCGCACCCGGCAGACGCAGGTCCTGGCGGTCGATTCCGAGATTCAGATCAATGCTGCTGTCCCTGCCGCCCCAGCGCATGTTGGTCGAATAATTGGCCTGCTCGTTCCGGTTGTTGGCACGATAGCCATCAGCGGAGAACCCGTAGACCGAGGCGTTGAGCCCGAAACGCTCGTTGGCCACGCTTCCCGTAAACCTGCCCTCGAGGGTGTTCTGGCTCCCCGCGCGCCCGACCATTTCTGCGTGCGTTCCCGGTTGCAGCGGGGAGCGCGTGACGATATTGATCACGCCTGCCGAAGCGGCGTCCCCATAGAGCACCGCCCCTGTTCCACGCAGTATCTCGATGCGCTCGATCGAGGACAGTGGCACCGACGACCATTGCACCGACGACAGGTCGATATCCGTGATGCGTCGGCCGTCGAGCAGGATCAGCGTATTCTGCGGCCCGGTGACACCGTAGCCGCGCAGGTCGATCGAAGTCAGTGCGGCGTTGTTGCCGTAGAAATCCTTGAGGGTAATGCCGACCTGCTCCGCGAGGAGGTCAGGCAGCGTCTTTGCAGCGCTCTTTTCTATGTCTTCTGCGGACAGTACCGTGACACTCGCCGGCAACTTGCGCGCATCGTCCGGAAAGCGCGTCGCAGATACGACCAGGACATCGTCCTGTTGCGCATGAAGCGATGATGAGACCAAAGTTGAAATGAGTGCGACACCTGCCAGTGCGGCGGTGAACTGAGCCAAACGCATGAGAGCGCTCCCAACAAACCGTCACCAACCCCGATAACGGCAATTCAGGAATATCGAACGTCTGGGAGCGCGGCCCATTGCCAGCAGCCGACCGGAAACCGCCACCCCGCGGCATTCTCAATCCTGTGCAGCCAGGCCGGTCTCCGGACTCGCGAGCGACACGCCGAGCATACTTCGCTCAACGTGCCGGGTGTGCAGCCTTCCCACGGGCAAACAGCCCGCAGTGGCGGATCAATGCACACCCCTTCGCTTACCGTTGCGGGGGCAGTACGGGGATTGCAAAGAGCCTCGCCGTCGGCAGGTCTCGCGCACCCGTTTCCCGTTTCATCCGCCAACCGGGATCGACCGGCGGACACCTTGCTGCAATCGCCGGACCGAAACCCGGCACGGGCGATTATACGCAGCGCCCGGCTTCACCACCGGCACACGTTATCAAGGTCATAAAAAGCATCCATTAACACCCGCTATTGCTTGACGCAAAGGAAAAAATCCCACTATAGTGGTCGCATGGAAGCGGAGTTCGACTCGCTCGAGGGCAAGGTGTCTCAGTTCGCGCAGGTGTGCGAGCGGTTGCGCGCCGAAAACACGTCCTTGCGCCAACAATTGTCACTGGCACAGAGCGACGCGAAGCGTCTCGCCGAAAAGATCGACGGCGCCAAACTCCGGCTGGAAAGCCTGCTCGTCCGCCTGCCGGAATAGAAACCACGGCCCGCCCGCATGGCAGACGCCCCCAAGACCCTTGAGGTCAGCATCCTCGGCCGCAACTACAAGGTCGCCTGCGAAGACGGCGAGCGCGAAGCCTTGTTGCAGGCGGTCGCGTACGTCGACGGAAAAATGGGCGAGATCAAGAATTCCGCCAAGGTTGCCGGGACCGAACGGATCGCGGTCATGGTGGCCCTCAACATTGCACACGAACTTCTGTCCACCAAGCTCGGTGGCGGTTTTGACTTGGGTCAGGCCAAGCGTAGAATCGCATCGATCGAGGCGACGCTGGATGAAGCGATCGCCAGGCAGGACAAGTTGTTCTAGCGTACCCAGGTTATTGTCGCGGTTGAAACCGCGATCGGTGCGCCGGTTTCAGTCTACGTCCCCTGCTGTGTACGACCGGGCTCAAGTTTCCGAACCGATAGCAGTATCTGGTTGCTGCCTCAGCGTCGCTGTTGTGATCGTCCCACGCTGTACGCGTGCCGGATGAACCTGATGCGGCCGGTAAGCAACCACCCTGGACCTGTGCTGGGTTCGGGAGACGAGCCCACCGGCATGGTGGGGGGCACCACAATATGAAGGGGGGAGGATGAATCTTCCCCCCTCAGACCCCCCCGGTTCCCTCTAGAATCAGAGTCCCTGATTCACCCATCGACCTTTCCTTGTTTATGAACTACTGGCTGATGAAATCCGAACCGGAAGAGTGCTCGATCGACACGGCGCTCGCCGCGCCCAAGAAGACCGTGCCCTGGACCGGCGTGCGCAATTACCAGGCGCGCAATTTCATGCGCGACTCGATGGCTCCGGGAGACGGCGTGCTTTTCTATCATTCCAGCTGCGCCGAACCGGGTATCGCCGGACTGGCCGAAGTGGCGTCCTCCGCGTATCCGGATGCGACCCAGTTCGACCGGAAGAGCAAGTATTACGATGCCGCGTCGACACCCGACAAGCCGCGCTGGGTCCACGTGGATGTTCGCGCGCGGCAGAAAACCCGACTTGTCCCGATCGCGGAGCTACGCGCCCAGCAGGCACTTGCCGACATGGTCATACTGCGCCGCGGGAATCGGCTCTCGATCACGCCGGTCAGTGCCAAGGAATGGTCGTTCATCACACGCAAACTTCTCAAGGCCTGAGCCCTCCGGTGCAACTCATAAACGATATCTTCCTGCGCGCGCTTGCGCGCCAGCCGACCGAGTACACGCCCATCTGGCTGATGCGCCAGGCCGGTCGTTACCTGCCCGAATACAACGCCACGCGCAAGAAGGCAGGCAGCTTCCTGGCGCTCGCCAAGAATCCTGCTTACGCCACGGAAGTGACGCTGCAGCCGCTCGAACGGTTCCCGCTCGATGCGGCGATTCTCTTCTCGGACATCCTGACCATCCCGGACGCCATGGGGCTGGGACTGTATTTTGCAGAAGGCGAAGGGCCCCGTTTCGAGCGGCCGCTGCGCGATGAAGCTGCGATCATGGCGCTCACAGCGCCGGACCCGGGTGGTGAATTGCGCTATGTGACCGACGCGGTGCGCGAAATTCGCAAGGCGCTCCGCGGACGCGTACCGCTGATCGGGTTTTCCGGGAGTCCCTACACCCTCGCCTGCTACATGGTCGAAGGCGGCGGCAGCGACGACTACCGCAACCTGAAGGCGATGCTTTACGGGCGGCCGGACCTGCTGCACAGGATTCTCGAGGTGAACGCCCAGGCAGTCACTTCGTACCTCAATGCGCAGATCGAAGCCGGCGCACAGGCGGTCATGATCTTCGACACCTGGGGCGGCAATCTCACGAGTGCCGGCTATGAAGAATTTTCTCTTGCCTACTCGCGACGCGTAATCTCGGGACTGACCCGGGAACACGAAGGGCGGAAGGTGCCCTGCATCCTATTTACCAAAGGCGGCGGGCAATGGCTGGAGGCGATGGCGGACAGCGGCTGCGACGCGCTAGGAATCGACTGGAGTACGAATCTGGGCGATGCGCGCGATCGCGTCGGTGCGCGCGTCGCGCTGCAGGGAAATCTCGATCCGGGCGTACTCCATGCCTCGCCAGATCGGGTGCGCAGCGAGGCACGCAAGGTGCTGGATGCGTTCGGAAATGCGCCGGGCCACGTGTTCAACCTGGGGCACGGGATTTCACAATTTACGCCCCCGGACAATGTCGCCGCGCTTACGGAAGAAGTGCACACTTACAGTACGAAACTGCGCTCGTCTGGTGCGCGCTGAATTTAGCGCAAGTCCCGCGGCTCCGGCGCAGATTACATACGCGGGGCTTGACTTATGCACAAATACAGGTTCCCGCCCGAGAAACGCCCTTTTCCCGACGAGCCTCTGGGAAGGCTCACGCAACCGACTGTATTTAAAACATTAAATCTAGTCAATTTTGCCTCGCTACAGACAGAACCCCGCATAGCTGCAGGAAGTTACGCCAAGATGACCGCGTTACCCACAAACTTATCCACAACATTTTGTGGGTAAGAGAATAGGCCTTTCGCGTGAATGGTTACGGGCAATTTCGCGAGTCTTGAAATCAACTCATGCCGATAACTGCTTGGTACCCCGACGAATTTTATCGACTGGGGTGAGGCTCTCAGAGGAAGCATGAAGATCGCCCGAGTCGCGCTCGATGTGCCGTTACCGCGGCTGTTCGATTATGCATGCCCCGAGTCGGTCGATGTGGCAGTCGGCGCCCGGGTAATCGTTCCGTTCGGCACCCGCCGGCTGGTGGGCGTAGTCGTTGAACATGCGGAGGGCACAAACATCGACCCGGCCAAGATCCGGACGGTGGAATGCGTACTGGAGGATGCACCCGCGCTACCGGCCGACTGGATCGAGTTGATGCGTTTTCTCTCCGGGTACTATCAACGCCCGCTAGGCGAAACGATCATCGCCTCGCTCCCGCCCCGGCTGCGGTCACTGAAACCCCTGCCCCGGGCGGATCGGATTTTCTGGGCGGCTGCCAGTCCTTTCCCCGGCGAAAAAGACCTGCGCCCCGGCCGCAAGCGCGATCTTCTGGCCAGAATCGCGACCTTCGATGTCGTGGATGAAGACCGGCTATTGTCCGCAGATCCGAGGATTCGCAGCGTAGAGCGTGTCGCCTTGCGCGCGCTGGCCAAGGACGGCTGGATCACGCCCGCCTTGCCATCTGGAGGCGCGCGCTTCGAAGCCGGCCATGCGCTTACACCCACGCAGGACGCGGTCCTTGCCGGGATCCTTGAGTCGCTGGGAAGCTTCAAACCCTTCCTCCTGCACGGGGTGACCGGGAGCGGAAAGACCGAGATCTATCTGCACTTGATCGCCGAAGTGCTGAGGCGGCGCGCGCAGGCACTCGTGCTGGTGCCCGAGATCGGGCTCACCCCCCAGCTTGAAGCAAGATTCCGCACCGCGTTTCCTGACGCGGTGATCAGCCTGTTGCACAGCGGCCTCGACGAGTCGGCGCGGACTTCGGGATGGCTGCGTGCGGCCCGTGGAGAAGCAGGCATCGTGCTCGGCACGCGCATGGCCGTGCTCGCCCCGCTGCCACGCCTCGCGCTGGTGGTTGTCGACGAAGAGCACGACAGCTCGTTCAAGCAGCAGGAAGGCCTGCGCTACTCAGGGCGCGATGCCGCCGTGTTTCGAGCGCGCCAGGCCGGGGTACCGATCATCCTCGGCACGGCCACACCGTCGCTTGAGACCTATTCGAACGCACTTGCAGGCCGCTATGCCCTGGTCGAGTTGTCAGAGCGCGCCTCCCCCGGCGCCCGCATGCCGGTGGTACGTACGATTGATCTGCGCAGTGAGCCCGAGGTCCAAGGACTTGCACCTTCACTGACTGCAGCGCTCCAGGCGCGCATGGACCGCGGTGAACAGAGCCTGGTGTTCATTAATCGCAGGGGCTATGCACCCGTTCTCGCCTGCGCCGCCTGCGGCTGGATGGCGGGTTGTTCGCGCTGTACCGCGCGCCTGGTAATGCACTCCACCGACCGTCGGATGCGCTGCCACCACTGCGGCCTGGAAGAACCGATTCCGCGCGCCTGCCCGCAGTGCGGCGATGTAGATCTGCACGCGCTCGGCCGGGGCACGCAGCGGGTGGAAGAGACCCTGGCTGCGCGCTTTCCGGGTGCGCGACTGGTCCGGATAGATCGGGATACGGCGCGGCGCAAGTCGCTTATCGGGGACGCTTGAATCGGTACGTGACGGCGGAGCGGACATCCTCATCGGGACGCAGATGATCGCCAAGGGGCACGATTTCCCCGGCCTGACCCTGGTCTGCGTGCTGAATGCGGACAGCGCGTTGGTCTCGACCGACTATCGCGCAGGTGAACGCCTGTTTGCCACGCTCATGCAGGTCGCAGGGCGCGCCGGCCGGCGCGAGCGTCTGGGCGAAGTCCTGGTGCAGACCCGGTTTCCGGGGCACCCGCTGTACGTCGCCCTTGCGCATCACGATTACGCGGGCTTTGCGCGTTCGCAACTGGCCGAGCGCGAAGCCGCAGGATTTCCTCCCAGCGTGTTCGAGGCATCCCTGCGCGCGGAGAGCGGGAAACTTGCCGATGCGCTCTCATTTCTGCGCAAGGCTGCCGAACTGGTTGAGCCGCCCGCCGGCGTGCGCATCTACGATCCGGTTCCGCATGTAATCACCCGTCGTGCAAACCTGGAACGCGCGCAGTTGCTCGTTCAATCCCGTTCCCGCCCGGCAATGCAGGGCTTCCTGCACGCGTGGAATGAAGCACTGTACGAAAATCAGGACCGCGACGTGCGCTGGTACCTGGATGTGGACCCGATCGAGTTCGATTGACGCAGGGGAACCTCTGGGCGGTTCCCCCGCACCCCCTCCCCGAAGAGTATAGGGGCGCGGGTATAATTCGGGCCCCTCGCGGTAGCAGGTTCATCGTTATGCAGTTCGACATCAAATCCCACGTGACCGGGCTGTTTCGCGGCGCCCTGGCCACGGTAGCGCCCGAGGCGGACGATACGCAAATACTGCTCGAGCGCCCGAAACAGCCGGAACACGGCGACCTCGCCTGCAACCTCGCAATGCAGCTGGCGAAGAAGCTGAAAACCAATCCGCGCCAGCTGGCTGAACGCATTGTCGACGCACTGAAGGCACTGCCCGAATTCGGCGAAGGCTACGTCGACGCCGTGGAGATAGCCGGCGCGGGCTTCATCAACCTGCGACTGTCGGCCAGGACCAAGCAGGCCGTGGTGGCGCGCATCCTCGCCGAAGGTGCGGACTTCGGCCGCGCGCAGCCCAACGGCCGTAGGATCCAGGTCGAATTCGTGTCCGCCAACCCGACCGGCCCGCTCCACGTCGGACACGGTCGCGGCGCAGCCTACGGCGCGAGTCTCGCGAATCTGCTCGCGTTCTGCGGTGACAGCGTCACGCGGGAGTTCTATATAAACGATGCCGGCCGGCAGATGGACATCCTTGCGACCTCGGTCTGGCTGCGATACCTGGAATCCCGGGGTGCCACGGTCGAATTTCCGGAAGACGGCTACCGCGCCGACTACGTCCGCGCAATCGCGCTAGAACTCGACAGGCAGCACCTGGAACGATTTGCACGGGACGTGGCCTCATTGCCCACTGCGACGCCCGGCGAAGACGCCGATGCCGCACTGGATGCGCTGATTTCGAGAACCAAGTCGCTGCTCGGAGACGACTGGCGGGCGCTGCACCGCTTCGCCCTCGAACAGATGCTGGCCGATCAGAAGAACGACCTCGGCGAATTCGGGGTCGCCTACGACCTGTGGTTTTCCGAGCAGTCGCTGCACGATGACGGCGAGGTCGAACGCGCGATGGGCGAGCTGAAGGCGCGCGGACATCTGCACGAAAAAGACGGCGCACTGTGGTTCCGTTCGACCGCCTTCGGTGACGAAAAGGACCGTGTGGTCCGGCGCGAGAACGGGCAGTACACCTACTTTGCGTCCGACATCGCCTACCACCTGAACAAGTACGCGCGCGGATTCGACCGCATCATCGACGTCTGGGGTGCCGACCACCACGGGTACATTCCGCGCGTCAAAGGGGCGCTCAGTGCGCTGGGGCTGGACCCGGAACGGCTCACCGTGGCGCTGGTGCAGTTCGCCGTGCTCTATCGACAGGGCGAAAAAGTGGCGATGGGCAAGCGCTCGGGCGATTTCGTCACGCTGCGCGATCTGCGCAACGAAGTCGGCAATGATGCGGCAAGGTTCTTCTACGTCCTGCGAAAATCGGACCAGCATCTGGATTTCGACCTGGACCTGGCCAAGAGCCAGTCAAATGACAATCCGGTGTACTACGTCCAGTACGCCCACGCGAGGGTATGCAGCGTATTCAGCCAGCTGGGCGATGATGCTGCGCAGGTCGCGCACACGCTGAACAATGCGCCGATCGGGATGCTGCTCGATCCACGCGAACTCACGCTGATGCAGCGCCTGGGGGAATATCCCGAGGTACTGCAAACCGCGGCGCGCGACATGGCGCCGCACACCGTGGCCTTCTTCCTGCGTGACCTCGCGGCAGACTTTCACAGCTACTATAATGCCGAGCGCATCCTTGTCGAGGATGCGACACTTGCCAAGGCGCGCCTTGCACTGTGCGCCGCGACCCGCCATGTGCTTGCCGGCGGACTCGCGCTGCTCGGCGTAAGCGCTCCAGAAAGGATGTAGCCCAGCA
>CAWJNP010000034.1:0-17838 GCA_963844255.1 uncultured beta proteobacterium
ACCGACGCACGATCCCCTTGCCGCGGGTGCGCGCCTCATCTCAGTGCAGTCCTGGCTAGAGTGCCCATGAGCCGATGTCGGCATCGTTCGCCTCGCCGCCGGCCGCTCCGTCTGCGCCCAGGCTGAATACGTCGATTTCGCCGCGCAATCCGGGATTCAGGTACTGGTAGGGATTGCCCCAGGGGTCAGCGGGCAGGCGATCCAGGTATCCGCCGGCTTTCCAGTTGGCGGAGGGCGGCACGGTCGCCGGGCGGGTCACCAGGGCCTGCAGCCCCTGTTCAGTGCTCGGGTAGCGCTGGTTGTCCAGGCGATAGAGTTTGAGCGCCTGCATCAGGGTGGCCACGTCCTGCCTGGCCGCGATGATCCGCGCCTGGTCGGGGCGGCTCATGATCTTCGGCACCACGAGCGCGGCAAGGATGCCGAGGATGACCACGACGACCATGACCTCGAGCAGCGTAAAACCCGCCTGCTTCGACTTTGAATTCATTGCGATCCTTCACTTGCTCGATTGAACCGTGCTCCGCTCAGGCACCTTGGGCACCGTGGTGCGATGGTTGCAGGGGCTGCGTGCGCAGGGTATCGCCCGCGCCGGAACGTCATCCGTGCGCTGGCGCACATACCCGCCGGTCCGTGCGACCTACGATGCCGAACGCACATGCGAAATTATGAAAAGATGCAGGCGATCTACACAGAACAGGGCCGCATGGCTGTGGCCGTCACGACGTTTGCAAGCGTCTGCGCCGTCGCATTGCTGGGCGCGGTGCTCGCGTACTGGACCTGGGTGTGGCTTGCGCCTGCGCCCGAACCGCGGGCGGCAATGCCGGCGCAGGCGGCCGGCGCCCTGGCGCCGACGCCTGGCGCGTATGCAATGTTCGGCAAGGTACGGGACAACGCGATCGGGGCGGCGCCGACGGCAGGTGCGCTGAAGCTGCTGGGTGTCGTCGCGGCGAGCGGTGGCCTTTCGGCTTATGCCGTGATTCAAACCGAGGCACGGCACAGTGTCGCGGTGCGCGCAGGCGACGAGGTGAGTCCCGGCCTGCGGCTCGTCGAAGTGCGCACCGATCGCGTCACCCTCAACCGTGGCGCGGTGCGCGAAACACTGGTCCTGCCGGAGCCTGGCAAAACGACCACGCCGGCCACGCCGGCGCTCTCCAGATGAACAAGCACCCGTGCCGGCGCAGGACGCGGGAGTTCACATGAAGAACATTCGGTTTCGAACCGTCCTCATGTGTCTTCTGATGGCCCTGTGTGCAAGCCCGGCCGCAGCGGCAGGACCCGTTTCAGACCGGGGCGGCCCCGATCTGGTCACGCTGAATTTCGTGAACGCCGATATCGAAGGCGTGGTGAAGGCCGTGGGCGAGATCACCGGCAAGAACTTCATCATCGATCCACGCGTCAAGGGAACGATCAACATCATTTCGGCCAAGCCGATTTCCAGGGGGCTGGTCTACGACGTGTTCCTGTCGGCATTGCGCCTGCAGGGCTACGCCGCGGTGGAAGAGCGCGGCGTGGTCAAGATCGTGCCGGAGGCGGAGGCCAAGATGCACCGTGGTTCGGTGTCTGGCCCGCGGGATCCCCCGCGTGGCGGCGACCGGATCGAGACGCGCATCGTCCGGCTGACCCACGCATCGGCCGCGACCCTGCTGCCGGTACTGCGGCCGCTGATCTCCCCGAACAACACCATTGCCGCCGCGCCCTCGACCAATTCGCTCGTCATTACCGACTATGCGAGCAACCTGCAGCGCCTCGAGCAGATCATCGATGCGCTCGACCAGGCCAACGGCAGCGACCCGCTGGTGATCCCGCTGCACAATGCCTCGGCGATCGACGTCGCGCAGACGATCAACCGGCTGTTCGCCGAAGGCGGTGCCGTCCGGCCCGCCGGCACGCCGGGCACGCAGTTCACGGTGCTGGCCGATGCACGCTCAAACAGCCTGCTCGCGCAGTCCGATGAACCGGTGCGGCTGGCCAGGATCCGTCAGATGGCAGCGATCCTGGACACGCCGACCAGTGCCGGCGGCAACATCCATGTGGTCTACCTGAAGAATGCCGAGGCAGTGAAGATCGCCGAAACCCTGCGCGCGATCTATTCGGGCGATTCCGCCGCCAGCCGCGCGCACGCCTTGCCGGTTTCCGTGCCGGCCGCAGGTCTGCCGGGCCTGCAGCCGCCCCCGGCGCCGATCAATGCGGCGACGCCGGGGATCATCCAGGCCGATGCGGCGACCAACTCGATCATCATCACGGCACCCGATGCGGTCTATAACACGCTGCGTGCCGCGCTCGAAAAGCTCGACGTGCGCCGCGCACAGGTGTATGTCGAAGCGGTCATCGCCGAGGTCACTTCTGAAAAGGCGGCCGAGTTCGGCATCCAGTGGCAGAGCCTTGGCGGCGGTAGCGGGACTGCGGCAAAGGCCATTGGCGGGACCAATTTCGGTACGGCAAGCCAGAACATTCTCGGCGTCGCGCAGAATCCGGCAGCAGCCGGGCACGGGCTCAACATCGGTATCGTCAAGGGCCTGGTCACCCTCGGTGGCGTTCAGGTCCTCAACCTGAGCGTGCTCCTCAGGGCGCTCGAGTCGGGCAACAACGCCAACATTCTCTCCACGCCGACGCTGCTTACGCTGGACAACGAGGAAGCGAAGATCGTGATCGGGCAGAACGTGCCGTTCATCACGGGTCAGTATGCGGTTTCGGGCGCCGCGACCACGCCGACGCCGTTTCAGACCATCGAGCGCAAGGATGTCGGCCTGACGCTGCGGATCCGGCCGCAGATCTCCGAAGGCGGCGCCGTGCGACTGCAGATTTTCCAGGAAGTATCGAGCATTCAGGACCGCACCAATGTGGCGGGCGTGATCACCAACAAGCGTTCGGTCGAATCGACCGTGCTGGTGGACGACGGACAGATCATCGTCATCGGCGGGTTGCTCCAGGATTCGGTCAGTGACGGCGAAGAGAAGGTGCCGGGCCTGGGCGACCTTCCGCTGTTCGGCGGCCTGTTCCGCTACAACACGCGGGCGCGCAGCAAGACCAACCTGATGGTGTTTCTGCGTCCGACCGTGCTGCGCAATGCGCGCAGCGCCGATCCGATTGCCAACGATCGCTACGACTATATCCGCGGGGCACAGTCCCGTGCCGCGCCGCCGCCGAGCGCCGTGCTGCCGGACTACGAAACGCCGGTGCTGCCGCCGCGCGACCTGCCGGCCGAGACCACCACACCGCCCGCAGCGCGCTGGGTCCCTGCCGCAGGCAGCACATCCCCTTAGCGGCCTGGCAATGCGCGCGTCCTCGCTTCCCTATGCGTTCGCCAAGGCCAACGGCGTCGCGGTGACCGCACTGAATGCCGGCATCGCCGAGGTCGCGGTACGCGCAGGCGCATCCGCCGCAGCGCTGGCCGAGGCGAGACGCGCGATCGGCATGCCCCTGCAGGCGCGGCAGGTTGCCGCCGCCGAGTTCGACGAGCTTCTGACCGCCCTGTACAACGGGGCCGGGTCCGGCGCCGGCGCGGGTGCGGCGGCGCTCGCCGACGACATCGCGCAGGACCAGGATCTGTCCCGCCTCCTGCAGGAGATTCCGCGTGTCGAAGACCTGCTGGACAGCCAGAACGACGCGCCATTGATCCGGCTGATCAATGCGCTGTTCACCCAGGCGCTGCGCGAAGGCGCCTCCGACATCCATATCGAGCCGTTCGAAACGCGCTCGGTCGTGCGCCTGCGCATCGACGGCACGCTGCGCGACCTGATCGAACCGGCGCGCGCGCTGCACGGCGCGATCGTCTCGCGGGTGAAGATCATGGCGCAGCTCGACATCGCGGAAAAGCGTCTGCCGCAGGACGGGCGCATCACGCTGCGCGTGGCCGGCAAGCCGATCGACGTGCGCGTGTCGACGATCCCGACCGGGCACGGCGAACGCGTGGTGCTGCGTCTGCTCGACAAGCAGGCAGGGCGGCTGGACCTCACCAGGCTTGGCATGGACGACGCGACGCTCGCACAGGTCGACCGCTTGATCCGCGAGCCGCACGGCATCGTTCTGGTGACCGGGCCGACCGGCTCGGGCAAGACCACGACGCTGTACGCCGCGCTGTCGCGCCTGGATCCCAAGGCGCTCAACATCATGACCGTCGAGGATCCGATCGAATACGACCTCGACGGCATCAGCCAGACCCAGGTCAATGCGCGCATCGAGATGAGCTTTGCGCGGGCGCTGCGCACCATCCTGCGACAGGATCCGGACGTGGTCATGATCGGCGAGATACGCGATCTGGAAACCGCGCAGATCGCCGTGCAGGCCAGTCTCACCGGACATCTGGTGTTCGCCACGCTGCATACGAACGACGCCGTGAGCGCAGTGACGCGTCTGGTCGACATGGGCGTCGAGCCGTTCCTGCTGGCCTCGAGCCTGATCGGCGTGGTGGCCCAGCGCCTGGTGCGCCGGCTGTGCACCGAATGCCGCAACACCGTTTGCCGCGGACGCAGCGCAGTTGCGCGCGCTCGGTCTTACGCACACCGGCGGGACGCTCTATTCCGCGCGCGGCTGCCCGTCGTGCAATGGCTCGGGCTATCGCGGCCGGACCGGCATCTACGAAATGCTGGACGTCGATGACGAACTGCGCCGCCTGATCCACGACCGCGCCTCCGAGCAGACGCTGCGCGAACATGCGGTGTCGCGCGGCATGCGCTCCCTGCGCGACGACGGCATGCGCTGGGCGGGGCAGGGTGTCATCAGCCTCGAGGAAGTCGTGCGCGTGACGCGCGAGTAGACGGGACGCTGCGGCCATGGAGGCGTTCGAATACGAGGCGCTCGACCCTGCGGGCCGCATGGTGTCCGGCGTGCTGCAGGCCGACACCGCGCGCCAGGCGCGCGCCCAGTTGCGCACGCTGGGCCTGCTGCCGTCCACGGTCGGGCAGGTGGACGCGAGGCAGCGCGCGCAGCGCAAATGGGCGCGCGGCATGTCGGCGGGCGAGCTGAGTCTGGTCACCCGCCAGATGGCGACGCTGCTGGAATCCGGGCTGACGATGGAGCAGTCGCTCAATGCCCTGATCGAGGAGGCGGCCGAACCCGGAACCCGCGAAGTACTCATCGGCATAAAAACAGAGCTTACTGCCGGGAGTGCGCTGTCGGCCGCCATGGGCGTCTACGCGAGCAGCTTCCCGGACTTCTACCAGGCACTGGTGCGCGGCGGCGAGGAGTCGGGCGCCCTGCCCACCGTCATGATGCACCTGGCGGACTATCTGGATGCGCGCCAGGCGCTGCGCCAGAAGACCAGCCTCGCGCTTCTCTACCCCGTGTTGGTCACGGTCGTTGCCATCATGATCGTGACGGGGCTGCTGATCTTCGTTGTTCCGCAGGTGGTGCAGGTGTTTCAGCAGTCGCGCCAGAGCCTGCCTATGCTGACCCGGGCCCTGATCGGCGTGTCGGATTTTCTGCGCGCCACCTGGCCCTGGATCATTGCACTGATCGCGGGTGCGGCGATGGCTGCGCGATACGCGCTGCGTCGTCCGGCGCTGCGTCGCCGATGGCACGGGACTGTTGCTGCGCACGCCATGGGTGGGCGGGGTGGTACGCGGCGTCAACGCTTCGCGTTTCGCAAGCACCTTGTCGATCCTGGTGGGGGGCGGGGTTCCGCTGCTCTCGGCACTCGTTTCCGGTGCGCAGGTCATGACCAACATGGTGATGAGCGAGGCCGTCGGTCGGGCGATCGAGCGGGTGCGCGAAGGCACGAGCCTCGCACGCGCACTGGGCGAAACCCGCGTCTTCCCGCCGCTGCTGGTGCACCTGGTGGCCAGCGGGGAGACCAGCGGAAAGCTTGCGCCGATGCTTGCGCGCGCGGCGCACCTGGAAACCCAGGCACTCGAGCGCCGCCTTGCGGTATTTCTCACGCTGCTCGAGCCGCTGATGATCCTGGTGATGGGTGGCGTGGTGCTGCTGATCGTGCTCGCCATCCTGCTGCCGATCATGGAGATCAACCAGTTGGTTCGCTGAGTCCCCGCATGCGGATTCCGTGGCGGCTTCTCCTGCCGTATGTTCGAAAGCGTACAGTGTTGAAGCAGAGATCGGCTCAGTATTTCGCCGATGCAGCTCCTTTCTCTCATGTTCGTCCTGGTTCTCCTGTCCGGCTGCACCGTGAATCCCATAACCGGTCGCGACCAGATGGTGATGGTGCCGGCTGCGCAAATCGCCTACGCCGATGCGGATTTTTCCCTGACGACCGGCGCAAAAAGAATCGCCGCCTCCCGCGCCTGCACCGAGAACTGCGCCAGCGTGCAGCGCAGGGTGCTGTTTGCCGGCCGGGTCAAGATCATCGGCACGCAGCTCGCGATTGCCGCGCGCAGGATGACGCCTGAGTTATTCGAGCGCATCGGTCCGCTTTCGATCGAAGTGGACGACGACCTTGGCGTCGCGACAGCCTCGAGTGCGGGTGGCCGGATCATCATCGGTGCCGGCATCGCCGCGCTGGAGTCCCGCTTGCCTGCAACAGGCGTGGAAGGTCGCGCGGAACTCGAGTCCGGGCTCGGCGGACTCGAGCCGTCGGATGTCCTGATCGCGTTTCTGCTCGCGCGTGAGATCGCCCATGTCGTCGCGCGGCACGCCGAGGAGGACTCCGGTGCCTCATTGGCCGTGTCGGCGATCGGGATGCTGATTCCAGGGGTCAATGTCCTTGCCCGCTTTGTGGTTTCACGTGTGAGTGCCGGTGTGCTCAGGGAAAGCTGGGCGGTCGAACAGGCGCGCGAAGCCGACGAAATCGCGCTCGCCCTGCTGCAGAAATGCGGCCTGTCGGTTCTGAGCGTGTCGCTGGGAATGGAGCGCGGCATGGATCACGCGAGCCTGCCCGCGGATGGATGGGGCGCGGCGTACCTCAATTCGGTGCAGCGCATCGACGCAACGGCGGCCCTGCCGCTGCGCTATACGGAGTCGGGCGGTTCGACGACCTTCGGGAGCGTTGCGTCTGCGGGGCAGTTGATCGGCGCATGGCCGAATTAAGCCATCCCCGGCCTTCTATGTGCTATACCGAACATATGCGGTGTCGCCCCGACGCACTCATGCGCGGGGAGTTTGCGCAGAATCTGTTTTCGAGATAGGTCATGCCAAGACAAACTGCATTTTCCCTTGCGGCTTCGCAGTCCCCGCTGCAGAACAGGCTTCTGGCTGCGTTGCCGCCTGCGGACTACGCGCGGCTCCTGCCGCATCTGGAACCGATCGATATGCCGCTCGGGCAGGCGGTCTACGAGTCCGGGGGGGAGCAGGAGTATGTCTATTTCCCCACGACCTGCATCGTGTCGCTGCTCTACGTGATGAAGGACGGCGCGTCGGCCGAAATCGCGATCGTCGGCAACGAAGGCCTGGTCGGCATCGCGCTGTTCATGGGTGGCGAAACCACGCCGAGCCGCGCGGTGGTGCAGAGCGCCGGCCACGGCTATCCGGCTGCGGGCCGCAGTGCTGAAGGCAGAGTTCGAGCTGGGCGGGAAGCGTGCAGCACCTGCTGCTGCGCTACACGCAGGCGCTGATCACGCAGATGGCGCAGACCGCCGTGTGCAACCGGCACCATACGGTCGAGCAGCAGTTGTGCCGCTGGCTGCTGCTGAGCCTGGACCGGCTGCCATCGAACGAACTGACCATGACCCAGGAACTGATCGCCAACATGCTGGGCGTGCGCCGCGAGGGCGTGACCGAGGCCGCCGGCCATCTGCAGACGGCGGGATTGATTCATTACAGCCGCGGCAAGATCACGGTGCTCGATCGCGACGAAGCTGGAAGCGCGTGTCTGCGAGTGCTACGCGGTGGTGAAACGCGAGTACGACCGCCTGCTGCCGACGGTACCCGGCGCGAGCTAGCCGACGGCCCGTCCGCGATGCTCAGGCGGGGCGGTGCAGGCCCTTGACGATCGCGTAGCAGGAGCAGGAGGCACCCTCCAGACCCTTGCGGTCGAGGATGGTGATGGTTCCGCGGCTGTAGGCAATCAGTTTGCGTGACTGCAGCGCACGCGCCGCCTTGGTGACGCCGACGCGACGCACGCCGAGCATGTGCGCCAGGATTTCCTGGGTCTGGTGGAACGAATCTGTCAGCACACGGTCGTGCGTCATGAGCAGCCAGCGCGCGAGGCGCGCTTCGACGACGTGGAAGCGGTTGCACGCGGCCGTCTGGGTAATCTGCGCCATCAGGCTGCCCGTATACAGATGCACCTCGCGCCGCAATGCCTTGCTCTCCCGCAGATGGCGAAGGAAGGTCGCGGCGGTCATGCGCAATGCGGTGCCCGGTGCCCTGCACCAGCGCGCGGACCGGCGAGACGCCGATCTCCAGCGCGAGCGGCAACCCGATCAGCCCTTCGCGGCCGACCAGCCCGACTTCGAGCGCCTGGTGCTTGTCCACCATGGTCAGCAGGGAAACGAGCGCGTTGGTGGGAAAGTAGACCTGGCGGATCGGCTGGCCCGGCTCGTACAGGATGTCGCCGTAGGTGAGTTCGACCGGCTCCATGGCCGCGAGCATGCGGCGCTGTTCGGCCTGGGGCAGGGCGGAGAGCATGCGGTTTGCGGCAGGTAATGGGGTCGGGCTGTGCATCGGGTCCTCCGTGGGTTGCGGCGTTCCTGCGGGATTGCCGGGACGGGAAAAACCCGGTGCGGATTCCGCAGGCGGCACACGGAGGTGCAAAGATCCAATTCCGATGTCGACACTCTTTTGCTTGCTTACTGGTGCGGACCATACACCTAAACCAGGCATTTCACAGGTATGTTCGCGTGCGCACAGATGACGCAATCCGAAGAACCGATACTTTGTTCATCTGCTGCGCACCAAGCGGTGGATCCAAATCGATCAACCAGGAAATCTGCGATGAAAATCACCAAGCCTGTGCTGTGCCTCGTTGCCGTTTTCGGCACGGGTTGCGCCATGCTGCCCACACCGGCACCGCTGGCCACTTCCGACATGCCCAACTGCTTCGAGTCCAACTACGATGCGCAACGCAGGCTGTTCACGCTGAATTCTGCGGCGGGTGACGCCGCCAAACAGCAATGTCTGCTCACCGTGGTTCCGCGCGGAACCAATACTTTGAGTTCGCGCCTTATGGCGGGCCGCTATGCCGTGTACGTCGCCGATGGCGGGGGCGGCGGGGCCGGTGGAACCAAGCAGGCCATGGCCGGCGGCGGCGGGGGCGGCGGAGGCGGCGCAGGCTCCAGGGAGACGCGCATTGCTGTCGACCTCGAGCCCGGCCTGTATGCGCTGACGATCGGCGCCGGCGGGCCGGGCGGCAACGCCTGCTCTGAGCGCCCCTTCGTTTTCGGTGGCGGACCCGGTTCGGTCGGAAGTCCGACCAACATGGTGCGCGTTGCCACGGGTGCAGTGGTCGCCGGCACGACCGGCGCCGAGTCGTATGTCCGACCGACGCGCGCGCAGAACGAGAAATCGGCCGGCAAAGTCGACGGGCACGGCGGATCCGGCCCGGGGCAGACCAGCGGAGGGCACGGCGCCAGCGTTGCAACACCGAGCAGCCCGGCCATGCCGGCCTCGGCCGGCCAGAGCCGGACCGGAATCCAGGGCGGCGGCGAGGGCGGGGACGCGGGCGTGCGCCCTGCCAACAAGGCGCGGCCGGGCGGTGGCGGCGGTGGTGGCGCCACGAGTCAGGGAGATGGCGGGGATGGCGGCGGCGAGCTGTCGCAGCCGCCAGGAAGATCCACCCGAGCGCGGCACGCTGGGCAGCGGGGGCGGAGGCGGGTTGGGGAACGAACGCGTCTGCGAGCCGGGCGCCCGCGGGGGGCATGGATACATTGCGCTTCGCGCGCTCTAGTTTCCCGTGCGGCTCGAGAAGTTCCGCAGGCTGATCAACCGGTCGGTCGCCGCATGGCTTGACGACTACGCGCCCAGCATGGGCGCGGCGATCGCCTACTACACGCTGTTCTCCATCGCCCCGCTGCTGATCATCGCAATTGCGGTGGCCGGCATGTTCTTCGGTGAGGAGGCCGCACGCGGGGAAATCGTGTCGCAGATCCGCGACCTGATCGGACAGGAAGGTGCCGTCGCCGTGCAGGCCCTGCTGAAGAGTGCGAAGGAGCCGGCCAAGGACGTGGTGGCGACCCTGATCAGTCTTGCCACGCTCGCCATTGGCGCCACGACGGTGTTCGCGGAACTGCAGAGTGCACTCGACCGCATCTGGCGGGTGCCTGCACCGGTCACGGAAAACAGTGTCTGGGTCCTGCTGCGTTCGCGCCTGCTGTCGTTCGGGCTGGTGCTCGGACTCGGGTTCCTTCTGCTGGTATCGCTGGTCCTGAGCGCCGTGATTGCGGTGTTCGGGAAATGGAGCAGTGGTCTGTTCGAAGGCCGCGAGGCGCTGCTGCACGCGATCAATTTCGGCATCTCCTTCACGATCACCGCGTCGCTGTTCGCAATGATCTACAAGTACATGCCGCGTGCACGGATCGCCTGGCGGGACGTTCTGGTGGGCGCGGCGGTGACCGGCCTGCTGTTCGAGCTCGGCAAGATCCTCATCGGACTGTATCTGGGCAAGACCAGCGTGGCATCGGGTTTCGGCGCCGCAGGTTCGCTGGTGGTGTTGCTGATGTGGGTTTACTTTTCCGCGCAGATCTTCCTGCTCGGGGCCGAATTCACCTGGGTGTACGCGCACGAATACGGATCGATGCGTGCCCGTCCGGAAAAAAAGACGTCGCGAATCGTGCCCAGCCTGTCGAGTGCAGCGAGCGGGGTGGACGCAAAAAGCGGCGTCGCTCCCGCTCTGTGCGGCAACGCACGGTTGCAGCCTCCCGATTCACCTAGAAGTATTCCGTGAATCCGCATTCTTCGATCCGCGTCCCCGCCGTCGTCTGCGCACTCGCCCTGGCCGTGGCGCAAAGTGCGTTCGCCGCCGACCCCGCCTTCATCGGTACGACCAAGGCCTGGTCGACGCTGTCGAACGAGGCGGCGGCAAAGAAGCCCGAGGTGCCCAGGCCCGAGCTGCCTCCGGAACCCGTGCTGCGCAAGGACTACACCATTCCCGCGCTGGAGATCGTCGGCTTCGACCTGCTGCTGAACCTGCACAACCGCCTCTACGTCGGCAACGACTACAAGAGCAATCTGCCCTCGATCGAGCGTAATCTGACCCACGGCTGGGTCGTGGACAACGATCCATTCCGCACCAACCAGCTCGGCCACCCGTACCAGGGGTCGATCTATCATGGGTTCGCGCGCTCGGCGGGCCTGGATTTCTGGGAGTCGCTCGGCTACACGTTCGCGGGCAGCGCGTTCTGGGAAGTGGCCGGCGAAAAAGTCCCGCCTTCGCGCAACGACCAGATCAACACCGGTATCGGCGGGGCCTTCCTCGGCGAGGCGCTGTTCCGTCTGTCGAGCCTGATGATCGAGCATGCCGACGGCATCCCGAAGCTATGGCGCGAGGTCGGCGCTGCGGCGATCTCGCCAGCAGCGGGCTTCAACCGCTACGTATTTCACGATCGCATGGACGCGCTGTTCGCGAGCCGCAATCCCGCCTATTACAGTCGCATGCAGATCGGTTTCAGCGGGACTGCGAAGAACAACCAGGGCATCTCCACGACCCATCTCAAGCGCAGCGAGGCACTGGCGGACTATTCCATGGATTACGGGCTGCCGGGCAAGGACGGCTATGCCTACACCCGCCCGTTCGACTACTTCAACCTGCAGGCGACGGCCTCGAGCGCGAACGGCTTCGAGAACGTCATGACCCGTGGACTGCTGGTCGGCCGCGCCTACGAGGTCGGCGAGAGCTACCGCGGGCTCTGGGGCCTGTACGGGAGCTTCGACTACATTTCGCCACAGATATTCCGCGTCTCGAGCACTGCCGTGTCGCTGGGCACAACGGCCGAGTGGAGGCTGTCCGATTCGGTCGCGCTGCAGGGTACTGCCATGGCGGGGCTGGGCTACGCCGCGGTCGGCGCGACGCGCTCGAACGCCGCCGAAATCGACTATCACTACGGCTGGGCGCCGCAGGCACTGGCTGCGCTGCGCATGATCTTCGGCAGACAGGCCTCGCTGGACCTGACCGCCCGTGAATACTTCGTCACCGACATCGCGGCGCCGAACCGCGGGGGGCACGACAACATCGTGCGGGTCGACGCGTCGTTCACGCTGCGTGTCAAGGGTCGACACGCCGTCACGGTCAAGTATCTGGGCAACCGCCGCGATGCGTCCTATCCGGGTGCGCCCTCCATTGCGCAGTCGCGCGGAACCGTGGGCCTTTTCTATACCTATATGGGCGAAGACGGGTTCGGACACGTCAACTGGTAGCTGCAGCCAGCGGAATAAAACAGGCCCTCGGATCATAAGCACGGTCCGAGGGCCCAGGCCCGCTGCGGCTTCAGGGAGGTAAAGGCGCAGCGAACACGCAAATGGTTGCACATGCCGGCACTGATTTCCGTTCGGTAGCGTACATATGAAATGTGCAAGTCGGTACGGCAGCGCACCGAGTCCCGGGCGAATGGCAGGTATTTTCCGAGGGTTGTCCGCAATCGCCGAAAGCTTCCCAAGTTGTTGATTGTATTCAGCCCAGGAACAGGAAAATCCATCCATGTCGAGACCCTCGTAATGCGCTATTTCAGACAAGCAACGTTGGCCGCACTCTGCGTGCTGGTGGCAGGTTGCGCGACGCTGCCCGATACCGATGCGCTGATTGCGCGGCACGCGGGTCAGAACGCCCGGTTCGAGACTGCGCGCGGCGCGCTGTCGGCGCGCAGGAGCGGCGCGATCCTCGCGGAGCTCAAACGAAAATCCGGCGACCTCGACATTCTCGACAAGCAGATGGTGCTCGAGCAGGAGATCGGCGGCAGCCCGCTGATCCTCGGGAACAAGGTGACCCTGCTGCAGAACGGCGAGGCGACCTATGCGGCCATGTTCGCCGCAATCCGCAAGGCCCGGGACAACATCAACATGGAGTCCTACATCTTCGAGGACGACGAGACGGGACGCGGGTTCGCCGATCTGCTGCTCGAGCAGCAGGCCCGGGGCGTGCAGGTCAACCTCATCTACGACAGCTTCGGCGGCATCAATACCCCGAAGGCGTTTTTCGACCGGCTGAAGGCCGGCGGCATCGATGTGGTCGAGTTCAATCCCATCAATCCGTTCTCGACGTCTGCGCCCTGGCTGATCAATCATCGCGATCACCGCAAGCTGCTGGTCATCGACGGTGAGATCGCATTCCTTGGCGGGATAAACATCAGCAGCGTCTACTCTTCCGGATCGGTGATCTCGCGAACCGACCGGGCACCGGAGAGCACGGTCGCGTGGCGCGATACCGACCTTCAGATCGAGGGGCCGGTGGTGGCCGAACTGCAGAAACTGTTTCTGAAGACCTGGGAAAAGCAGCGTGGCACACCGGCGAGCGAGCGTGTGTACCTTCCCGAATTGAAAGTCCAGGGCAACGAAATCGTCCGGGCGATCGGCAGTACCCCGGACGATCCCTACAGCCTGATGTACCTGACGCTGATTTCGGCAATCGGCAACGCCGAAAAGCAGGTCTACCTGACCAACGCCTACTTCGTGCCGGATCCGCAGCTGATTGCCGCGCTGCTCGCCGCCGTGGGGCGCGGTGTCGACGTGCGGCTGATATTGCCAGGCCATTCGGACTCTGCGGTCGTGTTTCACGCAGGGCGATCGCACTACTCGACCCTGCTTCAGGGCGGGGTCCGGCTGTACGAACGGACGGGAGTGCTGCTGCATTCCAAGACGGCGGTGATCGACGGTGTCTGGTCCACTGTCGGGTCGACCAACCTGGACTGGCGCAGTTCTCTGGACAACGACGAAATCAATGCGGTCGTGCTGGGAAAGGCGTTCGGACTGCGCATGCAGACCATGTTCGGAGAAGACATCCGCGGTTCGCAGGCGATCGATCCGACCGAATGGGAGCAGCGGCCGGCCGGGTTCCGGCTGCGCGAATGGGTCGCCCGGATCTGGGGTCGCCTGCTCTAGGCAGGCCGCCGTTTACTTTCGACCCACGGCAACCAGCAGGAATACGCCCAGCGCGATCGCGCCGGCACTGACCAGCATCGGCACGGCAATCGTCTCCTTTTCCTGGACCTTGAGTTCGATGGGGCCGACCTTCATGCCGGTGGTTTCCTTCGTGTAGCTGAAGCCGCCGTAGGCCAGGCCGAGGCCACCGGCCACGATGAGCAGGATGCCGATGAGTTTGGAAGGATTCATTTGGATGTTGCTCCGGTAAGTGTGGTTGAACGACGGGTGTATTGACGTATGACCGATGCGGGGTGGATTCGGGCCGACGGGCTCAATGCCCCAGGAGCTCGCCCAGCGGCTTGAGGACTTCGACGCGATCGAACACGACCTTGGCGATCGCGATCAGCGGCGCGCCCAGCAGCAGGCCCCAGACACCCCAGAGCCAGCCGAAGAACAGCAGGGCGATGAACAACACCGCCGTATTTACGCGCGCGAAGCGGCTGTGCAGCCAGGTCATGAACACAAACCCGATCGCGCCTGAGACCGCCAGTGACACGCTGCCGACGGTGATGGCTTGGAGCGGCGATCCGAACTGCATGAACGCCGCGAAACCGCTGCCGAGCGCGATGAACGCAGGGCCCAGATACGGCACGAAGTGGCAGACACCGGCCGCGACACCCCAGACGCCCGCGTGCTCCAGTCCCAGCGCAAGGAACGCAAGCCAGGTGGCGAAACCCAGAAGAAAGTTCGAGGCCAGCATCGCCAGCAGGTAGCGTTGCACCTGCGTGTCGATCTCCTCCAGGATGCGAACGGCATCCTTCTTGCGCGTGAGCGAAGGACCGACCAGCCGTATCAGCTTGCGACGGAAGTGCGCGCCGGAGGCGAGCAGGAAATAGGTGAGCAGCAGCACGATCGGCGTCTGGGCCGCGACACTGAACAGGAGTGCTGACTGCGCGTAGGTAAAGTCGCGCAGCCAGGTCGGTTCGGGTGTCGGGGTGGCCGCGCTGCGCGCCGCCGAACGGCCGCCGGTTCGCGTTCGGGCGTCGCGGGCGGGCGACTTTTCGCTGGCGTCGGTAGCAGCACCCTGCAGTTCGCTGGCCGCTTCCTGCATGTTCTGGAGTGCGGAGGGCGTGCCGACTCGTGCAATGTTCAGGTCCCGGCGCAGTTTGCGTGCGGCCTCCGGAAGTTTCTCGATCACCGCCTGTGTGTCGTCGCTGATTGCAACTGTCATCCAGGACAGGCTGCCGACCACGGTCACCAGGACCATCGCGGCGCCGATGCTGCGCGGCAGGCGGAACCGCTCCAGCCAGTCGACAAGGGGATGCAGGGCGTAGCTGGCGAGGATCCCGATCAGCAACGGGACAAAGAAGGCGCGTGCCAGGTAGAGCGAGGCAACCAATGCGATGATCACCAGCATCCCCAGGCCCAGATGGATCGGCGGAATGCCGCCCGGGGCTGTCGGCGGGGTCTCCGGATCCGTGTCGGAGAGGGGTGTTTCGATCATGCTTGCGGGTCCGTGGGTACGCAAAAAAAAGGCGGCCGATACGCTGTTGCGCAAAGGCCGCTCCTGCGGGTCGTCTTGCTTCGACGTTGGCCGGATCTACTTCAGCCGCATGTCGTTCTTGACCGCCTTCACCCCGTTGACGGCGCGCGAAACTTCAACGGCCCTGGTCATGTCGACCGGGTATTTCACGAAGCCGCTCAGCTGTACGGTGCCTTTGTAGGTCTCGACATTGATTTCGGAGACCTTGAGCGAAGGCTCGTTGAAGATGGCTGCCTTTACCTTGGTCGTGATGACGGTGTCGTCGACGTACTCGCCGGTGCCTTCATGATTGGCCGTCGAGGCGCATCCCAGGATGGTTGCCATCCCCAGTGCGAGAAGGAGTGCGGAAAAGCGCTTGAGTAGTTGCATGGTGTGGTGCTCCAGAGGGTTGCATTTAAGGGTGTTGTTGACTGCAGGTGCTCCGGTCGCGAATGATTGCCAAACCGGAGCTGGATGAATAACCGTGCGCATCATCTCGCCGTGCTCGATCCCGCACTGTGCGTTGTCGAACATAGGCAGCCGCTATGCGTTTGAACGAATCACGCCGTTGACCACCCTGACCTTGTCGCCCACGTGCCAGCCGGATGCGGCCGCTTCGCTGAATACGCGGCTCGTGCCGTCTTCGAAGCGGACGGTGACCGTGTAACTGGTGGTTGACTTCACGCGCTTCTCGACTTCGTTGCCGGCCAGTCCGCCGCCGACTGCACCGATGACGGTCATGGCGTCCTTGCCGTGGCCGCCGCCGACCTGGTTGCCGACGATCGCCCCGACCACCGCGCCACCGACTGCGCCCAGCCCGGAGCCGGATCCCTTGGACTGGACCGCGTCGACCGATTCGACGACGCCGCACTCTGCACATTTGGTGCTGGCCACCGGGGCCACGTTGCGCGCTTCGGGTTGCTCGGTCTGGCGCCGTGCCTGCGCCGCGTGTTGCACCGGTTTGGTCGGCTCCGGTGCTGTTTTTGCCACGCTCACAGTGGCCGACTTGGATTCGAGCACGACGGCGTCCTTCGGGCCGCCCATCGAACTGGGGATCCAGCCCATGAAGGCACCGACGCCGACGGCGCTGAAGAGGATCAATGCGATGCCGGCAGCCCAGGCCAGCGGGTGCAGGGATTTTGATGCGGGGGTTGACGTTTCCATGTGCTTTCCTCGGTTTCTGTACGTTTGTCGGCAAAGACAAATCCTGTCTGCCGACGGCGAGGCGAAGCATCTGCGCTGGACGGGAAGCCGTCTGCGCTCCAGCGCACAGAGGGAGACGAAGAGGACTAGGCCCGTTTCGCTGCAGGCCCGCCAGCGGCGGGCCGCAAATCGGAGAGAAGGCGGTTCAGCTCCTTCCTGACGACGGCATAGCATTCGCAGGCGTGGGTTTCGAGGCCGGAGCGCTTGAGCACCGAAATATGGCCGCGGCGATAGCGTATGAATCCCGCCTGCTGGAGCCTGCCCGCTGCTTCGGTGATGCCTTCGCGGCGCACTCCCAGGAGATTGGCAAGCAGCTCCTGGGTCATGACCAGTTCGTTGTCCGCCTGTGTGCATGAGCATGAAGCAGCCCGTGCCGTAGGTGTTCTTGGCCATGCTGGTGAAGCAGGCCTGGCCGAACAGCGCGCTTTGCTGGTCGCCCGCCACGCCGCCGATGCGGATGCTGTGGCCCAGCAGGTCGGCCGCGAGGTCGCCAAGTGGGCGCTGGACGGGAGCACTTCGGGATTCAGCGCCGGGGATGCGCAGCAGCGCCACAGATCGTCGTCCCACTGGTTGGTGTGCACGTTGAACAGCATGGTGCGCGAGGCGTTGCTCACATCCGTCACATGCACCTGGCCGTGGGTGAGCTGCCACATCAGCCAGCTGTCCACAGTGCCAAAGGCCAGTTCGCCACGCTCGGCCGCTTCGCGCGCGCCGGGCACGTGGTCCAGCAGCCACTGCAGCTTGGTCGTGGACATGGCGCGCGAGGGCCTGCAACTGAATCTGCGCAATGCGCTGCATGCCGCCGGCCAGAACGAGCCTACCCTGAATATGGAATCCTCCATCAAAAGCAACGGCGACCGCCACGCCACGCGTTTCAGCGTGCGCCCGATGCCCGGCCCGGATGCCAGCCAGAAACTGCTGCTGGTGAGTTTTCAGGAAACCACGCTGCCGATACCCGGCAAGCGCCCGCGCGGTAAAGGGGTTGCACCGGGAGACGCCGAACTGCGCCGCGTCGAAGAACTGGAATACGAACTGGCTTACAACAAGGAGAACCTGCAAGCCACCATAGAGGAGCAACAGGCCTCCAACGAAGAGCTCAAATCCACCAACGAGGAATTGCAGTCCACCAACGAGGAGCTGCAATCCACCAACGAAGAACTGGAGACCTCCAAGGAGGAGAGCAATACGGTGTCTAACCAAGTAAGATGACATAA
>CAWJNP010000035.1:0-64136 GCA_963844255.1 uncultured beta proteobacterium
AACGTTCGACAACCTCGACCGCCTCCAGCCTGGCGAGAGCTTCGCGGAGAGTTGCCTGCCGCTCGAATACCGACGGGTGGATGCCGCGCGTGAGCCGGCGATCAGCGCAGTGGGTCTGCGCCTGTGGAACTGGGAGACGCAGCAGACGCTGCGCGCCGTTCTGCGCCGGCCAGACTCGTAACTGTATCGATATCGATACACAAACTGGCAGGGAACCAGCCTGCAGAGCCGGTTTCGTAAAAACAATCTTAAAGAATCGAGTGCCGGCTCAGGCCGGAAGCGTCATCCGCGTGCCGAAGTAGAACCACTCCCCGCCGGCGTCGGCCGATTCCTTGGGCAGCACGATGTAACCGTCCTCGGGCGCGGCAAGGATCTCACCGCCCTGGAGCCTGGCCATCGCTTCGCCCTTCGCGACCGGATCGAAGTGGCGCCACGGTTTAGCGAAGACCGCACCGGCCTCGCGACGGTAGACGCTCTTCATCCGCACGCAACGCTTCGCGGCGGACGGAACCGAGGCCGCCGCGCTCGCGTCCAGCATGCCCAGATGCGCCATTGCGCGGAGGATCGCGCGGTAGCCGACATCCGGGGCATCTGCGTTGTGGTGGTTTCCGCATTCGAGCGTGACCGCGAGCGCGCCCCGGGTTCGCGCATATTCGGTCGTGCCCTGCGACTCCTTGCTGCCCTGTCCGTCGCCGAAGGCATCGCTCCAGCCGCAGACGAAGTCGCTCACGCCAAGTGAAGTCCCGAAGGCCAGTTCCTTCGGGTCCTTCGGATCCAGGAAGATGAACGGGCCGCCCTGCGAGGTGTAGGAGTGCAGATCCAGCAGCACGTCGGTCCGGTCCAGAAGATCGCAGACGATGGGGTCGAGGTGGTCTTCGTAGTGGCGCTTCTCGTCCTTCGGGTAGAGGTAGCGGTTCAGGTTGCGTTCCACGAAGCGCACGTTCTGCGCATAGGCTCCGGGGTTGGTCACCGGGACCAGTTGCAGGGTTCCGAGTTTCGGGACGAGCACGCCGGCGTCGATGTCCGCGATCAGGCGGCGGATCGCCTCGGCCCCGCAGCGCTCGTTGCCGTGCACCGCGCCCAGCACCGTGAGGGTGGGGCCGGGTACAAGTGAACGGTAGGTGACGATCCTGATGCTCATGGCGTCCATCCGCCGCCCAGCGCCTTCATGAGGTCAACGCTCGCCGCGAGCCGCGCCTGGCGGTTGCGCACGAACGCGAGTTCGGCGTCATTGGCATTGCGCTGCGCATCCAGCACCTCGAGATAGGCCGAGTAGCCGGCATCGTAGCGCAGGCGCGCGAGGTGCAGGGTGCGGCGGGTCGCGGTCACGCGCGTCTGGTAGTCCGCTTCGGCCGCGTCGGTCTGCTGCGCGTTCGACAGGGCATCGGCGACCTCGCGAAACGCGCTCTCGATGCTCTTCTGGTACCCAGCCAGCGCTTGACGCTCGCGCGCGATCGCCGCGTCGGTGCGCGCCTGGAAGCGGCCGTGGTCGAAGATCGGCAGGCTGAGCGCAAATCCGAGCGACCAGATGTTGGAAGTTCCCTGGATGAGCGAGGAGAGCGCCTTGCTTTCCCAGCCGTCCGACCCGGTGAGCAGGATCGTCGGCAACATCGCGGCCTTCGCGACGCCGATCTGCGCGTTGGCCGAGATCAGGGACTGCTCGGCGACGCGGATGTCGGGACGCCGCTCGAGCAGGGCCGAGGGCAGGCCGGCCGGCGGCAGCGGCGGCACCGGCAGGGCGAGCAGATCGCGCTGCGGGTCTGGCGCAACGGCGAGGTCGAGGCGACCCGCGATCGTGGCGAGCTGGTGCTCGACCAGCGCGCGTTGGCGCACCAGTTCCTTCAACTGCGCCGAACTGTCGGCGCGGGCACTCTCGGCCTGGCTGATATCCAGATCCGAGGACACGCCGCCCCGCGCGCGGCGGCGGACGTAATCGAGCGCCTCGTCGCGGCTCGCGAGGGACTTCTGCGTGACCCCGATCTGCGCGTCCAGCGCGCGCAGCGAGAAATATGCCTGCGCGGTGAGTCCGGCGAGCGAGAGGGAGACGACGTCCTTCGCATAGCGCGTGCCCAGTGCCTGGGCGCGCACCGCCTCGACGCCGCGCCGCAGCCGGCCCCAGAAATCGAGCTCGAACGAGGTCGTGGCCGAGAGGCGCACGTTGTTGCGCACCGGCGGCACGGTTCCCGGCAGCGGCGTGGCCTGGGTGGAACTGATGCGCGAGCGGGTCGGCACCGCATTGAGGTCGATCTGCGGCAGGAAGCTCGCGCCGGCCTCGCGCAGGTTGGCGTCGGCTTCTTCGATGCGCGCGACCGCGAGTCGGATGTCGCTGTTCTTTTCCAGCGCGTTGGCGACGAGTTCGTTCAGATTCGCGTCGCCGTACAGCGTCCACCAGTCTGCCTTGACCGTGACGCCGGCGGCGCCGGCAGGCGAGGCCGGGTAGTTCTGCGGCAGGTCCACGCTCGGACGGGCATAGTCGGGTCCGACCGGGGCGCATGCGGTCGCGAGCAGCGCGGCGGCGCAGGCAAGCCGGGTGAGGCGGATGCGGTTCATGGCCCCCCCACTTCGCTCGGGGGCGGCTCCTCGCGCGGCGGTTTGCGTTTGCCGAGCAGCACGAAGAACAGCGGGATGAAGAGCGTCGCGACGAAGGTGGCGGCGAGCATGCCGCCGAACACGCCCGTGCCCATGGATTTACGCGCCGCGGCACCCGCGCCGGAAGCCAGCACCAGCGGAAGCACGCCCAGCACGAAGGCAAGCGAGGTCATCACGATCGGGCGGAAGCGCAGGCGCGCCGCCTCGACCGCGGCATCCCTGAGCGACATGCCCTGCGCCTGCTTCTGCGCGGCGAACTCGATGATCAGGATCGCGTTCTTGGCGGCCAGCGCGATCAGGGTCACCAGACCGATCTGGAAATAGATGTCGTTGCTCATGCCGCGCAGCAGGATCGACACCAGCGCGCCGAGCACCGCGAACGGCACCGCCAGCAGCACCGCGACCGGCAGCGACCAGCGCTCGTACTGCGCGGAGAGGATCAGGAACACCATGATGAGCGCGAAGCCGAACGCGAACACCGAGGCGTTGCCGATGCGGCGTTCCTGGAATGCCTGCGCCGACCATTCGAGGAAATAGCCGGGCGGCAGGGTCTTTGCCGCGACTTCCTCGACCGTGGCGATGGCCTGCCCCGAGCTGATGCCAGGCGCGCCGGCGCCGAGCAGCTTGGTTGCGAGGAAGCCGTTGAAGCGGTCCAACTGCTCCGCGCCCACGGTCCGCTCGAGGCGCACCAGGGTCTTCAGGGGCAGCATTTCGCCCGTGGTGGTCGAACGCACATACACTGCGCCCAGATCATCGGGCTTGGAGCGGAACGCGGGTTCGGCCGAAATCTGCACCCGGAACGTCCGCCCGAACTTGTTGAAGTCGTTCACATACAGCGAGCCCATCGTGCCCTGCAGCGCGTCGAACACGTCGCCGACCGGCACGCCGAGCGAGAGCGCTTTCTCGCGGTCGATTTCGGCGAACAGTTGCGGCACCGTGGGGCGAAAGAAGCTGTTGATGCCGGTGAGCTCCGGGCGCTTGCGCAATTCCCCGGTGAACGTGTTCAGCACCTGGGCGAGCTTTTTCGGATCGCCGCTTACGCGGTCCTGCAGGTAGGCCTCGAACCCGGCCGCCTGGCCGAGGCCCCGGATCGGCGGCGGGTTGAACAGCAGCGAAATGCCGTCGCGCAGGCCGCCGTTCTTGCCGGCGTTGTAGGCGATCACGTCATACGAACTGGTGGTGCGCTCGTCCCAGGGATGCAGGGTGACGAACATGGTGCCGGCGTTGGTCTTGTTGCCCCCGCCAATGAGGTCGAAGCCGCTGATCGAGAACACGTGCTCCACCGAGGGGTTTTCGGCCAGGTTTTTCTGCACTGTCGCGCCGAACCGGCCGGTGCGTTGCAGGGTCGCCCCGTCCGGCAGGACCATCGCGCCGTAGAGGAAGCCCATGTCCTCCGAGGGCACGAAGCTGCGCGGCACCGTGCGGATCAGCCAGACCGAGGCGGCGAGCAGCGTGGCGAACACCAGCATCGCAATCACGCCGTGCCTGAGCACGAAGCGCACGCCGGTGATGTACGCCCGGGTCAGCCCGGCAAAGCCCTGGTTGAAGGGGCGGAAGATCGGCGACTCCTTGTGGGTGGGCTTCAGCAGCACGGCGCACAGCGCAGGGGTCAGGGTGAGCGCGACGAAGCCGGAGATGACCGCCGCAATCGTGACCGTCACCGCGAACTGCTGGTACAGCTTGCCGGCGATCCCGCCGAGGAAGGCCACCGGGATGAACACCGCGCAGAGCACCAGCACGATCGCGACGATCGCGCCCGACACTTCCTTCATCGCCTCGATCGCCGCCTGGCGCGGCGTGAAGCCGCGCTCGGCCATCAGGCGCTCGACGTTCTCCAGCACCACGATCGCATCGTCGACCACGATGCCGATCGCCAGCACCATGGCGAACAGGGTCAGGGTGTTGATCGAGAAACCGAATGCGTAGAGACCCGCGAAGGCGCCGATCAGCGAGATCGGCACCGCGATGATCGGGATCAGGGTCGCGCGCCAGCTCTGCAGGAACACGAACACCACCAGCAGCACCAGTGCGGCGGCGATCAGCAGCGTGTGCACCACCTCGTTGATCGAGGCCTGCACGAAGCGCGTGGTGTCGAACGGCACGATGTAGGTGATCCCCTGCGGAAAGGTCTTCGAGACTTCCGTCATCGTCTTGCGCACCGCCTCGGCGACCTTGAGCGCGTTGGCGCCCGATTGCAGCCAGATCGCGGTGCCGATGGTCGGCTTGCCGTCGACGGTGACGAACTGGTCGTAGCTCTGTGCGCCCAGCTCCATGCGCGCCACGTCCTTCAGGCGCAGCACGCCGCCGGGGCCGCTCGAGCGCAGGATGATCTCGCCGAACTCCTGCGGGTCGGCCATGCGGCCCTGCGCGGTGACGGTGTACACCAGTTCCTGTCCGGGCGGCGCAGGCTCGGCGCCGATCTTGCCCGCGGCGTACTGCGCGTTCTGCGAGCGGATCGCGCTTGCCACGTCGGTGGTGGTGATGCCCAGTTGTGCCATGCGGTCCGGCCGCAGCCAGATGCGCATCGAATAGTCGCGCGCGCCGAAGATCGTCGCGTCGGCCACCCCGGGCACGCGCTTCAGGATGTCGAGCACGTTGACCGTGATGTAGTTCGACAGGTACAGCGTGTCGTAGCGCGGGTCGGTCGAACTCACCGCCACCGCCATCAGGATGTCGTTCGAGCGCTTCTGCACCACCACGCCGGTGCGCCGCACGTCGTCCGGCAGGCGCGGCAGGGCGATCTGCACCCGGTTGTTGGTCTGGATCGTGGCGTTGTTGATGTCGGTGCCGACCTCGAAAGTGACGGTGATCGTCAGCGCGCCGTTGGAGGCGGCGCTCGAATTGAAATACAGCAGGCCTTCGATGCCCGAGAGCTGCTCCTCGATCGGCGCTGCGACGGTGCGCGCGAGGGTCTCGCCGCTGGCGCCGGGATAGTTGGCCGTGATGGTCACGGTGGGTGGTGCGATTTCGGGGTACTGCGCGATCGGCAGGACCTGGGAGGCGACGAGTCCCGCGAGTGTGATCACGATCGAGATGACGCCGGCAAAGATCGGCCGGCTGATGAAGAAGCGGGTCATGGGCTGCGCCCTACTTCTTTGCGGCGCTTTGCGCCGGGGCCGGCTTGTCCGCCGCGGGCTTGTCCGCCGCGGGCTTGTCCGCCACGGGCTTGTCCGCCACGGGCGTTACGGACGAGCCGGGCCGGATCTTGAGCAGGTTGTCGACGATGACGCGGTCGCCCGGTTTCAGGCCCTCGAGGATCATCCAGTCGGAACCCACCCAGGGGCCGAGCTTCACCGGGTGCAGCGCCGCCTTGCCGTCCGCGCCGAGCACGAACAGGAGCGAGCCCTTTTCGGTCTGCAAAACGGCTGGCTGCGGCACGAGGTAGACCTGGTTGCGTTCGCCGGCGACCACCATGACGCGCACGAACTGGCCGGGCAGCAGTTGCTGTTTCGGATTTTCGAATGCTGCGCGCAGCTGCTGGGTGGCAAGTTTCGGATCGATCTGGGTGGCCGTGAAGTTGAGCTGCCCGCGCCCGGCATAGGTGCTGCCATCGGGCAGGACCAGCTTGAGCTCGGTGCCTGCACCGCGCGCAAGCCGTCCGCCGGGCAGCTTGGCGAGGTCCGAGTCCGAGAGGCTGAACCGGACCCAGATCGGGTCGATCTGGTTGATCGTCGTGAGCAGGCTGTCCGTCCCGGCGCTGATCAGACTGCCTTCGGAGCGCACCGCGCGGCCGCTGACGCCGGACACCGGCGCGGCGACCTGCGTGTAGGACAGGTTCAGCTCGGCTTGCTTCACGTTGGCTTCGGCCACCTGCAGCGTCGCGTCCGAGAGTTTCAGCGTGGAAGTCGCATCGTCGTACTCCCTGCGGCTGATCGCCTTCTCGTCGGCCAGAGACTTGAGCCGGCCCGCCTCGCGCTTTGCCTGGTCGTTGCGCGCGCGCTCCTGCGCGAGCTGGGCGCGGGATTGCGCCAACGCGATTTCGAACGGCGTGGGGTCGATCTGGAACAGTGGCGCACCGGCGCGCACCACTTCGCCCTCGGTGTAGAGGCGCTTTTGCAGGATGCCGGTGACGCGTGCGCGCACCTCGACTTCCTTTGAACCCTCGACCTGGCCGACCAGTTCGAGCCGTACGGGCACGCGCTGCGGCTGCGCTTCGATGATCCTGGCCTGCACCGCAGGCGGCGGCTTGGGCGCGGTGTCGGGGGCTTGCTTGCCGCAGGCGCACAGCAGTGCGATGAGGGCCATGGCGGCGGCGGGTGTGCGAATGTGTCGGGGAGTCATGCTCGCTGGACGTGTGGCCGTAGGATGCGAAGGACTATACAATCAGACATGTATGTTTACAAGCAACTGAGAATCATTTGCGCAGGACAAAAGAAGACGCCGAGAAGACGCGCCAGCGGATCATAGCGGCGGCCGCGAGGGTGTTCTGCCGCCAGGGCGTCGGGCGCACCTCGATGGAGCAGATTGCGCGCGATGCGGGCGTCACCCGCGGTGCGGTCTACTGGCACTTTGCCAACAAGGCGGCCCTGTATTTTGCGATGCGCGAACACGTGACGGTGCCGATGATCGATCGCGTCGATCTCGCGCTCAAACGCGGCGGCGCGGCCGACGCGCTTGACTCGGTCCAAGCGCTCCTCGGGGGCATACTCGACGCGCTCGAGACCGACCGGGACACCCGACGGGCCCTGGACATCATCCATTACAAATGCGAATACGTGGACGAGCTGGCCGGCGAGCTGGATACCCACCGGGTGCGCACCGCAGAGTTTGTCGCCAAGCTTGCGCGGGCTTATCGCGCGGCCCGCGCGGCCGGGACACTGCGGACCGGCCTGGAACCGGCACTGGCGGCACGCGACAGCTGCGCTTTCGTAGTCGGCCTGATCCGCATCTGGTTGATCGACGCGAGTGGGTCGTTGGTAAAAAGGCGGGCCCGGGACCTCATACGCGCGCATGTCGAATCCAGGCGCGCACCGCCGGCAGCCGCCAGGCTGCGCGGGGGAGGGCGCAGAGTTTCAACCTGGGGTTAGAATGTGCCGGCACCGGGGGCTGCGCGCTTTTCGACTCCTCCGGACTGTCGACCCCACACAATAAGGTGCCAGGTGCGAATGAAACAGAAACTGCTTTGGCTGCTCCTTGTACTCGCGAGTGCGGTGCGCGCGGCGGCGCCCGAAGACGGTGCGCTCTCCGCAGGAGCTCAAGCCCGTCCCGCAGGAGGCACGCGCGGCCCACGTGGCCGCCGAGGTGCTCACCCGCTACCACTACACGGGGACGCCGCTGGATGTGGCGCTCTCGAACCGGATCTTCGACCAGTACGTGAAATCGCTGGACGGCGAAAAACTGCTGTTCGTCCAGTCCGATATCGACCAGCTGTCTGCCAACCGCGCCAGGCTGGGCGAGGCGATCGTCAAGGAAGATCTCTCCGTGCCGTTCGCGATATTCAATCTGTACAGGCAGCGCGCGGCCGAGCGCTTCACCTATGCCCGCAGCCTGCTCAAAAAGGGATTTGATTTTCACAAGGAGGAGGGCTACCAGTTCGCGCGCGACAAGGCGGTCTGGGCGAAATCCGAAGCCGAGATCCAGGATTTCTGGCGCAGGCGGGTGAAGAACGACTGGCTGCGTCTGAAGATCGCCGGCAAGAACGACAAGCAGATCGTCGAGTTGCTCGACCGGCGCTATGACAGCTTCATCAAGCGGATCGGGCGCGTACGAGGCGCCGACGCCTTTCAGACGTTCATGAACGCCTATACGACGGCGATCGAGCCGCACACCAACTACATGGGACCGCGGGCCGCGGCCGAGTTCGACATCTCGATGCGGCTGTCGCTGGTCGGCATCGGCGCCTCGCTGGCCGAACTCGACGATTACGTCACCATACGCGAGCTGATACCCGGCGGGCCGGCGATCCTGTCGGGGCTGATCAACGTGGGTGACCGCATCGTTGGTGTCGCCCAGGGCGAGAGCGGTCCCGTGACCGAGATCCTTGGCTGGCGGCTCGACGATGCCGTGGCGCTGATCCGGGGCGCCCCCGATTCGGTGGTGGTGCTCGACATCCTGCCGGCGGACGCCGGGCCGGATGGCAAGCACAGGCGGATTTCCCTGGTGCGCAAGAAGATCAGCCTCGAAGCGCAGGCTGCGAAGTCCTCGGTGCACGAGGTGACGGACGGGCAGGTCACCCGCCGTGTCGGCGTGATCGCGCTGCCCTCGTTCTACGAGGATTTCGCGGGCAGGCAGAAGGGCACGAAGGATTACCGCAGCGCGACCCGCGACGTGGTCCGCCTGCTCGAGGACCTGAAGACGAAGAAGGTCGACAGCCTGCTGATCGACCTGCGCAACAACGGCGGCGGGTCGCTCACGCAGGCCATCGAACTCACGGGCCTGTTCATCGACAAGGGGCCGGTGGTGCAGCAGCGGAACGCGCGCGGCCAGATCTCGGTGGGCAGCGACAACCTGGCCGGTGTGGCCTGGGACGGACCGCTGGGCGTGCTGATCAACCGGCGTTCGGCCTCGGCCTCCGAAATATTTGCGGCGGCCATCCAGGACTACGGCCGCGGAGTGATCATCGGCGAGGCGAGTTTCGGCAAGGGCACGGTGCAGAACCTGGTCGATCTCGATCGGATCGCGAGGAACAACAAGCCGCAGTTCGGCGAACTCAAGATGACGATTGCACAGTTCTTCCGCATCAACGGGGGCACGACACAGCTGCGCGGCGTGATTCCGGACATCCCGTTCCCTGCGGTGTCCGACGCGCAGCACGTCGGCGAGTCGAGCTTCGACAATGCCTTGCCCTGGGTGCAGATCAAGGCGCTCGACTACGCGCCGGTCGCGGACCTCAAGAGTGTCCAGTCGGCGCTGCTGGCACGGCACGAGGCCCGCGTGAAAGCCGACAAGGACTTCCGCCTGCTGCAGGAGAGCCTTGCGGAGGCGAAGACGCAGCGCGAGAAAAACCTGGTTTCCCTGAACGAGGCTGCGCGCCGCAAGGAACAGTCAGCGCTGGAGGCGCGCCAGGCGGCGCGTGAGGCGCAGTTGAGTCCGGCGGCGAAGACCTCCGCCCCGGGTGCGGACAATCCGTTGCGGGACGATGGTCTGCAGTTTGGCGAGCGCAAGCTCTCGAGGGAGCTTGCGGCCGAAAAGGCGCGCAAGTCGGTCAAGGACATCCTGCTGAACGAGGCCGTGCGCATCCTGGCCGACGCGGCCGCGATACTGCCCGCGAGCCCCGGGCTGGCGGCCATCGTCAAGCCGGGCGCGGCGCTGCTGCCGAACTAGCCGGCCGGCGGCTCAGTCGCTGACGTAGGGCCGCGCGAGCTTGAGACGCACGCTCAGGCCGACGCGCAGGGCGACGCGCAGCAGCGCTTCGAGGCTGAATTCCGCGGCGCGGCCGTTCATCAGCAGGTTCAGGCGGGGCCTTGTCAGGCGCAGCATCGCGGCCAGCTGTGTCTGTGTCATTCCTTCTTCGCCTGCCTGCTCGACGATGTGATCGAGGCGCCCCCTGATCGCGGCAATCGCCTGTTTGCGCAATGCGAGCATCGGGTCTGCAGCCATCCTTCACCTCCACATGGGTTGTATCGATAACGATACACTAACTGACACCAAAGTGGCTACAGAAGCGGACTTTGCCAAATAGATTAGTCAGATTCAGGCGGACTGCGGGTGGTGGCCACGGTGGGCCATCTGCGTGCTAGCATCGCCTGAAACCGGCACCTTCCAGGAGAGCGCACATGGTCAGCATCGAGTTCTACGATCCTTCCGGCGGCATCGAGGTCACGCAACCGCACGCCGCGCGCCTGGACACGCTGGCCGGCAAGCGGATCGGCATCGTCACCAACGAGCAATGGCAGGCCTATCGGATGCTGCCGATGCTGAAAGAGTGGTTCGAACGCGATTTTCCGGACAGCGAAGTGCTGCCGATTGACGCCTTTCCGCAGGGCAACGGGCTGATCGGCGAGCCGGAGACTGCGCGGCTGGTGCAGGCCTCGGGTGTCGACGCGGTGATCATCGGCAACGCCGCCTGAGGGTCCTGCGCCACAGCGTGCGGCCGTGCTGCCGCACACATCGAAGCACTGGGCATCCCCACCGTGACGCTCACGCGGTCGGATTTCGTCGGTGTCATGAAGAATGCCATCTCGGGCCTCGGCCTTGCGCCGGATGCGGCCATGGTCGAGTTTTCGATCGAGCTGTTCCTGCCCGGCAGCGATATCGGCGCGGTCGAGGCCCGCAGGCATGAGTTCTATGCCGGGCTGACCGGCTGGAAATCCGTGCTGCAACCCTCGGCTGACGGCGCCGTGCCGATGCTGAGCGTCGCGGGTGCGAGCTACGAAGACGCGCTGGAGCGTGCCAACCACCTGCTGATCACCAGCCTGCAGGGCGACGGCCTGCCGCTGTGGCCGGCCACGCGCGAGCGCGTCGAGCGGATCCTCGCAGGCAGCGCGCAGCCGCGCACGCAGCTGCTCGGCAAGTTTCCGCCGCGCGGCGGGCTCGCCACGGTCGAAACCTGCGCGGTCGCGCTGGCGATGGCGGGAGGGCGGCCCGAATACCTCCCGGTGCTGATCGCCGCGGTCGAAGCCTTCCTCGATCCGGACACCAACGCCGAGCAGCTGCAGGCGGCCTCGGGCAGCGCGTTCCCCGTGGTCATCGTCAACGGTCCCATCGCAAAGCAGATCCGCCTGAATTCGGGATTCGGATGCCTCGGGCCCGACCCGCAGCGTCCGGCCGGTGCGAGCATCGGCCGCGCGCTGCGCCTCATACAGCAGAACGTCGGCGGCGCGCTGCCCGGCATCGGCGCGATGGCCAACTATGGCGGCATGCGCGCCACCAACATGGTGTTCGCCGAGGACGAAGACACTCTTCCCCCGGGATGGCCCACGCACGCCGCAGAGCGCCACGGATTTGGGCCGGGCGTGAACTCGGTTTCGCTGCTGTTCGCCAACGGTGCGACCAACATCCGGCGGCGCGGCGCGATGAAGGAAACGCCGGAAGAAGACGCCACCCAGGGCATGCACCGCATGGCCGATTTCATGCGCGTGCCGAACCTCACCAACCTGCAGGGCTGGGAGCACGGCACGCCCGGGGCGCTGCTGCTGCCCGGGATCGTTGCGCAGAACATGGCCAGGCTGGGCTGGACCAAACCTGCGATGCGCGAATTCTTCTGGACGCATTCGCGGATTCCGGCCGCCGAGCTGCGACGCGCGGGCGGCCCGGCGTGGATCGAGATGGACGCGAACCCGGTCACGCGCGCCAGCGTCGCGCTCGACCCCTGGCCGCTCACCGCGGTTCCGGAAAACTTCGTGATCGTCGTTGCGGGGGGCGGGCACCCGACCAACAGCTTCTGGCTGCAGGGCTACAGTCCGCGCGTGACGGGGCGCGAGATCCATCTGCCGAATGGCTACGATCGCCTGCTCGCGCAGGCCGACCGCGACCTGGGCTGCGGATCGGACGCCTGCCTGATCTGAGGTGACGCGCGCGTCCTCCGCCGGCCGTCCCGTCCTCGGCCTGTGCGTGGTCGGGTTGGGCGCCTCGCTGCCGCCGCTGGACCTCGCGGTCAATGTCGCGTTTCCGGCGATTACCGCCGCATTCAGTCTGGACACACCCGGAATCCGATGGGTGGTGGCCGCCTATGTCGTGAGTTATGCGAGCCTGATGCTTGCGTTCGGCAGCCTCGGGGACCTCATCGGCTACCGGCGGATCTTTCGCGCGGGACTCGTGCTCGGTGCCGTGGCCTTCGTGCTCTGCGCCCTTGCGCCCGACTACGCCTGGCTGCTTGCGGCACGCACGGTGCAGGGCGTCGCCGCCGCGCTGCTCCTGAGTTGCGCGCCCGCGCTGGCGACTTCGCTGTTCGAGGAGAGTCGCCGGATCTGGGTGCTCGGCGCGTATTCGAGCATGGCCGCCGCGGCCGGTGTGGTCGCGCCCTTGCTCGGCGGCGCCAGCATCGCGGTGTTCGGCTGGGCGGGGGTGTTCTGGTTTCGCGTGCCGATTGCCCTGCTAGCCCTGCTCCTGCTGCCCGCATTGCCGGTGCTGCCGCATGCCGGGCATCCGCTGGCGGCGCGCAGGTTCGATGCCGCCGGCGCGTCCCTGCTGGGTGCGGGCATCGCCATGCTGCTGCTGGCCCCGATGCTGGTGCAGGCGGCCGAAGCGCCATGGCTTGCGTTTTCGGCCGCCGCCGCGGGTACGTTCCTGTTCGCCGGGTTCCTGCGCCACCAGCGCCGTGCCGCGCAGACCGTGCTGCCGCTTGCGTTGCTACGCGATTCCGGCTTCGTGTTCCTCAATCTGGTCAGCAGCGCGGTACATTTCTGCGGCTTTACGGTTCCGCTGATCGTGCCTTACTACCTGACCCGCATCTCGGGCTACGGTCCGCTGGATGCGGGTGGCGTGCTGACGGCGTGGCCGCTCGGCATGCTGGCCGGTTCGGCGCTCGGTGCGCCGGCGGCGCGCGCGTTCGGGCGCGGGCGCACCGCGCTGATCGGTGGCGGGTTGCTGGTCATCGGCCTGGTCGCCATCGGGTTCTGGCCGGCGGCGCTGGCCGCGCTGCCCATGCTGCCGGGCCTGTTCCTGCATGGCGCGGGAATCGGCCTGTTCCAGGTGGCCTATACCGACATGGTGATTGCGATGCTGCCGCAGCATGACGCGCGGCGTGGCCGGCAGCCTGACGATCCTCACGCGCACCGTCGGCATCATGCTCGGTGCGGCAGGACTGAGCGCGGCGCTGCAACTTTCCGAGGCGGGGTATCTCACCGCGGGACGCGCCGCGCCGGAGGCGTTTCTTGCCGCGTTCCAGTCGGTGTTCCAGTATGCCGCGGCCGGATTCGCAATCCTGCTGGCACTCAGCTGCCTGCACCGCCGCGTCTGGGTCGATGCGCGTGGCGATTGATCAGCCGCCCTGGCTGCGTATCTCCGTCAGAACCGGCCGCAGGTAGTCGAGGAAGGCTTCCGGATTCTCGCTCATCGGGAAATGGCCCAGCCCCTTCATGATCGTGACCTTCGCGCCCTTGATGAGGGCCGCAGCGGCCTCGGTGTCCCTCGGTGAGGCCGAGTAGTCGTACTCGCCGGTCAGCATGTAGAGCGGACACACCGTGGTGTCGATCGCGCCGATGCGCGCCCGGATGTCGCCTTCCACCTGATAGAAGAAGAGATCCCCGGTGAACACGCCCGGCCCGCCCTGCATGTAGTGCCAGACCGTCTCCCATCGATGCGCCTCGGGGCTCAACGGCGACATCAGCCCGTAGGCGACCGCGCCGCAGGCCTGCCCGCCATGCACCTCGGCATGATTCAGCCAGGCCGATTCGTAGTAGCGCTCGACATAGGCCGCTGACTGCAGCCCGACCAGGGCACGCAGTTCGGAAGCGTGTTCGAGGGCCAGGTTGAGCACGATGCGACCGCCGATCGAGCAGCCCATCACGACCGGGCGATCCTTGCCGTGCAGGCCGAGCGCCTTCGCGACCGCCATGATCTGGCGCGTATAGCTTTCGGTGGTGAGCCGGTAGTCGTCCTTTTCCCAGCCCTCGGGCGGCGAGGACTTGCCGTGCCAGGGCATGTCGAATGCGATGACGCGATAGTGACGGGTGATCTCCGGGTCGTTCAGCACCGCGCGGAACTGGCGGCTGTCGGAGCCCGCAGTGTGCAGGCAGAGCGAGCGGGATGCCTTGTCCGGCTTCCTCGAAATACAGGCGATGCGGCTTGCCATCGAGTTCCATGTGCACGTAGCGGCCGGTGACGTTCTCCAGACGGGCAGTCATGCGGCCACCCTGCGCGGCGAGGCCAGCACCAGCTTGAGGTACAGAAGATAGGCCATCAGCACGCGCTGGTCGCCTTCGAAGGCCACATCGCCCCGGCGCAGAAGCGCAAAGAAATCGTGCCAGCCGGGCGCGGGCACGGGTCGCCAGAATTTTTCCCAGCATTCCGCCTTCGCGCGGATCGCGAAGCGCCAGGCGCGCATCACGAAGGGCCCCTTGGCCACGGGTTCGATGCGCCCGGCGCGCACCGTGAGTAGGTATTGCTGCTCGCCGACCTCGACCATGAAGGTCTCGTTCATGTCGCGGCCCCAGCGCACGATGGCGGGGTCACCGTTCACCAGTTCGGGGATGCGTTCGATCATGTGTCGCTCCTTGGGAGGATCCTAACCCTGGGGTTTGTCGAAGCCGAGCGCTGCTGCCCGCGCGAGACAGCGCCGGTGCCGCTCGTCGACCCGGTTGGCAAACCATTCGGTCGTGAGCTTGCGTTTGATCTTCGGTCCGTGCAGGGCAATGCGCGGCAGGACCGCACGCGGCAGGGGTTTGCGCTCGATGCGCTCGGCCAGTTCGTAGACGCGCGCATACAGCGTGGTGCGCTCGAATTCCCTGCTGCCACCTTGCTCGAGGGCGTCGCGGATGTCGTCGCCACCCATGCCGAGCCTCTTGCCGAGGGAGCGCACCGCGCGCTCGGTGCTGCCCGGCGCCGAATCGGAACCCGCACCGTGGCGTATCAGATCGCCATCGAGATCGAGCGGGATGCCCGAGGCCAGGCTCACCGCATTCTGGAACGCGGCGTTGCGGCTGGCATAGCGGCCGGCGTTGAAGTCGGCGAATCGATAGATGGGCTTGTCGTACGCAGCCGGATAGTCGAGCAGGTGGGCAATGCCGAAATACAGCCCGCCGCGCCGCGTAAATACCTCGTGGCGGATCGAACCGGACACCGGGTAGGGGTAGTCGCGCGAGCGCGTGCGGCTTTCGGCGAAGGCGATGCTGACCTGCATTGCACCTCCTGTCCGCACCGGATTCAGTCCGGCGAAGAGTCTTTTGCCGAGCGGGACCTCGCTGATGAGGTCTTCGAATATTTCGCTCAGTTCCCTTTCGGTCTTTACGGCATCGATGCGTTCGCCATAGGACTTCCCGTTCGGGGATGAAAGTTTCAAGGCGACGCGCACCGCAAACGCCGGGACGCCCAGGCTTTCGGCGCGGCGGTCGATTTCTTCCCATGAAATTTTGGGGAGCTGAGGCACGGCGGGGTCGGCCTGGAAACCCGATTCCTGCTCGCTGATTGCCAGCACCGCGCAGGTGTTGGAAGCGGTCGGTGCGATTTCCATCGCCGCAAATGCGGCATAAATGTCGACCGCCCACCCCTGTCGATCGCGCACAGTCGTTGGGAGCAGGTTGACGATTTTTGCGCGCACATCCGCCGGCCGGGGTGGCTGGGTGTCGGGCAGTCGTTCATCGGTGGCACAGCCGGACATCAGCGCAACGGCCAGGGCAGGCAGCCACGCGGCCGTGCGAAATCGAAAGGGCGGTTGAACGGGAAATCTCAATTGCATGAAGGGCTAGACGCCGAGGTAGCGGTGCCACAGGCCGTGGTCGGCATCGAGCTCGGCGGAGGTTCCCTGCCAGGCCACACGGCCGCGCTCTAGGATGGTGTGGCGGTCGGCGAGCTTGATGAGCCGTTCGACGTACTTGTCGACGACCAGGATGGTCTGTCCCGCCGCGCGCAGGGTTGCGAGGCAGTGCCAGATTTCCTCGCGAATGAGCGGCGCAAGGCCTTCGGTCGCCTCGTCGAGTACGAGCAGGTGCGGATTGGTCACCAGCGCACGGCCGATGGCGAGCATCTGCTGCTCGCCGCCCGAGAGCTGGTTGCCCATGTTGCCCGAGCGCTCCCTGAGCCGCGGGAACAGGCCGTACACCTTGTCCACGGTCCAGGGGTCGGAACGCCCGCTGCGGTTGCCGGCGAACGCGACGAGGTTTTCGCGCACCGTGAGGTTGGGAAAGATCTGCCGTCCCTCGGGCACCAGCGCGATGCCGGCGCGCGCGATCCGGTCCGGGGACTGGCGCTCGATGCGCCGGCCGCGAAACGCGATCGCGCCGCCGCGCGCGGGGGTGAGTCCCATGATCGAGCGGATCGTTGTGGTCTTGCCCATGCCGTTGCGGCCGAGCAGCGCCACGCACTCGCCGGGCCCGATCTCGAGGTCGATGCCGAACAGCACCTGGCTGCGGCCGTAAGCGGTCTCCAGCCCTTCCATCCGCAGCAGGGAATCGCTCATGCGATCGCCTCGTCGCCGAGGTAGGCGCGCTTCACTTCGGCGTTGTCGCGGATCTCTCCCGGCGTGCCGGTCGCGATGATGCTGCCGTTGACCAGTACCGAGATCCGGTCGGCCAGACGGAACACGGCGTCCATGTCGTGCTCGACCAGCAGCACGGTCGCGCGTTCGCGAACCCGCCCGATGAGTTCAATCATGCGTTGAGATTCGTCCGGTCCCATGCCGGCCATCGGCTCGTCGAGCAGCACCAGCTTCGGCTGCGTGGCCAGCGCGAGCCCGACCTCCAGACTGCGCTGTTCGCCATGCGCGAGATTCCCGGCCTGCGTCCCGATGCGCCCTGCAAGCCCGATGTCCGCTGCGATCCGGCGGGCTTCCTCGAACAGGGCGGCCTCTGACGCAACCGGACGCCAGAACCCGAGGCTCGAGCCGCTGCGTGCCTGCACCGCCAGGGCAAGGTTGTCCTCGACGCTGAACTTCCCGAAGATGCTGGTGATCTGGTAGCTGCGCGCAAGGCCTGCGCGCACGCGCGCATGTTGAGCTGTTCCGGTGATGTCCGCACCGTCGAATTCGATCCGTCCGCCATCGGGCGCGAGCGAGCCCGCGATCTGCGCGATCAGCGTGGTCTTGCCGGCGCCGTTCGGTCCGATCAGGGCATGCACTTCGCCGCGACGCACCGACAGGCTGACGCTGTCGGTGGCAACGACCCCGCCGAAATGCTTCTGCAGGCCGTCTATTTTCAGGAGCTCGTCACTCATGGTCGCCTGATCGGGAGCCGAAGACGCGCGCAAACAGGGCGGAAAAAATTCCGGCGATACCTCTGGGCGCGAACAGCACTGCGGCGAGCAGGACGCTGCCTACCGCAAGCAATGAATGCTGCTGGTAATCCGGATAGAGCGCGGCGAGCCACGCAATGCGGTAGTTGGCGAGAAACTCCTCCAGTCCCAGCAGTCCGACTGCGCCCAGCACTCCGCCGTACAGGGTGCCGACGCCGCCGAGAATCACCATGATCATCAGGGTGCCCGACTCGGTCCAGTGCAGGATTCCGGGATTGACGTAGCTGTTCTGGTTGGCCAGCAGCGCGCCGGCAAGCCCGCCGAGCGCGCCGGCGAGCGCAAAGCAGATCAGCTTGTAGCGAAACGCGGGGAACCCGATGGCCTCCATGCGTGTTTCGTTTTCGCGGATCGCCTGGATCACGCGACCGAAGCGCGCGTTGACCAGGCGCGAAAGGAGGGTCAGCACCGTGGCGAGGATGCCGAGAACGATGTAGTAGAACGTCATGTCGTCCCTGAGATCGAGGCCGAATCCGACGGTGGCGCGCTCTGTAAGGGTGAGGCCCTCGTCGCCGCCGTAGGCTTTCATCGACACCGTGAGGTAGTAGATCATCTGCGCAAAGGCCAGGGTGATCATGATGAAGTAGACCCCGCGGGTGCGCAGCGACAGCGCACCGATGGCGAGCGCCAGCAGGCCGGAGACCGCCATGGCCAGCGGCCAGCCGAGCCACGCGCAGGTGGCGCCTTCGACAATCATCACCGACGCGGTGTAGGCGCCTGCGCCGACAAAGGCCGCATGGCCGAACGAGATCATGCCGCCGTAGCCGAGTATCAGGTTCAGGCTGGTGGCCGCCAGCGCGTAGATCAGGATCCGGCTGGCCATCGTGACGTAGTAGAGCTGGTCGAGTGACTTCATCGCGATCGGAAACGCGATCGCGGCGAGCAGCAGGACGACTGGGAGGAGCCGACGCATGCGCTCAGCCTCGCGCCGGGAACAGGCCCTGCGGCCGCCAGAACAGCACGCCGGCCATCAGAACGTAGATGAGGATCGAGGCCAGCGCCGGGCCGATCGCGCCGGCAAAGGCGGGCGTCAGGAATTCGCGCAGGATCGCCGGGATGAACGCACGGCCCATGGTGTCGACCATGCCGACGAGGATCGAGCCGACCAGTGCACCGCGGATCGAGCCGATGCCGCCGATCACGATCACCACGAAAGCGAGGATCAGGATGTTCTCGCCCATGCCGACCTGCACCGCGAAGATCGGCCCGAGCATCGCGCCGGCCACTGCGCACAGCGCCGCGCCGAAACCGAATACCAGGGTGAACAGGCGCTTGATGTCGACGCCCATCGCGAGCGCCATCTCGCGGTTCGATGCGCCGGCGCGCACCAGCATGCCCAGGCGCGTCTTCGCGACGACGAAATAGAGCAGTACCGCAACCGCAAGGCCGACGCCGATGATCAGCAGCCGGTAGGCGGAGTAGGGCATGCCGGGAAGCAACTGGACCGGACCCGCGAGCGCATCCGGCGCGGAAAGCGGCAGGTCCGAACCCCAGATCATGCGCACCAGTTCGTTGATGATCAGGATCAGCGCAAAGGTGGCCAGCACCTGGGAAAGGTGGTCGCGCGCATACAGCGTTCTGAGGACCGTGACTTCGAGCAGCATCCCGACGACGGCGGTCGCGGGGACCGCAAGCAGCACGCCGAGCGTGAACGACCCCGTGGCCTGCACCAGGGTCGCCGCAAGGAACGCGCCGACCATGTAGAGCGATCCATGCGCGAGGTTGATCATGTCCATGATGCCGAACACCAGCGTCAGGCCGGCGGCAAGCAGGAACAGCATCAGGCCGAACTGCACGCCGTTCAGGGACTGCTCGAGGATCAGGATGTAGGACATGGCAGAAATCAAAAGGGCGGAGTCTTGGCTCCGCCCTCGGGTCAGCGGGGAGGTCTGAGGAGGGGCGGCAGCCCCTCTTCTCGTCTCGTCACTTCATCCCGCAGTCTTGCACGTACGCGTCGCCATGGTCCTTGAATACCGTCCCGATGGTCTTGTTGACCAACCGGCCCTGTGCGTCCTTGCCGACCACACGCAGGTAGTAGTTCTGAATCGGGTACTGGTTCTTGTTGATCTTGAACGGTCCGTGGGTCGAATCGAACTTGACGTTCTTCAGCGCCTTGCGCAACGCGTCCTTGTTCTCGATCTTTCCCTTCAGGCTCTTCACTGCGGCATCGATCATCAGCGCGGTGTCGTAGCCCTGCGCGGCGAACACCGAGGGCAGGCGCTTGTACTCCGCTTCGAAGTCGGCGACGAACTTCTTGTTGACTGCATTGTCGAGGTCGAGCGCCCAGTGCGAGGTGTCGAACAGGCCAAGCATCGCATCGCCCACCGGCCGGATGATGTCCTGGTCCGAGGCGAAGCCCGGCGTCATCAGCTGGATGTCCTTGGACAGACCCGAGCCGACGAACTGCTTGATGAAGTTGATCCCCATCCCGCCGGGCAGGAAGACGTAAAGCGTTTCGGGCTTGGCCGCGCGGATCTGGGCGAGTTCGGCCGAGTAGTCGAGCTGACCGAGCTTGGTGTACACCTCGTCCACGATCTTGCCCTTGTAGAAGCGCTTGAACCCCGCAAGCGAATCCTTGCCCGCCTGGTAATTCGGCGCCAACAGGTAGGCGTTCTTGTAGCCCTTGTCGGTCGCATTCTTGCCGGCAGCTTCGTGAAACGCGTCGTTCGGCCAGGAGGTGACGAAAAACCACGGGTTGCACTGTTTTCCGGCCAGCGGCGAGGGTGCCGCGTTCGGACTCACGTAGGGCGTCTTGGAATTGAATGCCTCGGGCACCGCGGCCAGCATGATGTTGGAGAACACCATGCCGGTGAGGATGTCGACCTTGTCCAGGCGGATGAATTTTTCCGCGAGCTGCTTGCCGACCTGCGGCTTGAACTGGTCGTCGCCGATCTCGACATCCGCCGGCAGTCCGCCGAGCTTGCCGCCGTTCAGCTTTACCGCAAGGTTGAACGCGTCGCGTATGTCCACGCCCAGCGCGGCGCTCGGGCCGGACAGCGTGCTGATGAAACCGATCTTGATCTTGTCCGCGGCTGTCGCGGTTCCGGCCACGGTCAGCGCGAACGCGGCGATGGCAATCTGTTTGAGCATGAGAATCCCCCCGGTAAAAAAGGCATTCTACTTCATGCTGCGGCGGGCTTCTTCGGAGGCGGAACGGGCCGCATTGTAGAGCGGGAGCACGCGTGGCAGATTGGCCTCGATCTCCCTGATCCGGCTGGCGTGGGCCGGATGCGTGGAAAGGAACTGCGGCGGCTGGCCGCCACCCAGCTTTGACATCTTGCGCCAGACCTCGGCGGCGGCGCGAGGGTCGTAGCCGGCACGCGCGGCCAGTTCCATGCCGACCAGATCCGCGTCGGTCTCATGCTGGCGCGAAAACGGCAGGCTGACCGCAAGGTCGGTTGCCTGCGCAAGCATCGACGTCGAAACCTGGCCGAGGTTGAGCAACGCCGCCGCGACGCTCACGCCGACGTTCTTGAGCACCTGCTCGGACATCCGTGCGCGCCCGTGCTCCAGCAGTGCGTGTGCGATTTCGTGTCCCATGATCACGGCGACTTCGTCATCGGTCAGCTGCAACGCGCTGATGATCCCGGTAAAGAACGCAATCTTGCCGCCGGGCATGCAGAACGCGTTGACCGACTTCGAACTGATCAGGTTGACTTCCCAGCGCCAGCGCTGCGCATCGGCATTGAAGCGCGCCGCCGGCGGGATGAGTCTTCTTGCAATGTCGCGCAGCCGCTCCACCTGCCGGCGGTCATTGTTGAGGGCGTTCTTCTGCGCGGCGCTGCGCATCAGCTGGCCGTATTGCTGTCCGGCGCTGTTTTCCACCGTAGATTTCGGAAGCAGCAGGAGGCGGCTTTTCCTGACGTCGACGCCTTCGTGCGCCTGTGGGAAGGCAGCAAGGGACGCAAGCGCCAGCGCGATCGCCAGCAGGCCGGCTTGGAAACGGCGCGTCACAGGCTGGCGAAATGCCGGGCCATGCGCGTGCGCATGGCCGCATCCGGCAGTGGGCCGCTGCCGGCGGCAAGGTTGTCCTGCATGTGCGCGGGCTTGCCGGTGCCGGGGATTGCACAGGTGACGGACGGGTGCGAGATGATCCACTTGAGGAAGTACTGGGCCCAGCTGGTCGCGCCGAACTCCGCGGCCCAGGCTGGCAGGGGCTTGCCGCGTGAGCGGCGGAACATCTCTCCTTCCGCAAACGGGCGGTTGACCAGGACGGCGACGCCCTTTTCGCGCGCCAGCGGCAGCAGGCGTGCCTCGGAGTCCGGTTCGGCCAGCGAATAGTTGATCTGGAGGAAATCGTATTTTCCGGCTTTCAGCCAGCGCTCGACCTCGTCGTAGGCCGAGCGGGTGTAGTGGGTGATGCCGATGTAGCGCACCCGCCCCGCGGACTTCCAGTCCTCAAGCGTTCTGGTATGCACGGCCGCATCGACGAGGTTGTGGATCTGCATCAGGTCCATGCGCGCGACCCGCAACTTCTTGAAGGAGGCTTCCATCTGAGCGATGCCTTCTTCGCGGCCCCGCGTCCATACCTTGGTTGCGACAAACAGCCGGTTCGTGATCCCGAGGTCCGCTGCGATATCGCCTGCGACGGTCTCGCTCGAGCCATACATCGGCGAGCTGTCGATGACGCGTCCGCCGGCTGCCGCAAACAATGCTAGAACTTCCTTCAGCGCACCGAGGGTTGTCGCGTCTCCGCCTGCATCGAACGTCTGCCATGTCCCGACGCCGATTGCGGGCAGGGTTTCACCGCTGGAAGGAATGACGCGCGCGACGAGTCCCTCGGCAGCCTGTACCGGAACCGGACTCACCGCGGCAAGCCCGGCAAGGCCCGCAAGCCCGCGAAGTGCACTACGACGTGCCGGATCCATGCGTGCATTCTCGAATCAGGAAGGCTCAAACCGCGATGGTATCTCAGCCCGCGGACCGCTACGGGAAAGATTCAGGCATCTCGATCGGTAGAGGGGGACATGGAGCGCGCATCGGCTAAAATGCGCAGCTCGATGAAAGCCGAGTTGCAAGCAGAATTCCAAACCGATCAGGCTGCGGCACTGGCGGCGGCGCTATCCGCAGCGATCGCGGGAGAGGTTCGCTTCGATGCGGGCAGCCGCGCGGTGTATTCGGCGGACGCCTCCAACTATCGCCAGATCCCGATCGGGGTCGTGCTGCCAAAGACCTTCGATGACGTGGTCGCCGCAGTGCGCATCTGTCGCGCGCATGGCGCGCCGCTGTTGCCGCGCGGCGGGGGCACCTCGCAGTGCGGGCAGTGCGTGAACGTCGCCGTGGTGCTCGATTTTTCGAAGTACCTCGGCCACGTCGTGTCGGTGGATCCCGCAGCCCGCACCGCGCTCGTCCAGCCCGGTGCCGTGTGCGACGCCCTGAAGGCCGCCGCCGAAGCGCACGGGCTCACGTTCGGCCCCGATCCCGCGACCCACAGCCGGTGCACCCTCGGCGGGATGATCGGCAACAACTCCTGCGGCGCGCACTCGGTGATGGCGGGCAAGACGGTGGAGAACATCGAGTCGCTCGAGGTGCTGACCTACGACGGTGCGCGCTTCTGGGCCGGACCGACCTCGGAGGGCGAACTCGAGGCGATCATCGCGCGCGGCGGAAGGCAGGGAGAGATCTACGCGCAGCTGAAGGCGCTGCGCGACAAGTATGCCGACCTGATTCGCGCGCGCTTTCCGCAGATCAAGCGCCGCGTGTCGGGCTACAACCTCGACCAGCTTCTGCCGGAGAACGGGTTCAACGTTGCGCGCGCACTGGTCGGCAGCGAGGGCACCTGCGCGATTACGCTGCAGGCAGTCACCCGGCTGGTGAAGAACCCTGCAGCGCGCGTGGTCCTGATCCTGGGCTTTCCCGACATTTATGCCGCGGGCGACGTGGTGCCGGAGGTGCTGCGTGCGGCGCCGATCGCCTGCGAGGGACTCGACGAAAAGATCATCGGTGGCCTGCGCGAGCGTCGCCTGAAACTCGAAGACATCGACCTGTTGCCCGCAGGATCTGCCTGGCTGATGGTCGAGTTCGGCGCCGCGACCCGGCAGGCCGCCGTGGCACAGGCGCGCGGTCTCATGGATGCGGTCGCGGGCAGGAACCCGCGACCCAGTGCATGGCTGATCGAGGACAAGCCGACGATCGAGCGCATGTGGACGATCCGCGAGACAGGGGCCTCGGCGACGGCACTGGCGCGCGGCGCGGATGAAGCCACGCGCGGTCCGGACCCGGTGGTGGGTTGGGAAGATGCTGCGGTCGATCCGCTGCGCCTGGGTGACTACCTGCGCGAATTCCAGGCGCTGATCGATGCCTGCGGGTATCGCACCTCGCTCTACGGGCATTTCGGAGACGGCTGCATTCACGCGCGCATCACGTTCGACCTGCGCAGCCCCGAAGGCATCGCGCAATGGCGCGGTTTCCTGAAGCAGGCGGCCGACCTCGTGGTCAAGTACGGCGGATCGCTGTCAGGCGAGCACGGCGACGGACAGGCGAAGGCCGAATTCCTGCCGGCGATGTATGGCGAGGAACTGATGGGCGCCTTCCGGGAGTTCAAGGCGATCTGGGATCCGGAGAACCGCATGAACCCGGGCAAGCTGATCAACGCGAATGGTCCGGTGAACGCGGCCGACGCGAATCTGCGCCTCGGGCCGGCGTACAAACCGGTCACGTTCGCCACGCGCTTTGCCTTCAGGAGCGATGTGGGCGACGGATTCACGCGGGCGACGGAGCATTGCATCGGGATGGGAAAGTGCCGCGCGACGTCCGGGGGCACGATGTGCCCGAGCTACCGGGTGACCGGCGAGGAGCGTTACTCGACGCGCGGCCGCGCGCGGCTGCTGTTCGAAATGCTGCAGGGCGAGGTCATCAAGGACGGCTGGCAGAGCGAAGAAGTGAAGGAGGCGCTCGACTGGTGCCTCGCATGCAAGGGATGCAAGAGCGACTGTCCCACGCACACCGACATGGCCACCTACAAGGCGGAGTTTCTATCCCACTACCATGAGAAGAAGGCCCGGCCCCACCAGGCCTGGTCGATGGGCCGTATCGGCGACTGGGCGCCGCTGGCCGCGAAGTTTCCGCGCATCGCCAATTTCTTCTCCCAGACTGCAGCATTCGCGCCGCTGGCCAAGCGCGTGTCCGGCGTTGCGCAGGAACGGTCACTTCCCGCATTCGCGAGGCAAAGTTTTCGTGAGCAGTTCAACGTGCTTCACGCCAGCCGTCGGGATCCGGATCAGCCGCGCGCAGTGCGGCGTGGAGAGCCTGTGATTCTGTGGGCGGACACCTTCAGCAATTATTTCCGTCCGGAAACGGCGCTCGCCGCGGTCGAGGTACTGGAAGCGGCCGGCTGCCGGGTCAGTATCCCGCCGGAACGCCTGTGCTGCGGGCGTCCCTATTACGATTTCGGTTTTCTGGACGCGGCAAAGGACGCTCTCGCACGGATCCTCGAGTCGCTCGGAGCCTCGATCTATTCAGGCACGCCGGTGGTCGGGTTGGAGCCCAGTTGCGTTGCGGTTTTCCGCGATGAGCTGCGCAATCTGTTCCCGGATGACGAAAGGGCGCAGCGCCTGGCCAGCCAGACGTTTACGCTGGCGGAGTATCTGGAGCGCAGGGAATGGCGTCCTCCGCAGAGGCGCGATCTGATCGGCTCGCGTGCGCTGGTGCATGGCCATTGTCATCAGAAGGCAGTGCTCGGCATGCAGTCCGAACTCAGGCTGCTCGAGGCCGCAGGTTTCAGCGTCGACGTGCCGGATTCAGGCTGCTGCGGCATGGCCGGCTCGTTCGGATTCAATCCGGCTCACTATGCGGCCTCGCAACAGATCGGCGAACGCATCCTGCTACCGAAGGTGCGTGAGGCGACGGACGAAACCCTGATCGTTGCGAACGGGTTTTCCTGCCGCGAGCAGATCGAACAGGCGACCGGTCGCAAGACGCTTCACATTGCCGAGGTTCTCGCCGGCGTGCTGCGAAATGCGTCTGCTTCCGGCAGCGACGGCCCGCAGGGTTGAGCGTGCGAGCGGTATTCCTCGCCTTGCTGCTTGCCGCAGCATGCAATGCCTGGCCGCAAGGCGCCGCAGTTCCAGTCGAAGCGCGACTTTTCGACGCGATCGATGCCGGCAAGGAAATCTACGCCGAAGGACTTCTGCTGAACGGCAAACCCGATCTGAATGCACGCAACTCCACGGGCGAAACCGTGTTGCATCGTGCCGTCAGCAAGGGCATGAAGGAACTGGTCCAATTGCTGATCAAAGCGGGTGCCAGCGTTCGCGCACGCTCGGGCAACGGCGAGTCCGTGCTGCATCTCGCCGCACTGAACGCCGAGCCGGAGATGACGTCGCTGCTTCTGGCCGCGGGCGCGGATCCGAAAGCGCGCAACGACGACGGCGAATCGGTCCTGCACTGGGCCGCGCTTTCCGGCAATGCCGCTGTTGTCGCCGTATTGCTCGATCACGGAGCCGACCCGGAGGTGGCGGATCTGCGAGGTTATCGTCCGCTGCATTCGGCGGCGGATTCGGGCAGCGTCGAAACCGTGAAACGCCTGCTGGCGGCAGGCGTGGATCCGGCGGCCAGGAACCGCGCCGGGTTGGGTGCGATCGATGTCGCGCGCGCGCGCGGGACCCCTGAAATCATCCGCCTGCTGTCCGTTGAAAGTCAGGGCGGTGCTGCCTCGGTCGGCCGGGCCGGCGGGTCGAACCGCGGATCAAACCGCGGGTCGAACTTCGGCACCGTCGATATTGATCAGCAGCCCAAGGTGAGCTACTAGCGCAGCAGCCGCTCGGCCGCGCGGACGCCGGCGTAGTGCGCTTCTTCGAACAGCGACATCCCGGACAGGTCCGAGTGCGCGAACGATAGCGGGCGCTCGAGGCCTGCCAGGATCGTGCGCAGTGGCGCGCCAAGAAAGCCCGGCGCCGGGCGCGGCATCGCATGACCCCAGCGCCAGATGTCGATGCGCTTCAACATTGACGGAAGCGCAGGGTGCGGGCGGGAGAGTTCAGCGACGATATCGTCCACCCAGCCCTTCCAGGTGGTATTGGCCAGGCGTGCGCGCGCCTCACGGGCAGTGCCTTCGGTCATTGGACGATACCAGGTCAGTACGGTCGGGCCCGGCCTGGACCGGACTGCCTGATGGGTCGCCACGACATACCCAAGCGAGGTGCTGCCATAGAGAACGTTGTCCCAGGCGAGCCCCGCAGGCCCGAGATCCTCGGGCAGGCCGTCCAGGGTCAGGTTGGCAACCAGCCAGGGCGCGTAGTCGACCTGTGCGCTCGCTTCGCGCAGTCCCGCGGGTGGATTGTCCCAGACGCGTGCAAGCACGAAGGCCGGGGCGGCCCAGATGACCTGTCCGGCATGTACCTTGATGGTTCGCTGTTCGGCCGCCAGGTAAATATCAAGTTCCGCACCTTTGCGGCCGGTGGTGACGCGTGTGCAGAGTGCACGCGCCTGGACGGGTGCCGTGTGGCGCGCGCTCAGCCACTGAATCATGCGCCTCACCAGCCAGCCGTTGCCTTCCGGCCAGGTCAGCACGCTGTGCGGATCGGAGTGCGCGGCCTGCCCGTCGCGGCAGGCGTGGTAATGCAGGCCGGCCCAGGCCGAGGTTCCCTGCGCGAGCGTTCCGTAGTCGTCCCGGCACGCGTAGTCGACGTACCAGTTCAGGAACGGGGAATCGAATCCTTGTGTGAACATCCACGCGCGCATCGAGACCTGGTCCAGTTCGCGATGATGCTTGTCCATGCCCGAAAGGAGGGAGGGCACAGTGAACGGTTTGCGCCCCGCGGCATCCCGCGCCGACTTGTACTTCTCGACGATGTCATCGAAACGCCGGTACTGGTCAAGATCGCGTTGCGCCACACCCATTCTCGGCAGCAGGCCTTCCTGCCACAGCCCGTTGAAGTACAGGCGCTCGCGCGGTTCGTGGACGAGATAACGCTCGTCGTACACGGGAAGCCGGGCGTCGACCGGTCCACTGAGCACGCCCAGATCGGCGAGCAGGGTTCGCACCGAGCGGCTCTCCATGGTCGGCAGCGGCAGGTAGTGCGCGCCCCATGGGTAGGGGGTGACCGGATTCGCTCCCGAGCGCGCGTTGCCGCCGGGTTCGCCCTCCATTTCGAAGAGCCTGAAATCGGTGACCCCATTCCGTGCCAGGTGCCATGCCGCCGACAGCCCGCCGATCCCGCCGCCGATGATGGCCACCGGCACATGCAGCGTCTGCTGCGCACTCGCGCGCCCGCGTCCCGGGGCTGGGTTGCGCAGACGATGGCCGAGTTCAAGGTCCGGGCCGAGCAGCAGACCTTCGGGCTGGGGCACGCCGTTGGCGAATTCGCAGGACGCCAGCAGCGGGCTGGCAAGTGCGGCGAGGAAGGTGCGGCGATCCACAATCGGTCAGGGCGGGTTCAGCCGGCTGCGCCCGGACGTGGATCGAACGGTGGCTCCGCCCATGTCAGCGCAGCACCCGATGCCATTCCGACTCGAAGGTGCGCACCAGAACCTGGTTGTTCAGGCGGTTGACTTCGGCCGGGACGCGCGCCATGTCGGCGGGAAAGTCCAGCATGGATTTCAGCGTGTCCGCCGTGAGGTAGCGTGTTGGAACCGGGAAGGATGCGGGGCGTGCATATTCGCCGCGTCCGGCGATGATGTAGCCCCATTCACCGAACGAAGGCACGTAGGCGTGGTAAGGCGCGGTGCGCAGGCCCGCATCCTCGAGCGTGGCGACGATGCACCAGAAGGATTGCCGCGCATACAGCGGCGAGGTGGCCTGGATCACCGCCAGTCCGCGCGCCGAAAGACGTTTTTCAAGGAGGCGGTAGAAGGCGCTCGAATACAGCTTGCCGAGCGAATAGTTGGATGGATCCGGAAAATCGATCACGACAAGGTCGAATGTCTCCGGATGGGTGTCCAGCCAGACGAAGGCGTCCTCGTTCACTACCTTGAGTTTCGGCGAGGAGAGCGATCCGAGGTTCATTCCCGCGAGCAGGGGATTTTCGCGAAACAGGCTGGTCATCCTGGCATCGAGGTCGACGAGCGTGATCGATTCGATCTGCGAATACTTGAGCACTTCGCGTGCCGCGAGGCCGTCGCCGCCGCCGAGGATCAACACCCTGCGGGCACCCGGCAGGGTGGCCAGGGCTGGATGAACCAGGGCCTCGTGATAGCGGTATTCGTCACGCGAGGAGAACTGCAGGTTGCCGTTGAGGAACAGGCGCACGTCGTCCCGCCAGCGTGTGATCACGATCCGCTGGTAAGGCGTCGAGCCGGCGTACACGATCTGGTCGGAATAGATGCCTTCCTCGGCGAGCGTGGTCAGGTACCCGGAAAAGCCGAAACCGGCCATCAGCACCGCGAATGCGGCAACCCCCTGGGCGCGCAGGGCGCGCGCGCCGCGATGGGCCGCGCCCAGCAGCCGGATCGCCCAGAGCGCGACCAGCACATTGAGCAGGCCGAACAGAAATCCCGTGCGCATTAGTCCCAGGTGCGGCGCGAGCACAAGCGGGAACAGAATCGACACTGCAAGTGCTCCGAGGTAGTCGAAGCTGAGCACCTGGGCCACCAGTTCCCGGAAGTCGATCTCGCTTTTCAGGATCCGCATGATCAGCGGTATTTCGAGTCCCACCAGCACACCGGTAAGCGATACCGTGGCGTAAAGCACGAGGCGGAACGCATCGGTCAGGTGCGCGAAAGCGAGAAACAGGAACGCCGCCGAGCAACCGCCGATCACCCCCACAAGCAGTTCGATCTGCACGAACCACACCACGAGTGCGCGTCCGATGTAGCGTGACAGCCACGAACCGATTCCCATGGAAAACAGGTAGGTACCGATGACCGTGGAAAACTGGGTGATCGAATCCCCCAGCACGTAGCTTGCGAGCGCGGCCGAGATCAGTTCGTAGGCGAGTCCACAGGATGCAACGACGAAGACGGAAAAAAGAAGCGCGTGGCGCACTTACGGACGCTCTCTGATCGAATGGGGTGCGGGTCGGCGAAATTCGCCGCACCCGTTTACGACTGAAATCGCGTCGATGCCGGAAGCAACGGCTCAGCCATGAACCGAGGCCGCGACGATGAGCGCGATCCCAAGGCACATGGCGCCGACGACGATGGCAAGGGAGAGATTCTGCTTCTCGACGATTTCCTTCCACAGATCGTATGGCGTGATCTTGTCTATGATCACGAACGAAAGCCAAAATACGACGATCCCGAGTATCGAGTAGATGATCGAGTTGAGAAGGTACTGCGGATTGACGAAGTCCATCTTGGTGGTCTCCTATTTGTGGGATATGCGGCTCGAACCGCCTGACGTGCGCTGGCTTGAACTGTGTTGTGCAACGGAATCCGAATTCGGGAGAAACGTCATGCCATGCTGCTGGGCATAGGTGAAGAAAGACAGCGCCGCTGCGCTGATGACGAGGTAGATGTGTCTCACCGGAGAGCCCTCATGGCCGGGCTGCGCGGGTGGCAGGCGCCGCGCGGTCAGTCATCATCGTCATCCGATTCGGTTTCCCGTGGGTGATCACTATCGGCCCAGCGGCGGATCTCGAAGGCGCGCGATCGCCATGCAACGAAAAGCGGCAGCAACAGCAGACCGATTTGCAGCGCCAGCCAGTTGTACCAGGATGGCGATCCCCGTTCGACCCGGAGCCTCGCTGACACCGCCCGTCGGGCGTCCCTGGGCAGGTCGGTCGATATGTTCAGGAGGTACTTTCCCGCCGGCACCCCCGAGAACACGGCGTCGTCGCTGCGGGTGCCTTCGCTCCAGGATTCTCCGTCCGTGTAACCGCTGTAATGCGCGAGTTCGCGGTCGCTGCGCCAGGATTTCCCGGTATCGGGATCGACCAGGGTGTAGGTCAGGCTCATCCAGCCGTTGTCGAGGTCGGTCTCGGTGCGCACCACGACGTTGGTTGCGGCACCCGTGATTTCGAACGGTTGCGTCGTGATGCTTTTTTCTTCCCCCGGGGAAATTGCGATCCGGTCGCTGTGCACGGTTTGGCTGCGCAGCGCGAAGAACAACTGTACGCACAGTGCAAGCACCGTAAAGATTGCGAAGTGCTTCCAGACCGTGGCGCCGGTTTCAGCCCAGGGGGAAGGCTGGTTGGACGCAATGTCTTTCGGTTCCGGCAGCCCTGATTTCAGACCGAACGCGACCTGTATTTCCTGCGGTGTGGCGTACCTTCCGGCCGACCAGCTGAGCTCCTTCTCGGTTCGCTCTGCGCTGATGATTCGCGGGGGTGCGACATAGTCGACCACCTTGACTTCATCGCCGACCTTGACCCGCCAGTAGAATTCGCCAAGCACGTGCAGGACCGTCGCATCGTAGGTCTGGAATTCGTCGTAGCGCTCACCATCGTAGATGACAGCCGAAGTGGCCATCACTGGCGGCTTGTCGGCGGTGCGCACGAAGCTCCAGTGTCCGTCTGACTCGACCAGCCAGCGGTAACCCTCCTTGGCGTTGAACAGCAGGTACTCGCTCCAGGTGAATCGTATCTGCGGGCCGTCGGTCGACATGCCGCGGCGCATGTGCCCGATGACTTCCCACTTGACCCTGTCGATGATGCCGGTCGAATTCAGCTCCAGGCGCATCGGAAACGCCTGATTCTCCTGTGCCGTTGCCACCAGCTGAATGGTCTTGTTTCCAGTATCGAGAATCGAGCGGCATCCGGGGCAGGCGTACGTGAGGATGCTCTTGTTGGAAAGCTTGAAGGGCGCGGCGCACGCCGGGCAGTTCAGGGCTTCGACGCTGATCTTCTCGGTGATCCCGAATCCGCCGGATCCGGGCTTGTGTCTTTCCGGATCGCGCAGATTTGCAAGTTTCAGGCCGCGCACCTCGGCGCGCTCACCCAGATAGACGCGCACCCCGTCATCGGCGTAGTCGAGGGTCGCAAACTCGGTTCCACGGCGCAGATCGACGACCGGCGCGCTGAAGCCGGGGCCTACCGTGAAGGGCAGTTCACCCTGCCCGGCGATGCAGACGGCATTCTCGATATTACCGACTTCGAACGGCCCCTCGCTGTCGGCCTTGCCCAGATCGATCCGGTCACCTGCCCGGATGGCATCGTACGATGGCACACCGCCCGGCGCAGGGACTTCGAAGGTGACATAGAATTCCCCGCCGGCCTCTCCGAGCCAGCCATTGCGCATATCGTCGAACAGCAGGTACCACTCGTTCCAGAGGCCTTGTTCGTAGCGCAGCTGGATCCGTCCGATGACGCCGAAATGCACCCCCTTGTGGACGCCTTCGGTTCCTATCTGGATAAGGGTCGGGTCGTCCTGAAGCTCGGCCATGCGGCCGATGTTTTCAAGCGCCTCACCCTTGCGAACGATCGTCGAAGTGCAGTACTCGCAGACGGCGATGACCGATGAAGCGGCACGAAACAGGACCGGCGCGCCACAGGACGGACAGCTGCCAGTCTTCATGACATCTTTCCGTTTCCTGCGCGGATTTTTCTGGGATCCCTGAGTTCGTCCGGTTCAGCCGAGCTTCTTCAGCAGTTCGGCCTTCTTTGCGTCGAACTCCTGCTGGGAAAGAATGCCTTTCCCGACCAGGCCGTGAAGTTTTTCCAGCGTCGCCATGACTTCGTCGGTAGTCGAAGCGGGCGAACTGCCGGCCGCAGCTGCGCCGGCTGCCGCGCCGATGGCTGCACCGGCCGCCGGACTGCCGGCAGGTGCTGGTGGTTGTCCCCCCGCAGGTGCAGGGGCGGCCGGACCCGGTTGTCCGGGCTGCATCGCCGCCATGGCGCCTGCCATGCCGGCAGCCATCTGGCCGCCGATTCCGACACCCGCCGCGAGGCTGGCGCCGATACCGGCCAGGCCACCCTGATTGGCTGCAGCGATCGGGATTGCATTGGCCGTCTGGTATTGCGTGTAGCGGTTCATGTCGCCGAGCATGTTCATGCCGATTCGAGTATCCAGGACCTTCTGGATTTCCTCGGGCAGGGAGATGTTCTCCACCACAAGGCTGTCCAGCGTCAGGCCGAGGCGGGTGAACATCGGCTCCATCTGTACCCGGACTGCCTTGGCGAATTCGAGTTGATTGCCGGCCATGTCGAGAAACGGAACATTGCCCGAGCCGAAGGCGCTGGAGATCGCCGAGATCATGGTGTTTCGCAGCTGCCCGTCGAGATCTTCAACAGTGAATGTGTCGCGCGTGCCGCTGACTTCCCTGTGGAATGTTTTCGGGTCGGTCAGGCGGTACGAATAGATGCCGAATGCGCGCAGCCTTACCATCCCGAAATCCTTGTCGCGGATCGTGATCGGGTTCGGCGTGCCCCATTTGCGATCGAGGCGCAGGCGGGTTGAAAAGAAGTAGACGTCGCTCTTGAACGGGGAAGCGAAGAGCTTGTCCCAGTTCTTCAGGTTGGTCAGCAGCGGCAGGGTCTGCGTGGTCAGCTTGTACAGCCCGGGGCCGAACGCATCCGCCAGGTTGCCTTCGTTGATGAATACCGCCATCTGGGATTCGCGCACCGTCAGCTGGGCGCCGTTCTGGATCTCGAAATCCTCCATCGGATAGCGGTAGGCGAGGATTTCGTCCCCGTCTTCCGTCCAGTGGATGACATCAATAAACTGCTTCTTGATGAAGTCCATCAGCGCCATGGCGACCCCCCCCGCATAGACGAAAGAATCAGCCTAGCACAAGCCAATTCAGGTTGCAGTCGTGGCGTGAGCGCTAGAGCAGTCCTCGTTCGGCGAAGGACAGGGTCGATCGACCCGCCACGATAAAGTGGTCAAGCACCTTCACGTCGACCATCGCGAGCGCCTCCTTCAGCTGGCGCGTAAGCAGTTCGTCGGCCTGGCTCGGCTCGGCCACGCCGCTGGGATGGTTGTGGGCGAATATTACGGCCGCCGCGTTTGCCTTCAACGCAGCCTTCACGATTTCCCTGGGATAGACGCTGGTCTGAGTCAGGGTGCCGCGGAACAGTTCTTCGGCCGCGATGACGCGATGCTGCGCGTCGAGGAACAGGCTGACGAATACCTCGTGCTCGCGGGTGCCAAGCGCGAGGCGCAGGTAGTCGCGCACGGCCTGTGGCGAAGTCAGTGCGCTGCGTGCCCTGATTTCCTCGGCGAGCGAACGCCGTGCAAGTTCCAGCACTGCGACGAGCTGCGCCAGTTTGGCGCTGCCCAGGCCCCGGACCGCACGCAGGGCGGCCTGGTCTGCAGAAAGGAGTCCGCGCAGACCGCCGAATGCAGACAACAGCTCGCGCGCGAGTTCCACAGCGCTCTTGCCGGGGATTCCGGTGCGCAGGAACAGCGCGATCAGCTCCGCGTCGGAAAGCACCCCGGCGCCAAGAGCGAGCAGACGTTCGCGCGGCCGCTCGGCGGCCGGCCAGTGTGAAATCGCCATGCGGATTTCTTTCCCGTAGAATGCCCCTCCCGTGTAAACGTGCGCGGCGGAAAACCGATGACAGCGCAGATGACTTCGAATGTCGGAAAACGCGTTCTCCTGGGAATGACGGGAGGGGTTGCGGCGTTCAAATCCGCTCATCTGGTACGCCTGCTCGTCAAGTCGGGCTACGACGTGCGGGTCGTGATGACCGAAGCCGCATGCCGGTTCATCACGCCAGTCACGCTGCAGGCCCTGTCCGGGCAGACGGTATGGACCGACCTGTGGGATGCGCGCATTCCGGACAACATGGGCCACATCGAGCTCTCGCGCGACCGCGATTTGGTCGTGATCGCCCCTGCGTCGGCGGATTTCATGGCCAAGGTCGTGCACGGTCTTGCAGATGACCTGCTTTCCACGCTGTGCCTTGCACGCGACTGCCCGCTGATGCTCGCGCCCGCGATGAACCGCCAGATGTGGGACAACGCGGCGACGCAGAGAAACGTCGCCCAACTGCGCAAGGATGGCGTGCTGTTTGCGGGCCCGGAGGCCGGAGACCAGGCCTGCGGCGAGACCGGAATGGGCCGGATGCTGGAAGCAGAGCAGATCTTCGAGGAGATCGAGGCCTGCTTTCAGCCGAAAATTCTGGCGGGAAAACGCGTGCTTGTCACCGCCGGTCCGACCCGCGAGCCAATCGATCCGGTGCGCGCGATCACCAATTCGAGTTCCGGAAAAATGGGCTACGCGGTGGCGCGGGCGGCGCGCGAGGCGGGGGCGCAGGTCACGCTGGTCAGCGGACCGACGGCGCTGGCGACACCCGCGGGCGTGGTGCGCATCGATGTGGAGAGCGCGCAACAGATGTTCGAGGCCGTCAAGAAGGCGGTCGCCTCCGTCGATATCTTCATTTCAGTGGCGGCCGTCGCGGATTATCGCGTCGCCGACCAGTCGAAGCAGAAGATCAAGAAGGGCGAGCGCAAGGTAATGACGCTGGAGCTGGTCGAGAATCCGGACATCCTCGCCCATGTGGCCAGGCTGGCGAAGCCGCCGTTCTGCGTGGGATTTGCCGCGGAGACCGAAAAGCTCGCGGCACACGCGATGCAGAAGCGCGAAAGGAAGGGCATCCCCCTGCTCGCGGCCAATCTTGCCCAGCATGCGCTGGGTGCCGACGAAAACGAGCTCACGCTGTTTGATGCGAATGGCGAACACCGGCTAGCGCGCGGTCCCAAGCTGGGGCAGGCGCGAAGCCTGATCGCTCACATCGCGGCGCTGCTCGCACGCAAGAAACGCTGAACGTGCGCCGCCTCGACGTAAAGATCCTCGACGCGCGCCTCAAGGGCAATCTTCCGGCGTATGGGACACCGGGAGCGGCGGGTCTCGATTTGCGCGCCTGTCTGGAGGACGCGCTGGTACTGCAGCCAGGAGACAGCCATCTGGTGCCTGCGGGAATTGCAATCCATATCGGCGATCCGGGTTACGCCGCAGTGATTCTGCCGCGCTCCGGGCTCGGGGCCAAGCATGGCATCGTCCTCGGCAATCTCACCGGACTGATCGATTCGGACTACCAGGGCCAGATCTTCATATCGCTCTGGAATCGTGGCAAGGCCTCGTTCACGGTCAATCCGATGGAACGGATTGCGCAGCTCGTCGTCGTCCCGGTCGCACAGGTCGAGTGGAACGTGGTCGATGAGTTCGCGGCCAGCGAACGCGGTAATGGCGGATTCGGCAGCACCGGAAAGCACTGAGTGACGTACAGAGTCGCGAGGCCGGCATCGCCCGGCAGATTGGCATGAAGGTCCGTGCCCTTGCAGTGTGGCTGGGTCTGTTGCTGATTCCCGCGTCTGCGGTATCCAGCGCCGAGGAGCTCGACCGCGCGAAGGAAATCATTGCAGGCAGGTGCTTTCTCTGCCACGGCATGACGGGCGAGAGTTCGACAGAGCTTTATCCGAGACTGGCTGGACAGCATCCACGCTATCTGGAGAAGCAGCTCAAGGATTTTCGCGCCGGACGACGCATTGGCGGCAGCATGGAAAAGATGGCCGCCGATCTGAACGATGCGGATATCGTTGGACTCGCTGTTTTTTTCAGCATGCAGAGGTCGGGCGCCGTTGTGGCGGCTGACCCTGTGCTCATCGCGCCGGGACGCACGCTGTTTCTGGCAGGCAATCCTGGTGCGGGCTGGCCGGCATGCGCGTCCTGCCACGGGGAGAAAGGCGCCGGTACCGAAAATCTGCCGAGGCTGGCAGGACAGCTCCCCGACTATCTGGTCCGTCAACTCAGGAATTTCAGAAATCGCGTGCGTACCAACGATAACGAAGTGATGCACGCAATCGCGGAACGTCTGTCTGAAACGGAAATCCAGGCGGTGTCGGCATACCTGAGCGCGCAGGACTAGAGCCGGCCGGCACTGCGCCGGCCGGAGGGGACCTCGGATCAGGTCAAGCTGTCAGCCCAGATGTTTCGCGCCCAACCCCAGGCGAAATCCGCTTCGAGTTGATTGCGTGCCGCCGACACGCCGCCTGCGCCGGCGACCGGAGCGAGCGTGCGGTCCTTGGCGTTCCATGCGTGAACGGACGAAACACGGATCGCCTCCTTTTCGGCAACGTAGCTGTAGCAGGTATTGAGAATCTTCGGTTCAGGGTCGGGTTGGCGGCCGTTCAACAATTCGACCACTGCGGCCGCGCAGATCTTGGCATGATTGTTGGCCATGCTGGCCGACTTGGGCATCCCCGGTCCGGACAGCGTGGCGTCGCCCAGCACGTGGATGCCCTTGGCCGCGGTGGATTCCAGGGACTGCCAGTCGACCGTGCACCAGCGGTTGTTGGCGTTCACGAGGCCAGACTTCATCGCGATATCGCCGGCGCGTTGCGGCGGGACGACGTTCAGGACGTCACCCTTGACGTCTTCCAGTTCGAGCTTGACGGTCATGGTGCCGGCATCGATATCGACGGCCCGGCTGTTACCGCGATACTCGATGATGCCCTTGTACAGATCCGCCCAGGCTTTCTTGAACAGAGGGCCTTTGGAGGTCACATCCGGGTTGGCGTCGACGATCAGGACCTTGGAACGCGGCTTGGCCTGCTTGAAGTAGGCAGCCACCATGCTCGCGCGCTCGTACGGTCCCGGCGGGCAGCGATAAGGCGCAAGCGGGATCGACAGTACGTAGACGCCGCCATCCCGCATGTCCGCCAGTTGCTTGCGCAGCGCCACCGTCTGCGGTCCCGCTTTCCAAGCGTGCAGCACCTTGCCCGCGCCCATCGCGCTCCGGTAGGCCGGCAGCTGGTCGTACATGAATTCGATGCCGGGTGCGACGATCAGCCTGTCGTATGACAGGTCTGCGCCCCGCGCCAGGCGGACGATGCGTTTTGTCGCGTCGATCGCCTGCGCCTCGTCATGGACGATCTGTACACCGTGGTTGCGCAGCCCGTCGTAGCCGTGCGTGATATCGGCCATCTGCTTGTAGCCGGCGAGCACGAGGTTGGAAATCGGGCAGGAGGTGAACGCGCTTTCCCGCTCCACCAGGATGACTTCGATGGCAGGATCCCACGAGCGGATGTACTTCGCGGCGGTCGCGCCGCCAAATCCGCCGCCGATCACGACCACGCGCGCCTTGGGTGAGACGGTGGCACAGCCGGCAGACGCGAAAGTGCGGCCGCCGCGCCAGAGAGTTTGAGAAATTCGCGACGATCAAGTGTTTTCACGATTGGATCCCCTATTTCTTCTGCGCTGGCGAAAAACTCGGCGAGCAGGGCGATTTCCTTGTCGGAGTAACCCTTCGAAATCTGGTGCATGACCGTGGCCGGTTTGGCGCCGCTCTTGAACTCGCCGAGCTTTGCGCACCATGTCCGGCCGTGGCATCCCGGCGAGAGGCTCGGAGCCACCGACGCTGCGGCCATCTGTTCCGTGACAGATTGCGCAGGGGGCAGCGAGATTGCGGCCCGGCGCTGGCGCGCCGGCTTGGGCGAGTGCGGTGTTGAAAGTGGCAGCGATGGCCACCGCCGCAAGAATTCTAGAATACATCGTCGTCTCCTCCGGTTTCGGACAGTCGGGCGACCGTGCGGACGGAGCAGTCTCCGCTCGGCGGCACGAAACTGTCAAGGTCACGCGGCCTCTGTGCCGGGCGGGCGCCTCCGTTTCCAGACGAAAAAAAGCCGCGTCGCGCGCGGCCTTTCGGGCAATCGAGAATCAATCTCAGGCCACTACGGCGGGCTCTTCCTCGAAGCGCAGTACCACCTTGCCTGCATCGTCCACGTCGATGGTGACCTTCCCGCCAGAGGCCAGACGGCCGAAAAGAAGCTCGTCCGCCAGCGCCCGCCGGATGGTGTCCTGGATGAGGCGGGACATCGGCCGTGCACCCATCAGCGGGTCGAACCCCTTCTTGCCCAGATGCGCCTTGAGTTTCGGCGTAAAGCTCGCCTCGACCTTCTTCTCATGCAGCTGTTCTTCGAGCTGGATCAGGAACTTGTCCACCACGCGCATGATGATGTCGTGATCGAGCGCGGCGAACGAAATCGTCGCATCCAGGCGGTTGCGGAATTCGGGCGTGAACAGGCGTTTGATGGCCTCCATTTCGTCGCCGGCTTCCTTATTGATCGTGAAGCCCATGGTGTTCTTTGTCAGCATTTCGGCGCCGGCATTGGTGGTCATGACGATCACCACATTTCGGAAATCCGCCTTGCGGCCATTGTTGTCCGTCAGCGTGCCGTGGTCCATCACCTGAAGCAGGATGTTGAAGATGTCCGGATGCGCTTTCTCGATCTCGTCGAGGAGCAGAACCGAGTACGGCTTCTTGGTGATCTGCTCGGTCAGCAACCCGCCTTGCTCGAAACCGACATAGCCCGGCGGAGCGCCGATCAGGCGCGAAACCGCGTGCCGCTCCATGTACTCTGACATGTCGAAGCGAATCAGCTCGATGCCCAGGCAGTACGCGAGCTGGCGCGCGACCTCGGTCTTGCCGACGCCGGTGGGACCGCTGAACAGAAAGCTGCCAATCGGCTTTTGCGGGTTGCCAAGACCGGAACGGGCCATCTTGATAGCACTTGCGAGTGCCTCGATGGCCTTGTCCTGGCCGAAGACGACTGCCTTGAGGTCGCGGTCGAGTTTGGCCAGCGCGCTGCGGTCGTCGACCGACACGCTGCGCGGCGGAATCCGGGCGATCTTGGCGATGATGTCCTCGATCTCGGCCTTGCCGATCACCTTCTTCTGCTTGGATTTCGGCTGGATGCGCTGGGCTGCGCCGGCCTCGTCGATCACGTCGATCGCCTTGTCCGGCAGGTGGCGATCGGTGATGTGCCGCGCGGACAACTCCGCCGCCGTGGTCAGTGCGACCGCCGTGTATTTCACGCCATGGTGGGCCTCGAACCGGCTCTTGAGGCCTTTCAGGATCTCGACCGTTTCCTCGACCGAGGGCTCGTTCACGTCAATCTTCTGGAAACGCCGCGAAAGCGCGTGATCCTTCTCGAACACGCCGCGGTACTCGGTATAGGTCGTCGCCCCGATGCACTTGAGCTGGCCGTTGGAGAGAACCGGCTTCAGCAGGTTGGATGCGTCCAGCGTCCCGCCCGATGCCGCCCCGGCGCCGATGACGGTATGGATTTCATCGATGAACAGGATCGCATGGGGATTGTCGACGAGCTGCTTCAGCACGGCCTTTAGGCGTTGTTCGAAATCACCACGGTACTTTGTCCCGGCGAGCAGCGCACCCATGTCGAGTGAATACACCGTGCTCTTTTCCAACAGCTCGGGCACGCTGTTCTCCACGATCCGCCGTGCGAGTCCTTCGGCGATCGCAGTCTTGCCCACGCCCGCTTCACCGACCAGCAGCGGGTTGTTCTTTCGCCGGCGGCAAAGGGTCTGGATGACGCGCTCAACCTCCTTGTCGCGCCCGATCAGGGGATCGATCTTTCCGGCCAGCGCCTGCGCGTTGAGGTTCTGGGTATAGTTGTCGAGCGGGCTGTTGGATGCGTCGGCCTGCCCTTCCTGTTCGCTTTCCTGCTCGCTCTTGGCGGTCTGCGCCTGCGGCGTCTTGGTGATCCCGTGCGAGATGAAGTTGACCACGTCGAGACGCGTGATTCCCTGTTGCTGAAGGAAATAGACGGCGTGGGAATCCTTTTCGCCGAAAATCGCGACCAGGACGTTGGCGCCGGTGACCTCCTTCTTGCCCGAAGACTGCACGTGCAGGATGGCGCGCTGGATCACGCGCTGGAAGCCGAGCGTGGGCTGGGTGTCGACTTCGCGTTCGGTGCCGATCCGGGGTGTCTGCTCCGCAATGTGCTGGGTAAGCTGTTTGCGCAGCTCGTCCAGATTCGCACCGCAGGCGCGAAGAACTTCCGCCGCCGTCGGGTTGTCCAGCAGGGCGAGCAGCAGGTGCTCGACCGTGATGAACTCGTGGCGCTTCTGACGCGCCTCGACAAACGCCATGTGCAGGCTGACTTCGAGTTCCTGGGCAATCATCTATGTTTCCTCCATCACGCACTGCAGCGGATGCTGATGTATGCGCGCAAAGCCTGCCACCTGCTGAACCTTCGTCGCAGCAATGTCCTTAGGATACACGCCGCAGACCCCGATGCCTTCGCGATGCACGGCGAGCATCACCTGCGTCGCCCGCTCCCGCGTCATGTCGAAGAACTTCTGAAGTACCAGCACTACGAACTCCATCGGGGTGTAGTCGTCGTTCAGCAACATGACCTTGTACATCGGCGGCGGCTTGACCCGGGATTTCGCCGCCTTCAGTAATGTGTCGTCCTTGAACTGCGCCATGGGCCGCCTGCTCTATATCCGCGCCGTTTTGCCTGCCTTGACCGGACACGCCGTTTCCGCTCCGGTTCCCCCATCGAGAAGTGGATCAACGGTAACGGCTTCATCCTAATCAATGTACCCGGGCAGCGCAATGAAATATCTGGGCGGATTTGCGCAATGCAAGACATTGCGGGAGAGTTCTTTGGGCGGGCTTTTCGCATCGAATTCGCCACATTGGCCGGGTCTTGACGGAGTCGGCGTACGCGGGTTAAAAGGCGCCTGTGTTTGGGTTCAGGCTTTCTGTAACGTCATGGAGAAGGGCGGCGGAGCTGTGAAGTTCAGGCATGTCCCGGGGTTACCTCCCGGGTTTTCCGCAATCAACGCAAAGGATGCACCAACTATGGCAACAGGCACTGTTAAATGGTTCAACGACGCAAAAGGCTTTGGTTTTGTAACGCCGGACGACGGCAGCGAAGATTTGTTCGCGCATTTCTCCGCAATCAACATGGCAGGATTCAAGACGCTCAAGGAAGGTCAGAAAGTGTCCTTCGATATCGTGCAGGGTCCGAAAGGCAAACAGGCTTCGAACATCCAGAAAGCCTGACGCTGCACCTCGCACTACCGACTCCGATGAAAAAGGCCGCCCTCGGGCGGCCTTTTTATGTCCCGCGCGATTGTACTGCGCGTCAGTTGCTGCCCCACGGCTTGATCGCCGCCTTCAGCTGCTTGTAGCCGTCGAGGTAACGCGGACGCTTGCCGCCGTAGATCTTGTCGAATGTTGCCAATTGCGCGTCAAGCCACTTGGCGAGTTCGGCATTGCCCGGGTTGGCCGCCTTGTAGGCCTCGGTGATCAGAACGAAATGGATGCGCGGATCGTAGGGCTGCTTGGTGCCGCCCTCGGATTCGTCGCCCGCCAGCAACCTGAGCAGCATGGCATCGGCCGAACCCAGGGTCTGCTCGAAGATCGGCTCGCCGACCATGCGGTACATGACGCTGGTCATGTCCTTGCCGTTTTTCATCGTGAAGCCCATGTCGCTCCACACCTTGTTCATGTCGGTGCCGGGCTTGACCTTGTCGAGCACCATCTGCCCCCAGCTGCGCAGGAAATCGGGCGCGTCGGCCATCAGGTCGGTGAGGCGGTCGCCGTCGAGGTCCGTGGCGTACACGATGACGCCCTTCTGCTGAATCATGTCGTGCAGCAGCAGGCCAAAGTTGGTATCGGAAATATGTTCTGAAATCTCGCCGCTCCAGTTTTCCATGCCGGCCTTGAAGTCCTTCGGCAGGAGCGCGACGATTGCGTCGACGTTGGCCTTGTGTTCTTCGTACGCATCGACCGAGTAACGACGGGTCAGGCTGGAACTTCGTGCCCTGGAGCATCCAGCGCACGATGCCGGCGTTGATGGCGTCTTCCTGCGCCTGGGTGGGTTTGGTGGCAACGCGGCCCACCTGTCCGGTTTCGTGCACCATCTTGAGGAACAACCGTACCGCGTAGGCCATGCGCACGCCCGGCGTGTTCATTTCCGAATGCACGACACCGGTGGCGCGGTCGACCACGAATTTCTTCTTGTCCTGCGAATAGGGCAGACCCGGCATGAAGCGGATGCTGGTGATCGTGCCGTAAGGCCGGACGTTGCAGTACACGCCGGCGGCGGTACGCAGCGGCGCATTCGCTGACTTGCCGTTCACGACGACTTTTTTGCCGTTTTCGTTCACCAGGAAGTCGCCGGCGGTAGACCACTTGAGCGCGGTGTACTCGAGCTTGCCGAACCAGTCGAGCGAGACGAGTTTCGTGTCGTGGCGGAACTGCGCCATCATCGGTACGCCGAGGAAAGGCAGTCCGAGGACGTCGAGCGCCATCAGCGTGCCGTTCAGGGCGAACATGTCGGTGAATGCGTGCGCCACGGGCTTGACGCCGCCGGCGCTGTTGCCGCCTTCCCAGATGATTGCGTCGGTGCAGCCCTTGGGCTGGATGGTCGAGCGCTTGTAGATGCCGTCCAGCATCTTGAACAGGTCGCCGTTCTGCTCTTCCTGGGCGATCTTCAGCAAGTCGAGTTGATTGCTCATGGGGCCTCGCGTGAGTTGGGAATTCGGGGTTCGGGGATTGCTAAAAGATATATTATATAAGACTTAGGCCGTCCGAGGCAGGCCGCGCAGGTCGGTGCTAGGCCGGGAACAGCTTAAGCACGAAAACCCGCTCTGCCATCCAAATTGCTGCGATCAGCGCGATAAGCGCCGATCCACCTACGAAAATCATACGCCGGTACAGGCTCGACCGCCGCAAACCATAGGCCAGCGGCAGGAACGCGCAGACGATGGCCAGTTGGCCGGCCTCCACGCCAATGTTGAATCCGACCAGCGCAATCAGCAAAGTGCCCTGCGGCAGGCCGAGGTCGGCCAGCACGCTGGCGAAGCCGAAGCCGTGGATCAGCCCGAATCCGAAGGCCACGGCCCAGCGTCGCCCGGCAACGACCGGCCACAGGTTGTTGAGCGCCGCGAGCAACACCGAAAGCGCGATGGTCGACTCGACCAGCCTGGAAGGAAGCGAAACGACCGAGAGGGCGGCCAGACTGAGCGTGATCGAATGAGCCAGCGTGAACGCGGTCACCACCCTCAGCACATCCCAGAACACGGTGGCAAACCGCTCGGCCGGCTCCCAGCGGCGGCCCCGGAGAAGAAATACCGCGGGCAGAAGCAGCGAGACCAGGAACAGGATGTGGTCGAAGCCGATGAGGATGTGCCATACGCCCTCTCGCGCAAAGTCGATGAACTGCGAAAATCGCGAGATGCCAGCCAGGTCGAATCGCTGAACAGGCCGCTCGGGCCCGAGTATCGCGGTTCGCGTGCGGCCGCCGTGCTGCAGACGCAACAGGCCCCGATGCGAAGGATCAAGGTCGGAGAACAGGCTGTATTCGATCGTGATTTCGTGCGGTGGCGCCGTCAAACCGCATTCGATGGAAAAGCGCAGAACCGCGTAAGTACCATCGCTGTGATCGTCCACCAGATGGGCCAGGGGTGCGAGCGCGCAGCGCCGCCCGTCGACGGACAGGCCCAGGCGCGTCAGCACGTACGCGTCCAACTCGACGTGCTTCGCGCGCAATTCCCCCCAGGTAATTTCGCCGTCACTGTTGGCGTCAAGGCCGACGGCGAAATCGAGGTCGCGCAAAGCGATGTCCCACTGACCTCGCAGGACGCCATTCTCCGAGACGACTCCCAGGTAGCTGTCACTTGGTTTATGGGCCCAGGCAAGGCCGGCCGCAGCAGCCAGCACGAGCCCGAGCAACAGACGGAATACCGGCTTCATCTGGACGCCGTCGCCAGCCGGCTGGCGAGCCAGTGCAGTGTTGCGCTCTCGAAACCCGACTGCGCCAGCCAGTCTGCGGCAGGCTTCGCCGCCGCCGGATCGTGCGCAGCAAGTGCGGCCTCGAGCAGGATGGCCGCATCGCGCGGCTCTCTCTGCGCCTTCCAGTTCTCCACGGCAAGCCTCAGGGCGCCGCGCGGGTCGGCCTTCAGATGGAGTCGGAAACGTGCCTCTTCCTGCAGATGCAGCTGCTCTCCCCGCAGCGCGGACTCCGCAAAGCGATCCTCCAGCGCTTGGATATGCCTCGCCGCAGAAGGCGAGCCGAGCGTCTTTTCTGCGAGCGCGAGGCGAAGCAGCAGGGTGTCCGATCGTGCCCAGTTCCTGAGCAGATCGGCTACCTCGCCGGGACGGTTCTCCTCGAGCAGGAAATCCGCATAGGCCGCGAGCAGGAAGTTATCGGTAATCCCGAGGCCGAGCGCAGCGCGGTAGTGTTGTTCTGCCAGTACCGGTTGCTTCAGGCGCTGTGCCATCTCGGCCAGCCGAGTCAGGTTCCAGAGTCTGGATTCGGCCGAAGCGCCGGGATTGCGCCGGAGAACTTCGGCGAGGCTGTCGTGGGCAGACCGTGCCCTGCCGGTCGTCGCGTCTACATAGGCAGTGCAGCCTGCGGCAAACAGCTCGCTTGCGTACGGAGCCAATGCGGCACATTCACTGCGCGCTTCCGAATAGCGTGCCTGGACCATGAAAATTGCGGCCCGCCACGCATGAATTTCCACGGCCGCCGGTCCCGATGCCGGCGCGGACGTCAGATCTTCGAGCGCGCCTGCGAAGTCGTGCCTGTACTGGCGCAGCAGCGCCCGGACAACGCGCAGCTCCGGAGGAATTTCGCCGCCACTGTTCCAGGAACGCAACGCTGCTTCCGCGTACCCGATATAGCGTGGGTCGCCTTCGGCCATCGCGAGGTCGAAGTATCGGCGCGCCAGCGCCTCTGCGCGCACGGGATCGTGCGGTGACTCCTGGAGTGCGGCGCGCAGGGTGCGCAACTCACGTGCGGCCGGATCACCCGGCTTGAACGGGAGCTTCTCAAGCACCTGTGCGTCGCTGGACGGTACGTACGGCACTGCCAGCGCGGAGTGTGCGACGCAGAGCACAACGCCGGCAAAGGCGCTTAGGATCAGGCGTTGGAACATGCATCAGGGCAGGAAAAACAACAGGTTATCACTATTGTTAATCCGGTTCTCTCTGACTTAGAATGCTCTCGTGGGAAAGCCCACAGGGAGGCAAGACGGGACAGAGGCCGGGTCACCGGTCCACCTGAGCGAATCCGCCGGTTGTCGGGGCTGGATAGCGCGCCGAATTCGTTGCGCCGAACCCGCACACAACCTAATCGAGGAGAAGATTCAAGTGAGAAAATTGCTAGCAGTTGTGATTTCCGCTGCGTTCGCCGCCGTCAGCTTCAACGTCCTGGCCGCTTCGCACGCAGGCGCGCAGAAGATGGAGAAGGGGGAAGTGAAGACCAAGGACGGCAAGGCTGTCACCACCAAGAAGGAAGGCAAGAAGGTCGAAACCAAGGAAGAGAAGAAGAAGTAGTCGTCGCTCCTTGGTCTCTGTGACAGCGAGCGGCATGGCCGCTCGTGTGTGTTATATGTTATTAATTTAAATGAAATTAAAACCTCGTTGGTGCTTGCTTGCTTGCTTGTCAACCGATAGGCTTGGAGCGCGTTTAAGGAAGCTCGGCTGGCTTGTCCGGCCGACTAAAATTAACCATCTGCTGAAGGAAGATAAAATGCAAAAGCTGCTGTCGATCGTTATCGCCGCCATGTTCGCGGCCGTGAGTGTCTCCGCCTTTGCCGCCTCGCACGCCGGCGCTGCGAAAGACGACAAGAAGATGGAGAAGAAAGAAGACAAGAAGATGGACAAGAAAGAAAAGAAAGCAAAGACGGAAAAGAAGGAAGAAATGAAGAAGTAAGTTTTCTTCACTTTCACAAAGAGGCAGGGTAAGGTTCCCTGCCTTTTTTTATTGTCACAGGGAACGCAATGCCCCGGCTCATCTTTCTCGCGCTCATGGCCGCTTTGCCGATGCTTGTCTCGGCGCAGCCGCTGCCCCGTGTTCAGCTATCGGCCGGGCTGTACTTGATCCATGCAGAGGTTGCCGATACGTTTGTCAGCAGAATGCAAGGTTTGATGCATCGAGAGTCAATGGGTGCGAACGACGGAATGTTGTTCATCTTCGACGAGCCGGGCATCCAGTGCATGTGGATGAAAAATACGCTGATCCCGCTCTCCGTTGCCTACATTGCCGACGATGGGTCGATCGTCAATATCGAAGAGATGAAACCTCAGACCGAGGATGCGCACTGCACCAAGAAGCCGGTTCGTTTCGCACTTGAAATGAACCGGGGCTGGTTCTCCTCCAAAGGCATGGGCGCCGGCACAAAGTTGCGCGGCCTGGAAAAGCTCAAACCCGGGCGCTGAAGCCGCCCCGAGGTCTCAGTGCCCGTGGCGGTGGTGTATATCTGGAAAATGCCGATGGGCGTGGGTGAGCGGTTCGTGCCGATGGCGATGCGTGTGGGGCTCTGATCCGGTCCAGCCCGATTCGTGTTCATGCCGATGGTGCTCGTCGTGAATGTGGCTGTGCTCGTGCTCCTGTGGTACGTGCGTATGCGCATGCATGTGTCGTTCGCTTGCATGCAGCCACACGCCGCAGGCCATCAGTGCAGTGGCGGCCCAGAACCACGGGCCGGGCGTCTCGCCCAGAAGGAGGACCGCAAGGCATATCCCGACAAAGGGCGCGGTTGAAAAATAGGCGCCGGTGCGCGCCGCCCCGAGCTCACGCAAGGCGACCACGAACAGAACCAGGCTCAGGCCGTATCCGGCGAAGCCGACGGCCATTGCACTCAACGCGACACCGGATGAGGGCATGGCCGAACCCGCCATGTAGGCAAGGGACAGGTTCGAAGCGCCCGCGACACAGCCTTTGATCGCCGCGATGGCCGTCGCGTCGCCCGCAGAAATCCTGCGGGTCAGATTGTTGTCGATTGCCCAGCAAAGGCAGGCAGCCGAGACGAGCAGTGCGGCGCCACCTGCATCCATGAGCGGGCCGGGCTGCAAGCCGAGCAGCATTCCGCCTGCCACGATCAGCGCCATGCCTGCGGCGATGCGCCGGTCGAAACTCTCCCGAAACACAAACCAGGCAATCAGCGCGGTGTAGACACTTTCGAGATTCAGGAGCAGTGAGGCGACCGAGGCCTCCGTTCGTGCCAGCCCGAACATCAGCAAGGCTGGTGCGACGATTCCGCCCACGAGTACTGCGGCAGCGAGCCAGGGCAGTTCGCCCGACGGGATGCCGAGGGTCGTGCGATGCCCAAAGATGCGCCTCCCGGCGATCCACGCCACCAGGCCCAGTCCGCTGCCCGCATAGAGCAGGCCGGCCAGTGCGAAGGGGTGCAATTCCACGCCAATCGCTTTTGCCGCCGGGGTGCTGGCGCCGAAAAGTGCCGCAGCGGCGAGTGCGCCGGCAATTGATTTTCCGTCGCGCGTGTTCATCGCCGGTCCTTTGGATGCACCCGCACCATCGTCAGAAATACAGCATCGCGGACAGTCGCAGGCTGCGTGGTTCGGCGGGATGGCTGTGCAGATCATTCGCCCCCGCGGCGGCCTCCCCGGAAAGGCGCGACGCATAGTAATAGTCGATGTCGTTCGTCACCCGATTGAGGAGGTTGTGCACTTCGAGCCCGAGCCGCAACTGCTGAGAAACGACGTAACTGATTTTCGCGCTCAGCAGCGCAGAGGGCCTGGAGCGCTGGCTGTTGTCGGCAACCAGGGGCCGTGCGCCGAAATAGCGCAAACGCAGACCCGCGTTCCACGGCCCAGATGCGTAGGTCAGTCCCGCCGAGGTTGTTCGGTCAGGCGCGCCCGGGATGAAGTTTCCCGTTGCGGCCGAATCTTGAAAGCGGGCCCGGGACCAGTTCGCGTCAAGGTCCACCGTAACGGACCGGATTGGTTTGAGCTGGTTGCTCCATTCGATGCCGGAGCGCTGGCTGGGCCTGCCTGGGGTGGTGGTGCCGGCATCGCCGACAAACAGCAGTTCGGAGTCGACCTCCAGTCGCCAGAGCGCAACTGAAGTCTGAAACCCCCTGAACGGCGCGGAGCGCAGTCCGATTTCCGTGCCTCGCGCGCGCACCAGAGGCGTAACCCGCGCCGCGGGTGCGCCGGTCCCCGGATCCACCGTGATGGTCGCTCCGCGGGCGTCATTGCTGTGAAACCCGTACCCCCAGTTGAAGAAATATTCAGTATCCGCCCAGGGTCCGAGAATCAGGCCGAATTTCGGACTGACAATTGCGTCCCGCACGGTGCCGGAGTTGGCGATGTTGTCGCTGTTGACCTTGAACCGGTAAGCGTCGCCGCGCATGCCAGCGGTCGTGCGCAGCCATTCATTCCAGCGGATGGCATTGATAAAGTACAGTCCCACGCTGCTTTGAACGACCGCGTCGCTGCGCACCGTCGCGATTCGCTGACGACCAACCGTATTGAACAGCCCTACTTCGCCGATGTTGTCGTTGCGAAGGCGCATGCCCACGGTGTTTTCCGTGTCAAGTCCGGCCAGACGGGTTTGCCAAGTGTGCGCGACATCGCCACCGCTGACGATGCGCCTGTCGACCTGTTCGAACTGGTCACCGGTCGCAGGGCGGTTGAGGAAATAGGTGAAATTGGAAAACAAGTCCAGCCGGGAGCGAATCACATAGGCGCTCGCGCGCGTGCTGTTGCTGCCCTCGGTCCTGGCCCAACTCGCCGACAGGCTGTTGCGCGAGGACCGTCCGCCATCGGTCGGGTCGATCGTGCCGAATCTGCCAAGCGTGCCGGCATCCACGGCACGCTGCGGTATCTGGTCAGTCGCATTCCAGCGGTTCGAGTAGCTCATCGCAGTGATTGAGAAACCGTCCGCCTGTGTTCCGGCGGCGTAGCGCAGCAACCCGTTCAGCTTGCGCAGTTTTTCGGGAGAGTCCCAGGGGCCGTTGTCGCCTACGACTTCCAGGGCGCCGATCAGCCTGCCTCCGCCGATCGCGCCGCCCGTAGCGAACAGGCCGCGCCGGTATCCAAAGCTGCCCAGAGAAAAATCGGCGAAGTCCCGCACGAGCATGCGTTTGTAGTGAATACGCGCGGAACCTGCTGCGGAAAAGTCGCCCTCGTCGGCCGAGTATGGCCCCTTGCGATAGTCGATCCGATCAACCAGCTCGGGTATCAGGAAATTGAGATCGGCATATCCCTGTCCGTGCCCGTGACTCGGGAGATTGACCGGCATGCCGTCGACGTTCACTGAAAAGTCGGTGCCGTGGTCGAGGTTGAAACCGCGCAGGAAATACTGATTCGCCTTGCCGGCGCCGCTGTGCTGCGTGATCACGACGCCGGGGATCGCCTCCAGAACTTCTGAGGGTCTGAGCAGCGGGCGGCTTTCGAGGCGATCATCTTCGACCGCCCCCTGGCTCGCCGCTTCCAAATCGCCGGTCAGTCCGCCGGTTCCGGGCGTGACGATGATTGCATCGTTCGCGGACGGATCCGCAGCCCGGCACGCAAGCGAAGCGCAGAGGAGCACAAAAACGGGGAGGCGGCGCATGGGGTGCGGATTCTCCCAGTCTTTGCATCCGCCGAAAAGGGCCAGGTGATCAGCGAGTCATGTATATCGCGGTGTGCGCGCCGGCCGCCATGAAAAACAGCAGAGGAAACGAAAGTGCAAGGTTTGCACGGGATACGAGGAACGCGATCCTGCGCGCGCGCGCCTTCTGCGCTTCGTCGGCCGGTACGATGCCCAGAATCTTCTTCTGATTTGGCCAGATCAGTGCCCAGACGTTGATCAGCATGATGGTTCCAAGCCATGCGCCGATGCCGATGGGCAGATGCGCCGGCTGGAGCGTGAATGCAGCGACGAAATTCTTTCCGAGCAGCGCGGCGCCGGAAAGCCAGGTCGCCACCGCGGACCAACGGAACCAGAACAGTGCACGGGGTGCGACGTGTCTGGCGATGCCTGCGGCCGATCCGTCCGCCTGCGCCTCCTTCATCGCTTGCGCCTGGACGAAGTTGAAGTAATACAGCAGGCCGACCCACATGATGCCGGCCATCAGATGCATCCAGCGCGACAATGCCGGGACATAGTCCATCTCAGCTCCCGAGCATCGCGCGCGCCAGCGCATAGAGAACCAACGTGAGCACGATGCCCGTGGCGGCGGTGCCGATCAGCGTATCCAGTGGATTACTCATCTAGCTGCTCCAAGAAAAAACCCCGCGATCAGCGGGGTTTGAACGAGTCCGAGATGCGATCAGCCGAAGTTCTTTGCGGCAAAATCCCAGTTGGCGAGGCTGTTGAGATAGGTCTCGACGAATTTCGGGCGCGCGTTGCGGAAGTCGATGTAGTAGGCATGCTCCCATACGTCGATCGTCAGCAGGGGCTTGTCCGCTCCGGTGAGCGGGCTGCCGGCATTCGAGGTGTTTGCGATATCCACCGAACCGTCGGCCTTCTTTACCAGCCACGTCCAGCCGGAGCCAAAATTTCCGACCGCGCTCTTTGCGAAGGCATCCTTGAAAGCGTCGAACGAGCCCCACTTCTTGTCGATCGCTGCGGCCAGCGCGCCGCCCGGCTTGCCGCCCCCGCCTGGTTTCATGCTGTTCCAGAAAAACGTGTGGTTCCAGACCTGGGCCGCATTGTTGAATATGCCGGCCGAGGATTTCCTGATGATGTCCTCAAGGCTGGCGTTCTCGAATTCGCCGCCCTTGATCAGGTTGTTCAGGTTCGTGACATAGGCCTGATGGTGCTTGCCATAATGGAACTCGAAGGTCTCCTTGGAGATGTGCGGAGCGAGTGCATCCATTGCGTAGGGAAGTTTCGGGAGTTGATGTTCCATGTATCGTCCTCGGGGAGTTGGGAAATGGCGCCTTGGAAACGGAATTCTAGGGGAACCCGCGGGTGGCTGACAACGCGGGTTTAGCGCTGCCGCCGCAACTTTGCGGGAGCGATACGATACATCAATCACGCGGGGGCTGGTGGCGTCGCGGCCGGGGTCTGTTCCGATTCTCCCGCAGTTCGTGCAGAAAGCGCATCCAGCGCACCGGACTCGGTATAGAAGAAATTCCCCCGGCCTATCCGTTCCGCGAGGCCGGTACGCTCGAGGACTGTCATGACCTGAGCCTTCGTTGCGCTGAATACAACAATGATGTTCTTCTTGCGCAATTCCTCGATCAGCGAGGTCAGCATTTCCACGCCGGATGCGTCGATATGATTGATCGCGCCGGCCGACACCAGAATGAACCGCAGGCCGGTACATTCCTGCTCGAGGCGCAACACCGCCCCTTCAAAGTAGGCGGCGTTCACGAAGATCAGGGAGGCGTCGAAGCGCACGATGCCGAGAATCCCCGGAAGTTCCGGCGGCACGTGCTCGCGCGCCATTGCCTCCGAACCGGCCGAAACGACCGTCAAGGTCGGGCGCATCCGGCGGTAGATGAACAAGCCGAGGGAGAGGATGATCCCCGTAAGAATCCCGTCCTGGATCTGTGGCGCGAATGCGAGCGTCGCGGCGAATGTGACCAACGCGGCAAACGCGTCGTCGCCGCTTGCGCGCCAGGCATTGCGCAGACTGCGTACGTTCACGAGGTTGCTCAGAACCATGATGATCACTGCGGCCAGCACCGGCTGGGGAAGATATTTCAGCAACGGAGTAAAGAACAGTATCGTCAGCAGCACGCACAGGGCGCATACGATCGAGGAGACCCCCGTTCTTGCGTTGGAGGCCAGGTTCAGCGCGGAGCGCGAAAACGAACCGCTCACAGGCATCGTGTGGCACAGGGCTGCGGCGATTTTCGCCAGCCCCTGACCGATCAGCTCCTGGTTCTCGTCCCACCGGGTGGCGGTCTTGATTGCCGCGATCTTTGCGCTCGACATGGCTTCCATGAAACTGATCACTGCGATGACGAAAGCGGCCGGGATCAGGGAAACAACCATGCCCCACTCGAGGTCCGGCAGTGAGATGCTAGGCAGCCCCCGCGGTATTTCGCCGACAATGCGCCCGCCGGCGGCGGCGTAGCCCAGAAAATAGCTGGCGGCGGTAAAGACCACTGCCGTGATGAGCACACCCGGCCATTTCGGCCTGTAGCGGCGAAACGCCAGCAGCGAAGCCAGGGCGAAAAGGCCGCATGCAAGGGAAACGAAGTGCACGCGATCCGGATTGGTCAGCAGGAAGAACGCGTCCGAGATGACGTGCCCGGTGGCAGGCGGTTTCGCACCCAGGAGCACGGGGATCTGCGACAGCGTGATGAGAATCGCGGCAGCGTTCACGAAACCCATCAGCACCGGATTCGACAGCAGGTTCATGAGTGCGCCGAGGCGCATCAGTCCGAACCCCAATTGGAACAAGCCTGCGAGCAATCCGACCGCAATGGCATAGCTGATGTATTCGGGCGCGTCGGCACCCGCCAGCTGGGCCACGCTCGCGGCGGTCAGCAGGGAAGTGAGTGCGACCGGGCCGGTCGACAGCTGCGCCGAGGATCCAAACAGCGCGCCGATAATCGTCGGGATCAGCGCTGCGTAGAGACCGTAGAACGCGGGCAGGCCCGCGAGCTGCGCGTACGCCAGAGATTGGGGAATCGCGACGAGCGCAACCGTGAGACCTGCCATCGCGTCGACGCGCAGGGTTTCGCGGTTCAACTTCGGCACCCAGGCGAGGAACGGCAGCACGCGTTGGAGATAGGTCAGGGGGGCCAATTTTCTGTTCCGGGCAGAAAAATCTGTTTGTTTTCTAGTATCTTAGCAGTATGACTGCGCAAGCCGCGCGACTCTGCGCCGGCCGCGAAGCCGGGTTTCCGTTGCGTGGAGTGCCAGTTTCGCTATGCGTACGACAAACACGATGTCGCTGCGCGTGCACTCCCCGCGGTTGTGCAGACGGCTGTGAGTACAATCCCGCTGCGGGAACACTGGCCGGACTGGGCTGGGCCGCACCCTACCTGAAGATCTGAATGGGCGCAGAAGAGAACATCGCACCGAAAATCAGCCTCGCGCGACAGCGCGAAGTCGTGGCTGCGCTGCGTGCGTTCATGCCTGAACACGCGGTGCTGTACCGCGAGGAGGAAACGCGGCCTTACGAGTGTGACGGCCTGTCGGCCTATCGGCAGTTGCCGATGGTGGTCGCGCTACCGGAAACCGAAGACCAGGTGTCGCGCATCTTGAGGACCTGCTACGCGATGCGCGTGCCGGTGGTGCCGCGGGGCGCGGGGACGGGCCTGTCCGGTGGGGCACTGCCCTCGGCGGAAGGTGTGCTCCTGGGCATGGCGAAGTTCAACCGGATACTCTCGATCGACCCGCGTGCGTGCACCGCGCGTGTCCAGCCCGGCGTCAGAAACGCTGCAATCTCGGAGGCGGCTGCAATGCATCGCCTCTACTACGCGCCGGACCCGTCGAGCCAGATCGCCTGCACGATCGGCGGGAACATCGCCGAGAATTCGGGCGGACTGCACTGTCTGAAGTACGGCCTGACCGTGCACAATGTGTTGCGGGTGCGGGGCTACACGATCGAGGGCGAACCGGTCGAGTTCGGCTCCGAGGCGCTGGACGCACCCGGATTCGACCTGCTTGCGCTGGCCATCGGGTCGGAGGGCATGCTTGCGGTGACCGTGGAAGCGACGGTAAAGCTCGTCCCCAAACCGGAAGTGGCGCGAGTGATCATGGCCTCGTTTGCGCAAGTGGAGACGGCCGGCAATGCCGTGGCAGACATGATCGGCGCCGGCATCATCCCTGCGGGTCTGGAGATGATGGACCGGCCCGCGACGCACGCGGTGGAGGAGTTTGTGCACGCGGGCTACGATCTCGATGCCGCGGCGATCCTGTTGTGCGAGTCCGACGGAACCCCTGAAGAGGTGGCCGAGGAAATCGGGCGCATGAAGGATGTCCTGTCGCGCTCGGGCGCGACGCAGCTGCGGGTTTCAGAGAGCGAGGCGGAGCGCATCCGCTTCTGGGCCGGACGCAAGGCCGCATTCCCTGCCGTGGGACGGATATCTCCGGATTACTACTGCATGGACGGAACCATCCCGAAAAAGCGTCTGGGCGAAATGCTGGGCTTCATCGCCGAGATGGAACAGAAGTACGGGCTGCGCTGCCCGAACGTATTTCACGCGGGCGACGGCAACCTGCATCCGCTGATTCTCTATGATGCTAACGCCCCTGACGAACTGCGCCGCACAGAGGAGTTTGCCGCCGAAGTTCTGGAAAAATGTGTGGCTGTCGGGGGGACGATCACCGGCGAGCACGGCGTGGGGATCGAGAAGATCAACCAGATGTGCGTCCAGTTCGGAGCGCGGGAAATCGAGTTGTTTCTTGCGGTAAAGAAGGCCTACGACGAGCACGGCTTGCTCAATCCGGGCAAGAACATTCCGACCCTGCACCGGTGCGCCGAATACGGCCGCATGCATGTTCATGCGGGCCGGTTGCCATTCGCCGACCTGCCGCGGTTCTGACATGGGGCTCGCTGCAGACAGCACGCTGAGCCGTTTTGCGGACCGTATTCGCGCTGCGTCAGAAGGTGGCGGCCGCTTGTGCATCCGCGGGCGCGGCACCAAGGACTTCTACGGCGGGCCGCTCGAGGGCGACACGCTGGACGCGAGCGAATACAAGGGCATCACCAGTTACGAGCCAACGGAACTGGTGCTGACTGCGCGCTGTGGAACCCCGCTCGCCGAAATCGAGGAAGCACTTGCCGCACGGCACCAGATGCTGGCCTTCGAGCCGCCGCACTTCGGGTCGGGTGCCACTGTGGGGGGATGCATCGCGGCGGGCCTGGCGGGTCCGCGACGCGCAGCCAACGGGCTCTACTACGGCGCCGTACGCGATTTCGTCCTGGGTTGCAGTCTCATGGACGGTCGCGGCAACGCCATGCGCTTTGGCGGGCAGGTGATGAAGAACGTTGCCGGTTACGACGTGTCCCGGCTGGCCGTGGGTTCAATGGGCACACTCGGACTGATTCTGGACGTGTCGTTGAAAGTACTGCCGATCCCCGTGGCTTCGGGAACCCTCCGATTCGCCATGAACGAGCGGGATACGCTTGCGAAGCTCAACGAATGGGCGGGACTGCCGCTGCCGGTCAGCGCGAGCGTCTGGACTCAGGGCACCCTTACGGTGCGACTCGAGGGTGCTGCGGCTGCGGTCGACGCCGCGCGCGGCAGATTGGGCGGCGAGTCTGTCGAAGCGACACACGCTGTACCGTTCTGGCGAGGCATACGCGAACAGGAAGACGAATTTTTCGCCCAGCCCGGCGCGCTGTGGCGCCTCTCGCTGCCCTCGACCGCTGGTCCGGTTTCTCTCGCGGGCGAACAGCTCATCGAATGGGGTGGTGCGTTGCGCTGGTGGAAAACCGGTGCGGACGCGTCCACGGTGCGGGCAATTGCAAAGGCAGCCGGCGGGCACGCGACCCTGTTCCGCGGCGGCGACCGCCAGGCAGGTGCTTTTTCTCCACTGGATGCGGTACTTTCCCGCCTGCATCGGAACCTCAAGGCGACCTTCGACCCGGCCGGTGTCTTCAACCATGGCCGGCTGTACCCCGAATGGTGAGCTCGGTGACCTCAGTGAACTCCGAGAGCCTGGTGAGCCGGCCTCAGGACGAAGTTTGCGCCTGCCGCTGCAGTTCTTCGGCACGCGCGCGTGCAAAGTTAGCGAACCCCGCCTCAGGATACCGTTCGACGAGTTCCAGATACAGGCGGCGTGCTGTTTCCAGCTGCCCCGAGACCGCGGCCTTTCCTGCGACCTCTGCGAGCTTCTTCTCTGCGGCGACGGCGTCGCCGGCCGCGATCGCGCCCGCATGCAGTGCCCATCCGGCATCAAGGTATGCGCGTCTTTCCAGCAGCGTCTGGCCGAGTTTGTCGAGTGTGCCGGCATCGAGCGTGAGTTGGTCGCGCAGGGCGGAAAATTCTTCGAACAGGCCCGCCGCGAGCGCCATGTCCGTTGATCTCACGGCTGATGCGATCGAACGCGTCGCAAGTGCCGCCCGGGACAGGCGAGGCATTTCCCGGGCTTGCACGGGCGCTATGGGTGTTTCAGGGATTTCGGGTGCGGCGTCCGCAGACTGCAGGAACGCAGCGAAGCGCTCCTCTTCGTCCGTTTGTGCGGCGCTGCCTTCGCGCCGGTCGTTCCACGCGTATGCCGCCAGCGCGACCATCGGCGCGACGAATGCTCCCCAGAAGCCGAATCCGGCGTATCCGGCGATGGCGGCGAGCGAAAATATGACGGACCAGTTTCGGCGACGCACGGACCCAGCCTTCGTGTAAATCCCTGAGTACTATAACTTCTTGTACGGCCGGTCTCCAGAGTACGAGGCGGGCGTCCTTCAGCACCATCAACAGGCAGCAGCAAAGAACGAATGCAGACCAGTCTTGCCGAGTTCATCCGCGATACGCCCGAAGGCCGAGAGGCCGACGCGATCCTGCGCAAATGCGTGCACTGCGGTTTTTGTACCGCGACCTGCCCGACCTACCAGCTACTGGGTGACGAGCTGGACAGTCCGCGCGGGCGGATCTATCTGATCAAGCAGGCGCTGGAGGGCGAGGCAGTCACTTCGCAGACGCAGCTGCATCTCGACCGTTGCCTCACCTGCCGCTCCTGCGAGACCACCTGTCCCTCCGGCGTCGAGTATGGTCGCCTGGTCGACATCGGACGAAAGGTCGTGGAAGAGCGTGTGCCGAGGAGCGCATGGGCTGCAATGCAACGCACGGTGCTTGCCGCGGTGCTGCCGCGCACGGGCCTGTTCAGTGCGCTGCTGGCCTTGGGCCGGGCAGTGCGGCCGGCGCTGCCCGGTGGTTTGCGCGACAAGATTCCAGCACCGGCTGCCCCGGCCGGCACCTGGCCGTCGCCGCGACATGCACGGAAAATGCTGGTGCTGGCCGGTTGCGTGCAGCCGGGGTTGGCCCCGGACATCAACGCGGCGGCGGCTCGCGTGCTCGACCGGCTCGGGATTTCGCTGGTGGAGGCCGGCGGCGCGGGCTGCTGCGGCGCCGTGCGATTTCACCTCAATGCCCAGGCCGCGGGACTCGCCGACATGCGCGCACTGATCGATTTCTGGTGGCCGCACGTTGAGGCAGGGGCGGAAGCGATTGTGATGACGGCGAGCGGCTGCGGCGCGACGGTGAAGGAGTATGGGCATCTGCTGCGAGATGATCCCGTATACCGCGACAGGGCTGCGCGCATCTCCGGCATGACGCTGGATCTCTCGCAGGTCGTGGCGGCTGAGCGCTCGACATTGACGGCACTGTTGCCGGCACAGACGGCAGCGAGCGACCGGATCGCGTTTCATTCCCCGTGCACGCTGCAGCATGGGCAGAAACTGGGTGGAGTCGTCGAGCAGCTGTTGGTTGCCGCTGGCTTCGAACTGTCCCCGGTGACGGATGCACACCTGTGTTGTGGGTCTGCAGGCACCTACTCGATCCTTCAGCCGGAACTGTCTCAGCGGCTGCGCGCCGGCAAGCTGGACTCGCTGCAGGCAGGCAAGCCCGCCGCGATCGTTACGGCAAACATCGGTTGCCTCACCCATCTTCAATCGGGGACAGGGACACCGGTGCTGCACTGGATCGAGCTTCTCGATCGGCGCCTGCAGGCAGACTCCGCATAGCGGAAGTGCGATCGAGGCGGTGCTGAAATCGCTGGAGGCGATGAGGGCTTCGGAATTCGCGAGGGTTCACCGTCCGTGCGCCACCGGCGTACCGTTCGTCGGAATCTGCCGGGCGAAGTGAAAGAAATCGTCACGCGCGCGCATTGCTACCCGGCGTGCGCTGCGGTCGGCAACTAAGGTGGCGTATCGATATAGAAGCGAAGGGGGGGCGATGAATACAGCAGGCCACGCCCGGGATGGTTCAGAGTTCGTAGCGGAGCAGGCGGGTCGCGCTTTCGATGCGGCCAGGATCTCGCATCTGTATCGCAGCGCGGTTCCCGCGTACATCGCGTCTCCCGTATACGTAGGCATGCTGATGCTCGTGCTCTGGGAAACCGATTCCGCGGGACCACTGCTTGCCTGGTTCACCGGAATGGTGACGTTGAGCCTGATTCGAGCCGCCGTGCACTTCGCCTACATACGCTCCGATCAGTCGGATTTCGCGCTCTGGGAGCGGCGGTTCGTTCTGGGCACGCTGGCGGTCGGAGCGGCCTGGGCGGCCGCCCCCCTGCTGTTTTTCCCGTCCGCCACGCTGGTGGGAAAGCTGGCGATCGTCTTCGTGATCGGCGGAGCGTTGATCGGTGCAGCAGGGCTGTATTCGGCGAGCCGCGCCGCCTTCCTCGCCTTCCTGGTGTTTCCGATGGCCGGATCGACCTACAGCCTCGTAGTGCAGCCCGGCAATGCGTACCGCATGATGGCCGTGATGCTGGTTCTGTTCATCGTCCTGCTTGCACTGGTCTATTCCCAGTTGCGGCGCAGTGTGACGGCGACGCTTCGGATCCGGTTCAGGAATGATGCCCTGATCGATCGTCTGGCCGCCAGTGAGGGTCGTCTGCGCGATGCGATCGAGAATTCGCCCGACGGCATCGCGCTGTACGACAAAAGCGACAGGCTGGTCACCTGCAATGCGACATTTGCGGCCCTGTACGCGCCGGGGAAGGGCCCCGATACTCTGGAGGGAACGCCATTCCGCGCTATCGCAGAGGCTGCGTTCGACCATGCGGAGCGTATCCCGGAGGGGGCGCGCGCCGACCGCGACGGCTGGATCGAGGCTCGCGTGCAGCGCCATCTTGCGGGTGACGGCGCGTTGCGCCAGTACCGTGCCCGCGATGGCCGCTGGCTCCAGGGCAAGACGGTACGCACGCCACTGGGAGGGCTGGTCGGCGTGTTCACTGACATCAGCGAGGCCAAGCGCGCCCAGGCCGCATATCAGTCGCTGGTTGCAGAGGAAGACATGATTTTCGACGTCCTCCCGGTAGGCATCATGTTCGTGGAACAACGCCGGATCGTGCGCTGCAACCGGCGGATGGAACAGATGCTCGGTTACGAACCCGGGGAGCTCATAGGCAAGGCCACCCGGGATCTGTACGGTTCGGAACGCTCGTGGAAAACGGTCGGAAACGATATCTATGCACGGCTCAAGCGCGGGGTGATTGTGGAGGACGACACGCGGCTGATCTGCAAGGACGGATCCACGCTGTGGTGCCGCAGCCTGGGAAGGGCGATCGACAGCAACCAGCCGGAAGCGGGCGCAATATTTGCGATCTCCGACGTACACGAGCGACATGCGGCCGAACGCGCATTGCGCGAGAGTGAGGCGATGTATCGAAATCTGGTCGAAACATCGAACGATCTGATCTGGTCGGTCGATCTCGAGGGACGATGGACCTATCTGAACGGGGTCGCCGTGCGCCGCATCTGGGGTGGTGCTGCCTCGGAGATGCTGGGCAAGCCCTTCAAGAACTACGTTTCACCCGAGGTCCGCGAGAGGGACCAGGCGGTATTCGGCCGGATACTCGCGGGTGAGCATGTGCAGAATTACGAAACGCGCCACCTGCGTGGCGACGGCGGGCATGTCGACCTATCCTTCAACGTGATACCCCTGCGCGACCCGTCCGGCGCGATCATCGGTGCCACCGGTACGGCGCGCGACGTTACCCAGGCCAAGCTGGCCGATGCGGCGCTCTACGAGAGCGTGGAAAGGCTGCGCCTTGCGGTCGATGCAGCCGATCTCTACTACTGGGAATGGAGCGTATCGGAGGACAGGTTCTCCTGGGGCCGCGAACCCGGTGGGCTGCTCGGCTCACCTGCCGAGGACGGGCAGCCGTATCCGGACCTGCGCACCCTCGTACACGCCGACGACCGCGAGCGTTTCAACGCGGCTGCGAAGCGGACGCTTGAAACGGGTGAAGCCTACTTCTGCGAATTCCGAATCGTGGGGCCCGAGGGGCGTATCCGCTGGCTAGCCGCGCGTGGCAAGCTGGTCTCCGGGAACGGCGGCCGGGCCGAGCGAATCATCGGTGTGTCGCAGGACGTCAGCGACAGAAAACGCCACGAGGAGGAAGTCCAGTTCCTTGCATATCACGACACCCTGACGGGACTGCCGAACCGGCGCCTGCTTGACGACCGCCTGCGGCAGGCGGTGTACTCGGCCCAGCGGCGCGATGCGCGACTTGCGGTGATGGTGATCGACCTGGACCACTTCAAGAACGTCAACGATACGCTCGGACACAAGGCGGGCGACGCGGTGCTGCGCGAAGTCGCCAACCGACTGGCAGGCTGCGTTCGCAAGGCCGACACGCTTGCCCGGCAGGGCGGGGACGAGTTTGTAATCGTGATCCCCGAACTGCCCCTGGAAGCGGATTGTGCCGTGGTGGCGGAAAAGATCCTGCGTACCCTGTCACCTGAAATCCTCGTCGATGGACGGGGATTCACCATCGGGGCGAGCATCGGGATCAGCCAGTTTCCCGGAGACGCGGGCGACGGGGAGTCGTTGCTGCGAAACGCGGATGTCGCCATGTATCGCGCCAAGGAACTCGGCCGCAACAACTACCGTTTCTACGGAAGGTAACTGAGGGCCCCGCGCCTGCGGTAGAGTGCGGGCCCATGTCAGTATTCAACGACCGCCTGCCTGACCGGCCGGGCAGCCGCAACTTTTCCCAGTTCCTTCGTCTGGCGCGTTTCCTCTCGCCCTACCGGTTGCGAATCGCCTGCGCGGTGGGCGCGCTGCTTGTCGCCGCGGCCTGCGTACTTGCGCTTGGCCAGGGCCTGCGTTACGTGATCGATGCGGGATTCGCCGCTGCGAGCCCGGCCGTACTCGACCGCGCGCTGGGAGCGACCATCGGGCTCGCGGTCGTGCTCTCGCTGTCAACGTACGCGCGTTTCTACCTCATGCTCAGCACGGGAGAGCGAGTGATTGCCGACATACGGCGCGCGGTGTTCGACCACCTGCTGCGATTTGCTCCGGGCTATTTCGAAACCGTGCGCACCGGCGAGGTGATTTCCCGCCTCACCAACGACACGACGCTGTTGCAGGCGGTGGTCGGGTACGGGTTTTCGCTTGCGCTGCGAAACGCGCTCCTGCTTGCGGGTGCGCTCTGCATGCTGGTCTACACGAACTTCAGGCTGACGCTGATCGTGCTGGTGCTCGGGCCGCTGATCGTGCTGCCGATCGCGGTACTCGGCCGGCGCGTACGGGGCGCTTCGCGCGCAAGCCAGGACCGGGTCGCGGATGTGAGCGCCTTCATCGACGAAGCGCTGCACGAGGTGCGCACCGTGCAGGCCTACGTGCATGAAGATGCGACCCGCCGCGCGTTTGCCGCGCACGTGGAGGCGGCCTACGCGACAGGCGTGCGCCGGATCGGCCAGTCTGCGCTGCTGGTCGGGTTGATCATGCTGATCGTATTCGGCGGTGTCGGCGTGATCCTCTGGATGGGAGGGCACGATGTTCTGGATGGGCGGCTGACCGCCGGCGATCTGTCTGCGTTCGTGTTCTACAGCGCGATCGCCGCGGGTTCCGTCGCAGCCATTTCAGAGGTTCTGTCGGACCTGCAGCGCGCGGCCGGTGCGACCGAGCGCCTGGTGGAATTGCTCGAAACCGAGCCGGCGATCAGCGCGCCGGCCCGGCCGGCCGTGCTGCCTGAACTGGGCGCCGGTGGTGTGGCGTTCGACGCGGTGAGCTTCGCCTATCCGGCGGCGGCCGGGCACGACTCTCGGCAAGCGAGTTCAGTCGTAAATTGCGGCGCCTCGGCACTGTCGTGACGTCTTGGCCTTTTTCTTCACATTCTTTTCGAATGTTTTTCGCAAGTGTTTCATATTCTCTCTCATACGCTTTTTTCGAAAACACAATGAGCCATCGTTGGGTAACTCCCGCATAGGTTTCCTGCACTTCCCGATAGCTGTACCCCTCTTGATCAGATGGAGTGAGGTGTGAGGAATCAGTCTCGAGTATTCGTTCTCTTGCCTGCCTGATCGTTTCAGGTACTCGTGTCACCCATCTGATGTCTGACATTTGCGAAAGTCCTTCTTTGGTATATAGCGCACTGTCGGCGACAAAATACGGAAGTCGTTTCGCGCGAAACTGTTTCTTGTATTCTGCAATGCTTTTGTGGAAACTTTTCTTGTCGCTCTCGTTGCCACTTAAGACTTCCAGCCATACTGGTATCGTACTGCGATGCGCACACATCAATGAGAGAATAACTTGATTGAGCTCTGGATGTTGGTCTTTCGAAAACCCTTTGGTGATGGATACGACTTCCGGATCATCTTCGTGTTTTCGTTCCCCACTTACGTCGTACTCTCCATGCAAAGAGAACGTCGTCGAATCCAGATGCACAAAACGATGTTTGATTCCCGCTGCCGACAATGCTCGACTGCTAACTGAGTAAAATACTTCGGTGATTCCGTTCTCATACAACGCATCCAGCGCAGTCCCCAGACAATCATCATGCAAATCTGAAGCCTGAACGCCTTCTGCGATGAGCAACTCAACCGGCCGATTCTCGTAAAACTGGGGTGTCAGATACAACGCTTTATTGCTAAATCCCAGAGCATTGACGATCATCGCTTTGACCGCCGTTCCCACGCTGATCTTCCTCCCTGGTAAGTTTACAATACGATCAATATTCTCAACGATTCTTGCTTCGTCACACATGCCCGCTACGATCCCAGGTGTTGCAGGAGCTTCGCTTCATACGTACTCATGTTCCCCTCCGGGAAGAGGATATCAGGTACAATAAAGGAGTAATACTAGTCATATGTTAAGTAAGTTGCGGGTAAGAAAATCCTCAGAGTTGCCTATAGAGGTGCGGAAAGTGGGATTCGCGATACCGGGATAACTCACGCGCTGCTGGGAATTTAGACCGAAAATGACTTGCTTGGGCACCCAGTATATGGTTCATCTTGGGAGAGCTACTGCATTGAACAAATCTGCAGTGGGCTGTCAAATTGGACCCCATCGTACATCAAACGGAAACGAGATGACCTCATTTTGGAGAAAGGGACCCGCAAAGTCGCAATTGAGATGAGGTCAGCTCCACGGCAACTATTGGAGCGGGTTTCTATCACGCTCTAGCCGATCTTGGAATAGCTGACGCACACATCGTTGCCCTGTACAAATGGATGAGCTGTATCTGATAAAACCTGGAGTGCAGGTAAGTTCGATCCAGCAACTTGTCACGCATTTGACTTCCCGAATTTCAACTGATTAGGAATTGGGGAAAAGTAGTGAACAACAATACCCTTAGAAGCAAATGATGAGCAGTTGATACCAGTATCGGCCGAAGCAGTTCTAAGAGAAATCAAGCGAATAGAGCGGTATGGTCAATTTAACATTCGCTTAAGCCTGAACGCGTACATGGCGCAGATTGCGTCAAAGCAAACGCCTTAATTTCAAGAAATATCTGCAATGCACAATTCTGTGCCATAGCGTTCTAGGCTTGAAGCGGTTGTTAGATTGATCACTTATAGATTATTGCTATTATCCCCACCGCAATACCATCCAATCCCGTCAAAGCTATAATTATTTGAGTATAATATTTTAATGTATTATATTTTCTATTTCTTAGTTCTTCATGGATATCACTAATCCCATTGTTGCTAATTATTTTAATATTAGGATGGAAGACTCGATTCTACCCAAAAATTACTATCAGTTCGTGCAGGCATTTTTAGATATTTTTTTTCAAGAAGCCGCCAGTAGTATTTTGTCCTTACTATTTCAATATCATACTCTATTATATCTACCTCGCTACTTCTTTCAGATTGAAGTGATTGAAATTCTTCTTCGTAATATCTGCTCTTATTTTCAAGTAAATCAAATTGTTTTTCATATTCTTTAAATACTCTTTCTTTTTTCTTTTCAAGTGGATAACGTTTAAAGAAATATGATATCTTTTCAAACATAAATAACTCCTCAAAAAATATCAATATTAATAATATCACTAATTATTTGTAATATTATTATTCAATCTAACATCTTGTTAACTTGTGAGGCTTTAGCCGAATCAAGTTGAACAATTTGTTAGATGATCCTATTCTTGAAATGCGGGTATAATATAATCTTTCATAAGTACAAAGGGTTGATTTTGCTTTTCACTGTTGTAGGCAGATCCTGTGAATACTCCGAGTAAATTCATCCTTAGGAATGCCAATTAAATACTGCCCCCCATTACCTCTGGATTGGAATGAGGTAACAACTCCGTTGATGACAGGCTCTTGCCACCATAAATATCCCATATAGGGTCCTGCCACTGAAGTATCAAATATTTTAGTAATCGGATTGTTTATTTGGCTTATCCATTGAGAAGATATTATCTGTCTACTTTGCCATATTCCATTTTGGAGCACAAGCAAACCAATTTTTGCAAAATCAATAGGTTTTATTTTTAAATGGCCACCTGAATCGATTTCCCCTGCTAGCAATACGTCGTCCAAGTAAGTTAGACAG
>CAWJNP010000036.1:0-8884 GCA_963844255.1 uncultured beta proteobacterium
ACCATGACTGAGTGCGGGAGCAGGCTCAGCGTCCACGGTTCATTCCGTGTGTGTGCATAGTATCCGGCTGCCGTGCCGATCGCGAACCCGGCGAGTACATCAGTCTGCCAATGTGCACGAACCTTCATTCGCGCGATAGCGTCGTAGGCGGGTAACAACTCCAGCGCCCATACCGCAGGGTGGTCCTTGCCATATTCGAGTACAAATGGCGTAATCGCGCCTGTCATCGCCGCTACTTCGCCGCTCGGGAAGCTGTAATGGTGGCCACCCTGAAACCACTGGTTCGGATCGTTGTTCTCCGTCGGCCTTGTGCGGGTAAACAGCAGCTTTGCGCCGTTGGCCGCGACGGTCGAGATCAGCATCGAATCCACCGATTGCCACAGCGTCTTTCCGAGCCGGGTTTCCCCACCTTCCCAGAACGCCGCGCCAAGCGTTCCCACAACTACAACACTGAGCACGGTGTTCTGGGTGCTTCGCTTCCAGATGCCCGAATCGTCGAATTTCAGCGCATGGTCAATGCCGAGCGGGCCGCCCGCGGCGAAAACCGTATTCGAGATTGCCAACAGGCATGCCGCCCATAAGACTTTCATCGGAACCTCCAGTGATTGCAACGGCGCGATGCTATCGCGCGGCGGCGCTTTCGACTGGAAACCCTAACTCTGCGCTAATTCTCGATTGCTACCTTCCGTTCATCGCGAATGTTCGCGGAATCTCAAGGAACCCACATCATGCAACGCAAATACAAATTGGCAGCACTCGCAGCACTTTCCGCAGCGGCGGTCGGCGGCGCCTGGGCCGCCCAATCGGGTGACAACGACGCGCTGGAGATCACGGGCGCCAAGATCGGTCTCGTCCAGGCGGTGACTGCAGCCGAGCAACATGTCGGCGGCAAGGCAGCCAAAGCGGAATTCGAGCATCACAAGGGCCAGCCGGTATTCGACATCGAAGTCGTGAAGGACCGGAAGGTCATGGACGTGAAGGTCGATGCGGCGAGCGGCAAAGTCATCGCCGCGGTCGAGGACAAGTCCGACCGGGACGATGAGGGCGACCGCAAGGACTGAGCGGCCGGGTCGGCGGCACGCCGGGGCGGTTTCTTCGCCCCGGTTTTTGCAGAAATTTTGCGGGAGCACGAACATGAGCACGCCCACGCGCGAACGCGCGCTGCAACTACTGAACAAGGTACCGGAAGTCACGCTGTACTTCTGGATCATCAAGATCCTCGCGACGACCGTGGGCGAGACCGGCGCGGATTTCTTCGCGACCAATCTGAATTTCGGGCTGACCGGCACGTCGGCGGTCATGGGCGCGCTGCTGCTGGTGTTCCTGTTTCTGCAGGTACGTGCCGCCAGATACGTCCCTTGGATGTACTGGGTGACGGTGGTGCTGATCAGCGTGGCCGGAACGCTGGTGACCGACAACCTGGTCGACAACCTGGGCGTTTCGCTGCAGACGACGACCCTCCTCTTCGCGCTGGCGTTGCTTGCCACCTTCGTAGTCTGGTTCGCAAGCGAACGCACCCTGTCGATCCATTCGATCTTCACGCGCAAGCGCGAACTCTACTACTGGGGTGCGATCCTTTTCACGTTCGCGCTAGGAACCGCCGCAGGCGACCTTGCCGCCGAAGGACTGCAACTGGGCTACGCCGTTTCCGCGCTCGCATTCGGCGGGCTGATCGGCGTAGTGACCTTCGCGCACTACGCGCTGAAGGCGAACGCCGTGCTTGCCTTCTGGATCGCCTACATTCTCACCCGTCCGCTGGGCGCGTCGCTCGGCGATCTGCTATCGCAACCCTCGGCGAACGGCGGTCTCGGGCTGGGTACGATGGCGACCAGCGGGATCTTCCTTGCGACCATCGCGAGTCTGGTGACCTATCTGAGCATTACCCGAAAAGACGTGATTGAACTGTCTGCGAACTAGTCCATGCTTAAAATGCGAGAAGGACAAATGCGCCCTCGGGCCTAGGTCGATCCCTTCGAGGTCGATCGAGGGACAAAGGAGAAACACATGTTGAGCGTAAATGGAAGCAACCGGCACCTTTCTGCCGTAATGGTCGCAATTCTGGGCGCGGCATGCACGGCGGCCGTCACGGCGCACGCCGAAACTATTTATCGATCCATCGGTTCTGACGGTGAAGTTACTTACTCCGCACGGCCGTTGCCCGGGGCGCGCGAGCAGACCGCGATTGATAGCGAGACACTTTCTCCCGAGGAGCGACGCGCGAGCCTGCTGCTGCGTCGCGCGCAATCGAAAATTGCTGCAGATGTCGCTGCTCAGCTTAAGTCGCGCGAAAATCAATGGCGCCAGGTCGATCGGGAGATCGTTGATGCGCAAAAGGCGCTTGCAACCGCCGAGACTGCGCTGCAAAACGGTAGGACGCCGCGGCCGGGGGAAAGGCGCGGCGACGTTGGCGGTGGATCGCGCCTTTCGGAAGCGTATTTCCGGCGACTTCGAGATCTCGAAACACAGGTGAAGAAGGCGAAGGTGCCTCTCGATGTCGCATACTCGCAGCGGGACGCGCTCAGATGAGCCCGAACCCGATTTGGCAACGGTGATCCGGGGCGAAGCCATGCGCATACTGCTCGTCGAGGACGATCACATGATCGGCGAGGCGGTGATCGTCGCACTGAAGGACGCGGCATACGCCGTGGACTGGGTGCGGGACGGCGTTGCCGCCAGCAGCGCGCTGGAGTTTGGAGAGCACCAGGCCGTATTGCTGGACCTGGGACTGCCGAATCGCGATGGCTTGGAGGTACTGCGCCGTTTGCGCCAGACGGGTAATGGCGTGCCCGTGATTGTCATTACGGCCCGTGACGGTGTGGACGACCGGATCAAGGGTCTGGATTTCGGGGCTGACGACTACCTTGTGAAACCGTTCGATGTCAACGAACTCCTCGCCCGATTGCGGGCCGTTGTTCGGCGCCAGAGTGGCAAGGCGGCGCCGGTACTGACGAACGGCGTGGTGAGTCTGGATCCTGAGTCGCGAGAAGCGCGCTGCGGCGAATCCGTGGGGATTCTGAGCGCTCGCGAATTCGCCCTGTTGCACGCGCTTCTGCTTCGACCTGGTGCGATTCTGACGCGTGCCGAGTTGGAGGAGCGCATTTATGGCTGGAATGAGGAAGTGGAGAGCAATGCCGTGGATTTCCTGATTCATGGCGTGCGCAAAAAGCTGGGGACGAGCATCATCAAGAATGTGCGCGGTGCAGGATGGATGGTGGCCAAGTCCATCGTGACGAAGCCAAGTTCGTAAGATCGTCGCAATGCGTCGCTTGTTTTTTCCATTCTGGTCCGTGGTCCTGACAATTGCCGGTTGCGCAACGTACACGCCTCATCCTCTGCCCGAGAAAGTGAGCTTGCAGCGGTCCGCGTCGGCCATCACCGTCGACCCGGCCCGCCAGCCCTTCCGCAGCCTGTCGACCCATGTATTCGACCCCGCAGACGGTCTGGACATGGACGAAGTGGCGATGCTGGCGGTGGCAAACAATCCCCAGCTCAGGCAGGCGCGCGATGCGTTGGGAATCGCCCGTGCCCAATCGTTCGCGGCCGGATTGTTGCCGGATCCTCAATTGGGAATCACATCCGATCATCCGACGAACGGCACCGCGGGCAACACCAACGCCCTTAATATCAATCCGAGCGTCGACGTCAGTGCGCTGCTGCAGCGCTCCTCGCGCAGGAACGCGGCCGTGGCGCAAGAGCAGCGGGTGAACCTGGAACTGCTGTGGCAGGAATGGCAGGTCGTCAGCCAGGCGCGGTTGCTCTTCACCCGGTTGACCGCGCAAAAAGCGTTGCTGGGGCAGTTGCAGGCCGCCCGCGCGCTGCTGGAGGATCGCTATCGGAGCAGCCAGCAGGCACTCAAGGCGGGCAACGTCACCCTGGAGTTTGCCAGCGCCGACCTGGCTGCCCTGCAGGGTATCGAACGGCGCATCAACGAACTGGAACGCAGCCGACTGCAGAACCGTGCGAGCCTCAATGGACTGCTGGGGCTGTCCCCCAGTGCCCCGGTATCGCTGGTAGGCGAACCCAGGGCCGAGGAGATCGATGCCGTCGCTGTGCGCGCCGGGCTGGAGGGGCGTCTGAACCGGCGTCCGGACTTGCAGGCCCTGCAAGCAGGCTACAGATCCCAGGAAGAAAGGTATCGCGGCGCGATACTTGCGCAGTTCCCGGCGTTGAATATCGGCCTCACCCGCGCGCGCGATACGAGCGGGCTATACAGCGTGGGTTTCGGCATGACTCTGAGCCTGCCGATCTTCAATCGCAATCGCGGCAATATTGCCATAGAAACCGCCACGCGCAAGAAGCTGTATGACGAGTACCAGAATCGTCTGAACAGCGCCTACAGCGAGATTGCGATTGCGCTGGAAAACCTCACACTGTTGCACAGCCAGTTGCAACGTACCCGGAGCGGCGTGGGCGAACTCGAAACCGTCGCGCAACGCGCCCTCGCTGCGTTTCGGGCTGGCAATATTTCCGCACCAGATTACGTACGGCTGCAAATTGCACTGCTGGACAAGCAAACCGAAGCAATCAATCTGCAAGAAGCATTGATGGAACAACAAATCGCGTTGGAGATCCTGCTGGGTCCCGACCTTCCAGAACGGAGCAAAGGTACCCAATGATGCGAACTGGAACAGTCTTGCTGAGTCTGCTGCTCGTCTCAGGCGCTCTCCCGGCTACCGGTGCGCCCAGCGTACAGGTGCAAACCGTGGCATTGAAGCAGCAGCCCATGGCGGATACGGTCACTGGCTATGGCGTGGTTTCGCCGGACACGCGCGCGCTGCAAGCTGTCAGTTTGCCGCGCCCGGGCCAGATCGTGGGGCTGCTGGTCAGTGCCGGTCAATTGGTGAAAAAAGGCGCTCCTCTCCTTGAGTTCGCCACCGGTGCCACCGCCGCACTGGGTTTCAGGCAGGCGCAGCAAGCGGTGGATTTTGCGCAAAGCGAAGTGGTTCGCGTTGCGCAGCTGGCCAGCCAGCAGCTGGCCACCCAGTCGCAACTGGCGGTGGCGAAAAAGGGCCTTGCTGACGCCGAAGCCGCGCTGCGCGCGCAGGAAACAATCGGCGCCGGTCAGGCAGTGGAGAAGGTGCGCGCGCCGTTCGACGGCATAGTGGTTACCGTGCAGGCAGCGCAAGGCGATCGTCTGACGGCAGGTGCCCCGGTGCTGCAACTCGCACGCGCGGGCGAACAGCGCGTGCTGCTGGGTATAGAGCCGTTTGACGTGGCGCGGGTGCGCGCCGGCATGTCGGTCCGCGTGGTTCCGGTATTTGATCCCGAACTTCATGTTACGGGGCGTGTGGCGCAGGTGTTCGGCATGATCAATCCGCAAACCCAGTTTGTCGACGTGCTGGTCGCGGTCCGCGAAGGCGGCCTCTTGCCGGGCACGCGTGTGCGCGCGAAGATCCGACTCAGCCGCAAAGTCGAATGGGTCGTGCCGCGTTTGGCGGTATTGCGGGATGCCCAGGGCGCCTACATATTTCAAGTGCACGCGGGCAAGGCGCGTCGGGTGAATGTGCGGACCGGGATCGAGCGCGACGGACTGATCGCTGTTCAAGGTGCGTTCAGCGCGAGCGAACCGGTCGTGAGCCGTGGGAACTATGAATTGCGCGACGGCATGGCCGTGCGCGAGAGCGGGCGATGACAGTCACCCAATGGATGCAGGAGCATCGTCGCTCGATCCTGTTTCTGCTGGCGTTGCTGGCGCTCGCGGGCGCACTGGCGGCGTTCAAACTACCGGTGACCCTGTTTCCCAACGTGGATTTCCCCCGCGTTTTGGTAGCGCTGAATGCAGGCGATCGGCCCGCCGACCTGATGATGTTGTCCGTTACTCAGCCGGTGGAGGAAGTGGTGCGGCGGGTTCCGGGGGTGCACGACGTGCGCTCGACCACCAGTCGCGGCTCGGCGGACGTTTCGGTGAGTTTCGAGTGGGGCATCGACATGGGACTGGCGACGGCGCAGATCAACGAGGCAGTCACTCAGATCCTGCAGAACCTGCCACCGGGCACCCAGTTGACTACCCGGCGCATGGATCCGACGGTTTTCCCGATTCTCGCCTACAGCCTGACTTCCGCGACCCAGTCGCAAACGGCTCTCTACGATCTGGCGCAGTATCAGTTGCGCCCTTTGCTTTCCAGTGTGAATGGCGTGGCGCGCATCCAGGTGATCGGCGGTGCGCGGGAGGAGTACCAGGTTACCGTGGATCCGCCCCGGTTGATGGCGTACGGGCTGACCCTCGGCGACGTCGCGAAGGCGTTGAGCGCAGCCAACGTAGTCACCGCCGTGGGGCGGTTGGAGGATCACTACAAGCTGTATCTTGAAATCGCCGATACTCGGCTGAAAACGCTCCGGCAAATCAGCGACACCATCATCAAAAGCGGCAACAACGGCATCGTGCGACTGGAAGATGTGGCGCTGGTGAGCGACGGCGTGGTGCCGCAGTGGATCAAGGTGAACGCCGACGGTCGCCCGGCGGTCCTGTTCAATATCTACCAGCAGCCCGGCAGCAACAGCGTGCAGATCGCCCGCGATGTGCATGCGAAACTCGCGAACTACCGCTCCCAGTTGCCGCCCGGCGTGAAGCTTGCGAACTGGTACGATCAAAGCGTGCTGGTGGTGAATTCCGCTGCCAGCGTGCGTGACGCAATTCTCCTGGGCACCGGGCTGGCGATGCTGGTGCTGCTTGCCTTCCTGCGCAACTTCAAGATCACTTTGATCGCCGCGGTCGTGGTGCCGACGGTGCTGGCGGCGACGGTGGTATTGCTTTACGTGCTGAACATGAGCTTCAACATCATGACCTTGGGCGGCATGGCGGCCGCGGTGGGACTGATCATCGACGATGCCATTGTCATGATCGAACATATCGTGCGGCGATTGCGCGGAGCCAATGGGGAGCATCACGGCCGGGTCATGGCCGCGGCCACGGAATTCATGCGCCCCCTGGCGGGCTCATCGGCGTCAACGATCGTCATCTTCCTGCCGTTGGCGTTTCTTACTGGCGTGACGGGTGCATTCTTCAAGGCGCTGTCGCTGACCATGGCCGCTGGACTGGTCATTTCCTTCTTCGTCACGGCATTGGCGGTGCCGCTGCTGGCGGAGCATTTCCTCAACGAAAAGGATGCCAACCAGAAGGAAGGTGGGCGTATGAGCGCATGGATGCACGGTCGTTACGAGCGCTTAATGCAACGCGTGCTCGCGCGTCCGCCACTGGTTCTGCTGTTCATCTTGCCCATGTTGGCCGCGGGATTTCTGGCTTTCAATCAGGTCGGTTCGGGCTTCATGCCGGCGATGGACGAAGGTGGATTTATCCTCGATTACCGCTCTGAATCCGGGCACTTCGCTCACCGAAACTGACCGCCTCCTGCAGCAGGTGGAGGCGATCATCAAGGCCAACCCGAATGTGGATACCTATTCACGCCGCACCGGTGCCCAATTGGGTGGGGGACTTACCGAGGCCAACGAGGGCGATTTCTTCGTGCGCCTGAAAGCGGGCCGGCGGCCGCGCATCGAGGCGGTGATGGAGGACATACGCACCCGGGTCGAGGAGAACGTGCCGGGACTGAAAATTGAAATGGCACAGTTGATGGAGGATGTCATCGGGGACTTGACCTCGGTGCCGCAACCGATCGAGATCAAACTTTTCTCCGACAATCCGGAAGAATTGCAGTCCGCAGCGCACGCCGTCGTTGCGAAAATCAACAAGGTACCCGGTGTGGTGGATACCCGCGACGGTATACACCCTGCCGGCGATGCACTGGAAATTCAGGTGGATCGGGTAAAGGCTGCGTTGGAGGGAATGAACCCCGACAGCATTACCCAGATACTGGGAGGCTATCTGTCCGGAATCGTCACCACGCAGATGCAGCGCGGGCCGAAGCTGGTCGGAGTCCGCGTGTGGACGTCGCTGGACGAGCGCGCCATTGTGCCAGATGTGGGAAATCTTCTGATCCGTGCTCCCGATGGACACGTGTTCCGGCTTAAGCGGGTTGCCCAGATCGTTCCGGTAAGCGGTCAACCCCAGATCCGGCGTGAAAACCTGAAGCGCATGGTCGCGGTAACAGGGCGTATCAGTGGTCGCTCTATGGGAGCGGTCATCGCAGATATTCAGCAGGTGATGGCGATGCCGGACTTGCTGCCCAAGGGGATGTATTACGAACTTGGCGGGCTGTACAAGCAGCAGCAAATCGCCTTCCGGGGCCTGCTGGCGGTATTCGCGGCGTCCGTCGGGCTGGTGTTCCTGCTCCTGCTGTTTCTGTACGAGAGTTTCCGCATGGCGCTGGCGATTCTTGCGATCCCGCTGCTGGCGGTATCGGCAGTGTTTGTCGGTCTGTGGCTGACCAATATCGAACTGAACATTTCGGCGATGATGGGCATGACCATGATCATCGGCATCGTGACCGAAGTCGCCATCTTCTACTTTTCAGAGTACCGGGATCTGTCGAGCGATCTGCCTCTCCATCGAGCACTGATCCAGGCAGGGAAGAACCGCATGCGTCCGATCGCCATGACGACTTTTGCAGCCATTCTTACGTTGCTGCCGCTTGCATTCGCCATTGGACAAGGTTCTGCCATGCAACAGCCGCTGGCAGTCGCCATCATTGCAGGACTGGCCGTGCAGTTGCCGCTGGTTCTGTTTGTCATGCCGGTGCTGTTCAGCCTGCTGATGAGGAACCCCGGGGGTATCGGTAGCGATTGAGAAAAAATCGGATTGGCCGGCACGGACGTGCTAATGAAGCGCTAACTCCTGGAACGTAGAGTGATTATCTCGGCGTAAGCAATCATGCCCGCCAGATCTCACTCATTCCTATCGGAGCATCATCATGAAAATTGTGAAATCCCTCGTTTTCGGCGTAGCGGTTTTGAGCGCCACGCTTGCCTTCGCCACGGAGAGTCGCGT
>CAWJNP010000037.1:0-16656 GCA_963844255.1 uncultured beta proteobacterium
TTGTCACCATGACCGCAGGTTTAGAAACCAAAAAATTTGGCATTAATGATGTCCTTGCTACCTACCCCTATCTTGATGTGGGAGGGTTTCAATTTTGGGATCACAACAAAGCGGGATTTGGCACGATTGGATTTTCTGAGGCGATGGCATACAGCAGTAATACTTTCTTCGGGCAAGTAGGTATGCGTGTGGGAGAAAAGGATCTTGCTGCATGGTCACGAAAATATGGCTATGGTGAGTATTCGGGTATCGAAATTAAAGAGGAAGAAACTAAAGGTACTGTTCCTGATCCAGAATGGAAACAGAAAGTAGTTGGCGAGCCTTGGTATGTTGGGAATACCTTGAATATGTCGATTGGACAGGGTGATGTGCAAGCCAATCTTGTCCAAGTCTCAATGATGACTGCTGCTGTAGCTAATGGTGGATTTAAAATCAAACCCCATTTGCTTCTAGAGGATAACGATGCAAGGGAATGGCGGCAGTCTCTGAATATATCGCCAGCCAACTTGAGGCTGTGCAGAATGCGAACGGTATTTTCAAGGCTCAGGTCTGCCGCGAGCGCCACCGCGGCGAGATTGCGGAATACGCGGTCGATCTGCGCGTCGATGCCCTCGACCAGTTGCATCGTCGCCGGGTCGAAGCCGATCTGGCCCGAAATATAGAGCGTGTCCCCGGCGCGGATCGCCTGCGAGTAGGTGCCGATCGCGGCGGGCGCGTCCTTCGAGTGGATTGCGGTTTTCATTCGACAGGTAGAATCGTTCCGTGATGACGCATCTATCTTAGCCCAAGTGAACACCGCCCTGATTTCCAGCCTGGAAAAACTGCTCGGAACACCGCGGGACGGCGCCCTGCTGCGCTTTTCCCTGGGCATCGAATACCTCAAGGGCGGCGACGCGGCCACAGCCGCCGGTCACCTCCGCGAGGCCGTTACACGCGATCCGGATTATTCGGCTGCATGGAAGCTGCTCGGCCGCGCGCTCGCCGAGACGGGACGCGCACCCGAGGCGCTGGAGGCCTATCGCAGCGGGATCCAGGCTGCGCACCGCAAGGGCGACAAACAGGCGGAAAAGGAAATGACGGTGTTCGCCCGACGCCTGGAGAAAGCGACCGGCACGGACGCCTAGCAAGGGCGTCTGCCGGGAAAAGTGGTGGAGTGGAAGGGGATCGAACCCTCGACCTTCGCATTGCGAACGCGACGCTCTCCCAACTGAGCTACCACCCCACTGAGAGGGCGCGGATTGTAACCGATACGGAAGGACCCGACAAACCCTGCCGCTTGCGCCCCACACGGCATGTCGCCCGCTCGTCCCGGCAGTTATCATTGCCGCGCGCCGAACATCCGGCGTACCGCATTGGAGAAGATTGATGGAGATTTCACCGCCGTTCGGCTACAAGGACGTGATCCCGCTCTACAAGAACCAGAAGATCCGCCTGCCCACCCCGGGCGAAGTCCCCCCTTTCGCGCGTGCGCTGAATGCGATTCCGATCAGCTACAGCGAGTTCGGCGTGGTCTCCCACGACTATCCGATCGTGTTCACGAGCGGGGATCAGGGGAAGACATTTGCGCCGGTCGCAATCCTGGGCATGAGCGCCGGGGAGAACCTGTTCGTCGCCGGTGGCGTGTGGGCGGATCGCGCCTACGTCCCGGCCTACGCGCGCCGCTTTCCGTTCTGCATGGCGCGCGTCTCGCTCGAAGGCGTGGAGCAAAAGGACCGGCTGATCTGCGTGGAAAAGGAATACGCCGGCACCGAAGGCGAACCCATGTTCGACGAGAAGGGCGAACCGCTGCCGAAGTGGAAAGAGATCGAGAAACTCCTCTCCGAGTACGAAAAGGACCTCGAGCGCAGCAAGGAGATGTGCGAGATCGTTTCCGACTACGGGCTGTTCGAGCCGTTCACCATGCAGGCCACGCCGGCAAAAGGGGCGCCCCTGCAGCTTACGGGCATGTACCGGGTCGACGAATCCAAGATCGAGCACCTGAACTCGAGCCAGCTGAAGAACCTGGTCAGGAAGGGCGTGCTGGGCAGGATCTACACGCACCTCATTTCGCACGACAACTTCAACCGGCTGCTCGCGCGCAGGCCCGTCGCAGCGGCCTGACCGAGGCCCCCGTGTGCCGGGGGCGTCCGGGCTACTTCATCAGCCCCTGTTTTTCGATGAAGGCGACGATCGTATCGAGCCCCTGACCGGTCTTCAGGTTGGAGAACACGAAGGGCCGCTCGCCGCGCATCTTCCTGGCGTCGCGGTCCATCACTTCGAGGGAAGCGCCCACCATGGGCGCGAGATCGATCTTGTTGATGATCAGGAGGTCGGACTTCATGATCCCCGGCCCGCCCTTGCGCGGGATCTTGTCCCCTGCGGCCACGTCGATCACGTAAAGGGTCAGGTCCGAGAGCTCCGGGCTGAAGGTGGCTGCGAGGTTATCCCCGCCCGATTCGATGAAGATGATTTCGAGGTCGGTGAACGCGCGGTTCAGGCGCGCAACGGCCTCGAGGTTGATCGAGGCGTCTTCCCGGATTGCGGTGTGCGGGCAGCCCCCGGTCTCCACGCCGATGATCCGTTCCGGCGCCAGCGCCTCGTTCTTCACCAGGAACTGCGCGTCCTCCTCGGTATAGATGTCGTTGGTCACCACGCCGAGGTTGTACTTTCCGCGCAGGCTGCGGCACAGGGCGAGGGTCAGCGCGGTTTTGCCCGAACCCACCGGTCCGCCGATCCCCACGCGCAGCGGGTGCGTCTTATCCATGTCAACAAGTTCCTCTGTGTGCCGCTGCAGGAGCGGACTTCCGGTAAAAAATGTCAGTAAGCTCCTTGCGGCCCCTACGACCTGAACAACCGCGAGTACTGGGTCTCGTGGCGGCTGGAGGCAATCGCGAGGCCAGGGGCGAAATTCGCAAACACCGCAGGATCCGCGACGAGCGCCTGGTCGGCGATCGCGGAGAGCCGCCCGCCGAGTTCGATCAGGATGCGCTGCCCGTCGGTCTGACCGAGCGGAACCGCCTTCAGCGCCGCCATCACCTGGTTCTCAAGCCAGGACCAGAGATAGGCGATCAACGCATCGCGCACCGGGATTTCCCATTGCGCCACCGCGAATGTGAATGCGGCCGGAAACGCCAGTTCTCCCATGCCCTCGAGTTCTGCCAGTGCGCCGGCATCGAAACCGCCCTGCCCTGCCCCGAGCTCGACAAACAATCGACGCATCGAATAACCCATCTGCAGGGTTTCAGCACGCAGCTCCGCGGTTTCCCGGGTCGCGATGAACCAGTCGTTCAGTTCGCGCACCCCGGCATGATCGCCGGCCCGCCAGGCCGCCTCGAGGCGGCACCAGAGCGGCGCTTCGAACCTGGCCAGATTCAGCAAGAGCGCGTCACCAATCCAACGTGAGGCTGTGGCTGCATCGACGATCGATCCGGCCTCCACTGCCGCTTCAAGCCCCTGCGAATAGCTGTAGGCGCCAACCGGCAACGCGGGACTGGCCAGCTGCAGCAGGCGTGCCAGCACCCGATCTGCCGTCGTGTTCACTTCGACTTGTGCCCGTGAGGATGATGGTGATCGTGGCCATGATCGTGATCGTGATCGTGGCCATGATCGTGATCGTGATCGTGGCCGTGATCGTGATCGTGATCGTGGCCGTGATCGTGGCCGTGATCGTGGTCGTGATCGTGGCTATGGTCGTGACTGTGACCATGATCATGATCGTGCCCATGCTCATGACCCGCATGCTCGCCGTACTGATGAATCTTCCCGCTGTGTCCCTGCTCATCATCGTTGTGGCGGTGCGCGCCACCATAGGCACCCGCCTCCGGCTCGAAGGCGGCTTCCATTGCCTCGATCTTTGCGGCCAGCCCCCTGAGCATCTCTTCGAGCACGTGGTCCGCGGCAATGCGAAGGAACCCTTCGCCGACCTGCACCGGTACATGCCGGTTGCCCAGGTGGTAGGCCGCCCGGGTCAGATCCTGCGGTGTGGCGCAGGTCACATGCAGCACACGCTCCGTCTGCGCAATCACTTCGATCACCCGGCCGTCGCTGGCGACAACCAGGTCGCCGCCGCGCAGGATCTCGCCGCGGGGAAGCATCAGCGCCACGTCCTCGCCCGACGCCAGCGTGGTGCGCAGTCGGCTTTTCTGGCGTGAATCGAAGGGCAGGTTCAACTGCCCCTTGATTTCGAGCCGGTAGGCACCGCGGGGAATCTTCAGCCTGGAGCGGATTTCGAGCATCGGTCGTCTGCCGCTCAGAACAGAAAGTAGCGCTGCGCCATCGGCAGCACCTTTGCGGGTTCGCACATCAGCAGTTCACCGTCGGCCCGCACGAGATAGTTCTCCGGATCGACGTCGATCTTCGGCGCGTAGTCGTTGTGCACCATGTCCTTCTTGCCGATGTTCCTGCAGTCCTTCACCGCCATCAGCGGTTTCCTGAGTCCCAGTCCGGCAACCAGCGGGTTCGCAAGCGCAGCCTGCGAGACGAAGGTCACCGACGTCGCCAATGCACCGCCGAACGCGCCGAACATCGGCCGGTAGTGCACCGGCTGCGGCGTGGGAATGCGACGCGTTCGGATCGCCCATCGCCGCCGCGGCGATCATGCCGCCCTTGAGGATCAGCGAGGGCTTCACGCCGAAGAACGCCGGCCGCCAGACCACGAGGTCGGCGAGCTTGCCGACCTCGATCGAACCGACCGCGTGCGAGATGCCCTGCGCGATCGCCGGGTTGATCGTGTACTTGGCGATGTAGCGCTTGACCCGTGCGTTGTCCGATTTCGCGCTGTCGCCCTTGAGCGTCGCCACGCTGCACCTTCATCTTGTGCGCGGTCTGCCAGGTGCGGATGATGACTTCGCCCACCCGTCCCATCGCCTGGCTGTCGGAGGACATCATCGAGAACGCGCCCAGGTCGTGCAGGATGTCTTCCGCCGCGATCGTCTCGCGCCGGATCCGCGACTCGGCAAACGCCACGTCCTCCGCAATCGACGGATCGAGGTGGTGGCAGACCATCAGCATGTCGAGGTGCTCGTCCACGGTGTTCACCGTGTAGGGCATGGTCGGGTTGGTCGAGGACGGCAGCACGTTCGGTTCCCCACACGCCTTGATGATGTCGGGCGCATGTCCGCCGCCGGCGCCCTCGGTGTGGAAGGTCGCAATCGTGCGGCCCTTGAACGCTGCAATCGTGTTCTCGACGAAACCCGATTCGTTGATGGTGTCGGTGTGGATGGTCACCTGCACGTCGTATTTGTCGGCCACGGCAAGGCAGTTGTCGATCGCCGCCGGCGTAGTGCCCCAGTCCTCGTGCAGCTTCAGCCCGTAGGCCCCGGCCTCGATCTGTTCGGCCAGGCCCGCCGGCGAGCTCGAATTGCCCTTGCCCTGGAATCCGAGGTTCATCGGGAAGGCTTCCGCCGACTGCAGCATGCTGAAGATATGCCAGGGCCCCGGCGTGCAGGTGGTGGCATAGGTGCCGGTCGCAGGCCCGGTGCCGCCGCCGAGCATGGTGGTGATGCCGCTCATCAGCGCTTCCTCGATCTGCTGCGGGCAGATGAAGTGGATGTGCGCGTCGATCCCGCCGGCGGTGACGATCATGCCTTCGCCGGCGATGATCTCGGTGCCCGGCCCGATGATGATGTTGATCCCGGGCTGCACATCCGGATTGCCGGCCTTGCCGATGCCGGCGATGCGCCCGCTCTTGATGCCGATGTCGGCCTTGACGATGCCCCAGTGGTCGACGATCAGCGCATTGGTGATCACCGTATCGGCGACGTCCTTCGAGGTGCGCTGGCTCTGGCCCATGCCGTCGCGGATCACCTTGCCGCCGCCGAACTTCACTTCCTCGCCGTAGATCGTGAAGTCCTTCTCCACCTCGATCCACAGCTCCGTGTCCGCGAGCCGCACGCGATCCCCCACTGTCGGCCCGAACATTTCCGCATAGGCCTGGCGCCCGATCTTCATTTCGCCCCCCCTTTCTTCGCCGCGCCCGGTTTCTTCGGCGTCCGCGCTGGCTTGTCCGATGTCCCGGCGTCCAGCCTGCCCATGACCTTGCCCTGGAAGCCGTAGACCTTGCGGTCCCCGGCGTAGTCGACGAGTTCCACCGTGCGCGTCTGGCCCGGCTCGAAACGCACCGCAGTGCCGGCAGCGATGTTCAGGCGCATCCCGTACGCTGCCTTTCGATCGAATGTAAGCGCATCGTTGGTCTCGAAAAAATGGTAGTGCGAGCCGACCTGGATCGGCCGGTCCGCCATGTTGGCGACCTTGAGCGTGACGGCGCGACGATCCTTGTTCAGCTCGATCGTGCCTTCCATGACCTGCATTTCACCTGGAATCATGACGCCCTCTCACGGAATGGGATGATGAACGGTGACCAGCTTGGTACCGTCCGGAAAGGTGGCTTCGACCTGGATTTCCGGAATCATTTCGGGCACACCCTCCATCACCTCGTCACGCGCCAGCAGCGTGGTGCCGTAGCTCATGAGGTCGGCGACCGAGCGGCCGTCGCGCGCAGCTTCCAGAATCGCCGCCGAGATGAAGGCGATCGCCTCGGGGTAGTTGAGCTTGAGGCCGCGGGCGCGGCGTCGTTCCGCGACGCAGTCCCGCAGTGAAGATCAGCAGCTTGTCTTTTTCTCTTGGTGTGAGTTCCATGTGCTCGTTCCTCATTCAGCCTATGTTCAGGCGCGCTTCGCCGATGCCCGGAAAGTTCGCCCGCACCGAATCGCCCGGTGCGACAAATTCCATACCGGTCCAGGAACCGGTCGTGATGAGATCCCCACTGCGCAAGGCCCGCCCGCGAAGCGCGCAATGGTTGACCGCCCAGGACATCAACTTGAACGGATTGCCAAGCGGATGCGTGCCGACGCGGTCCAGTTTCTTCTCGCCGTTGACCCACAATTCGGCGCATTGGGCTTCGAAATCCACCGCCTGCCAGTCGGACCTGCCGCTGCCGACGACGAGTGCACCGTTCAGCTGGAAGTCCGCCAGGCGCGACAAGGCGGAAGCTGCCTTCCAGTCGGTCAGGCGGGTGTCACACAGTTCGATCGTCACTACCACTTCGCTTACCGCATCGGCGAGTTCAGCCTCGTCCATCGCCCTTGCGCGCATCGGCAGGTCTTTCCCGAGGCGGAACGCGACCTCGGCCTCGATGCCGAGCATGTGAAAGGCCTCCCCCGCCACGACCGCCGGACTGGCCAGAACCGCGCCGATCGGTGCTGCCGTGGGTTCGGCGTCCGGGCCCGATGCGCCGGCCTTCCACGCCGAGACACGAACTCCGGGAAGGCGCGCCGCAAACACGAGGTCCTGGATGCGATAGGCCTGCTCCGCCGTCTGCAAACCATCCGGAAACTCGATCCTGCGCCGCGTCGACCAGGCGTCGGCGAAGCGGGTGGCAATGGCGTGTACGTCGATGTGCATTCAGGTGCTCCAGATGCGCGGCTCGACGGCGGCGCACCCCTTCATGACCGGGCGGATCACGCTTCCACAGCGCCGCAAAATAGCGTCGCGCGTCTTCGCCGGCATCGCCGAGCCAGCGCGCAATCAGCACGCGCGGAAGGCGGGTCACGCCGGCGATTGCGCCTTCACCCGCGGGAATTTCGCGGCAGGCGGCCAGCACGTCGCCGGAAATTTCACGGCCAGCAGCGAGCAGCGTGCCGCAGACCGCGTGTCCGTTCAAGCCGACCGGCGAAGCGAACAGGGGATCGTCACCGGCAACCTGGGCTTGCTCGGCCCAGAGCCGCTTTCCGTCAGCGCATACCTCGGTGTTCTGGGTGAGCAGTCCGGTGGCAAATCGCTGCGCGGATGCAGTCCGGCCGAAGCAGAGGATCTCCCAGCCGGTGTATGCCGCGTCGCCGCTGAGTTGCACCCGCGTCTGCATCTGCGCCACGGCACCATCGAACAGGATGGTTTCCTGCGGCAGCCACTCGAGGGATGCGCCGGCGGCAAGCGTGAATTCCAGCGTCTGGCGCGCAGGCAGCCCCTGCGTCCGGTACCACTTGCCTGCACCGGGTGTCGTCAGCAGTGCGGCGCTCTGCGGACCGAGCACCGCGTTCACCTGCAGCGAATCGCCGCCCGCAATCCCGCCCGGCGGATGGACTACGATCGTGTGGCAGGTTCCTTCGCCCTCGGGATAGAGGTCGCGCTGCACGCGCAGGGGCCCGCTGTGGCTGCGCCGCGCCAGCACGGTACGCTCAGCGCGCCGCTGATACTCCAGCGCGAGGCGAGCCTCCCAGTGCGGCGCGCCCGGTGCGAGATGCGGAATCGCGCGTTGGAAGGATTCGGCAGGAATCATTGCAAGCCATTATATGGCGAGCATCGAGCGCACGTTGTCTCGTTCCATGTCGGCGCCGAGGCCGGCCTTGACGACTTCGCCGCGCGACATCACGACATAGTGGTCGGCCAGTTCGCGGGCGAAATCGTAGTACTGCTCGACCAGCAGGATCGCCATCTCGCCGCCCTTGGCAAGCGACGCGATGACGTTGCCGATGTCCTTGATGATCGAAGGCTGGATGCCCTCGGTGGGCTCGTCCAGGATCAGCAGCTTCGGGTCGGAGGCCAGCGCACGACCGATGGCGAGCTGCTGCTGCTGGCCGCCGGACAGGTCGCCGCCGCGCCGGCGCAGCATGTCCTTCAGCACCGGGAACATCTCGAAGATGCGCCCCGGAATCTTCGCGCCGCCCGACTTGGTCGCCAGGCCCATGAGCAGGTTTTCCTCGACCGTCAGGCGCGGAAAGATCTCGCGTCCCTGCGGCACGTAGCCGATGCCGAGGCGCGCGCGCTCGTAGGGCGGCAGCTTCGCGATGTCGTGCCTTCCAGCGTGAGGCTGCCCGAGCGGATCGGCACGAGACCCACGAGGCACTTCAGCAGCGTGGTCTTGCCCACGCCGTTGCGCCCGAGGATCGTGGTGCAGGCGCCCTTGGGAATCTCGAAGCTCACGTCGCGCAGGATGTGGCTGCCGCCGTAGAACTGGTTGAGGTTGGAGATGGTCAGCATCGTCATCGCCCCAGGTAGACTTCGATCACGCGCTCGTCGTTCTGCACCTGACGTCCATCGCGCCCTTCGGCGAGCACGCTGCCCTCGTGCAGCACGGTCACCGTCCGCGCGATCGCGCCGACGAAGTCCATGTCGTGCTCGACCACGATCAGCGAGTGCTTCCCGGCCAGCGTATTGAACAGTTCGGCGGTGCGCTCGGTTTCGTCGTCGGTCATGCCGGCCACCGGCTCGTCGAGCAGCAGCAGGCGCGGCTCCTGCATCAGCAGCATGCCGATTTCCAGCCACTGCTTCTGGCCGTGCGAAAGCAGCCCGGCCGCGCGGTCGGGCGCGTCGGCCAGCTGGATCAGCCGCAGCGTTTCGCGCGATCCGGTCGCGCTGCGCGGAATCGAGCTTCGCGCGCAGGCTCGCGCGCACGCGCTTGTCGGTCTTCATCGCCAGCTCGAGGTTCTCGAACACCGTGTGCCGCTCGAACACCGTCGGCTTCTGGAACTTGCGGCCGATGCCCGCATGCGCGATCTGCGGCTCGGTCATGCGCAGCAGGTCGATCGTCTGGCCGAAGAACGCAGTGCCGGAATCGGGCCGGGTCTTGCCGGTGATCACGTCCATCATGGTGGTCTTGCCGGCGCCGTTCGGGCCGATGATGCAGCGCAGTTCGCCGGCTTCGACCGTGAGCGTCAGCTTGTTCAGCGCCTTGAAGCCGTCGAAGCTCACGGTGATGTCATCGAGATAGAGGATCGGCCCGTGGCTGACATCGAGCGTGTCGGTGACGACGCGGCCGCCGCCGACCGCGGCCGGCCCGCTGGTTCCTTGCTCGTCGCTATCCACGACCGGGTTCATGTCGGCACGCGCCTTCGCTTTTTCCCTCAGCTGCGCGATCAGGCCGACCACGCCGTTCGGCAGGATACAGCGTGACGAGGATGAAGATCGCACCGAGGAAGAACAGCCAGTATTCCGGAAACGCCACCGTGAACCAGCTGCGCGCGCCGTTCACGATGAATGCACCGAGGATCGCACCGACCAGCGTGCCGCGGCCGCCGACCGCGACCCAGATCGCGATCTCGATCGAGTTGGCCGGCGACATTTCGCCGGGATTGATGATGCCGACCTGCGGCACGTAGAGCGCACCGGCGATGCCGCACAGCACCGCCGACAGGGTCCAGATGAACAGCTTGTACCAGAGCGGGTCGTAGCCCGAGAACATGACGCGGGATTCGGCATCGCGGATCGCGGTCAGCACGCGGCCGAGCTTGGAGGTCACGATCCAGCGGGCGAGCACCAGCGTGCCCACCAGGGTGAGCCCCGAGAGCACGAACAGTGTCATGCGCATGCCCGGCGTGAAGATCGGGAAGTCGAGGATGCGCTTGAAGTCGGTGAACCCGTTGTTGCCGCCGAAGCCCGGTGTCGTTGCGAAAGAACAGCAGCATGAAGGCGAAGGTCATCGCCTGCGTGATGATCGAGAAGTACACGCCCTTGATGCGCGAGCGGAACGCGAAGAAGCCGAACACGAACGCGAGCAGCCCCGGCACCAGCACCACCAGCAGCGCCGCATACCAGAAATGATCGGTGAAACTCCAGTACCAGGGGTAGGCCTTCCAGTCGAGGAACACCATGAAGTCCGGCAGCATGCTCTTGTAGACGCCGTCGAGCCCGATCGAGCGCATCAGGTACATGCCGAACGCGTAGCCGCCCAGGGCAAAGAACAGCCCGTGCCCGAGCGACAGGATGCCGGTGTAGCCCCAGATCAGGTCCATCGCCAGTGCCACGATCGCGTAGCACATGAGCTTGCCGATCAGCGACACGCTGAAGTCCGACATGTGGAACAGGCTGCCCGCGGGAACCACGAGATTCAGCAGCGGGCGCGACTGCACAGATCAGCAGCGAGCGCCGCGGCGATCCCGCCCCAGCCCGACAGGCCCGAACAGAGGCGCCGGGAGATCGCTCACGCATCGGCAAACCGCCCCTTGAGCGCGAACATGCCCTGCGGGCGCTTCTGGATGAAGATGATGATGAACACGAGCACGATGATCTTGGCCAGCACCGCGCCCGACATGCCTTCGAGGAACTTGTTGACGATGCCCAGGCCCATCGCCGCGTAGACCGTGCCGGCCAGCTGGCCGACGCCGCCCAGCACCACGACCATGAACGAGTCGACGATGTAGCTCTGGCCGAGGTCGGGACCGACGTTGCCGATCTGCGACAGCGCGCAGCCGGCCAGTCCGGCGATGCCCGAACCCAGGCCGAAGCACCAGGTGTCGATGCGCCCGGTGTTGACGCCGACGCACGAGGCCATGCGCGCGGTTCTGCGTGACGCCGCGCACGAACAGGCCCAGGCGCGTGCGCGTCAGCGCAAGCCACACCAGCAGCAGCACGACGCGCGGAGAAACCGATGATCACGATGCGGCTGTAGGGCAGCACGACGTTGGACAGCAGCTCGACGCCGCCCGACATCCACACCGGGTTCTCGACCTGCACGTTCTGCGCGCCGAAGATCGTGCGCACCGACTGGATCAGGACCAGGCTGATGCCCCAGGTGGCCAGCAGCGTTTCCAGCGGCCGGCCGTAGAGGAAGCGGATCACGCCGCGCTCGAGGATCATGCCCGACCGGCCGCTGCCACCATGAACGAGGCCGGCACCGCGGCGAGCAGGTACCAGTCGAACAGGTCCGGCGCGTTGGCGCGCAACAGCTTCTGCACCACGTAGGTGGTGTAGGCGCCGATCATGATGAGTTCGCCGTGCGCCATGTTGATCACGCCCATCAGGCCGTAGGTGATGGCGAGGCCCAGCGCCGCGAGCAGCAGGATCGAGCCCAGCGAGACGCCGCTGAACGCCTGGCCGATGCGCTCGCCGGTGGCGAGCCGCCCTTCCACTTCCTTGAGCGACTTCTGCGCCTCGAACCGGATGTCCGCATCCTTCTCGACGAACTCGCCGTCCTTCTTTGCCAGCATCCCGAGCAGGATGATCTTGGTATTCGGATTGACGCTCGACGCCAGCGAGGCGATCGCCGCGACACGCACTTTCTTGTCCTTGCTGTTCAGCTGCAGGTTGGCGCGCACGCGCTCGAGCAGTCCCTTGATTTCCGCGTCTGTTTCCTTGCCGAGCGCGCGCTCGACCAGCGGCAGCCGGTCCGCTTCGGTTTCGTCCTGCAAGGTCTTGGCGGCCGCGAGGCGGACTTCGCGATCCTTCGAGGTCAGCTTCAGCGTGGCGATCGCCGCGGCGAGTTCGCGCCGCAGCACGTTGTTGGCGACGACTTCGTCGAGGTCTTCGGGCAGCTTGTCGATCGCCTTGCCGGTGATCGCATCGGTGCCTTTTCCGTCCGCCATGATGACGATCATCCTGGTCGACTCGGAGGCCTGCAGATTGCCCTCCGCAAACGCCTGGAGAAGAGAAATCGCGCTCTCGTCGTCCGCCGCCGCGATGGCGTTGAGAATCACGATCCGGCCGTCGTTGTCCTCGGTCACGAGCTTGCCGATCTGATCCGGGGTCACGGCAACCGCCGGGTGAACCGCGGCAAGCGCGCAAGCCATCAGAACGCAGCGTATAAGGCGCACGAAGCTCATCGTTTTTCTTTTAGATGTCGCGGGCGCAACCGGTGCGCCCGCGGCATGGTGTCATTGGACCCGCGGGCCCGGCCAGTCCACCGGCCGGTACACCCGCGGGGGCGATGCAGACTGCTTATTCCGGCTCGTCCTTCTTCTTGTCGTTACCCGCAATGAACGGGCTCCACGGCTGCGGCCTTGACCGGACCCTTGGTCTTCCACACCACGTTGAACTGGCCGTCGGCCTGGACTTCGCCGATGAACACCGGCTTGTGCAGATGGTGGTTCTTCGCGTCCATCGTGGTGGTGAAGCCGATCGGCGCCTTGAACGTCTGGCCGGCCATCGCCGCGATCACCTTGTCCACATCGGTGGACTTGGCCTTCTCGACCGCCTGCTTCCACATGTGGATGCCGATGTAGGTGGCTTCCATCGGGTCGTTGGTCAGCGGCTTGTCCGCGCCCGGGCAGCTTCTTCGCCTTCGCGTACGCGGCCCATTGCTTCTTCCACGCGTCGTTGGCCGGATTCTTGACGCGACATGAAGTAGTTCCAGGCAGCGAGGTGGCCGACCAGCGGCTTGGTGTCGACGCCGCGCAGTTCCTCTTCACCCACCGAGAACGCCACGACCGGCACGTCGGTCGCCTTCAGGCCCTGGTTGCCCAGTTCCTTGTAGAACGGCACGTTCGAATCGCCGTTGATGGTCGAGATCACCGCGGTCTTGCCGCCGGCGGCAAACTTCTTGATGTCGGCAACGATCGTCTGGTAGTCGCTGTGGCCGAACGGCGTGTACTTCTCGTCGATGTCCTTGTCGGCAACGCCCTTGGACTTCAGGAACGCGCGCAGGATCTTGTTGGTCGTGCGCGGATAGACGTAGTCGGTGCCCAGCAGGACGAAGCGCTTGGCGCCGCCGCCATCCTTGCTCATCAGGTACTCGATCGCCGGAATCGCCTGCTGGTTGGGCGCGGCGCCGGTGTAGAACACGTTCTTCGTCGAGTTCTTCGCCTTCGTACTGCACCGGGTAGAACAGCAGGCCGTTCAGTTCCTTGAACACCGGCAGCACGGATTTGCGCGACACCGAGGTCCAGCAGCCGAATACCACCGCAACCTTGTCCTGGGCGAGCAGCTGCCTGGCCTTCTCGGCGAACAGCGGCCAGTTCGAGGCCGGGTCGACGACCACGGGCTCGAGCTTCTTGCCCATCACGCCGCCCTTGGCATTGATGTCGTCGATCGCCATCAGCGTCACGTCCTTGAGCGACGGTCTCGCTGATCGCCATGGTTCCCGACAGCGAATGCAGGATGCCGACCTTGATGGTGTCGGCGGCCAGCGCAAACGATCCGTAGCTGTAAGCGGCGGCGACTGCGGCGCTGACGGCCAGCTTTTTGATAAATCCCCTGCGTTGCATGTTTGAATCTCCCAGTGTGATGAGCATTGCGTGAATTCCATGCGATCCGCTGCACCGGGCCTGGCTGCGACGAACCGACACGTCCGCCTGGGTAATTGCACGGCCTGTGCCATGTCGCGGTGCAGAGCCATGAAAAGTGGCTTATCCCTTAACAAACAAGGGGGTGAGAAAAAATATGGCAGATTTCCGACGACCCGCTGGAGATGCGCGCACTTTCTTGTCGCCCCAATCCGGTGCGCCCCCGGGACGACCGCCCCGCGATGAGGCGTACGCGATGGACCGCCGTCCGATACGCCATAATTGAACCGTGTGCGTACTGCCTGTCTGATCTGCCCGCCCGAACCCGCTGTCCCCTTACGACCCACATCTCATGTCGATCACGCGCTTCACACTCGCCCTCAGCGCCCCGGAGAACGTGCGCCATCTGGTCCGCAAAGGCGTCGACATGCTGGCCCTGCTGCGCGCGCTCGCAGCCCGGCGCGCTCCGGTCACCCTGACCTTCGGCCGGGGCGAGAAACCGCTCCAGACCCAGCTGATCGGCATCAATCCGGCGTTCGAGGAACTGCTGTTCGCACCGGGCCACGACCGCGCGGTTCTCGAGCGCTTGCTCACAGCCGGGTCGTTCGGCGTCGAAACGTCGATGGAGGCGATCCGCATCCTGTTCATCGCAAGCCACGCCGAGATCACCCGGTTCCGGCAGGAGGACGCGCTGCGCGCGCGGATCCCCGATGTGCTTGCGCGCATGCAACGCAGGGAATCGATCCGTATCCCCACCCCGCAGGACAAACCGTCGTTCTGCACCGTACGCGGCCATCCGCCGGGCGCCGGTGCGGGTCGTGACACGCGGCAGGATCCCGCGCAGTCCGATACGAAACTGCGCCTGATCGACATTTCCACCGGTGGCCTGGGCTTGAGCCTGCCCGCTCCGAACCCCGTCTTCGCACCGGGAAAAAATCTGCACGATTGCGCGGTGGCGCTGCCGGGCATCGGCGTGATGCGCTGCGCACTGCACGTGGTCCATGCACGGGAAGCGCAGCCGGGCAGCCGGGAACAGCGGATCGGTTGCCGCTTCGTCGACCTTCCGGCGCTGTCGCGTGAACAGGTCCGGCGCTGCGTGGCACATCTGGAGCACTTGCAACTGGCCGCAGGTTAAACGGCGGGGCGTTGCTTTTTGGCGGGAAGTCCATTACTGTATAAAAACACAGTATAGGATTGCTGATGCATGCCGTCATTCCGGTTTTGTTTTGTTGGGCCGGATATCGGCACGGCACGCGCACACAACCGACATGCCCGCCCTCACCGCCTTGACCGACATCCTGCGCCACCGGCTCGTCTGGCGCGCAGGCGAGTTCGCGCGCAACGAAAGCCCGGGCATCCCGAGCGGCTTTCCGGCACTCGACGCCGAACTGCCCGGCGGCGGCTGGCCGACCGGTGCGCTGACCGAATTGCTGCCCGAGCACGAAGGCATCGGCGAGGTCCGTGCGCTGGGCCCCGCGCTCGCCCGGCTCTCCCGCGAGGGGCGCTGGCTGGCCTGGATCGCACCACCGCACCTGCCCTATGCTCCGGCCCTGCAGGCTGCCGGCATCGACCTCGCCCGGGTGATGATCGTGCGCACCCGCTCGCCGCAGGACACGCTCTGGGCCCTCGAGCAGGCGCTGCAGTCGGGCGCCTGCGGCGCGGTGCTCGGCTGGCCGCAGACCTCCTCCTCTACCCCGACTTTTACCCAGTTGCGCCGGCTGCAGATCGCCGCCGAAGGCAGCTCGGCGCTCGCGCTGCTGTTCCGTTCCCCGCTCGCCGCGCGCGAATCCTCGCCGGCGGTGTTGCGCCTGCACCTGCAGAGCCTCGGCGGCGAACTCGCGGTAAAGATACTCAAGCGCCGCGGCGGCCCGCTCGCGCGGCAGCTCCTGCTCACCCCCGCGCCTGTGGTGGAAACCCAGCCCCAGGCGCCCTGCACCATCTCCGGAATCCACCATGCCCACCATGCTATGGGCCGCACTCTGCCTGCCGCGCCTGCCGCTCGAATCCTTCCTGCGCGGATCCTCCTCGGCTGATCCCTGGGCGCTGGCGGAGAACCGCCACGTCCTCGATTGCAACGCCGCGGCCTATGCGCAGGGCGTGCGTCCGCGCATGGCGCGCGCGGCGGCGGCGGCACTTGCGCCGCACCTGCGCGTTCACGAGCGCGATGCGGATGCGGAGCATGCCGCGCTCGAGGGTGCGGCCGCATGGGCCGGTCGCTACACGCCGAATGTGGCGCTGGTCGCCGGAACCGTGGGCGGAACTGCAGACAGCCCACAAGGGTTGCTGCTCGAAGTCTCCGGCAGCCTGAGACTGTTCGGGGGCATTACAGCCATCGTCACCGACCTCGCGCGCGGCGTCGCCGAACTCGGATTCAGCGCCGCGGTTGCCTCGGCGCCGACCGCGCAGGGTGCCTGGCTGCTCGCGCGCGGCGGGTGTTCGTCCCCATGCACCACACCCGGAGACCTCGCCCGCCGGCTGCACCCGCTGCCCATCGAAACGCTCGACTGCGGCACACACACGCGCACATTGCTGGAGGCGGTCGGCATCCGCACGGTAGGCGAAGTGCTCGCACTGCCGCGCGCCGGCGTGGCGCGTCGATTCGGTCCGCGCCTGCTCGAGGAACTCGATCGCGCATGCGGTGCGCGGCCCGATCCGCGGGTGTTCTTCGTCCCGCCCGAACGCTTCGAGGCGAGCCTCGAGCTGCCAGCCGAAGTGCATGAGGCCGGTGCGCTGATCTTCGCATTGC
>CAWJNP010000038.1:0-33616 GCA_963844255.1 uncultured beta proteobacterium
TCGCGATCGACCGCGTCGCAAAATCCGGAGTAGGCCTCCTCCATGGCCGCGCGCCAGCGGCTGCCATCCATGCCGGCGTGCAGCGGCGGCATGCCATCGGCTTCGCCGTTCCGCATGTCGAGCTTGTGCGCGAATTCGTGGATCACGACGTTGCTGCCGCCCTGCGCGACGCTGCCGGCCTCCTTGAAGCGCCTCCCACGACAGGACCACCGGCCCACCCTGCCAGGACTCACCGGCAAGTGCATCTTCCCATTCGTGCAGGACGCCGTCCTCGTCGGTTTCCTTTTCCGGACGCGGAAATCGCCGGGGTAGACGAGGACGCCGACCCAGCCTCGTACCAGTCGAGGCCGAGTTCGAGGATCGGCAGGCAGGCCTGCATCGCGATCGACAGCCGGTCCTCGTCATCGAGTGCCCCGCCGGCGGGCAGCGTGAGCTGCTTTTCGGCGAGGGAAGGACTGCCATGTCCGCGAGGCGTTGCTGTGTGCCGCTCGAAGCCGCGCAGAAAGGGGAGCGCACCGACGACGCGCGAACAGCGCAGGGTCGAGCGGATGTTTCCGACGACGCGCCTGCGCTTCCAGTCGCGCAGCCAGCCCATGGTCGTTGGCCGATTCCGTTGCCGATGTGAGGCGCGGACCGGTCCCGGGAGGAGATCCAGATCCCGGCAAAGATCAGCACCACTCCGACGAGGTGATGCAGGTGCAGCCGTTCGCCGAGAAACACGCAGGCCAGCGCGGTGCCGAATACCGGCACGAGGTAGATGTACGGCCCGGCCCGCGCCGCGCCGACCTCGCCCACCGCGCGGTTCCACATGATGTAGGCGAGCACCGAGGGAAAGATTCCGAGGTAAAGGACGCCCAGCACCAGGGGCGCCGAAGCTCAGGCGCGCGCCGTTCGCTAGGTCGTACGCGTAGAACGGCAGCAGCTGCAGCACTCCCATCGCCATTACAGCCAGCAGAAAACTGAGCGGATGCAGGTCTTGCGGCTTCCAACGCAGGCAGACGGTGTACAGCGCCCACAGCGAGACGTTGAGGAACAGCCACAGGTCGCCCGGATTGAGTTCGAGCACGAGCAGAGCCGACAACTTCAGTTGCGAGGCGATCGCGAGCACGCCAGCGCAGGACACGGCAAAGCCGGCGACCGCTGCGGGTCCGATGCGTTCGCGCACGAGAATGAACGCAAACAGCGGGATCAGTGCCGGCGTGACCGACTGGATCAGCAGGGCGTTGGTCGCGGCCGTGTACTGGATGCCGACATAGCCGACGGCATTGTAGAGCCCGGTGCCCGTGATGCTGGCAAGGGCAAGTGGCCTCCATTGGGCGCGAAGCTTTGCGCGGTCCGCCAGAAACGGTTTGAGCGCGAACGGCGCCAGTACGAGTGTCGCGGTCACCCAGCGCCAGAACGAGAGCCCGACCGGGGACGCCTCGAGGTGTACGGCGCGGGCGACGACCCAGTGGCCGCCCCAAAACAGGGCGGTCAGCACGAGCAGCAGTTGGGGAGACGGGGAGTAGCGCAAGGCGAAGAAGAAAAAGGAGTGAATTATGCGCTTCGCGATAAAATCGCGGCATGGTTTCCGTGGTCCAACTGCAACCGCGCGAGGAGCGCGAAACGCTGCTCGATTCGCTCAGCCGGGATCTCGCGCCGGCAGATCGCGAAGTCATCCGGCGCGCGCTCGATTTTGCCGAGCCGCTGTACGCAGGGCATGTGCTGACCACGGGCGAACCGGTCTGGCCGCACGCGCTGGCGCTCGCCGGAAACCTCGCGGCAGTCGGCATGGACGCCGCATCGCGCGCCTCCGGGATCCTGTTCGCCACGCCGAAGTACCTCGGTGCGGGCGATGTGCTGCAGGAAACGTTCGGCGCGGAGATTGCGGGGCTCGCGACCGGCGTGGAGAAGCTGCACCAGCTGCGCGTTTCGACGCGTCCCGGGCGCGCCGGCGGCAAGCTCTCGGAGGATGAGCAGGAACAGCAATCCGAGGTGCTGCGCAAGATGGTGCTCGGCATGGTCGACGACATCCGCGTCGTGCTGATCCGTCTGGCGAGTCGCACCCAGACGCTGCGCCACTTCGCGAAGAACCCCACGCCCGAGCGCGAAGGGTACGCGCAGGAGTCGCTCGACATCTACGCGCCGCTCGCGAATCGCCTCGGCATGTGGCAGCTGAAGTGGGAGATCGAGGATCTTTCACTGCGCTTTCTCGACCCCGAGGGCTACAAACGCGTCGCCCAGATGCTGGACGAGAAGCGCGCGGAGCGCGAGGCCTTCATCCGCAGCGTGATCGCGCAATTGCAGCGCGAACTGGGTGCTGCCGGCATCCGCGCGGAAATGCAGGGCCGGCCAAAGCACATCTTCTCGATCTACAACAAGATGCGCGCCAAATCGCTGGACTTTTCCGAGGTCTACGACGTGCGCGCGGTGCGCGTGATCGTCGATACCGAGAAGGACTGCTATGCGGCGCTTGGCATCGTTCACAACCTCTGGACGCCGATCACCGAGGAGTTCGACGACTACATTTCCAGGCCGAAATCGAATCACTACCGCAGCCTTCACACGGCGGTCAGCGGTCCCGACGGCCGGGCACTGGAAGTCCAGATCCGCACCCAGGAAATGCACCTGCATGCCGAGTACGGCGTTGCGGCCCACTGGCGCTACAAGGAGGGCGGTGCCGGCGGTCGCGCGGCCTTGCAGACGGAGGGCAGGTTCGACGAGAAGATCGCCTGGCTGCGCCAGTTGCTCGCGTGGCGCGACGAGGTCGCGGATTCGGCGGAGTGGGTCGAGAGTTTCAAGCACGCAGCGCTCGACGACACGGTCTACGTGATGACACCGCAGGGCAAGGTCGTCGATCTGCCGGCCGGTTCGACGCCCGTGGATTTCGCCTATGCGCTGCACACGGATCTCGGACACCACTGTCGCGGGGCGAAGCTCGACGGGCACATGGTGCCGCTCGATACGCCGCTGGTGAGCGGGCAGCGCGTCGAGATCATCTCGGCAAAGGTGGGCGGGCCTTCGCGCGACTGGCTGAACGCCGAACTCGGTTACCTGAAGAGCCAGCGCGCGCGGCAGAAAGTGCGCCAGTGGTTCAACAACCAGGCGCTTGCCGATACCGTGGCAAGCGGCCGCGCGATCGTCGAACGCGAGATGCATCGCGAAGGCGAGGGACGTGCCAAGCTCGACACGCTGGCCTCCGTCCTCGGGTTCGCGAAATCGGACGAATTGTTCGCGGCGGTGGCGCGCGACGAAATCAACCTGCGCCAGATCCAGATCGCGCTGCGCACCCTGGTGCGTGGCGAGCCGGCCCCGGCCGAGCCGGTGCCCACGGGTCCGGCGACGCACAAGTCGAAGTCAGGCGGGGGCGACAGCGGCATCCTGGTGGTCGGCATGGACGGGTTGCTCACGCAGCTCGCCGGCTGCTGCAAGCCCGTGCCACCGGACCCGATCCGCGGCTTTGTCACCCGCGGCCGCGGCGTGTCGATCCATCGCGAAGACTGCACGAGCTTCCACAATCTGTCCGAGAAGCATCCGGAGCGCGTGATCGACGCCGACTGGGGGACGAAGAACGCCGGCGTGTTTTCTGTCGACATGGTGGTCGTTGCCTCCGACCGGCAGGGACTGCTGCGCGACGTCGGCGAGGCGCTGGCGCGCGACCGGATCAACGTGACCGCGGTCAATACGCAGTCGCGCCACGACCTTGCCTACATGCGCTTCACGATGGATGTGGCCGACGTGTCCCAGTTGCGTCGCGCGCTCGCGGTGGTCAAGGACGTTCCCGGGGTCCTGCGCGCATCGCGCGGCTGAATGCGCGGCAGTTCAGCCGCGCATTTCAGGTCCGCGGTTCAGCCTCGCAGTTCAGCCCAGCAGTTCAGCCCAGCAGCACCAGCAGCCAGACGGCCGCCATATTCACGAGCGAGAGCATCACCGCGGCGCTGCCCATGTCCTTGGCGCGCTTGGAGAGGCGATGATCCTCGATGGAAATCCGGTCCACGGTCGCCTCGATGCCAGAATTCAACAGCTCGACGACGAGCACGAGCAGAACGCTGGCCACCAGCAGGGCCTTGCCGGTGCCGGTGGGCCCCAGCCACAGTCCCGCGGGGATCAGCACCAGCGCAAGCAGGAGTTCCTGGCGAAAGGCGTCCTCGTTGCGCGTCGCTTCGGCGAGGCCGGCGAGCGAATAGCGCACGGCGTTGATCAGCCTGCGCAGGCCGGTCCTGCCTTTGTGGGGGCTCTCCATGGTGGCGCCGAATCTATCACGCCGCGGCATCGACGGCCGGCAGGATCAGGTCGGCGTGGCCAGGGTGAAGAGCAGTTCTTCCTGTGCGGCGCGCCGGCGCCCGCGGCGCGGCTTCACGCGCTCATAGCTCCCGTCGGATTTCATTTCCCATGCCTGGCAGTTGTCCGCGAGGTAGGGCAGCAGTCCCTCGCGAATCACGCGGCGCTTGAGGGCGGGGTCCAGCAGCGGAAAGCACAGCTCGATGCGACGGAAGAAATTCCGGTTCATCCAGTCGGCACTGGCGAGATAGGTGTCCTCGGCGCCGTCGTTCAGGAAGTTGAAGATCCGCGAATGTTCGAGGAACCGTCCGATCACCGAACGCACACGGATGTTCTCCGACAGTCCCGCGATGCCGGGCTTGAGGCCGCACACCCCGCGCACGATCAGCTCGATCTTCACGCCGGCCTGCGAGGCGGCGTAGAGTTCCTCGATGATGATGGGTTCGAGCAGCGAGTTCATCTTCGCGACGATCCGTGCCGGCCTGCCTTCGGCGGCGATCCTCGCCTCATTGCGGACTGCGGCCACCACCCCCTTGTGCAGGCTGAACGGCGCCTGCCAGACGTGGCGAAGTTTTCCCGCGCGGCCAAGCCCGGTCATCTGCTGGAAGACGTCGTGCGCGTCGGCGCAGATTTCCTCGTTGGCGGTCATCAGCCCGAAGTCGGTATACAGGCGGGCGGTGCGCGGATGGTAGTTGCCGGTCGCGAGGTGAACATAGCGCTTCAGGGACCGCACGCCTTCGGCGGTCTCCTCGCGGCGCACGATCAGCGACATCTTGGCGTGCGTCTTGTGGCCGACGACGCCGTACACCACGTGCGCGCCGACCTCCTCGAGACGCGCGGCCCAGTTGAGGTTCGCCTCTTCGTCGAAGCGCGCCATCAGCTCGACCACCACGGTGACTTCCTTGCCGCGCTGCGCGGCGTCGATGAGGATCTCCATGAGTTCGCTGTCGGTGCCGGTGCGGTACACCGTCTGGCGGATCGCGATCACCTGCGGGTCGATCGCCGCGGTACGGATGAAGTTGATCACCGGCGTGAACGATTGATACGGGTGATGCAGCAGGACGTCCTGGCGCGATAGCACCTCGAACAGGTCGCTCTTGTCGGCCAGCGCGGCCGGGAGACCGGGCTGGAACGGTGCGTACTTCAGGTCCGGCCGATCGACCTGGTCGGGGACTTCGCGCAGTCGGTACAGGTTGACCGGACCCTCGACGCGGTACAGGTCATTGGCATCGAGCCGAAAATTGCTGCAGCAGAAATTCGATCATGTGCTCCGAGCAGCTGTCGGCGACCTCCAGCCGCACCGCGTCGCCGAAGTGCCGGTGCAGCAGCTCGCCCTGCAGCGCGATGCGCATGTTCGTGACCTCTTCCTCGTCGACGAACAGGTCGGAGTTGCGCGTCACGCGGAACTGGTAGCAGCCGACGAACGTTCATGCCCGAGAACAGCTCGCCGACATGCTGATGCAGGATCGAGGACAGGAACACGAAATCGTAACCGCTCGCCGGCAACCCCGGCCGGCAGGCGGATCAGGCGCGGCAGGGCGCGGGGCGCCTGGACGATCGCCGCGCCCGAACTGCGGCCGAAGGCGTCGCGGCCTTGGAGCTCGACGGCGAAATTGAGGCTCTTGTTGAGGACCTTGGGAAACGGATGCGCCGGATCGAGCCCGATCGGCGTGAGCACCGGCAGGAGTTCGCGAAAAAAGTAGTCGCGGATCCACTGCCTTTGCGCCGGCGTCCAGTCCGCGCGGCGACGGAACCGGATGCCTTCCCCGGCGAGTTTCGGGAGCAAGGTCTCGTTGAGGAGCCGGTACTGCGCGTCGACAAGCTGGCGTACCTCGCGTACCACCAGGGCGTAGACCTCGGCAGGTCCCTTCCCGTCGGGGCCGGCTTCGTGCACGCCGAGCTTGATCTGCTCCTTCAGGCCGGCAACGCGGATCTCGACGAATTCATCGAGGTTGGAGGACACGATGCAGAGGAACCGCAGCCGCTCGAGCAGGGGAACGTCTTCGTCGGCTGCCTGCGCAAGCACGCGCCGATTGAACTCGAGGTTGCCGAGCTCGCGATTGAGGAAATGCGCGTGGGGCGGGGAGCGCTTCATGTCCAGACTGCCGGTAAACGGCCAGTCTAATGCCTCTGTGTGAAAAAAACGTTACGGAATCCGAATTGCAATCGTAGTGTCACAATTTCAGGCTATCTTTGCGCTGCATCAAACACCTCCCGGAGCCGCGCTTGACCGAAACGCCTCATACGTCGACGGAATTCGACCAGCAGCTCGGCGATGCGCACGAGCGCGTGCTGCAGCTGGGCGCGCGTGCCGAGCGCCAGGTGGTCGATGCCATCGAGGCACTGGGCAGCGGCTCGGAGGCGCTGATCGACCAGATTCTGCAGCACGAACAGTTGATCAATGCGCTCGAGATGGAGATCGACGCCCTCGTCGGGCAGATCATCGCGCGGCGCCAGCCGACGGCCCGGGACCTGCGCATGCTGATGGCGATCATCAAGGTCACGACCCATCTCGAGAGGGTCGGGGACGAGGCCAAGAAAATCGCATTGCAGGCGCGCCGGCTTTTCCTTGACGGACGCCATGTGCTGCCGCGCTACGTCGAAATACGCCGCATTGCGCAGATGGTTCTTTCGATGCTGCACACGTCTTTGGTGTCGCTCGAACGCCTGGAAGTCGCCGGCGCCGACGGCGTGGCAGGCCGCGACCTCGACGTCGATGCGGCGTTTCGCGGCGTGCTGCGCGAGCTGATCAGCTTCATGATCGAGGATCCGCGCACGATTTCCGCCGCGCTCGACCTTCTGTTTGTCGCAAAATCGCTTGAGCGCATTGGCGATCACGCAAAGAACATCGCCGAGCAGGTGATCTACGCCGTCGAAGGCACGGAAGTGCGCCACGCCTCGGATCCGGCGCCTGGAAAATAGTCGGGGCGGCAGCCCTGGTTTCGTTGCCTCGCCGCATGCCCGGTGCTAACGTCCGGGCCATGCCGAACCCCGACCTTCTTGCTGCCGTCGACCTTGGATCAAGCAGCTTCCACCTGGCCATCGGGCGGGTGGTCGACGGCCAGGTCTATCCGCTCGATTCGCTGCGTGAAGCAGTCCGGCTGGGCGGAGGACTCACGGCCGAGAAGCGCATCGACCGGGCGACACAGGCACGCGCGCTCGAGGCGCTGGCCAAGTTCGGCGAGCGCCTGCGTGGATTTCCGAAGCGCGCGGTGCGCGCGGTCGGCACCAATACCCTGCGCGTTGCGAAGAATGCGCCGCAGTTCCTGCGCGACGCCCGCGATGCGCTGGGATTCCCGATCGAGGTGATTGCCGGACGCGAGGAAGCCCGGCTGATCTACGTGGGCGTGGCCCATTCGCTCCCGGCCGGCGACCAGCGGCGGCTCGTTGTGGACATCGGGGGGGGGTCGACCGAGCTGATTGTCGGCACCGGCCTGAATCCGCAGCTGACCGAGAGCCTTTACATGGGCTGCGTGAGTTTCAGCCTTAAATACTTTCCCGATGGGCGTGTCGACAAGCAGCGTATGAAGGCTGCGGAACTTGCTGCGCGCCAGGAACTGGCCGGGATCGTCAAGGCCTATCGCTCGGCCGGTTGGCAGGAGGCGGTCGCGTCTTCGGGTACCGCGAAGGCGCTGGCCACTCTGCTTGCGCAAAACGGCCTGGCCGAAGACGGCATCACGCGCCAGGGGCTTGATGCGCTGCGCAGCCACCTGATCCGAATGGAAGCGGCCGATCCGGCCCGCCTGCCTGGCCTGCGTCCCGATCGGGCGCCGGTGCTGCCGGGCGGACTGGCCATCATGGTCGCCGTGTTTGATGCGCTCGGCATAGAGAAGATGAGCGTGTCGGAAGGCGCATTGCGCCAGGGCGTCATGTACGATCTGCTCGGACGGGTGGAGCACCGCGACATGAGGGAGGTCACGGTGAGCCAGTTCATGCGCCGCTATCACGTCGATGCGGCGCAGGCCGAGCGCGTGCGCCTCCTGTCACTGCGACTCTATGACGCGCTGGTGCCCAGGGCCGATGACGCGGATTCGCGCAGAGAAGACGATGCCGACCGCCAGATGCTCGACTGGGCTGCGCGGCTTGCCGAAGTCGGCCTGTCGATCGCGCACGCGCAGTACCACAAGCACTCCGCCTATGTGGTTTCGAACGCGGACATGCCCGGTTTCTCGCGCATGGAACAGCAGCGCCTTGCACGCATCGTGCTCGCCCACCGCGGCAAGCTCGGGAAGATGCAGGACGCGGGACTCGACGGCGGCGACTGGAACCTGGTGTTCTCGATCCGCCTGGCCGCGCTGCTGATGCGCAGCCGGACCGATGCACCGCTTCCGCCGCTGCGCGTGGCCGGTGATGCTGCGGGCTTCTCCATCGAAGTGCCAGGCTCCTGGCTGGAGGAGAATCCGCTCACCGGTGCGGCGTTCGAAACCGAAAGCGAGATATGGAAGGCGGTGGGAATGAAGCTGCAGGTGAGCGCCGTGTCCGAGCGTCGCGCGGCCCAGATTGCGAAGATCGCGTAATTTCGAATTTCGGCGGAACGCTGGTTCGGGCGCCTACATCAGGTCCGGTGTGATGACGGCGCGGACGACGACCTGCGCTTCGTCGTTGCGCACGCGATTGGTCAGCCACCACAGCCCGCCCTTTTTGAGCGTCCAGTCGCCGGCTCCGCCTGAAACCAGGTATGCCGCGACCCGACCCAGGTCCGGCTGGTGCCCCACGACGATCACCGCACCCCTGCGGTCCGGCCATTCCGCGGCATTCAGGACCATCGCGACCGACGCACCTGGAGCGAGGGCGGGCACGGTCCTGAACGGCGTGCCGAGCGCGGCCGCGGTCTGACGGGTGCGCTCCGAGGGACTGGCCAGGAGGGTGAAGCGCGAGGGCAGGCGCTGCTGCAGCCATTGCGCCACGCGTGCTGCGTGCTTATGGCCACGCGCGGTCAGTTTTCGCGCCATGTCCGGCTGACTTTCTTCCGCTTCGGCGTGGCGCCAGAGAATCAGGTCCAGTTCGGGCTCCCGGTGCTCGTTGAGTTCAAATTCTGGCACGCTATCGAATGTTCGTGACATTTCAATGAATTCCGTTGAGATGGTGGCGGGGAGTGGGGTAAAATCCGTATCCGGCTGTTGAAACCGGGGCCGTTGAAACCGGTCGGAATACCCTAGGCGCGTAGCTCAGCTGGTTAGAGCACCACCTTGACATGGTGGGGGTCGTTGGTTCGAGTCCAATCGCGCCTACCAACTTGCAAAAAGCGCGGCGATGCCGCGTTTTTCATTTGGGAGGTTAGAGGCGGGGCAGCGTCCCGTTTCTTGATGATATGCCTGATATTCGCCTGCCCGACGGGTCCGTAAGGAGTTTTCCGGCTCCGGTCTCCGTGGCGGAAGTTGCACAGTCGATCGGTCCCGGCCTCGCCAAGGCAGCCCTGGCTGGCCGCGTGGACGGCAAACTGGTCGATACCAGTCATCGCATTGAAGGCGACGCCGAACTGGCGATCGTGACCGACAGGGATGCGGACGCCCTTGAAATCCTGCGCCACTCCACCGCCCACCTGCTCGCGCATGCGGTGAAAGAACTGTTTCCCGAGGCCCAGGTCACCATCGGCCCGGTGATCGAAAACGGCTTCTACTACGATTTTTCGTACAAGCGCCCGTTTACGCCCGAAGATCTCGTCACCATCGAGAAGCGCATGGGCGAAATTGCGAAGCGCGACCTTCCCGTCGTCCGCAGCGAGATGCCGCGCGACGAGGCGGTGGCGTTCTTTCGCGGGCAAGGGGAGGCGTACAAGGCCGAGATCATTGCCTCGATTCCGTCAAACGAACCGATCTCGCTGTACGCGCAGGGCAATTTCATCGACCTGTGCCGGGGTCCGCACGTCCCGGCCACGGGGAAACTGAAGGTGTTCAAGCTGATGCGCCTGGCCGGTGCGTACTGGCGCGGCGACTCCAAGAACGAGATGCTGCAGCGGGTCTACGGCACAGCGTGGGCGAAGAAGGAAGACCAGGACGCCTACCTGAAGATGCTCGAGGAGGCCGAGAAACGCGACCACCGGCGGCTTGGCAAACAGCTTGATCTCTTCCACATGCAGGAGGAGGCGCCAGGCCTGGTGTTCTGGCACCCGAAGGGCTGGGCGATCTGGCAGGAGGTCGAGCAGTACATGCGTCGGGTCTACCGCGAAAACGGCTATCAGGAAGTGCGCTGCCCGCAGATTCTGGATCGCAGCCTCTGGGAGCGCACCGGGCACTGGGAAAACTATCGCGAGAACATGTTCACCACGTCCTCGGAGAACCGGGACTATGCGGTGAAGCCGATGAACTGTCCCGGTCACATCCAGGTCTTCAACCAGGGCGTGAAGAGCTACCGTGACCTGCCGTATCGCCTGGGCGAGTTCGGCATCCTGCCACCGCAACGAACCGTCCGGCGCGTTGCACGGCCTCATGCGGGTGCGCGGCTTCGTCCAGGATGACGGACACATCTTCTGCACGGAAAATGACATCCTCTCCGAGTGCGAGGCGTTTACGGCTTTGCTGCAGAAGGTCTACGCAGACTTCGGCTTCAACGAAGTGATCTACAAGGTGGCCACCCGGCCCGAAAAGCGGATCGGCGCAGACGACCTGTGGGACAAGGCCGAGGCAGCGCTGATGGAATCGCTGCGCCGCTCGGGCATCGAATTCACCGTGTCGCCGGGCGAGGGTGCGTTCTATGGCCCGAAGATCGAATACTCGCTCAAGGACGCGATCGGACGGGTCTGGCAGTGCGGCACGATCCAGGTCGATTTTTTCATGCCCGAACGGCTCGGGGCCGAGTATGTGGGCGAGGACAACGCCCGGCACGTGCCGGTCATGCTCCATCGCGCGATCGTCGGCTCGATGGAGCGTTTTCTGGGGATACTCATCGAAAACTTCGCCGGCGCGTTTCCACTCTGGCTGGCCCCGGAGCAGGTCGTGGTGATGAATATCTCGGAGCATCAGGCCGACTATGCCGAATCGGTCACCCAGGCGCTTCGGGCGGCCGGCATGCGCGCCACGTCGGATTTGCGAAACGAAAAAATTTCCTATAAAATACGAGAACATAGCTTGCAAAAGCTCCCCTACCAAGTGGTGGTGGGAGACAAGGAAAAGCAGGCTGGGAATGTGGCCGTGCGCACGCGCGGCGGTGAAGACCTCGGGGCCATGCCGCTCGAGGTCTTTATCGCTCGTCTCCGATCGGAGGCAGGCGCGTCAGTCACGGCCTGATTTTTTTCGCGCGACCATGGGGTCGCGTCCGGTCAGCGCGGCGACCGGGAAAGTGCCGCCATCAGAGGAGTATGCACTCATCGCACTCGACAGCAAGGCGCAACGTCTCAATGCCCAGATTACCGCCTCCGAGGTTCGCCTCGTCGGTGAAGAAGGCGAACAGCTCGGCATCGTTTCCATTACGGAAGCGATGCGGCTCGCGGAAGAGAAGGAAATCGATCTTGTCGAGATCGCCCCGCTCGCCGTGCCGCCCGTGTGCAAGCTCATGGACTTCGGCAAGTTCAAGTACCGAGAGCAGAAAAAGGCGCATGAGGCGAAGCTGAAGCAGAAGCAGATCCAGGTGAAGGAGGTCAAGTTCCGCCCCGGCACCGATGAGGGCGATTACAAGATCAAGCTGCGAAACCTGATCCGCTTCCTCGAAGAGGGCGACAAGACGAAGGTGACGTTGCGGTTTCGCGGTCGCGAGATGGCGCACCAGGAATTCGGAGTACGGTTGCTCGAGCGGGTCAAGGCCGATCTCGAGGGGCACGGGGTCGTCGAGAACTTCCCCAGGATGGAAGGCCGTCAGATGGTGATGGTGCTGGGGCCGAAGAAAAAGGATATCAAGGTGGCGGCACCGCAAAAGCCCAGGGCACCCAAAGTGCCCAAGGCAGAGGGCGGGGCGGCGACCGAGAGTGTTGAGGAGCCGAAACCGGCCGCAGCATAGTAGGGTTTAACTCGCAAGAAGCCGCGAGGAAGACAGGACACCGCAGAACAACGCGGAAAGAAGTGACCACCGGGTATAAAGCGCTCGCGCAGCGGGCCACCTGGCGTCATGTTAAAAAAGGACGGGAGCTTTCATGCCCAAGATGAAGACGAAGAAGAGCGCCTCGAAGCGATTCAAGGTGCGTGGTTCAGGCAGCATCAAGCGAGGCAGCGCAAACCTGCGCCACATCCTCACCAAGAAGACCACCAAGCGCAAGCGTCACCTCCGCGGTGGAACCGCCGTACACGAGAGCAACCTGGCGTCTGTAAAAGCCATGATGCCCTACGCCGGATAAGGGAGAGGAAAAATGCCAAGAGTCAAACGTGGAGTAACGGCGCACGCGCGCCACAAGAAGGTTCTCGACCTGGCCAAGGGATTCCGCGGCCGCAGAAAGAACGTATTCCGCATCGCCAAGGAAGCGGTGATGAAGGCGGGGCAGTACGCCTACCGCGACCGCCGCAACAAGAAGCGCACGTTCCGCGCGCTGTGGATTGCGCGTATCAATGCGGCAGTGCGTTCGCATGGCATGACCTACAGCGTGTTCATGAACGGGCTGAAGAAGGCCAACATCGAGATCGACCGCAAGATGCTTGCGGACATCGCGGTGATGGACAAGCCGGCGTTTGCGAAGATCGCCGGTCAGGTCAAGGCCAACCTCGCGGCCTGATCGAAGAAAAGAAGAAGCTCGGAAAAGCGAGGGCGTGCCCCTCGCTTTTCGTTTCTGCCCATGAATAACCTACAAGACATCGTCGCGCGGGCGCAGGCCGAGTTTCAGGCGGCCGCCGATCCTGCGGCGCTCGAGAACGCCAAGGCGCGCTTTCTCGGCAAGGCGGGCGAACTGACGGCGCTCCTCAAGGGGCTCGGTGGCCTCGCGCCCGATGAACGCAAGGCTGCAGGGGCGCAGATCAATGCGGCCAAGCAGGCGCTGGAGTCCGCGCTGGAGGCACGGCGAAACGGGCTGGCCGATGCCAGGCTCGGCGCGCGTCTGGCCGAGGAGGCGCTGGATGTGACGCTGCCCGGCCGTGGCCGCGGGCGCGGCGGCATCCATCCGGTGATCCGAACGTGGGAGCGCATCGAGGGGATCTTCCGCTCGATCGGATTCGATGTCGCCGACGGTCCGGAGATCGAGACCGACTGGTACAACTTCACTGCGCTGAATAATCCGGAGAACCATCCGGCCCGCTCGATGCAGGACACGTTCTATGTCGACGAAAAGGATTCCTCGGGCCTGCAGCTGCTGCTGCGTACCCACACCAGTCCGATGCAGGTTCGCTATGCGCGCTCGCATACGCCGCCGATCAAGGTGATCGCACCGGGCCGCACCTACCGCGTTGATTCGGATGCGACCCATTCGCCGATGTTTCACCAGGTCGAAGGCCTGTGGATCGCCGAGGACATCAGCTTCGCCGACCTCAAGGGCGTGTACACGGATTTCCTGCGCCGCTTCTTCGAGACCGAGGCGCTGCAGGTGCGTTTCCGTCCTTCGTACTTCCCCTTCACCGAACCCTCCGCCGAGATCGACATGCAGTTCGCCGACGGTCCCTTCAAGGGGCGCTGGCTGGAGATCTCCGGTTCCGGCCAGGTGCACCCGAGCGTGGTGCGCAATTTCGGGCTCGACCCCGAGCGGTACATCGGGTTTGCCTTCGGCTCGGGCCTCGAGCGCCTGACCATGCTGCGCTATGGAATCGACGACCTGCGCCTGTTCTTCGACGGCGACCTGCGCTTTCTCAAACAGTTTGCCTGACCCGCGATGCTGATTCCCGAAAGCTGGCTGCGCACCCTCGTCGATCCGCCCCTGTCCACGGACGAGCTCTCCCATCTGCTCACCATGTCCGGGCTCGAGGTTGAGAGCTGCACGCCGGTTGCGCCTGCATTCGGCGGTGTCGTGGTCGGCGAAGTGCTCACCGTCGAAAAGCATCCGAATGCCGACAAGCTGTCGCTTTGCAGCGTGAATGCGGGCGGCACGACGCCGCTGTCGATCGTGTGCGGTGCGCCCAATGTGCGCGCCGGAATGAAGGCGCCGCTTGCCGTGGTCGGCGCCCGCCTTTCGGGGCCGTCCGGCACGATCGAAATCAAGGCTGCGAAAATGCGCGGCGTCGAGAGCCAGGGGATGCTCTGCTCGGCGCGCGAACTGGGCATGTCGGAAGATCACAGCGGACTGCTTGAATTGCCTGCCGATGCCGCCGTGGGCAGTGACGTGCGCGGCCTGTTGCAGCTCGATGACCACGTGTTCGAGATCAAGCTCACCCCGAACAAGGCCGACTGCCTGTCCATGCTGGGCGTCGCGCGCGAAGTGTCGGCGCTGACGCGCACGACGCTGGTTCCGCCTTCGGTGCCAGCGGTCGCGGCGAAAAGCGAAGCGGCGTTCCCGGTGAAGATCACCGACGCCGATGGATGCGGGCGTTTTGCCGGCCGCGTCATCCGCAACGTCAACGCCGGCGCGCCAACGCCGGATTGGATGAAGCAGCGCCTGGAGCGCGCCGGCCAGCGTTCGATCTCGGCACTGGTCGACGTGACCAACTACGTGATGCTCGAGCTCGGCCGGCCACTGCATGTCTACGACCTCGACCGGCTGCAGGGCGGCATCGATGTGCGCTGGGGTCGCAAGGGCGAAAAGCTGAAGCTGCTGAACGAGCAGGTCGTCGAAGTCGACGAATCGGTTCTGTGCATTACCGATGCCAGCGGACCGATCGGCCTGGCGGGCATCATGGGCGGCGATTCGACCAAGGCCGATTCTTCGACGACAAACATCTTTCTCGAGTCGGCGTTCTTCTTTCCGCAGGCGATCGCCGGCAGGGCGCGCCGCTACAATTTTTCCTCGGATGCCTCGCACCGCTTTGAACGAGGCGTGGATTTCGACAACAACCTCGCGGGGATCGAGCGCGCCACGCAGCTGGTGCTGGATATCTGCGGGGGCGAGCCGGGTCCGGCGCAGGACCTGGTGGTGAGTTTGCCGGAACGCAAGCCCGTTGTGATGCGCGTCTCGCGCGCGCAGAGGATCATCGGTGTGGCAGTGTCAGCAGATGAGATGGCCGACATCTTCACGCGGCTTTCGCTGCCGTTCGTACGCGATGGCGAGGGCGAGGGAGTGTCCTTCACGGTCACGCCGCCGTCCTACCGGTTCGACATCGAGATCGAGGAGGACCTGATCGAGGAAGTGGCGCGGGTGTACGGATTCGAGCGGATCCCCGCGCACCCGCCCGCGGCGCCTGCGGCGATGCGCACCGAACCGGAATCGCACCGGTCGCTCCACGCGGTGCGCATGCAGCTTGCTGCGCGTGATTACCAGGAAGTCATCAACTTCAGCTTTGTCGATCCGGGCTGGGAAGCCGACCTGGCCGGCAATGCAAAGCCGATCCGGCTGCTGAACCCGATCGCAAGCCAGCAGTCAGCGATGCGCTCGACCCTGATCGGCGGACTGATCGAGAACATCCGCTACAACATGGCCAGAAAGCAGTCCCGCGTCCGGGTTTTCGAGGTAGGCCGCGTGTTCCAGCGCGATGCTTCAATTAAGGATGGCGAACTCACGATCGCCGGGTTGCATCAGCCGATGCACGTGGCCGCTGCCGCGTGCGGACCGGCCGATGAGGAGCAGTGGGGCACGGCCACACGCAGTGTGGACTTTTTCGATCTGCGGGCGGACGTCGAGGCGCTGGTCTGGCCGAGGCAGGCGCGTTTCGAAGCCGCCACCCATCCCGCCCTCCACCCGGGCCGCTCGGCGCGCGTGCTGCTCGAAGGACAGCCCCTGGGCTGGATCGGCGAACTGCATCCCCGCTGGCAGGCGAAATTCGGCCTGTCCCAGCCCGCCGTGCTGTTCGAGCTTGCGGCCGAGGGCCTTCAGAGCGTTCCGGTGCCCCGTCCCGAGCAGCCCTCGCGCTTTCCGCCGGTCATCAGGGATCTCGCCGTATTGGTGGATGCCGGGGTCGCCGCGCAGACCCTCCTGGACGCCATCCAGGCCGAAAAACCGGCAATTTTGCGCTCCATCCATTTGTTCGACCTTTACCAGGGAAAGAGCCTGCCTCCGGGGCGAAAAAGCCTTGCATTCCGTATAGTTATCCAAGATACTGAGAAAACACTAACAGATGCGGAAGCCGATTTGGCCATCGCCCAGGTGGTCGAGTTGCTGGGACGTTGTTTCGGCGCAACCCTCCGTTCTTAAAGAAGATTCAGGGAGCAGTGATGACTTTGACCAAGGCGGAACTCGCCGACCTGCTGTTTGAGAAGGTCGGCCTGAACAAACGCGAGGCCAAGGACATGGTCGAAGCCTTTTTCGAGGAGATCCGCGGTGCCCTCGAGCGCGGAGAAAGCGTCAAATTGTCCGGTTTCGGGAATTTTCAGCTGCGTGACAAACCGCAGCGTCCCGGCCGCAACCCCAAGACGGGCGAAGAGATTCCCATCAGCGCCCGTCGTGTCGTCACTTTTCACGCCAGCCAGAAACTGAAGGCGATGGTCGAAAAGTCGCGCGATGGCAATGGATCCGAGCCGCAAGAAAGCTGACCTCCCGCCGATCCCGGCGAAGCGCTACTTCACGATCGGGGAAGTCAGCGAGCTGTGCGGGGTGAAGCCGCACGTCCTGCGTTACTGGGAGCAGGAGTTCACCCAGCTCAAGCCCGTCAAGCGGCGCGGCAACCGGCGCTACTACCAGCACCACGAAGTCCTGCTGATCCGTCGCATCCGCGAGCTCCTGTATGAAGAGGGCTTCACCATCAGCGGTGCGCGCAACCGGCTCGATGACGTCTATTCGCAGGGCCGCGAGGCAGCGCGGGCTGAGGCGGCAGAGCGGGCGAATGGCGGCAGCAAAGCCAAGAGCGCGGCGCGTGTCGATGTCGCCGAACTCAGACGCGAACTGCGCGAAGTCATCGATGCGCTCGGCGCGGAGCCTGCGCCGCCGACTGCGCAGTAGGACGAGCACCCCTCTGCTATAATCCGCGCCCTCGGGGCGTAGCGCAGCCTGGTAGCGTACCTGCATGGGGTGCAGGTGGTCGGAGGTTCAAATCCTCTCGCCCCGACCAGAAAAGTCAAAGGGTTCCAGCGATGGAGCCCTTTTTCATTTCCGGTCCGAAGCCATGCACGTTGCAACGGTCGCGAGCAGCTTGTCGGCCAGGATCGGCTTGCGCAGAAACGCGAGGGCGCCCAGCGCCGCGCCGCGCGCGGCGCCAGTGTCGTCCACGGTCAGGAAGATGACCCGGACATTTTTCGTGGCTTCGTTCTTCCTCAGCGATTCGACAAATTCGAACCCGTCCATGCGCGGCATGTGCACGTCGCTGATCACGAGGTCGGGGATGGTCTTGAGGCAGGCGCGCGTGGCATCCACGCCGTCGGACACCGAGCGCACGGCGTAACCGGCGCCCAGCAGATGCAGTGCGATCAGTTCCCGGATCGACTCGTCGTTCTCAACGAGCAGAATTGTTTTTCGAAGTGCGGGCATGCTCGACTCAGTGGGGTACAGCAGAGATCATACCCGCCTGCCTTGCATGTCGTCAGGTGTATCGGTATCGATACACAAACTACCATGGAACCAGCTACAGAAGCGGATCCGGTAAAACAAAAGTGAATGAATGTCGCCAGAAAACGTGTGGGCCGACCTGCTCAGCCGCCGACGCGATAGGATTTGAATACGGCGCTGGCAGCGCGGGTCTCGGGCAGCACATAGACGATCCCGTCGGTACCGGTGAATGCCGGATGCACGATGGTCTCGAAAAATTTTGCCGGCACGTTGATGCATCCGTAGGAAATCCGGTTGTCGTCGGTCGTCGCAGTCGCAAGACGCTGTGCCCGATGCTCGCGGGGGTTGGTCGTAATCACCGGGTGCATCGAAATCGAATTGTCGTAATCCACCCAGAGGATCTCCTTTCCATGGATGTTGCGGTCAAGCGCCGCGACGAAGCGGCCTGCCGGCGTGGTGCGCTCATTCGGCGGGATCTTCGACATCGGCAGGCTGCCGATGCCGGGGACGGAATCATCGCCTCGCGCCAGGCCGAGCAGCGCAGGGGCGGCACCGAGCAGGCGGCCGGAAGCGTCGAATACGAACACCTTGGCTGCCGCCTTGTCGACGATCGCGAACGGAAGCTTCTGGTTGTCGCCGGAATCGACGATCCAGTCGGCGACCTGCCGTGCTTCGCGCGACGCATGCTCGCGTTCGAAGTTGGCACGCTGCGGGGGAGATGCGGCGGGCGCCGCGTCGTCCGCGAATGCCGGACCGCAGGCTGCTGCCGTCGCCAGCAGGCCGGCGATCAGGCCTGCGCAAAGTCTGGTGGCCATGCTCCCCACAGGCCGTGCGCTCAGTTGCGGTCTGGCTTGCGCTCGCGCACCGGCGGGACGTAGATCTGCGGCGGTACCGGGGGCGGCACGATCACGGGGATCACGGGGATCACCTCGGGCGGCGCGATCGCGAGTTGAATCGGCGGCGGCGCGTAGGGCACCACGCTCAGATTCAGGCCGTCGATATTGCGCGGGAATTCGGAACCGACAAAGTTCTGAATGATCGGCGCCAAGGCCACGGCGGGCGGGATGATATCTGGGACGACAGGCGGAACGGGCGGTACGACGGGGAGGATGGTTCCAAATACCCGCCCTACGGCAGGACCGCAGCAGGCAACCGGAAGGGCAAAACCAGCGGCACCTGGGCCGCCAAGCGTGCCGCTGAACGTGATCGGCTTACCTGCGCCTGCGGCCGCGGTATCGAAATTGGCGGTGCCGCCGGGGTTAAGTGTGAGGCCGACCGGCAGGAACCCTGCGTCCTGGAATGAAGTAAAGACCGCCGTCGTCGTGCCATCGGCGACCTTGTCTGCTCCGCTGGGAAACACGAGCCTTTGTACGGTCAGCGGGGCGGGGGCGGTGAATTTAAGTGTGAAATCGGTCACCGGCACTGCGTATGAAACCGGATTGTAGATGACAGTGACCGGTGCATTCGTGACGGTAATGGTTGGGCCTGGGGGCACAATGGTCACCGAGCCGCCGCCGCCGGCAAGTCCAACTCCCGACGCGGCCGTGCCGGCGCTCAGCGTGAGGCCCTGTCTTACGCCGAGCTCGGCCAGGGAGTGCCCGGCAATGGCACTGGTTCTGGTTTGAGTCATGGCGCCATTGATCAATATGTCGCCTCCGGCGCACATGGCGACGTTGCCGTCGGTGGCGGTTATGGCCCCGGTGGCGGTCAGGGTCACGTTGCGTCCGGCACTCAGCAAGACGCTTCCGTTGGTCGTCGTGATGGCCGCATTCAGGGTGATATCGCGTCCGCAACACACCACCACGTTGCCGTTGGTGGCGGTAATGTCTGCTCCCGCCAGCTGAATAAAGTCCCGGGCAGCGTTTAGCGTCAGTGTGGTCGGGGTACCAGCACCCGGGTTCCAGACTGGACCGCCCCCGCCCATCGCGTTCCTGAAGAAGATATCGCCGTTGCCGGCTCCGGGCGCAGTCGTAATGGTGACGTTGCCGAGATTCAACTGGGCCGCTAGCGCGGCAGTCGTGATGTTGTCTCCGGGGGCATTGCCGATACTGAAGTCTAGCGGGTCGATCAACCAGGTACCGTTCACGCCCAGCGCTGCTGCAGTAGTAACGTGAGCACTGTCCTGCACATTGACATGCGCTGCCGATGTTTCGATGAAGCCGCCGTTTCCGCCGTTGGGCGCAGACGCGTCCAGCGTGCCACCCGTATTGACCGTACCGATCGCCATGTCGCCCATCAGCCGGATCGTGCCCTCGTGCGTGCCGATGGTCTGCGCCTGGATGACGCCGGTGTTGTTGACCGCGCTCTGCAGCAGGTTTCCGGCCGCCAGCGCGGTCAGCAGTACGTTGCCGCCGTCGGCGCGGATCATGCCGCCGTTCTCGACCAGCGCATTCACCGCGCCCTGGTTGACCGCGACGTTGAGCAGCCCGTCGCCCGCCATGTCGAGCGTCATCGCGCTGCCTGCGGCGAGCACGATGGTTCCGAGCCGCGCCGAAATCACGCCCTGGTTGCTGACGTTGGCGCCCAGCAGAGCCACGTAGCCGCCGTCGGCATTGATCGTTCCCTGGTTCAGCACGTTGCCGGTTCCGTTACCCGTAAAGTTGTATCGGCCGGCCATGAAATCGCCGTCGCTGATGCTCAGCGTGGAGGCGACCAGCCCGGCAACGTTCACCTGCGCGCCCTGGCCGAACAGGATGCCGTTCGGATTGACGAGGAACACTTTGCCGTTGGCCGACAGGCTGCCGAGGATGCTCGAAGGGTCCGAACCGAGCACCCGGTTGAGCGCCACCGAGCTGCTGTTGGGCTGTACGAAGTGGACCGCCTCGGCCGCACCGATGCTGAAGCTCTGCCAGTTGACCGAGACGTTCTGGCTGGTCTGATTGACGGTTGTCGTGGTTGCGGTCGTGGCAATGCCTGCTGTGCCCGCCGATACCGCGCCGCCCGTGGGCAGGGCCCAGGCGTTGGCGCCGAACGCGAGCATCAGGCCGATCGCAATGGCTTTCAGGCCATGGCGTCCCCGGACTGCGGGCGAGGCCGATGCGTTTGCGCCACCGCGGGTCCGTGCATTCTCCGAGGCGGCCACGAAAGTGCGCGTCGTCTGGTTCCAGATGGATCGATGGATGTTGTTCATGGTGTTTTTTCCTGCCCTTTCGGGGGCGGTGTACGGCAACTGGTTAGCGACCGCGAGTCCGCGCGGCGACAGCACATTCTCACGCGCCGCACCGCTGGTTCACTGTGCGTTGGCAAACATACGAATCAGAAGTACTTGATGACCTGGAACCAGAAACGACCACTTCTGTCCGGTGCCGAATTGGCCACCTCGTTGCCGAGCTTCCAGGAGTAGTAGGTATTGACCACGAAGTTGTTGTAGTCGGCCCAGGTGAGTCCCACGCCCGCGCCGCTCAGCGTCCGGCTGTTGTCGACGTTGGTCCAGGGATTCTTGTTGAATTTGACGGTGCCCGTGTCCACGAAGCCGATCAGGTGGAGTTGTGCGGACGAGGTTGGCGAGCCGCGCGACAGCAGGTATCGCGCTTCCAAGCTCGCGATATAGCCTTCGTCTGCGTAGGACTCGCCCACCGGATAGGCGCGCACGCCGTACATCCCGCCCAGGCCGATCTTCTCGGAGATGTCCAGGTTCTTCGAGGCCACCTGTCCCCGGACCGTGCCATACAGCGCGAGCCGGTCGGTAATGTGCTGCAGGCGTCCGACGGAGAATCCGAGCTTGTCGAAGTGCCCGTTGCTGCGCGCGGTCAGTGCGTCCGTGGTCCGTGCTGCGGGTGTGATGATATCGATCGCACCTGTCGTCCACGTGAGCGAACCGCTGGTGATTCCGCCGCCGCCGAGCTGGTCGCGCTGGTTGCCGTTGAGGCTTGCCATCACCACATCGGCCTTCTTGTTGGTGACCGTCGAGGTCGAGTCGATCCGGTCTTCGAAGGTCTTTGCGTCATAGCCCACGAGGGCATACAGATTGGTGTTGCGCGTGCGGATCAGCGGATAACTGGCGTAGATGCTCGCGATTTCAGCGGTGCCATTGGCGCCCAAGCTCTCGAATTCCTTGCCCAGCCGGTAGTGAAGCTCAGTGTAGGCCACGCCCACGGTCGCCTTGCCGAACTGCATCTGGTAGGACACCCGGCCGTAGTTCAGGCCGCGACCGGAGGTCAATCCGCGAAAGCTCAGTACGTCCCCGCGCCCGGCCAGGTTGTTGATGTTGACCGTCGCGCCGACGCGATACTCTCCCGTGTAGCGGTTCCCGGCGTTGTCCGCCTCGACGCTGCCCGACACGCGCGGTGTCGGCGTGACATCCACGACGAGATCGGAGGTGCCGGCCGTAGCGCCCGGTACCAGGGTCGATTTCACCTTGACGCCCGGAATGTCGGACAGCAGCAGCAGGCGGTGTTCGAGCGGGGCGATCGCCACCGGGACACCGCTGTCGAGGCCGCCCAGCACACCGTTCAACAGCGAATCCGAGACGTTCGAAGTATTGCGCAGGTCGACCTTTCCGTAGCGCCCCTCGATCACGGCAATCGTCACCTCACCGTTCTTGATGTCCTGCGCCGGCAGATAGGCCTGTGCCAGGAAGTGGCCGTTGCGGTGGTAGAAGCTGGCGATTCTGTCCGCCATGGCGCGCAGTTCGGAAAGCGAGCGTTCGCCGGGTGCGCCGAAATCAGCCGCCGCAAGGAGTTCGCTCTCCGGATACAGCGTCTGGCCCGTGAGGTGCAGCGAATTGACCATCAACCTCGCCTCGTCCGAAGCCGGGGTTGCGGGCGAATTGCGTTGCTCTATCCTGACGTCAGGCGTCCTCTTCTCAAGGTTTGGCGATGCCGGGATCTGCTGGATCTGCGCACCGGAGGTTGGCGGATCGGCGGCCAGGGCGCTGAAGCCGGAGAGAAGAAAAACTGCAGCGACCACGACTCTTCCAAACATGACTGTTTCCTTCCGATACGATGGCGCACGGGTCGGAAAAGTCCGCCCCGGATGACGCTGTCTCCACCGTGTCGGGGATTATTCGGAATTGTGCGCAATGCTTCTGTGCGGAAACACACATAGCGCCCGTCCTTACGCGCCCGTGGCGCGTCGAGGCAGACCGCTGAACCCGAAGCACGGACCTGTCGTTCATGGGCAAGCCTTCGTGTCTGGAATCAATCTCTTTTCGAGATAGCTGATCTCATTCCAAACGCGCTGGGGAGGGCCCCCGGCCGTGCTTCGGGGAGTCACTGAAGCCATGTAGAATGTCCCCCACTACAACGCCCGTCAAAACACCCCGACGGGGTCTGCCCAATAAGCCGGCTGAACGGGGCAACAAGCGAACCATGACGACTCTGCAAACTGTCCAGAAACTCATCGCCGGCGAGCTCGACCTCGATCCCGCAACGTTGGATCCGAGCCTGCCCCTCCAGGACCTCGGCATCGACTCGCTGACGGTTATGGAGTGCCTTTTCAAGATTGAAGACGAGTTCAAGATCACGGTCAGCGACGCAAACAACCTCACGGTCAGCACCCTGCAGGACATCGCCAACATGGTCGACGCACTGGTCGCTGCCAAGGCCACAGAAGCGCCTTGAGGAAGGTCGTCGTCACCGGTCTCGGGGTGCTCAGCCCTGTAGGGCAGGGCCGGGACGCGTTTTTCGACAGCCTCTTTGCAGGGCGGTCCGGCATACGGAAGTTGAGTTCCGAGTTCGCCCCGCGCCTGGTATCGAAGATCGGCGGTGAGATCGATTTCGACCCGGCGGCACACTTCCCCAAACCCAAGCTCGCGCTGCTCGATCGTTTCAGCCAGTTCGCGCTGGTGGCGGCGGGTGAGGCGATCCGCGACGCAGGGATCGAGGCGGACGATCCGCGCAAGGCCAACGCGGGTGTCTACCTCGGCACAGGGCAGGGCGGCGCAAACTCGACCGAGGCCACCTACGTCGACCTGTTCGTCAATGCGAAGGACCGGGTGCAGCCATACACTGTGATTCGCGTGATGAACAACGCGGCCACGGCCCACATCTCCATGGATTTTGCGCTGCGCGGTCCGACACTGACCTATTCGACCGCGTGTTCCTCGTCCGCGATCGCGATCGGCGAAGCCTGCCGCGCGATCCGCCACGGGTACGTGGACTTCGCAATTGCCGGCGGCGCCGAATCTTTGCTGACCCTGGGCACGATCCGGGCGTGGGAAGCGCTGCGCACGCTGGCGACCGAGGATCCGCAGGACACGGGCGCCTCGTGCCGGCCGTTCTCGCTCGACCGCACTGGCCTGGTCCTCGGGGAGGGCGCAGGCATCGTCGTCCTGGAAAGCGAGGACAACGCGCGGGCGCGTGGCGCGAAGATCTACGCCGAACTCGCCGGCTACGGCGCATCGAGCGACGCGAGCCATTTGACGAAACCCTCGGAGCTTGGCCAGGCCGTCGCGATGCGCATGGCGCTGAAAGACGCGGGCCTCGCCCCCGAGGCGATCGGCTACATCAATGCGCACGGCACGGCGACGCTTGCGGGCGACCGCATCGAGACCACAGGCATCAAGGATGTGTTCGGCGCGCACGCAGGGCGCCTCGCGGTCAGTTCGACCAAATCGATGCATGGCCACCTGATGGGCGCCACCGGTGCCGTCGAGTTCATTGCCGCGATCCTCGCTCTCCAGCGTGGAATCCTTCCGCCGACCGCGTTCCTGCGTGCGACCGATCCGGAGTGCGACCTGGACTACGTGCCGAATGTCGCGCGCAGCGGCGTGGCGCTTGAGGCGGTCATGTCGAATTCATTTGCGTTCGGCGGATCGAACGCGGTGCTGGTGGCGCGTCGCGCCTGAGCGAGCGGGAGGCATGGGACTGAGCGCGCAGGCGGTCGAGCAGTGCAGGCGAGACGGTTTCTATTTTCCGGTGCCGGTGTTGAGCACCGAGGAGGCGGCGCACTACCGCCGTTGCCTGGAGGCGCACGAAGCGCGCACCGGTGCGCCCCTGCAGGGTAACTGGCGGCACAAGACGCATCTGCTGTTCACCTGGGCCGACGAGCTCGTTCATCACCCGAGGATCCTCGATGCGGTCGAGTCGGTGCTGGGTCCCGACATCCTGTGCTGGACCACGAATTTCTTCATCAAGGAAGCGTCCAACCCGGGCTTCGTTTCCTGGCACCAGGATTCGACCTACTGGGGGCTGGACCCGGACGACGTGCTGACCGCCTGGGTGGCTTTCACCGACGCAACACCGGAAAACGGATGCATGCAGTTTCTGCCGGGCAGCCACACGGTGGACCAGCTTCCGCACGTGGACACGTTCCACAAGGACAACCTGTTGTCGCGCGGGCAGGAAATCGCGGTCGACGTGGACAAGTCGAAGGCGGTGGGCGTCCCGCTGCGCGCGGGCGAGATGTCTCTCCATCATATCAAGCTGGTGCATGGTTCCGAGCCCAACAGGACGAACGACCGTCGCATCGGCCTTGCGATCCGCTACATCCCCACCAGCGTGCGCCAGACCAAGGTGCGCGATGCGGCCATGCTGGTACGCGGTGTCGACCGCTACCGGCATTTCGACTATGAGCCGCGCCCGAAGGCGGACCTGGATGCAGCGGCGCTGGCCGCGCATGCCGATTCGGTCACGCGGCAGGTCAAGGCGCTCTATTCGGGGACCGACAAGCAGGTGTTCCGGGCTTGACGCACCAGCTTGTGCAGTCTGCCCCGGCCGGCGGCTACATCGCCGGCTTTCCCGCCTTCGCATCTTCCTGCTGCTGCAGGGAGAAAATCGACGTATAGCCACCGGACCAATCCGGCGGGATCAGGCAGGGGCGCGGATCGTGGTGTGCGAACCGGGCACGTTCTCCGCGTATGATCGCCTGGTCATGCTTCGGCTTGATCGGATTCACCGTGTACGGAAAGGCATCCGCAGAAGTCAGCGTATAGAGAAGCAGCGGCCGGCCAAGATCCGAATCGTTGCGCTGCGATCCATGGATCGTGCGGCAATTGTGCAGCGTGAGCGAACCGGCCGGACCGACTGCGTAGACCGCCTTGGACGGATCGACCCTCGAGGTGTCTTCATCAGACAGGCAACCGACCCAGTTGCCCTGCGCATCGTACTGGTCGAGCACCGGTTCGATGAGGTGGCTTTTCGGGATGAAGCCGACGGGCCCCTGCTCCATTCCGCAGTCGTAGATGTAGGTGCCGACCGTCAGCGGCGAATAATTGGTGTGCGGCCAGAACGAGATGTCGTAGTGCCATTTCACTTCTTCGCCGCCCTGCTTCCACTTGTAGTTCAGTTTCGAGTGGTGGAACTTGACGTCCGGGCCGACCAGGTCGGCCACCACGTCGGGCATGATCGACTGGGTGCAGTAGTCCCAGAATGCGGGATGCTGCTCTACCGGATTCGACACCCGCCGCAGTCGCGGCGCATCCGGCCGGTGGTCGGGTTCCAGGTCATAGACCGTGTCGGATTTTCTGACCTTGCGGCTGCGTTCCACCAGTTCGTCAGTGGCTGCGCGCAGCTTCGCGATCCATTCGTCGCCAATGATCTTTTCGACCACGATGAACCCTTCGGTGAAATACGATTCCCGCTGCGCCTGCGTCAGAACGCGCGGGGGGATGGCCAGGATCTGTTCGGGCGTCATCTTGGTTCTCCTTACTTGAAGTTCAGCATCACGCTGGGCAGATAGGTGACCAGTACGGGGAAGATCATCACGATCACCAGTGTCAGGCATTGCAGGGCAATGAACGGGATCACCCCGGCATACATGTCCCGAATGGTGATCTCGGGCGGCGCCACGGCACGCAGGTAGAAGATCGCCGGTGCCATGGGCGGGGTGAGGTAGGAAGTCTGGATCATGATCAGGAAGAGAATCAGGAACCAGATCGCATTGAAGCCCGCAGCCACAATCAGCGGCGTGAACAGGGGCACGAAGATCAGGACGATCGAAATCCAGTCGAGGAAGAATCCCGCAATGAAAATGATCAACATCATCAGCCAGAGCAGCATCCATGGAGAAAGATGCATCTGGTTGATCAGCGTGTTTGCCGTGTTGATCCCGCCCCCGCCGATGAACACCCCGGTGAACAGGGTTCCCGCGAGCAGCACGGTCATGATCATCGTGGTGATCTTGAGCGTCTTGATCAGTGCCTCATACAGGCCCTTCCAGTCGAACCGTCCGTAGAGAATGGTCAGCCCGACCGATGCGAGCGCGCCGATGGCTGCCGCTTCGGTCGGCGAGGCCCAGCCGAGGAGGATGGAACCCAACACGGCGAAGATCATGAACAGCGGCGGCAGGAGGTTGCGGGTCGTGATCCAGAGTTTCTCGGTGAATGTCGGATCACCCGGTTCGGGCGGGATCCGTGGACCGTTTTCCGGCCTGAGCGTGCACAGGATGACGATGTAAATCAGGTACAGGCCGGCCATGATGAGGCCCGGAAATACCATGCCGTAGAGGAGGTCGCCGACCGAAACGTTGGCGAGCGGTCCCATTACGACTGCGACCACGGACGGAGGAATGATCGTGCCGAGCGACCCGCCGGCACAGATGCTGCCCGAAATGAGCGACTTGTCGTACTTGTAACGCAGCATGACCGGAATGGTCAGCAGGCCCACGACCGATTCGGTCGCGCCGATCACGCCGCTCGAAGCGGCGAAGATGATGCACATGCTGATCGTCGCGATCGCAAGCCCGCCGGGCAGGCGCCTGGTCCAAATGTGGATGGCCTCGAAAAGCTTGTCCGCGATGCCCGATTTCTCGAGCATTGCGCCCATGAAAACGAACAGGGGCACCGCGGCAAATACGAAGTTCGAGGAGATGTCCTCGATCTTTTCGATGAACTGGAAAATCACGTGGTTGCCGAAGATTCCCAGTCCGAACAGGACCGCGGTGATCATCAGCGCAAACGCAACATGTATCCCGAGGAACATCAGGACAAAGGCCACGGGCAGCATCAGGAAGGGCAGGAAGCTCATCACTGATCGCCGTTTCGCATTCTGCGTACGGTTTTGATGATCTCGGCGAGGATCTGCAGCGCCAGCAGTCCGAAGGCAACCAGGAAAACCACCCTGAAGGGCCATACCGGCATGTTCATCGCCGACTGTCCGCTATGCTCGTTGCGCTCGTACCCGATCGCAAGATACTTGAACAGGGCGATCGTGAGCCAGAGCATCAGAGGAAGCGTGATCGCGTAGCCCACCAGATCGATGGCCTGGCGGGTGCGCGCCGTGAACCGCCCGCTGAAGATGTCGATGCGGATGTGGTCGCCGCTCTGCAGGGTATAGGCCATGCCGAGCAGAAAGTGCGACCCGGTCAGTATGTAGCCCACCTCGTAGGCCCATATGGTCGGGGCGCCCATCAGGTACCGGGCGAATACCTCATAGCAGGTGGCGAGTACCAGCGGCACGATCGCCAGGGATGCAAGAATCCCGATGCTGCCGGTGATCCGTTCTATGCCTCGTATGAGCGCGTTCATCGCGCTTTTCTCCGTAACCGGGTTTTGGGAAAAAAGACGGGGCGCCTGTGCGCCCCGTCGGCCACGCCTCAGCGGCTCAGCTCTTTACCTTGACCGTGCGCCATCCGGATGCGCCTTTCCAGAGTGCATCGAGCTCTTTCTGGCTGGCGAATACCCGTGCGAACCAAGGGTGCTTGTTTTCCTTGCTCATCTTCTCGGCCCAGTCCAGACCGATCTTGCGACCGGCGTACTGCACTTCGGGTGCAAGCTCGATGATCGTGTTGCCCGCCTTCCTGTAGAAATCCAGCGCCTTGGCATCCTCCTGGCCGATCTTGAGCCAGCTCTCGAAGGTCACCAGCTTGGCGATGGTTTCGATGAGCTTCTTGTCGGCATCCGAAACCTTGGCCCACGCCTCCTTGTTGATGCACAGCTCGAACGGCGCGGTAGGCTGGTGAACGCCCGGGTAGATGATGTACTTGGCGATCTTGTGGAAGCCCATGGGGATGTTTTCGTACAAGGTTCCCCATTCGGTTGCATCGATCGCGCCGCGCTCGAGCATCGGGTACACGTCCCCGCCGGCGGTCGTGACGGGTGCGGCGCCCAGTTCCTTGGCCATCTCCAGCCAGGCGCCTGCCGTACGCAACTTGAGGCCTTTCAGGTCCGCGAGGGTCTTTACCGGCTTTCTCGAATGCAGGAACGCTTCGGCGGTACGAATGAAGAGCGGGATCGAAACCAGGCCATCGGTTTCGTCGCGGTACTTGCGCTGCATGTCGGCGCCGCCCGCTTCGTACAGCCAGTGCAGCATGCGCTCGGTGTCGAACGAGCCCGCGTAGCCGCCAAACAGCACCGTGGTCGGATCCTTGCCCCAGTCATAGCCGATCCAGGTGTGTCCCAGTTCCGCAACGCCGTTCTTGACGGTGTCGGGCACTTTCAGCGCGTTGCCCAGCGCACCCCCCGGAAACACCTGGATCTTGAAACGGCCGCCGGAAAACTGGTCCATCTTTTCGGCGAACGCCTTGGCGCCGATATCCATCAACGGACCGCCACCCCAGCCCGTGGCCATTTTCCAGTTGTACGTGGCGCCCTGTGCGCGCACGCTCGCTGCGGGCAACGCCAGTGCGGCCGCCGCAACCCCTGCCTGCAGAAATTCGCGTTTTTTCATCTCTCCTCCCTGTGGATGTGGGTGCTCAGGCTGGCTGCTGCGTCAGCGGCAGGTCCTTGAGCGAGTGCTTTGCGATCGTCTCCTTGAGTTCCGGCTTGATGTATTTTTCGCTGTAGCCGTTGAACACGTGCCCGAGCAGTCCGCGCTTGAGGTCGCTGGTGCCCATGACCCAGTCGGCGATCGGAAAAGTCAGGTTCATGTTGATGTCCATCATGATCCCCATGTTGTGGTGCGCGGTATGGTGGCGCCGGATGGTGTTCACGAAGGGCATGTTGCGCACGAACCAGTTTTCATGGGTGTGGCAGCAGTAGTGGAAGGTCTCGTAGATCAGGTACTGTCCGACCATCGTCACCAGCAGGATGTATCCCGCGTTCGGATTGATCAGCCAGGCCAGCGCGAGACCAAACGGGATTCCCATCCCGATGAAGGTGAACAGCGCGCGCCAGGGAAAGAAGATGATGCGGAATTCGCGTGTCGAATCGACCGTCATGACCCCGTCGGTGAAATACTGATGATGCTGGCGGGTATGGCGGTCGTAGATTGCGCGCAGCGCCCAGACGTCGACCAGGCGGTGCATGACGTACTTGTGTATCCACCATTCGAACAGATTGGAAAAGAAGAATACGGGGACCACCAGCAGCCACTCCCAGCGCGCGTGTTCCATTTGCGCAACGCACCATGAAATGACGGAGATGCCGACGACGTAGATCACGCCGATGTGCACCAGACCGTTGTAGAGAGGGTGAATCTGCGCCTTGTATTCCTCGCGGAATTTGCGCTGGCGTTCGGACATCATGACGGGCCTCTTTTCGCGTCGCGGACTGTGTTCTTGAACCAGGCGTGGTTCGAATTTTCGACGACTAATATATCAGGAATATATCTGGCCGGACCGCAAAAGTCGGCCGTCCCGGCAGGCACAATCTAGAAATCCGTGCTGACGGTGGCGCGGGTAAACGATTCGATATTGTCAAGCAGGCGATCCAGTGCCGCGGCCGATGCCTTTTCATTGCCCGCCGCGATCGCCCGGGCGATGTCGGCATGCAGCTTTGCAGTCTGCGGCATGTCTGCCGCCTGCTTGTAATGGATGTACCAGAAACGTCTCGACAGCGCGTGCATCAGGGACATCGCACCCGCTGCAAACTCGTTGCGTGCTGCGATCACGGAAAGTTCGTTGAATTCCCGGTCGACGCGCATGAACGCAGCCTCGTCGTTGCTCTTCGCGCTGCTCGTGAAGGTGCGCGCAATTTCACGGAAGCGCTCGCGCTCTTCCTGCGTTGCGCGCCGGGCCGCGCTGGTCGCAATCAGGCGCTCCACTGCGCGCCTGACTTCGAGCAGGCGCAGCTGGCTGTTGACGTTGATCTCGGAGACGATGATTCCGCGCCGCGGAAGGATGCTGACAAGCCTTTCGCGCGCAAGTCGCTGCAGGGCTTCGCGGATCGGCGTGCGGCCGATTTTCAGTCGCTGCGAGAGCGCGGCCTCCGACACAGCGGTACCGGGAACGAGTTTGAGCGTGACGATCATCTGCTCGATTTCGCCGTAGGCGCGCTCGGTCAGGCTTGGTGTGCCGGCGGCGCCCGCTTTGCGCGCCGCGCTCGATGGTGCCTTCACGCGTCCCCCGGGCGACATCGGCGATGGTTTCTGCGGGGCTGCCCGGGCCATACGTCGATCCTCTGTGATATTCAACAAGTATATCAACCGCCGCCGCGCCGCCTTGCGCCGATTTCTGCTACAAGGGCCGCATGCTCAGCTACCGACACGGATTCCATGCCGGCAACCACGCCGACGTGCTCAAGCACGCCGTGCTGGTACACGTGCTCGACTATCTCGGCAAGAAGGACAAGCCGTTCTGGTATGTGGACACCCACGCCGGCGCGCCGGGCTACGATCTTGCCGACGCGTATGCGCAGAAAAACGCCGAATTCGAAACCGGGATCGGCCGACTCTGGGATCGCGAGAACCTGCCTGGTCTGCTGGCCGACTATGTTGCGCTGATCCGAGCACTGAATCCGGTCGGGACGCTGCGCTTCTATCCCGGTTCGCCGCAGATTGCGATGCAGCGCCTGCGCCACGAGGACCGGGTGCGATTGTTCGAGCTGCACTCGACAGAGAGCCGCCTTCTGGCTGCGCATTTTCGCGAGGATGCGCCCCGGGTTCTGGTGCAGCCGGGAGACGGATTCGACGGGCTGAAGTCGGTGTTGCCGCCGCCGTCCAGACGGGGCGCGGTACTGCTCGATCCATCCTACGAGGACAAGAACGACTACGCGCGGCTGCGAAAGGCGTTGCAGGATGCTCTGCAGCGGTTTTCGACCGGGACCTACATTGTCTGGTATCCGCTCGTGCAGCGGCGTGAATCGCAGGATCTGCCGGGGTTGCTGCGGCGCCTGCAGGCGAAGGACTGGCTGCACGTGACGCTGACGGTGAAGGCGCCGGCCGTGGAGGGCTACGGCCTGCACGGCAGCGGGCTCTACATCCTGAATCCGCCCTGGACGCTGCCCGATGCGCTGCGCGAGGCGATGCCGGCCCTCGTGGGCGCGCTGGGCCAGGATGCCGGCGCGGGCTTCGAGCTTGAGTCCGACCTGGCCTAGACCTGCAGGTTTTCCTCGGACAGCGCTTTCCTCTTCTCCATGTTGAAGCGTCCGTCGTAGATCGGGCCCTTGCCCGTGTTCGGGCCCTGGTACTGCACGAAGAGCATCAGTCCACCCGTTTCGGTGGACAGGTCCGCCTCGAAGTGAGGGTCGGGGTAATTGATCATGGTTCCAGGGCCGCAGCTGCGCTCGCCGATCTTGAATGTGCCCTCGAGTACGTACCAGACCTGTGCGAAATCGTGACGGTGCAGGGGATGGTGGGCACCGGGCTCGTAGCGCACGAAGCCCGCATTGGGCTCGGTGGGCCGCCCGGGCTGCGGGTGGAACAGCATCTTGCTGTGCTGCCCGGGGAAACGCAGGGTTTCCCATTCCATGTCGTCGATGTGGCGGAATTCCGCCGGATGGTCTTTCGCCTGGCTCATGTCCGCGCTCCTTCAGTGAACGGTGATCAGGGAAACTTTACCACCGCCCGGCCGCGCACCCCGGCGCCGATGAGTTTTTCGCAATGCGACTGCAGGTCGGCAAACGGTATCGCGTAGGCGATCCGGTCGATATGCCGCGGCCGCAGGTCGCCGCCCTTCTGCATGCGCACCCAGGCCGAGCCGCGTTCGGGGACCGGGTGGTTGCCGTTGATGCCGACCAGCGACACCCCGCGCAGGATGAACGGGTAGATCGAGGTGTTGAGCAATTCCCCGGCGGCGTTGCCGAACGCGCACACCACGCCTCGCTGATTCATGGACCGCAGCAGCGCATCCAGCGGCGCGCCGCCGACCGCGTCGATCGCACCGGCCCAGCGTTGCTCTTCGAGCGGCTTGTCGCCCGTTGCGATGCCATCACGACCGACGACGTCCGCCGCGCCGATCGCCTTGAGGTAGTCTGTTTCGGCAGCCTTACCCGTGCTGGCCACGACGCGATAGCCAAGCCCGGCGAGCATGTCGATCGCAAACGATGAACTCCCGCCCGTGCCGCCCGTGACGAGGATCGCGCCCTTGTCGGGAGTTACGCCGCGCGCCGCCAGCTCCTCGACCGCGAGCGCCGAAGTGTAGGCGGCCAGGCCCAGAGCCACGACCTCGAACGCGTCGGTGCCCTCCGGTATCCGCCCGATCCAGCCGGCGGGTACGCGCACATATTCGCTGTAGGCGCCATCCGTGCGCATGCCAAAGTCGCGCCCGCCCTGCACCGTCACCGCGTCCCCGGGCCGGTAGGCCGGGTCGGCCGACTCCACCACCGTGCCGGCGACTTCCACGCCGGGGATGCAGGGAAAGCGCGAGATCACATTGCCCACGCCGGTCACGGCGCGCGCGTCCTTGTAGTTCACTGCGGCATATTGCGACTTGATCACCACGTCGCCGGGATCCAGATCGTCCAGGGTCTGCTCGACCATGCGGCTGACGCGCCTGCCGTCTTCCTTGTACAGTCTGACCGCCATGAATTTCACTTGCGTGTGTCCTTTCGCTGCATGACTGCGCCACCCGAAAGCAGCGCCTCGATTTCCGCCGGGCTGAGGCCGAATTCGCCCAGCAGCTCGCAGCTGTGCTCGCCGACGGCCGGCGGGCCGCGCCGCACACGCGACTGTGCGAAGCGGTCACCGAACGCCGGTCCGGGCATGCGCACGCTGCCTGCAATCGTGTTGTGTGTGTCGACGATCACGCCGTTGTGCGCGAGCTGCGGCGAATCCATGAGCATGTCGTAGTCTGCGATCGGGCCGCAGATGATGTCGGCGGCCTCCAGCAACGGCTGCCATTCGGCGGTGGTCTTCGCCACCAGCAGCCGCGACACCTCGGTCATCAGCGCGGGGCGGTTTGCGA
>CAWJNP010000039.1:0-19259 GCA_963844255.1 uncultured beta proteobacterium
TCGCGCGGATGCTGTTGCTGCTGTCACGCCCCTGCTCGACGCGGTGTGCGAGAGACGACGTCATCCGCGCGCAACGCCGCGCTCGAAGCGCGGCCTGCAACATGGGCGGCGCGGCCACCGACGCGGTGCTCGACAAGCTCGATCACACCCAAACCCCCGCGCGGCGCTTTCTCATTGAGGCGTTCTTCGAGGGCGCCGACGAGCGCTGCGTCGCGCCGTTGGAGCGCCTCCTCGATGACGTTGAGGACGGCAACATTCCACCCGCGGCCTGGCGCCGAGGTGCTCGGTCATTCAGGGCGACCGCGCGCTCCACGCGCTCGGTGAGGCGGTGACGCGTCGCGACCCGGTGGTGCGCCTCGCCGCGCTGCTGGCGTTTGAGACTCGGGGGAAAATCTCGCAGTGGGAGCGGGTCTCGGGCGCTTGTTGACGTAGATGGGGGCGCCCGCAGAATCCCTGCGCGCGACTGCTTTCGCCGACCTTGATGTAGATCTTCGGTGTGCCGGTCAGCAGTTTGAATTCGCTTTCTTGTGGAGCGCTGTGCGGTGCCGGTCAGGATCTGGCAGTCGGTGCAGTGGCAACGACCGTGGCCGGGTCGACCTCGGCCTCGTACGTGATGGCGCCGCAATGGCATCCGCCGCTGATGTCGCCATGGCTCGTTCTCCTTTCGCAGAAGCCGGAAACACCACCCGTCGCTGCGGCATCCCCGAGGAATACCGGCAGCAGCGGTGGTCGGCTCCGCGGGGACCTGATGAAGAGGTCGGCGACGATCTCGGTGATAACTCGCGTGGTTGACGACGTGCAGCACCATCTCGGCCCGGGTCATTGCGCCCTCGCCACCGCCCACGAAGGTGAATTCGAGCCGCTCGTCCAGTTTGGCCGGCGTGACGCGGTCGCTCCAGGCGATGCACCAGTCGTCGATCGCCGCCTGCGCCTCGCGCAGGTGGCCTCCGAAGTGGTGCATGTCGTATTGCGCGCCGCATAGCCGTGCTCGCGGCCCTCCAGGTGGGCTTGGAAAATCCGGTCGATCACGTAGTTGTGGTTGAGCGTGTGCACCATGTTCCTGAACAGGGTCTCGCGCGGTTTGGTCGCCTCGCCCTCGGGCAGGTCGGCGACTGCGAGGACCACCAGGCGGTCGGCCCAGGCGTTGTAGCGTGCCAGCGTGCGGATCGTGCGTCTGAACGTCATCCTCGTGCAGCCTCCGTTTCGCGCGCTCAGTCGCCTCGGCCGCCAGCAGCGCGTAGTCCATGCGGTAGGCGCCGCAATGGCGCCGGCCGCGCGCCTCGAGTTGCTTTGCGAGGGCCGTGCCGGCCGCGCCGGTCTTCTCCGCGCTGTAGCCGGTGAGGACCAGCACCAGTCGACGCCCTGTGTCTGCTGCGGATGCCCTGCTCCTTGGTCGGGGCCGGTTTCAGCCCCGATTCGAAGACGCAGGTGCGCGCTGGTCAGGCGGCTTGCGCGGCGGACTGCGGCACGACCTCCTGCGAGAGCCAGGTGCGCAGCGCCGCCTCGCCTGCTTCGGCGGGCTTGAAGCGGATCACCAGTGCATTCAGTCCTACGCCCCGGCCTGCGCTGGCCGTCAGCGTGCAGGAAGCCGCGCGTCATGCCGCGGAAGTGGGTCATCATCTTCGTGGTCCAGGGCGTCGGGTTGTTCAGACGCTCGAAGAGGCTGGTGAGGACAGGACTCCATGTCCTCGACCTCGTAGAGCGCGAACAGCGTGCGGCCCGCCGCGCCGCGGTCAGCGCGTGCCGCGCCGGAAGCCTGGCCACAGGCGCTCCGGCAGGTGCTCGCGGTCTCGCTCCAAGTCCGAGCGCCTCTTCGGCGCCATGTCGAACGCGAGAATCGTTGCAGCCTTTCCCAGCAGTGCCATTTTCAAGCCTCCCTGTTCCTAGCGCGCGTTTCACCGCATTGGTCACGGCGCGCGTGGTCGCGCACTCCGCCCAGGTCGCGCCACTTCTGCAAGTCGCGGCCCTTCACCCTCTGCGAAGGCCAGCGGCAGGCGGCGCCTGGGCCTGGCGGTGGTCGTCGATGGCTTCAACGCCGACGATCGGCGCGACCATCGCCCCGGCCACCAGGCGGCGCGGGAGCGGCAGGTGCGCTCGCTGCTCGCCGAGGCGGGCCTGACCAAGGACGAGATTCGGCGCCTGGTCGCACCACCTGGGCCTGCCGACCTGGAGCTGGCGGTGCCCTGCCTCGCGCCTGCCCTACGGCACTCAGGTGACGGTGAACGGCTCCAGAAGGTGGGCCGCGCCGAGCAGGCGTTGCCGGCGCCTGGGGCTCCAGGCGTTCCGCGTGCGCTTCCACGAGCAGGTGGCGCCTTGAGGTGTCTCAGGAGGAGCTGCCGCGGCTCTTCGACCCGGCCTTCCGCGAGCAGGTCAACGCCGCCGTGCGCGCGCAGGGCTTCACCTTCTATTGAACCGTTTCGCACGGCCGCATGAACGACCCGCCCGCCAGGGCCCCCGGTGCACCTCCCGTGCTCGAGAGCTGACGGCGCAACGCGCTGCGTCACGCAAAAGCCAGCGGAACCCCTGGCAAAACGGGGGCTGACGTTCTGCTAGGCTTGAATGCGTACTCCTACACCAGAATATGTGCAGGAGGCACTGCTCCCATGCGTCATCTCCACCTGCTGCGCATCTGGCGCGCTGGCCCTCGCCGTGTTTGGCGTGCTCCAGGTCATGGGCTGTAAAAAGCCGCCGGTGCTGGCTAGTTCGCTGGCCCCCATCCCCACCGGGCCGGTATGCGGGGCCGAAGAACGACAACGCGGTGAACCTGCGCCTGTCGCCCTAATTCGCGCTCACGTACCTCAACAACAACTGCAGACGCTGGTCGACGCCTGTGCGCCGGGTTGCTGGTGTCGACGTGCCGGTGGCGTGCATGAAGACCAACGTCCCGGGGCGCTCGGCGACGTGTACATCGCCGACCAGGGCGGCAACCGCAACGGCTGCGGACGGTCGTGAACGACGGCAAGTGCGACGCCAACGACAAGCCGGCCAACGTGGCGATTACGGTCACGGGCTTGGCCTCATGCCCAAGGCCCCATTTGAGGCCACGCTGGGCCTGACCATCAACACCGGGAAGATTCACCCCACCAGCCCCGGCACCATCTGCGACGCGGCCGGTGCTCCATCGGATCCAATGCGGCCACCAACCCGCCCAACACCAACACCGTGGTGGTGACGGTGAAGTTCTCCATCGATCAGAAGTGGGACAAGGTGCTGTCGTTCGACGTCACCTCCATTCCAGTGGCAGCGCAGGTGTGCGGCGCGTCGGGTGTGCGGCGGCGCCCAAGCGCTCTCCGACCCGGCCGATCCCACGTTTGGCGCGGGAGTCGGGCCTGTGCAGCTACGTGTGCAGCGCAGCCGACTGGGCCCCCATCAACAACTTCGCGCGCACAGGTCTCGCCCATGCCTGCAGGACAAGATTAAGGCCGCCGTCGCGGCCCAGCGAGGCGCACTGGCCTGCCGACCTGCCCCAAGTTGACCGACATCCACCAGGCCAGTGCTCCGCGGCCCGCGCCGCCGGCAACGCCAACGCGCGCGCGGCCCCGCTTCCTGGCGTGGAGGGCCGCCTCGACCTGGGCAGCTTCCTCTCGTCAGTGCCGCCCGCCAATGCGCACCTTGTCGCTGGCCGCGGGCAGCGGCCGACGGGTCGGGGCTCTCGTTCGGCACCCGCGTCGGCATCCAGGCCGGCCTGCCTGGATGCCGACGCGGGTGCCGAACGAGAGCCCCTGATTGACCGTCACCGAGCTGCCCGCGGCCAGCGACAGATTAGCCTTCGCGTCGGGCGCACCGAATGACGAGAGGAAGCCGCCCAGGTCGAGGCGGCCCTCCACGCCCAGGAAGCGGGGCACGCACGCGTTGGCGTTGCCGGGGTCGACGCAGGTGCCCGCCGCGGAGCACTGCGCCTGGGTGTTGGTGCCGTCGGTCGACTTGGGCAGGTCGGCAGGCCGGGTGCCGCAGGCCTCGCAGCGCTGGGCCGCGACGGCGGCCTTGATCCGCGTCCTGCAGCATGGGCGAGACCGTGCAGCACGAAGTTCTTGATGGGGGCCCAGTCGGCTGCGCTGCACACGTAGCTGCACAGGCCCGACTCCCGCGCCAACGTCAGATTGGCCGGGTCGAAGCACTTGGGGGCCGCCGGCGCACCCGACGCGCCGCACACCTGCGTGCCGTCTATGGAGGTGACGTCGAACGACAGCACCTTGTCCCACTTCTGATTCATGGAGAACTTCACCGTCGCCGCCACGGTGTTGGTGTTGGGCGGGTTGGTGGCCGCGTTGAAGTCGATGGAGCACAGCAGGTCGCAGATGGTGCCGGGGCTGGTGAGGTAGATTTTCCCGGTGTTGATGGTCAGGCCCGAGTGGCTTCGATCGATCTGGGCCTTGGCGAAAGGCCGAAACCCGTGACCGTGATCGCCACGTTGGCCGGCTTGTCGTTCTTGGCGTCGCACTTGCCGTCGTTGCACGACCCGTCGCAGCCGTTGGGGTTGCCGCCCTGGTCGGCGATGTACACGTCGCCGAGCACCGGGACGTTGGTCTTCATGCACGCCACCGGCACGTCGAGCCGGCGACCCGGCGCGAAGGCGTCGATGAGCGTCTGCCAGTTGGTGTTCAGGTACGTGATGCCCTCGGCCGAGAGGCGCAGGTTGATCGCGTTGTCGTTCTTCGGCCCCGATACCGCCCGGTGGCGACGGCGACCAGCGTCGTACAGCCGGTCGCCGCCGCCTGCGGTACAGCCGATGACCCGAGAGCGACGCCAAGCACGGCGAGTGGCGAGCGCGCCAGATGCGCGACGAGCACGTGTGGCAGAGGAATGCATGGGAGCAGCGACCTCCTGTCGGCCGGTCTGGAGAGACGAATTCGGTTGCACGCCTAGCAGGACGTCGCCCCCGTTTTGCCAGGGGTTCCGCTGGCTTTTGCGTGACGCAGCGCGTTGCGCGGGCGTTCAGCTCTCGAGCACGGGGAGGTGCACGGGGGCCCTGGCGGCAGAGAGCAGGTCGTTGAGGCGGCCCCGTGCGAAAGGGCAGAAGATTGAGCGCGACGAAGGTGAAGCCCGGCGCGCGCACGCCGCCGTTGACCTGCTCGCGCAAGGCCGGGTCGAAGAGCCGCGGCAGCTCCCCCTGCCCCACCTCAAGGCGCGCCACCTGCCGTGATAGCGGACGCGGAACACGCGCAGCCCCAGCGCCCGCAAGGCCTGCTCGGCGCGGCCCACCTTCTGGCAGCCGTTCCAGGGTCACGGCAGTGCCGTACGGGATGCGCGACGCCAGGCAGGGCAGCTGCGGCTTGTCCCAGGTCGGGAGGCCCAGCGCCCGCGACCAGGCGCGGATCTCGTCCTTGGTCAGGCCCGCCTCGGCGAGCAGCGAGCGCACCTGCCGCTCCCGCGCCGCCTGGCGCTGGCCGGGGCGATGGTCGCGCCGATTGTCGGCGTTGAAGCCATCGACGACCACCGCCAGGCCCAGCGCCTGCCGCTGGCCTTCGCAGAGGGTGAGAGTCTGGACTTGCAGAAGTAGCAGCGACCTGGGCGGAGTGCACGACACGCGCGCCGTGACCAATGCGGTGAAACGCGCGCTCTAGGTAAAACAGGGAGGCTTGAAAATGGCACTGCTGGGAAAGGCTGCAATGATTCTCGCGTTCGACATGGCGCCCGAGGCGCTGTCGGACTTCGACGAGTGGTACACCCGCGAGCACCTGCCGGAGCGCCTGTCGGTGCCGGGCTTCCGGCGCGGCACGCGCTGGTCCGCAGCGGCGGGCCCGGCGCGCTATTTCGCGCTCTACGAGGTCGAGGACATCGGAGTCCTGTCCTCACCAGCCTACCTCGAGCGTCTGAACAACCCGACGCCCTGGACCACGAAGATGATGACCCACTTCCGCGGCATGACGCGCGGCTTCTGCACGCTGACGGCCAGCGCAGGCCGGGGCGTAGGACTGAATGCACTGGTGATCCGCTTCAAGCCCGCCGAAGCAGGCGAGGCGGCGCTGCGCACCTGGCTCTCGCAGGAGGTCGTGCCGCAGTCCGCCGCGCAAGCCGGCCTGACCAGCGCGCACCTGTTCGAATCGGGGCTGAAACCGGCCCCGACCAAGGAGCAGGGCATCCGCGGCCAGGACGCGGGCGTCGACTGGGTGCTGGTGCTCACCGGCTACAGCGCGGAGAAGACCGGCGCGGCCGGCACGGCCCTCGCAAAGCAACTCGAGGCGCGCGGCGTGGCCGGCGCCATTGCAGGCGCCTACCGCATGGACTACGCGCTGCTGGCGGCCGAGGCGACGCAGGCCGCCTGAGCGCGCGAAAACGGAGGCTGCACGATGACGTTCAGACGCACGATCCGCACGCTCACACGCTACAACGCCTGGGCCGACCGCCTGATCCATGCGGCCGTCGCCGACCTGCCCGAGGGCGAGGCGACCAAACCGCGCGAGACCCTGTTCAGGAACATGGTGCACACGCTCAACCACAACTACGTGATCGACCGGATTTTCCAAGCCCACCTGGAGGGCCGCGAGCACGGCTATGCGGCGCGCAATACGACGGACCATCCGCCGCTTGCGGAACTGCGCGAGGCGCAGGCGGCGATCGACGACTGGTACATCGCCTGGAGCGACCGCGTCACGCCGGCCGAACTGGACGAGCGGCTCGAATTCACCTTCGTGGGCGGTGGCGAGGGCGCAATGACCCGGGCCGAGATGGTGCTGCACGTCGTCAACCACACGAGCTATCACCGGGGATTCGTCGCCGACCTCTTCTATCAGGTCCCCGCGCGCCCGCCCACGACCGACCTGCCGGTATTCCTCAGGGATGCGAAGCCCGATCTCGACTGAATTTTCGCCACGAATTGAGCGGTAGTATTCCGGCTTCTGCGAAAGGAGAACGAGCCATGCACATCAGCGGCGGATGCCATTGCGGCGCCATCACGTACGAGGCCGAGGTCGACCCGGCCACGGTCAGCCTGTGCCACTGCACCGACTGCCAGATCCTGACCGGCACCGCCTACCGCTCCAGCGTGCCGGCAAAGAAAGCGGATTTCAAACTGCTGACCGGCACACCGAAGATCTACATCAAGGTCGGCGAAAGCGGTGCGCGTCGCGCGCAGGGATTCTGCGGCGAGTGCGGCACCCCCATCTACGCCACCTCGGCCGAAGACCCGCAGGCCTACGGCATCCGCACCGGCACCGCGCGCGAGCGCGACCAGCTGCTACCGGTCAAGCAGATCTGGTGTCGCTCGGCACTGGGCTGGACCAGCAGCATCGGCCACCTGCCCAGGTCGGAAAAGAGCCCGGCCTAGCCACTGCGCACAAACACCGGATGAGCACGAACGAAAGTTTCGAAGGCCGCTGCACCTGCGGCGCAGTGCGCTACCGCCTGACCAGCGCGCCGATGTTCGTGCAGAGCTGCCATTGCAGCTGGTGCCGGCGCGAGAGCGGCACGGCGTTCGCGCTCAATGCCATCATCGAGGCCGACCGCGTGGTGCTGATCGCGGGTGAGCCCGAACGCGTGGATACGCCCTCCAACAGCGGCAAGGGGCAGAAATATTTTCGCTGCCCGACCTGCAAAATCGCGCTGTGGAGCAACTACGGGGGCGCGGGGGATCGCTTGCGTTTCGTGCGCGTCGGTACGCTCGAACATCCGGAGAACTTTCCTCCCGACATGCACATCTTTACGGCCTACAAGCTGCCCTGGGTGACCCTGCCTCCGGGCGCGAAGGCGGTGCCGGAATACTACGACCGCACGCTCTACTGGCCGAAGGAAAGTCTGGTGCGCCGCGCCGCAGCCCTGGGCTTGCCGCCGGAAAGTTAAACTTTCTATTTACTGGATCCGCTCCCTGAGCCGGTTTCCTGTCAGTTACTGTATCGAAACCGATACACCGATAGTGACAAGCGCCCTCAGGCGGCGCGCCGGTCCTGCTGCAGGCGGACATCCAGCAGGTCGGGCAGCATGGCCGGGTTGGGCGCATGCGCCACGCCCGCGCGCAGGGTCTGCCAGGGGATCAGGCGCGCATCGACTTCCAGGCACTCGTAGCGGCCATCGAGCAGGCGCCAGGGTTCCTCGCGTAACTCAAAGATCGAAATGTCGGCGATGGTGCCGGCAGCCAGCGTGCCGAGTTCGCCGGCCTCGCCGATCACGCGCGCCGGATGTTCGGTCGTCGCGCGAATCACCTCCATCAGCGGCATGCCGAGGCCAAGCAGTCGGCTCATCGCGCCGGGCAGGCTGTAGTTGAGCTTGCTGTTGTCGTGGTAGCTGTTGAAATCGCCGTGCACGTCGCTGCTGATGGTGTAGGGGAGGATCCCTTCGGCCATCAGCATGCGCGCGATGCGGTAGCTGAAGTTGATGCCGTAGCCGATGTCGCAGCGCACACCCGCATCGAGCGCCACACGCAGCGCGTCCGGCACCCGGTCATCCTCCCCGCAGATGCCGTCGGGCATGCTGCTGTAGACGTGCGCGATCACGTCGCCCGCCTTGAGCAGGGGCAGAAACTCGCCGAACACGCTGCGCGGCGCAGGCCGCTGCGCCTCGACCACGGGAAACAGCTCGCCGGTGTGCACGTAGAGCGGCAGGCCCGCGGCGCGCCCCGCTTCAGCCGCCTTCGCGAGCACCTCGGTGCCCCAGTGCGAATACGCGCCCGACTCGCCGTGGCACTTGATGCCCCGGATCTCGTGCGGATACTTTTCGATCGCCGCGAGGACCGAATCCACGTCGGTCATCGCCGGGCCGTGCAGGACATCGCCCTTCATGCCGCCCATCAGCGCGCCCGCGACGTTGATCGACACAAAGGCGCGCACGTCGGTCGCGGCCCGGTCGACGACATGCGCCTTGAATCCGCCAAAGGTCCAGGGGCCCGTGCTGCCGGCATCGACGATCGTGGTCGCGCCCACGCCCACGCCGCCGTCATCGGCCCGGACGCCGAAGTTTGTGACGTATTCGTAGACGTGGGTGTGGATGTCGATCAGGCCCGGGCACACCAGCTTGCCGCGCGCGTCGATGCGCCGCGCGGCGCGGTTCGCGGCGAGGCCGCCGTCAGCCATCTTCGCGAGCGCGGCAATCCGCCCGCCGGTGACGCCGATGTCGGCCGGCGCGTCCAGCCCGCTCGCGGGGTCGATGACACGGCCGCCTTCGATTACGAGGTCGAAGGTGGCATCGGATGGTTTCGCCAAGTTGGTCATGCGGGCCTCGCCGTGAATTTGCGGGGGCTTCGGCCCCCGAGTGACGCGCTGAAGGATGCAAACCACACCTTAAATCAGCTCGACCGATCGCGCCAGACCGCGCGTGCCCGTTTCAGGCGATAGACTAGCGCCTTTCATGCAACCGGATCGGCGCACGACATGGGCTGGGAAAAGGAAGTCGAAACACTGCGCGAACGACAGCGCCTCGCGCAGCAGATGGGCGGCACCGAGCGCGTCGAACGGCAACGCGCCGGCGGCAAGCTCACCGTGCGGGAACGCGTCGAACAACTGCTCGACCCGCAGTCCTTCATCGAAGTCGGCAGCATCGCCGGCAAATCGAGCTACGACGAGGCGGGCAACCTGGTATCGCTGGTCCCGGCGAGCCTGGTGATCGGCCGCGGAAAGATCGAGGGCCGCAACGTCGTCGTCGCGGGGGATGACTTCACCATCCGCGGCGGCACCAACGAAGGCAGCATCCGCGACAAGCTCACGCGCGTCGAGACCATGGCGGGCGACCTGCGCCTGCCGCTGATCCGCCTCGTCGACGGATCGGGCGGCGGCGGATCGGCCGGGATGATGGACAAGGACGGACACTCGCGCGTGCCCGGTGCACTGGGCTGGCACCTCGTGGTGCGAGAACCTGAATACCGTGCCGGTGGTCGGCATGGCGCTCGGCTCGACCGCCGGGCTCGGCTCGGCGCGCGTCTGCGCCAGCCATTACTCGGTCATGGTGAAGGACACGTCCCAATTGTTCGTCGCCGGGCCGCCGGTGGTGAACCGGCTCGCGGCGCGCCAGTTCGAGAAGAACGAACTCGGCGGCAGCCAGATCCACACCCGCAACGGCGCGATCGACGACGAGGCCGAGAGCGAGGCCGACGCCTTCGCGCGGGCGCGGCGTTTCCTCTCCTACCTGCCGCCCTCGGTCTACGAACTCCCGCCGCGCATGGACTGCGGCGACACGCCCGGGCGCAACGTCGACTGGCTGATCGACGCGATCCCGCGCGAAGACCGCAAGGTCTACAAGATGCGCAAGATCATCGAATCGGTGGTCGACACCGATTCGTTCTTCGAGATCGGGCGGTTCTGGGGGCGCGGCGTGATCACCGGATTCGCGCGGCTGGACGGCTGGCCGGTGGCGCTGATGGCCAGCGACCCGATGCATTACGGCGGCGCGTGGACCGCGGACGCCTCCCGCAAGGTCTCGCGCTTCACGCAGCTTGCGCAGTTGTTCCACCTGCCGATCGTGCACCTGGTGGACATCCCCGGGTTCCTCGTCGGGCTCGACGCGGAGGAGACCGCCACGATCCGCCACGGCGTGGCCGCGCTCACCGCGATCCAGCAGACGACCGTGCCCTGGTGTTCGGTGATCGTGCGCAAGGCCTACGGGGTGGCCGCAGCGGGCCACGCCAACCAGTCGCGCTACTCGGTGCGCTACTGCTGGCCTTCGATGCGCGCGGGCTCGCTGCCGCTCGAAGGCGGCATCGAGGCGGCATATCAGGAAGGACATCGAGGCCGCGCCCGATCCGCAGGCGAAGATCGCCGAACTGCGCGAGCGCCTGCAGCGCCTGGGCTCGCCGTTCCGCACGCGTCGAGGCCTTCGGCTACGACGAAATGATCGACCCGCGCGAGACCCGCGCCCTGCTGTGCGAATTCGCCAACCTGGTCGCGCCGCTGCGTGAGCCCGGCCGTTCCACCTTTGGATACTTCCCCATATGAGCACCGTGAAAATCTGCACCGAAGTCGCCGGCACCGTCTGGAAGATCGTTGCCGCCAAGGGCGCAACCCTTGCCGCAGAGGACGTGATCCTGATCATGGAATCGATGAAGATGGAAATTCCCGTCGAGGCACCGCGCGCCGGGACCCTGCTCGAACTGCGCGTCGCGGAAGGCGACGTACTCAAGGAAGGCGACGTGGTTGCCATGCTGGAGTAGGACCGTGTTCATCGGCCACTTCGCGGTGGCGTTCGGTGCCAAGAGGCTGGCGCCGCAGGCCTCGCTGGGCACACTCTTCATGGGTGCGCAGCTGGCCGATCTGATCTGGCCCAGCCTGGTCCTGCTCGGCATCGAGCGCTTCGAAATCCGTCCCGGCATCACAGCGGTCACGCCGCTCGATTTCATCCACTACCCCTGGTCGCACAGCCTCGCGAGCCTGTGCGTCTGGGCAGGCCTGCTGGCGTCGGCCTACCTGTACCTGCGGCCCGGAAGGAACCGCGAGGCGCTCACGCTCGCGGCACTGGTGCTCAGTCACTGGGTACTGGATGCGCTCTCGCACCGCCCCGACATGCCGCTGACCCTGGAGGGAACCGCGCGGATCGGCCTGGGCCTGTGGAACTCGCTCGGCGCAACCCTGCTCGTCGAGTCCGCCATGTTCGCCGCCGGCCTGTTCGTCTACTGGAAAACCACGCGCCCCATCGACCGGACCGGCACGATTGCGCTGGCCTGCCTCGCGAGTTTCCTCTGCCTCGTGTATCTCGCCAACCTGTTCGGCCCGCCGCCGCCCAGCGCAAGCGCCGTGGCCTGGTCGGCCGAGGCGATCTGGCTTCTGGTGGCCTGGGGCTACTGGATCGACCGCCACCGGTCTGTGAACCTGTCGGGCAGGGTGCCGGCCGGCGCGTAGAATCCTGCAGGTATTGCAGTCAGGCAAGCCGCCGCGCGCGTCCACGGACACGCGACCGGAATAACTAAAACTGGAGACAAACCGTGCTCAAGCACATTGCAGTCGCATTGGCTGTATCGCTCATCTCAGGCCCTGCCCTCGCACAGGCCTACCCCACCAAGACAATCCGCATCGTGGTGCCCTTCTCGCCGGGCGGAACCTCGGACATCCTCGCGCGCGCAATCGGCCCCAAGCTCACCGAGGCCATGGGCCAGCCGGTCGTGGTGGAAAACAAGACCGGCGCCAACGGCAACGTGGGCGCGGAATTCGTGGTGCGCTCGGCGCCCGACGGCTACACGATGCTGCTGTCCGACGTGGGGGCGCTGGCGATCAATCCCAGCGTGTATCCGAAGATGACCTACGATCCGGTCAAGGACTTCTCGCCGATCATCATGGTGTCGTATTCGCCGCACGTGCTTGCGGTGCACCCGTCCGTGCCGGCCAACAGCGTCAAGGAACTGATCGCCTACGCCAAGGCCAACCCGGGCAAGATGAACTTCGCCAATTCGGGTGCCGGCGGCGCGCCCCACCTCGCGGGAGTGGATTTCGCAAAGCGCACCGGGATCACCTGGGCCTACATCCCCTACAAGGGCGGCTCCGCAGCAGTCACCGACGTGATCGCCGGCCAATCCAACGTGCTGTTCAACGGCATGCTGGCCACCTACCCCGCGGTCAAGAGCGGCCGGCTGCGCGGCCTCGCAGTGACCGCGGCCGAACGCGTGCCTTCGGCGCCCGAACTGCCCACCCTGATCGAGTCCGGACTGCCCGGCTTCGTGACCGGCTCCTACCAGGGGCTGCTCGCCGCCGCCGGCACACCTCATGACATCGTCGCGAAACTCAACGCCGAGCTCACCCGTGCACTGAATACCGCGGACATCAAGAGCATGCTCGCCAAGCAGGGCACCGAAGTCCGTGCCGGCACACCGGAACAGCTCGGCGCATTCATCGCAGCCGAAAAGGCGCGCTGGGCCGTCGTCGTGAAGGAAAACGGTGTGACCGTCGACTGAGAAAACCGCCGATGGACAGCACCACCTCCGCACCGGTTCCACTGCACGCCGCGACGGTGCTGCTGCTGCGCCCGGCGCAGCCGCAGCTGCAGGTGCTGATGGTGGTGAGACACGAGCAGATCGACTTTGCCTCCGGGGCACTGGTCTTTCCCGGCGGCAAGGTCGATGCGGCCGACGCCGATCCGGCACTCGCCGCGCACCTGGCTGGTGCCGAGGGTCTGGACACTGCGGCCCGCGCGTTGCGCGTGGCGGCCATCCGTGAAGCCTTTGAAGAATGCGGCGTGCTGCTCGCACGCGAACCCGGGGCCGCGCAAACGCTGCCGGCCGCACGCCTGCGCACGCTCGAGGGGTGTCGCGCGCAGCTCGCCGCCGGCGAACTCACGATGCTCGAGCTGGTCACGCGTGAGCGCATCGTGCTGGCGGCCGATCTGCTGGTGCCGTTTTCGCACTGGGTGACACCCGGCTTCATGCCCAAGCGCTTCGATACCTGGTTCTTCCTCGCACGCGCCCCCGGGGACCAGATCGCGGTACACGACGGCGGCGAACTGGTCGATTCGGTATGGATATCGCCGGCCACGGCGCTGCAAGACCTGGCCGAAAAGCGCCGCACGATCCTGTTTCCGACCCGGCTGAACCTGATGATGCTCGACGAGAGCCGCACCGATGACGAGGCCCTCGCTGCTGCACGCACGCGCCCGATCAAGACCGTCGAGCCGTGGATCGTCGAACGCGAGGGCAAACGCTGGCTGAACATCGATCGCGACGCGGGCTACGCGCTGTGCGAAGTGCCGGCCTCACCCGGGCGCCCGGCACGGAACGGATAAAATAAGGATCTTCGCCAGCCACCCGACATCAGGATAGTCATGGATCTCCCGCAAAATTCCTTCAAGCGCGCCCTCAAGGCAGGCCGTCAGCAGATCGGCCTCTGGTCCAGCCTGTCCTCCAACTACTCGGTCGAGGTCATCGCGGGCGCAGGGTTCGACTGGCTGCTGCTTGACCAGGAGCATTCGCCGAACGACCTTGAAAGCGTGCTCTCGCAACTGCAGGCCGCCGCAGCCTACCCGAGCCACCCGGTCGTGCGCGTGCCCTGGAATGACATGGTCACGATCAAGCGCGTGCTCGACGCGGGCGCGCAGTCGCTGCTGATTCCCTATGTGTGCACCGCCGAGGAGGCGAAGTCGGCAGTGTCCTACACGCGCTATCCACCGGCCGGCGTGCGCGGCGTGGCCGGCACCACGCGCGCCACGCGATTCGGCCGCGTGAAGGACTACGCCAGGCGCGCACACGAAGAGATCTGTGTGCTGGTGCAGGTCGAAACCGAGGGCGCACTCGCGAACATCGAAACGATCTGTGCCGTCGACGGCGTCGATGGCGTGTTCATCGGCCCGGCCGACCTGCATGCCTCGATGGGTTTTCCTGGCGAGACCTCCAACCCGAAGATCCTGCCGTTGATCGAAGACGCGATGCGCCGCATCGCCAAGGCCGGCAAGGCGCCTGGTTACCTGTCGCCGGTCGAGGCGGACGCCCGCCGCATGATCGCCGCGGGAACGCTGTTCTGCGCGGTCGGTGCCGACGTGGGCATCCTTGCGCGCGGCGCGGAAGCGCTCTGCGCGAAATACAAATCCTGAATTCCGAGACAAGGACGCGACTGACCATGAAACCGGACATCATCATCGGCGGCCCTCTGTACAAACCCGCGCAGGACGTGCTCGAGAAGGAATTCACGGCGCACCGTCTCTACGAAGCGACCGACCGCGCCGCCTTCCTCAATGCGCTGGCGCCCAGGGTGCGCGCAATCGCCTCGGACACGACAGGCGCCAACGCCGCGCTGATGGATGCGCTGCCCAAACTCGAACTGATCTCGCATTTCGGCGTCGGCTATGACTCGGTGGACGTGGGCGCGGCGACCAAGCGCGGCATCCGCGTGACCAACACCCCGGATGTGCTGAACGAGTGCGTGGCCGACACCGCGATGGCCCTGACCCTCTCGGTCATGCGTCGCTTCCCGCAGGCGGAGGCCTGGCTGCGCTCCGGCTACTGGGCCACACGCGGTGACTATCCGTTCACCGTTTCGCTCGGCGGCAAGACCATGGGCATCGTCGGCCTGGGCCGCATCGGCGAGGCGATCGCGCGGCGCGCGCAGGCTGCGGGCATGAAGATCGCGTACCACAACCGCAACCGGAAGGACGTGCCGTACGCCTACTTCCCTGATCCGATTTCCCTCGCCAAACACTGTGACGTGCTGGTGCTCGTCACCCCCGGCGGGGCCGCGACGAAGAATCTGGTGAACGCGAAAGTTCTCGACGCGCTCGGACCGCAGGGGTTCCTGGTGAACATCGCGCGCGGTTCGGTGATCGACCAGCCGGTGCTGCTCGATTACCTGCAGCGCGGCAAAATCGCCGGTGCCGGCCTCGATGTATTCGTGGGCGAGCCGAACGTGCCTGCGGAATTTTTTGCACTCGATAACGCGGTGCTTTTTCCGCATGTGGGCAGCGCATCCTGCGAGACGCGCTTCGCGATGGGCATGCTGCAGGTGGACAACCTGCGTGCGATGTACGCCGGAAAACCGCTGCTGACACCGGTGAACTAAGCCGGCAGCGTTCGACCTCGTGCGCAGCGTCAGGACGCGAGGTGGTTGAGCTTCTCGAGGCCGAGCGCCGCGCGCAGGTCCGCGGTGCCTTCGGCCTTGAAGTCCTCCAGCGGAATGCCGGTCGCATCGGCGACTTTCACGACCGCGTTGAACGAGGCGACGATCGCCGCCGCATCGACCAGCGCCGCAGGCCCGAGCGCATCGCCTAGAATTGCGCGGGCAGAGGCGCGACGCGCATCATCACCGCGCAGCATCGCTTCGCCGAACTCGATCAGCAGCGCGGCATGCGGCACACCGACCCCGGCGCCGTCACCGTCGATTGCTGCGCCCACGTCGAACGCCTGTCCTGCATGCTGGCCGCTCGCACGGAGCAGCGCCGTATGGCTGACCGTTCAGTAATAGCACCCATTGAGCGACGACACCCGGCCCGCGAGCAGTTCCATCTGCGCATGAGAGAGCGCGCGGTACTCATGGGAGAAATCGCGTATCTCGTGGTCCTTGAGGTAGAGCGCGACATCGAGGTCGAAGAAATTGAACACCTCCTGCGGCACCAGGCTCAGCGCGCGATGGATGTTCTTTGCGCCGTGCACCGCATAGGGGTCGGGATCGTCCGGCGACAGCCGCTCCGGTTCGAGCGTGCTCACCCAGGCGAGGTCGCGCCGCGCACCCGCGGGACGCGTCCGGGTCGGCGCGCCGGGACGCGGGAGAGGCAAGTCACGCTGCGGCAGTCCCAGCGAGAGATCGAACGTGTCGAGCGCGGTGATGACGGCGATCACGCCGACCGCCTCCACGTACTGCTCCTCGGTCACGCCCTCCTCGAGCATCGCATACAACCACTTCTTTGTGAGTCGACCTGCGTCGGTGGCGATGCGGTGCACGATCTCGACCATGGCCGGCGGCAGGGTGCCCGCCGCGTCGTGCGCGCCATCGACACCATACGGCGAGAGTGCGTCCCTGCGCCGGCGGCACAGCGTGCAGGCGCGGGCGGCACGCGCTTCTGCCGCAATGGCGAGCCGCTCGGCGCCGCTCCACCAGGTTCCCGCCGACGCCAGGCGCTCCCAGGCGCGTGTGCATTCGCGCGCCAGATCGGCGCGGACGGGGAGTGATGCAGGGTCGATTCGTGTGCCTGTCTGCATGGCGGCTCCGCGATGGGCTTTCAGAACTTCATCGCGCGCTGCACCGCCGGACGCGCGCCGATTTCGGCGAGCCAGCGATCGACATTGGGCACGCCCTCGCACAGCGCCGGCAGGACGCTCTTGGTGCGCGCGACCGTGCCGTAGAGCGCGAAGTCGGCAATGGTCACTTCGTTGCCTGCGGCGTAGCGGTTACCGACGAGCGTGTCGTCCCAGACCTTCAGGTAGTCCTTCCAGCGATCCTCGAACATCTTCAGGGTCGGCGCGTGCGGATCCTTCGAGCGCGCGATGCCGAACACCGTACCCAGCGCCGGGCCCATGTCGGTCGCCGCACTCATGAGCGCCTGCAGGTAGGCGGGCTGCGCGGCCGGATCGGTCGGAATGAACTTGCCGGCCTTCTTTGCGCAGTAGACCAGGATCGCCATCGATTGCGAGAGCGTGATTTTCTTCCCGCCGGGACCGTCCGAATCGACGATCACGGGGATCTGCCCGTTGGGGTTCATCGCCAGATACTGCGGCGTCTTGTTGTCGCCCTTGGCAAAGTCGATCGGATGAAAGGTATAGGCAAGACCGCACTCTTCCAGCGCGATGCGGGCGCGCATGCCGTTCGAGGTGCCGGCGGCGTACAGATCGATCATTGTTTTCTCCCTTGGTGATGGTTGCGCGAAAGTCTATCAGCACAGGACGGGTAGACTCCACGCATGACTGCACGCCTTGCTCTGCGAACCTCCCTCCGGTCGGCCCTGCTCTCCTTCGCCTGCGTCCTGATCGCAGGCTGCGCACCCGGCGCGCTGACACCGCCCGTGGACCACAACCCCCTGATCGGCCGGATCTGGGACCTGAGGGCGAACCGCTACGTGACGCCGGACGCGGCAATGGCGCGCGCGATCGCGGCGCGCATCGTCATTCTTGGCGAGGCACACGACAATGCGGAACACCATCGGCTGCAGGCCGGGATTCTGGAATCGATCGTGCAGAGCGGGCGCCGCCCGGCGCTGGCGATGGAACAGTTCGACCGCGAAAATCAGCCCGCACTGGATGCGGCGCGCACACGGGGCGAACGCGACCCGGAGCGCATTGCCCGGGACGGTCATTTCGATCGCGAGGGGTGGCGCTGGCCGGATTACAAGCCCCTGATCGAACTTGCCGCCAGGTACGATCTGGCGCTGCGCGCAGCCAACCTGTCGCGCGAGGACGCGCGTGCCCTCATGCGTTCGGGCAAGCCTGCGCCGGACCTGCCGGTGGTGCCTACGGCGCTGCGGGCCGCGCTCGAAGCCGACATCATCGACGGGCATTGTGGACACCGGCCTTCCGCCACGACGCTCGCTGCCATGGTCAATGCACAGCGCGCACGCGACGCACAGATGGCCAAGAGCCTGGCACATGCCGGCGAAGCCGGCGTTGTGCTGATCGCAGGCGCCGGACATGCGCGGCGTGACCGTGCCGTACCGTTCTACCTTCCCGCCACGGACCGCGGGGGCGTGCTGAGCCTGGCGTTCATCGAGGTCGAATCCGGCAAGACGGATCCCGGTGACTACGTGGACCCTGCACCCGGCGCAGGATCCGAACCCGAGTACGACCTGATCTGGTTTACGCCACGTGCGCCACGCGAGGACCCATGCATCAATCTGCGCATGCCCGGGGCGCCGGCGAAAGGCTGAGGTCGCCTGGCCCTGAACCCGTACGCGCCTAGCCCGTCGGCGGCGGGATGCCGTCCTCGATCAGCGCCTTGAGGTTGCGCACATGCCCGAGGTCGCCGCTGGAATTGAAGAGATTGGTCAGAAAAACCACGGCCATGCGCGAATAGAACGGCATTTTCGAATTCGCCAGATCGACGGTGTGCGTGAGCACCGTGGTGTCCTCGTCTGCCGTGAGCGCGTAGGTCTCAAGCAGCCAGCCGCCGGGAACGAGGTCACCTCCGCTCGTGCGGCACACGAGCCGCCGGTCCGGCAGGAATTCGACGAGTTCCGCTTCGGCGAGTTGCTTTTTCCTGCGCAGGCGGTAGGCAATGCGGAACCGCCAGCCAGCGCGCGGCGCATCCTGCGAGATGGGCACGACGTCCTCGACCTTGGGATTCCACGCCTGCCAGCTGCGCGGATGCGTCACCCACTGCCATACGACGGCCGGCGGGGCGATGATGCGCGCCCGGCCGGTCAGCAGCTCCCACTTCAAGCGCCCGCCATGCCTTCGAAACCGCTCCCGTTCATGCGGCCGGTGCCTGCTCCGCGGGATCGAAATCGAGCTCCACTTTTGCGCCGTTCGGGTCGAGGAAGAACAACTGCCAGGTGCCGTAGGCCGGCAGCTTGCGCAGATCGTATTCGATGCCCTGCGCCTTCAGCTTCGCGACCGTGCCGGTCAGGTCCTGTGCGGTGAAGGCCATGTGGTCGAGAACGCCCTTCACGAGTTCCTTCCTGTCGCGCCCGCCGATCACGTGCAGGATCGGATCGCTGCCGCCCGCGGCGTACAGCCATGCGCCGGGGAAGGTGAACGGCGGCCGCGCTCCCGGCGAGAAATCAAGGTGCGTCTTGTAGAACGCAAGCGTGGCATCCAGATCGTCGGTCAGGATGGTGAAATGGTTCATCGCTGAAACGGTCATGTGCGTCTCCTAGGTTTTCGTCTCGGCCCGCTTGGTTTTTTCCAGCACGGTCATTGCCGTGGTCACCAGCGATGCGATGTCCGCCGCATTGGCCGGGATGATCAGCGTGTTGCTGGTCTACCCTGCGCGGTGAGG
>CAWJNP010000040.1:0-6776 GCA_963844255.1 uncultured beta proteobacterium
ATGTCCGGCGCGCCGTTTGGGGCACCGATACCGCGAGGATGAAAATGGCATACGACCTGAACCAATTTACAGCCGAAGCGCATGCGATCTTCAAGGCCGACGGCAGCCCTGTCGGGCGCGAGAAAGTCCGCGTTCTGCTCGAAAAACTGCTGCGAGACGAGGCATTTGTACGCAAGCACTGTATCGATGTATCTCCCGGCCTGCACCTCCTTTACGAGGATCCCGAGCTCAAGTTCCAGGTGCTGGCCCACGTCAACGAAAAGCCGCGCGTTTCGCCGCCGCACGATCACGGCGCCTCGTGGGCGATCTACGGACAGGCGACCGAACATACCGAAATGACCGAATGGGCGCGCACCGACGACGGCGCGGAGCCCGGCCGCGCAGCACTCAAGGAAGTGAAGAAATACCGGCTCACGCCCGGGCACGCCGGGATCTATCAGGACGGAACGATTCATTCGATCGACTATCCCGCGAAATCCTGCTTTGTGCGTGTCACCGGCACCAACCTAGACCGCATCGAGCGCGTGATGTTCGACCTGGAGACCGGCGCGGTAAAGCAGATGGGCGCGCAGCGCGCAACCTGAGCGGAATACCGGGCTTCAACTGCGCGCCTGCAGGCGCGCGCCTGAAGGCCTACTTCTGGTCGAAGAATTCCGCGTTGAAATCCGCCGCGACCGGCTTGGCGGCTTCGATGCGCCCGGCATCCATTTCCTCGAACGCCTCGGCGAGCTTGAAGCTCAGCCTGGCCATCATCTCGGCCTTGCCGGGGTCCGGCACTTTCGCGATCAGCTGCACGTAGATCTGCGCCGCGAGATCGCGCACGGGACGGCCGACCGAGTGGGTTTCGAGGCCCGGTGCCGGGGCTGCTTTGGGGGGGGCTGCGTGTCCGCTCATGGATCAATGATAAATCAGAACGCGGGTCAGCGGCAGGGTTCTCAGGCCGCCCCGGAGCCCTTGCCGCCCGCCGCCGGAATGTCGTAGCTCGCCATCAGGTCGTCAACCACCTTGTGGTACTGCTCCCACGGGTGCCTCGCGGAAATTGTGGTTGCGGATGATGAACGACGCGCCCGCGTAGAACTTCTCGTACTGCGCATGCCGTCCGGCAAATTCCGAGCCGATCAGGTCCCAGGCAAGCTTGAACAGCTTCATCCTGTCCGACCGCCCCGAGTTGCGGAGTCTGCCAGTACGTTTCGAAATCCTGCCGCATCTGCGGGTTGTGCATGACCGAAATATCCGCCGGCATCTGGAACACGCCACCGCCGCACAGCTCTCGAATCACATCGATGATCGCCGAATGGCCTTCGGTGCACCAGTTGAGCGCCGCATACATGTAGCGCCGGTTGTAGGTGCAGAAACCTTCGGGCCAGGACTCGGCATCCTGGATCTGACCGGCGATCATGCCGCCCAGCGTGGCCTCGAGCGCCGACAGGCGGCCGAGGGTCTCGCGCACCGCCGGGATGGCGTCGGCACCGGAGGCCTGCGTGATCCGCGAAGCCAGCCCCACCAGCAGCTGCATCTTCTCGTGGAAGCGCACGTTCGACTGGTGGTTGCCGTAGCAGTGCGCCGGCGTCTTGATGTAGATGTCGCGGGCAAGGATCGCGTCGTTGTGGACAAACACCTTCTCCCAGGGAACCTTGACCTCCTTGCACATCACCATGCTGTCGGTCTCGTCGAACCGGTGCGCGAGCGGGTTCTCGAATTCGACCTGCGCGTCGCGCTCGAAGGGCTTTCTCGACCACAGGGTCAGCCCCTTCGCGTTGACCGGGACCGCACAGGTGATCGACTCGGCCAGCTGCGTCGGCGCGAGCGGAATCAGGTTTCCGATCCAGATCTCGTTGGCGAACACCGCACCGGTCGCCAGCATCTTCATGCCCGAGATCACCACACCGTCGTCGTCCTCGCGCACGACACGCAGCGTGGGGATCGGGAGGTTCTGCTTCACGTAAAACTCGGGGTTGCGCGCGGCCTGCGGGGGAATCACCGCGTATGTCGCGTAGATGTCGTTGCGGCGCATGTGCTCGTAGTAGGCAAGCAGGTTGTCCGCGTACTGGCCAAATACCGAGGGGTTGGTCGACATGCCGGTCACGAAGGCCGAGACGTGGTCGGGGGAGCGCCCCCAGAGTCCGTGGGTCATGGCGGCGATCGCGCGATGCAGCTTCGTGCGCTTGACCAGGTCTTCCCTGGACTTCGCGCGCAGGAAGTAGCTGCTGTAGCGCTCGCCGTTTTCCTCGAAGCTGCAGGCGTCGCGGTTTTCAGGCGCGGCCTTGAGGTCATACATTGCGGCGATCGACTGCGCGGCGTTGCGGAACGCCGGATGGCTCGTGACGTCGGTGACCTTCTCCTCGCCGATGTAGACCACCCGCCCGTCGCGCAGCGTCTCGAGATGTTCCTTGCCGGTCTTCAGCATGGCGATCTCCTATTTCTTTCCGGAGGTTTCGTAGTAGTGAATCTCGTACAGCAGGCAGCCCTTCTTCGATGTGAACGGGCCATGGGGCACGCCGGGCGGACGGCAGGCATAGGTGAACGCACTGGAAGACGTGCCGCCCTGCCCCTTGTCGTCGTTGCCGAAGATCAGGTCGCCCTGAACGAGGAATACTTCTTCCCAGTGGTCGTGCACGAACGGCACGGTGGAGAACGCGCCAGGTTCGAGCCTGAGCAGGCGGGTGCGGCTGCCGCGCTTGGCTGTTTCGTCCAGATCGGCAGCGAGGATCTTCTGGGTGAACCCAGGGGGGTAGCCAGGCGGGACTTCCCAGCCGTTCTGCATGTCGACGCCGACGAATTCGAGGTGCTGTTTGGGTGGCAGTGCCATGTTGGATCTCCGTGAAAAGTGAGGTGTTCAGGCTGCGCGAGTGTCGCTGCCGCGCGAAAGGTAGTCGATAAGTGCCGAGGCGCGGTCGCCGCAGCCCACGAGTTCGCCGGCCAGCGCACGCAGCCGCTCGAAACGCCTGCCGTCGAGGCAGGCGAACAGCACGTCGTTGACCTGCTGCTGCACCGGCGCCAATGCGCGCACCAGCGCCTCCCCCTCGTCGCTGATCGAGAGCAGCACGCGACGCCCATCGCCGGGGTCGGCGGCCTTGGCGAGCACGCCCTTGGCCACCAGTTTGTTCACTTCGAGCGTAATGAACGCGCCCGAGCGATGCAGGCGCGCGGCCACCTGGCCGACGCTGATGCCTGCCCCTGCAGCGCCCGGATCGTCCCCGGGGCCCTGAAAACGCCGGACCGCCATCAGGATCTCGTATTGCACCCCGCTGAGCCCGACCATCGCGCCAAAGCCGTCCCGGCAGGTTTCGATATGGTGCGCAAACGCCATCAGGTCGTGGACCAGCCCGCGAAACTCGGTGTCCGCGCCCTCGACCAGCAGTTCGGGCCGCGAGACCGTCGCGACTTCGCGACGCGAACGTGTTGCTGCGATAGTCTTCTTCCTGCTTGACATGAGTATCTCCTCGCGAGAAAGTTAAGCGCTCAAATTACCTTTGTCAACAAGCTTTCTAAATAAAGCATTTTGGGGAGGCGGACATGAACGCCAGCACCATGATTTCTCTCGACACCGGATTCCGCTCGGCGCTCCGGCGTCTGCAGGCCGCAGGGCGCATCCGGGCTTTTCCCGGCGAGGCCGATACGGAATTCCAGATCGCCGGCATGATGAAGAAACTCGACGGCGGTCCCGCGCTGCTGTTCCCGAAGGTCCGGGGACACGCGATGCCGGTACTCGGCAACCTGATCTCCTCGCGGGAGAACTGCGAGGCGGCCTTCGGCACCGACTACCTGGGCATCCGCGAGTTCGTGGCGCGCGCATTCGGCAACCCGGTGCCGCCGGTGCTGGTCGCGCAGGCGCCGGTGCACGAGAACGTCAGGACGGAAGGATTCGACCTGGGCCGCGACCTGCCGATCCTGCGCCACACCGACGGCGACAGCGGCCGCTTCATCACCGCCGGCATCGTGGTCGTCCAGGATCCGGAGACCGGGGTCTACAACGCGTCCTACCACCGGCTGCAACTGCTCGGCCCGAATCGCACCGCGATCAAGCTCGACTTCGGCCGCCACCTGCGCGCGGCATACGAGCGCGCCCAGCGCGCCGGCAAGCCCCTGCCGATCACGGTCTGCATCGGCACCGATCTCGCCGTCCACTACACCGCGGCGACCATGGGCGCGCAGATGCCCGAGTCGGCCGACGAACTGGCGATCGCGGGCGGCCTGCGCGGCGAGCCGATTCCGGTCGTCAAGGCGCGCACCCAGCCGATGTTCTATCCCGCCGAGACGGAGATCGCACTCGAGGGCGTGCTGCTGCCCCGTGAGGTCGTGCGCGAGGGTCCGTTCGGCGAATTCGTCGGCTACCTGTCCCCGGAGGGCGACGCACCGATATTCGAGGTCAGCGCCCTGTGCATGCGCAACCAGCCCGTCTATCACGCGATCAACGGCGTGGGCCGTGAAACCATCATGCTGCGCAAGTACGTGATGGAAGCCAGTCTGATGAAGGCGCTTCGGGCCGCGGTCCCGATCGTGCAGGATGTCGAAATGACCGCCGGCGGCCTGCACCGTTTCCATGCCGTGATCAAGGTGAAGAAAACGAGCGTCCAGCAGGAGGGGTTGCAGCGCAACGCCATCCTCGCCGCGTTCGCAACCTTGAAGGATCTGGACCTCGTCACCGTGGTCGACGAGGACATCGACATCCAGGATCCGAACGACGTCGAATACGCGCTGGCGATGCGGATGGAGGCCTCGAAGGACTTGTTCATCATCCCCGGCGCGCGGACCCACGAATACGTTCGGGTGAGCGACAACGGCGTGCGCGCCAAGGTCGGCATCGATGCGACCGTGCCCTTCGACGAGAAGGAGCGTTTTGCGCGCGCCCCGTTTCGTACAGTGGACGTCGCGCTCGATGCGTTTTCGGGCAGTGGCGCGGCTGCGGTGGCCTGGCTCGAATAGACCATGGCCGGCAAGCCGCTTGGGGAGACGATCCCGGGCTCTAGCCGGCGATGAATCCGTTGCGACTGAGTGCGGCACGCAGGATCAGCCTGGGCAAGCGCGCAGGCGTCGCCTCGGGCCTGCTCGGTGCGCTGTGCGTCCTGGCGGAACTGTGCTTCCTGTTACCCGATCTGCTCGTCACCCGCGATGCACTGCCAATGTACAAGGCAAACCTCAGTCTGTTTCGCGGCCTGCTGCAGGCCACCATCGTGGCCGCTTTCGTGCTCGGCGCGTATTCGGCCATCCGCCTGCGCTCCAAGGCACACGGACTGCTCGGAATCGCGCTTGCGTCCATTGCGCTGCTGCTCGGCGGAGCCGAGGCGCAGCCCATCGACGTCGGTTCGCGCGCCGTTTCCTGGGGGCTCGACTATTTCGTGCTTGAACTACTGGTGCTGGGCCTCGTGTTCGTGCCGCTGGAGAGAATCTTCCCCCTGCATCAGCAACGGATTTTCCGCCACGGCTGGCAGACCGACCTCAAGCATTTTTTCGTGAGCCACGCGGGCGTGCAGCTCCTATCGTTCGCCAGCATGATCCCCGCGCAGGCGGCATTCAGCTGGGTGCTGCAGCTCGACTTCCAGAAGACCGTTGCCGCACAGCCGGTTCTGCTGCAGTTCTTCGAGATCCTGCTTGCGGTCGACTTCATGACCTACTGGGTGCACCGGACCTTCCATCGCGTGCCGTGGCTCTGGAATTTTCATGCAATCCACCACTCCAGCCGCGAGATGGACTGGCTCGCCGGATCGCGCATGCACCTGGTCGACGTGCTGGCTACGCGATCCGCGGCATTCATCCCGGTATTCGCACTCGGCTTCGCACCGGCCGCGCTCTACGCCTACCTCCTGTTCGTTTCGTTCCATGCGGTCTACATCCACGCGAACGTCCGGTGGCGCTGGCCCCTGCTGCGCTGGATCATTGCAACGCCCGAATTCCACCACTGGCACCACACCTCCGACGAGGAAGGTCTGGACAAGAATTTCGCCGGATTCCTCCCGATGTGGGATGTCCTGTTCGGCACGGTGCATCAGCCGGCCCACTGGCCGAAAAACTACGGCACGGTGAAATTCCAGCCACCGGAAACCTGGCTCGGGCAACTGGCCTATCCGTTCCGCCGCCATGGCGAACGGACACCCTACGGCTGACAAACCGGTGCGCGCAGCGAAACGGCGGAGCCGCGCACCTCCACCCCGGAAGTTTAGTCGCTACACTGCCGCGCTGGTTCGACGCATGTGCGTCGGCGCAAGGTTCAGGGAGAACACAGCATGATCAAACGCATCCTCGTTGCGGTTCTGGCCGCGGCCGGACTGCAGACTGGCGCCGTCAGCCACGCGCAGACCTTTCCGTCCAAGCCTTTGCGACTGGTCGTGCCCTTCCCACCCGGCGGCGCGGCGGATCTCTCAGGCCGGTTGCTGGCCGATCACCTGTCGAAGAGCCTCGGCCAGCCGGTGGTCATCGAGAACAAGCCCGGCGCCAGCACCATCATCGGCGCCGAGGCGGTGTTCCGCGCGCCGCCGGACGGCCACACGATGCTGATCGTATTCCCGAGCTTCATCGTCAATCCGTCGTTGCGTTCGAAGACTCCTCCACCGACACCGACCACACCGGCGCGTTGAAGCCATGCCCGGCTTCCAGCCCGATCGACGGGATCAGCAGCAGGTGCAGCACGAAATGCCAGGCGTCGTTGTGCGGGTACACGAAGGCCGCGCCGTGCCGTGCCTGGTACCAGGCCTGGCCTGCCGCCACCAGCAGCAGCGTCGCCAGGTGCAGCGGCAGCAGGCGCGAGGCGCGCAGCACCAGGAACTCGGTGCCCGAGA
>CAWJNP010000041.1:0-145166 GCA_963844255.1 uncultured beta proteobacterium
GAATTTCTGACTTCCAACCGCGACGAACTGACCCGCCGCTGCAAACGGCGCGAGGCGCAACGGGCCGAGCCCGACAACCTGGGCACCGCGACCGATCGCGGCGTTCCCCTGTTCATGCAGCAGCTGGTGGAAACGCTGCGCTATGAGCAGATGGGGCAGGCGAAAAATTTCGGCCGCGTCGAGCCGTCGCCGGTGCCGATGCACATGGGCCGTGCGGCGGCCTTGCATGGCGCCGAACTGCTGCGTCTGGGCTACAGCGTCGATCAGGTGGTCCACGGCTACGGCGATGTCTGCCAGTCGGTCACCGAGATGGCGATCGAGCAGAAATTTTCGATTACATCGGAGGAATTCCGTACCTTGAACCGCTGCCTGGACGACGCAATTGCGGACGCGGTGACCGCGTTCGGTTCGGAGTCGGTGGCCGCTTCGGGGGTTCATGCGGACGTGCTGCAGTACCGATTGGACTGCATATCGAATGAGCAACAGCGCCTGATCGACACGGCGATGCACGCATTTTCCGCGGTACGTACCGGCAGCATCGGGCTATCCGGTGCGACGGGCACCGTGCTGATGCACACCCTGCTCGAACTGCGCGATCTGGCCAAGAATGTGGCCACGATCCGGATTCCCGGTTCCTCCGGGGCGGCAGAAACGGCACTTCCGGAAACGATCTAGGAGCGGGGGAACCTGCGGCTTCCCCATACCTCCCCGCTTTCCGCGTCGTCGGCGCCGTGACGTCTGCGCTTGGGACGGTTTTGGCGGCATAATCTTGGGATGAACGCTCCCCTCAAGATCACCCCCCGGACCGCGCCATCGGCTTGTCCGCATGACTGCACCAGCACCTGTGCCCTCGACGTGGAGATTGTCGATGCGCACACCATCGGACGGGTGCGTGGCTCGACGCGCAATACCTACACCAACGGCGTGATCTGCGAAAAGGTCGCACGCTATGCGGAGCGGGTGCACCACCCGGATCGCCTCCAGTACCCGATGAAGCGCACCGGCCCCAAGGGCTCGAAATCCGGGTTGAATGGATTCGTCCGGATTTCCTGGGACGAGGCGCTCGATACGGTCGCGGAGCAGTTTCAGAAAAAGACCGCGCTGCATGGCGCGGAAACGGTGTGGCCGTACTTCTATGCGGGCACCATGGGTCTGGTGCAGCGCGACGGGATCAACCTCCTGCGCCACACGATGAAGTATTCGCGCTGGTTCTCGACGATCTGCGTCGCGCTGTCGGACACCGGCTGGGTCGCCGGCACGGGTTTCAAACGCGGTGTCGACATGCGCGAAGTCGATGAGCACTCGGACCTCGTGGTGATCTGGGGCGGCAATCCGGTCAACACCCAGGTCAACGTGATGACCCACGCGATGACCGCGAAGAAACGCGGCGCAAAACTGGTGGTGGTCGATCCCTATCGCACCGGCACCGCGGCGCAGGCCGACATGCACCTGGCCCTCAAACCCGGCACCGACGGGGCGCTGGCCTGCGCGATCATGCATGTCATGTTCAAGGAAGGCCTGGCCGACTGGGACTACATGCGCAAGTATGCCGATGCTCCCGACGAACTCGCCGCGCACGTCGCCACGCGCACGCCCGAGTGGGCGGCAGGGATCACCGGCCTGTCGGTCGAGGAAATTGTGGCGTTCGCGCGCCTCTACGGTACGACCAAGAAAAGCTATATCCGCTGCCATCACGGCTTCTCGCGCTCACGCAATGGCGCGGCCAACATGCATGCGGTGACCTGCCTGCCCACGGTCAGCGGCGCCTGGCAGAACCTCGGCGGCGGCGCGCTGTACGGCCACACCGCGATCTATCCGTTGAACAAGAACCTGATCGAGGGCATCGACCTGATCGACACTTCGGTGCGCACGCTGGACCAGTCGCGCCTGGGCGCGATTCTGACCGGCGACCCGGAGGCACTCAAGGGCGGACCGCCGGTGACCGCAATGATCGTGCAGAACACGAATCCGGCGATGGTCTGCCCCGAACTGAATCTGGTGCACCGGGGCCTCGCGCGCGAAGATCTCTTCACCTGCGTGCATGAGCAGTTCCTCACCGAGACCGCGGCGTTTGCCGACATCGTGCTGCCGGCCACGACCTTCCTCGAACACGATGACATGTATACCGCGAGCGGCCACACCTATTTCCAGGTGACCAAGGCCGTGATCGAGCCGCTGGCGGAAGCGCGCGAGAACCACTACGTGATCTCGCAACTCGCGAAGCGCCTGGGCGCAAAGCACCGTGGCTTCGAGCTGAGCGCCTGGGAGATCATGGACGAGACCCTGCGGGCCTCGGGCATGTGGGACGCGCAAAAGAACCTGGACGCCGGCGGGCAGGACCACGCGCTGCCCTTCGAGACCGCACACTTTCTCGATGGCTTCATGACGCCGGACAGGAAGTTCCACTTCAAGCCCGACTGGAAGAAATTCGGCGGCCGCTGGCAGGAGATGCCGGTGCTGCCCGACCATCTCGACGTGATTGACAACGCGACTGCGGACAAGCCCTACCGGCTGGTTGCGGCGCCGGCAAGGACCTTCCTCAATTCGACCTTTACCGAAACGCCCGGGTCGCTGGCGCGCGAGAAGCGCCCGACGGCGTTGATCCATCCGGACGACTGTGTTGCGCTCGGCGTGAAGGACGGCGACCGCGTTTCGCTGGGCAATGAACGCGGCGCCGTGATCGTGCACGTCAAACCGCAGGCCGGACAGCAGCGCGGCGTGGTGGTGGTCGAAGGCATCTGGCCGAACAAGCACTTCGAAAACGGCCTGGGCATCAACGCCGTGACCAGCAGCCAGCCGGGCTGGCCGAACGGCGGTGCGGTGTTCCACGATACCGCGGTGTGGATCCGGCCCGCCTGAGCAGACCCGGCCTGGACGCGAAGCCGATCAGGGTCCTGGCCTCAGCCAGGGCGATGGACGCGTACGGCGCGGACATCCTGCGCGTGTTCGGCGCGCGGCCCTGCGAACTGATCCGTGCCGAAGACGCAGGCGACGCACCGGACGCCGATATCTCGTTCGTCACGCGCGACGTGACCGGCGCCTCGCTCAAGAACCGCATCCAGCCCTCGACGCAGCGCTTCTATGACCAGCTGCTGGCCTGCACGCGCCTGACCTGGGTGCAGATGCATTCCTCGGGTGCCGACCGGCCGGTGTTCCTCGAACTGCAGAAGCGCGGTGTGCTGCTGACCACGGCGTCCGGATCGAATTCGCCGGTCGTGGTGCAGTCGGCGCTGGCCGGATTTCTTTCGCTCGCGCGCCACTTCCCCGCGCTCATGGCGGCGCAGCGCGCGCGCGAATGGAAGCCGCTGATCGTGACCGGGCAACCGCGCGACCTGAACGGCCAGACGGCGGTCATTGTCGGCTGGGGGCCGATCGGGCGCCAACTCGCCGCGCATCTGAAAATCTTCGGGCTGCAGGTCGTCGTGGTGCGCAACCAGTTGGCGTCCGCAGGCGAGGGCCTCGAGACCGTGACGTTTGCCGGACTGCAGGCGGTACTGCCGCGGGCCGACTGGCTGTTTCTTGCCTGTCCCCTGACCGACAAGACCCGCAGCCTCATGGACGCCCGGGCGTTTTCGGCCATGCCGCGCGGTGCGCACCTGGTGAACATCGCACGCGGCGAAGTGGTGGTAGAGCCCGACCTCATCGAGGCGCTGCGCTCCGGACAACTGGCCGGCGCGTATCTGGATGTGTTTGCCGAAGAGCCCCTGCCGCCCGCGTCTCCGCTGTGGGGATTCGACAACGTGATAGTGACCCCGCACAGCGCGGGCCAGTCCGACGGCAACACCGCGCGGGTCGCGGGGATCTTCCTCGACAACCTCGCGCGCTGGCTCGCGGGCCACGAATTGCGAAACGTGGTGCCCTGAACACCGCGCATTCGTTACATTAGACCTCAGCCAACCCGGAGTCTTCAAATGTCAGCCCTGGATCAATTCACCGTCAAATCACTGGAAGGCAAGGTCTCCGCGGCAGAATGGAAGGCCCGCGTGGATCTGGCCGCCTGCTACCGTCTCATCGATCATTTCGGCATGTCCGACATCGCGGCAAACCACATCTCGCTGCGCGTGCCCGATGAGCCGAACGCATTCCTGATCAACGCCTACGGAATGATGTACGAGGAGATCACGGCCTCGAGCCTGGTGAAGATCGACCACCACGGCAAGGTGCTCGCCAAGCCTGAATTCGGCGGGGGGCTGGACTACGGCATCAACATTGCAGGCTTCGTGATCCATGGGGCGATCCACGAGGCCAAGCCCGCGATCGGCTGCGTGATCCACACCCACACCTGGCCCGGCATGGCGGTGTCCGCGCTGAAGGAAGGCCTCCTGCCGCTGGCGCAGACCTCGATGCGTTTCGTCAACATCAGCTACCACGACTACCAGGGCGTGGCGCTCGATGTCGCGGAGCAGGCCTCGCTAGTGGCGGACCTCGGTGACAACAACGCGATGATCCTGCGCAACCACGGGTTGCTGACCGTCGGCAATACGGTCGGCGAAGCGTTCAACGCGATGCACCGGCTGGAGCTTTCGTGCAAGATCCAGATCGCCGCGCTGTCGATGGGGCGCGAACTCAACCCGGTGCCTGCCGACGTGCTGCAGAAGACCTTCATGAACTACCAGCCCAACGTCCGTCGCCCGTTCGGCGTGATGGAGTGGCCGGGCATGCTGCGCATGCTCGACCGGCGCGATCCGTCCTACAAGACTTGAACAGGGGAACCTGCTACGGTTCCCCCGTATCCCCTCCCTGAAGAGAACAAATGCTGATTGCCGATTCGCAAGTCCATATCTGGGGCGCGAACACGCCCGAGCGCCCCTGGCCGGCGCGCGCGCATGCGCAGCGCGACGTGCCTCTGGGCGCCGAAGAACTGCTGGGCTGGATGAACGAGGCCGGCGTCGACCGCGCGGTGATCGTGCCGCCCTCCTGGGAAGGTGACCGCAACGACCTCGCCATCGCGGCGGTCGAGGCGCACCCGGACCGCTTTGCGATCATGGGACGCTTCGATCCTGAAGCGCCGGGCGCGCGGGAACTGATTCCCGGCTGGACCCGGCAACCGGGCATGCTCGGGATGCGCTTTTCCTACCACCTGCCGGTCATGCGCCAGCCCCTGCTCGACGGGAAATTCGACTGGGTCTGGGGCGAAGTCGAGAAGGCGGGGTTCCCGCTGATGGTGCTCGCGCCGCACAGCCTCATGGGTTATTTCGGAAAGATCGCCGAGCGCCATCCGGGCCTGCGGCTCACGCTCGACCACCTGGGTCTCGCGTCCACCGACAAGGACGAGCTCGCGTTCCGCGACCTGGAAAACGTCCTTGCGCTGGCGAAGTATCCCAATGTGGCGGCCAAGGTCAGCGCCTTGCCCTGCTATTCGAGCGACACCTATCCGTACCGGTCACTGCACCCGTACATACGCCGGGTGTATGACGCGTTCGGGCCGAAACGCATGTTCTGGGGAACCGACCAGTCGCGCTCGCCGATCAGTTACCGGCAGGGCGTGACCTTGTTCACCGAGGAACTCCCCTGGCTCAAGGGTGAGGACAGGGAATGGGTGATGGGGCGGGGCATCTGCGAATGGCTCGGCTGGAAACGCTGAGCCATCCGCAGGCTGAGGGAAACGCGCTTACTTCTTCGCGTCGGCCTCGCACTTCTTCATAAAGCTCGACTTCGCCGCGCCGGCGAGTTTCTTTTCTGCGGCTTTTTCGGCGCAGGCGGCATGACCTTCGGCGGGTACTGCAGCCTTGGCATCGGCTTCGCACTTCTTCATGAAGCTCGACTTTGCGGCACCCGCGAGTTTTTTCTCCGCGGCCTTTTCGGCGCAGGCGGGGTGGCTTTCTGGTTTGGCGTCCCCTGACTTGGCGGCAGGCGCGGCGGCCTTGGCATCGGCCTCGCATTTCTTCATGAAGCTCGACTTCGCGGCGCCGGCGAGTTTTTTCTCGGTGGCCATTTCGGTGCAGTTGGAAGCCAGGGCGTTGTTGGCAAAAAACATGGCCGCGACGGCGGCAAGCAGGTAGGTGCGCATGGGTGAAATCCTCGAATGTGTGGGGTAAAGCGGGGCGGATTCTAGCGCACTTGCCCGACAAGGGATTCGCCTGGCGCTAAGATGCGCCCATGTGCGGACGTTACGTTTCACCCGAAGAGGCTGCGATCGAGCGCCAGTGGCATGTCGGTCGCGGTGAGGGTAATCCGCTCGCAGGCCGCTTCAATACCTCGCCGACCACGGCGATCCCCATCCTGCGGCATGTCGCCTCGCGCGGCACCGAGATCGCCACGGCGCGCTGGGGGTTGATACCCAATTGGTGGAAAAATGAGGCGCCACCGACCTTCAGCTTCAACGCGCGCCTGGAAGAAGCCGCGGGCAAGCCGATGTGGCGCCATCCGCTGCGCCATTCGCGCTGTCTCATTCCCGCGCAGGGCTGGTACGAATGGCAGGCCATCGATGGGCAGGACCCGAAGACCGGGAAGCCCAAGACCCTCAAGAAACCGCACTACCTGTACCGGGCCGATGGAGCGCTGCTCGCGTTTGCGGGCCTGCTTTCGGTCCGGACGACACCGGAGCAGGATGCGCCCCTGCTGAGCTGCGCGATATTGACCCGTGCCGCGGTCGGGCCGGTGGCCGAAGTGCACGATCGCATGCCCTTGGTACTGGACGATGCGGCGAACGCCGAGTGGCTGGATCCGGGGTTCTCGGACCCGAAGCGCGTGGACGCGCTGATCGCAAGGCACGCGCTCGCCGAGGCGTTTGCGCACCATACGGTCAGCACCGCCGTGAATAATTCGCGCTCCGAAGACCCGCGGCTGATCGACCGGGTCGCGACCCTGTAGATCCCGGACGCTCAAGTGCCCGGATGCCGGCGCGCCTCCACAGGGACCGCCTTCAGCGCATGCACCTGGTTGGCCAACACGGCGCCGACCACGATCAGCCCGCCGGCGAGTGCGGTGTCGGTCGGACGCTCGCCGAACGCCAGCCACACCCACACCGGCGCGAGGACCATCTCGAGCAAACCCACCATGCCGAGTTCACCCGCCGTCAGACGGTTCACCGCCTGCGCCATCAGCAACAACCCCATCCCGGTCTGCACCACGCCGAGCGCGAGGATCACCGCCAGGTCGCGCGCCGGCCAGGCGATCGGCCAGGCGAAGGGAAGGATGGCAATCGCCGCAAACAGTGCGGCGAGCATCGAGGTGGTGGTCGGGTCAAGACGACCCGGCGCGCGCCGCAGCAGAATGTAGCTGGCGGTAAAACAGGCGGGAATGCCCAGTGCCAGCAGATTCCCGGTGATCACGCCGCCACTGCCGATGCCGTCGGCGAACATCAGCAGGATGCCGCAGAGTGCGACGAGGATCGCAAGCCAGGTTGCGGCGCGCGGCGCCTCGCCCAGGAACAGCCACGCGGCTGCGGTCAGCATCAGCGGGCCGGTGCTCATGAGTGCCGACGCATTGGCTATCGTGGTGCGGGTCACCGCGAAAATGAAAAAGCAGAAGGTTGCCCCGAGGAACAGCGCGGAGAGCACCCCGCTGATGCCGCCGGCGCGTACCTTCGCCGCGACACCGCGCCCGTGCCAGAACGAGAGCACGGTGGCAAGGAACAGGAAGACCACGGTGGATCGCCCGACCAGCAGCGCGGCCGGTGGCGTGCTGTCGGCCATCCGCACAAGCAGGCCGCCGGTGGAGAAGCACAGCGACGCACCGAGCATGAAAAGCATGCCCTTGAGGCGTTGGTCCCTGTTCATGCTTGCGGTTTGCCGGTGTGCTCGGACACCAGCCTTGCCGCGCACAGGTCCTCGAGTGCCGTGCCGACCGATTTGAACAGTGTGATTTCGCTGGCGGCGCGGCGGCCCGGATGGCGGCCGCTGACCAGATCGGCGAGTTCCGCGCGCAGCCATTCGCGGGTGATGGTGCCCTGCGCGATCGGCTGCACGAGATCGCCGGCCTCGGCCAGTGCGCCGGCAAACGTGTCGACAAAGACTTCGGCCCGCAGCACGAGCGCGTCGTCGCTCTCGCGCATCTCGCGGGTGAATGCACCCACGAGATCGACGTGGGTGCCCGGCCGCACCTGCGCGCCACGCACGATGGGTTCGCGAGAGGTCGTTGCGCAGCTCACGATGTCCGCCTGTTCCAGGCCCGCGTCGAGCGCGGCCACCGGTTCGGCGGGCAGGCCGTCGCGCGCGAGGGATTGCGCGAGCGCAGACGCGCGCCCCGGTGAGCGTCCCCAGACGAGGATCCGTTCGATTGCGCGCACCGAACAATGCGCAGCGGCCATGTAGGGCGCGAGTGCGCCCGTGCCGACGATCAGCAGACACTTCGCATCGGCGCGCGACAAATAGCCGGCGGCCAGCGCCGATGCCGCCGCCGTGCGGCGCAGGGTGATCGCTTCACCGTCGATCAAACCGAGCGGGTGGCCGGTGGCGCCATCGAGCAGCACGTACAGCGCCGACACGCTTGCGAGCCCTTGCGCCCGGTTGCGCGGAAACACGGTCACCAGCTTGACGCCGATGTCCTCGCCCGCGCGCCATGCGGGCATCAGCAGCAGCCGGTCGCCTTCGGGCGTCACCGCGTAACTCGAGCGCACCGGCGCTTCGGCGCCGGCCGCGAAGGCATCGCGCAGCGCCGCGACGAGCGCGGGCCAGGGCAGGGCTGCGTGTACTTCGGCGGCGGGGATGTAGCGAATCGATGCGGACACGGGGCGATCCTTGGTTGCGCAGGCGCTATGCTACTAGCTCGTTCCAGACAGGATGCGAAACGAGGCATGCGGCAGAAGATTGTTGTGATCGGCGGCGGGGCGATCGGCAGCGCCATTGCGGCCTTCACGCTCGGTGATCCAGCATTTCAAGGCGAGGTCACCGTGATCGAGCGCGACCCGTCCTACGCGCGGGCTTCGTCGGCGCTCTCGGCAAGCTCGATCCGCCAGCAGTTCTCCTCGGCGATCAACATCGAGATGTCGCGCTTCGGCATCGAGTACCTGCGTCGTGCGGGCGAACTGCTGGCGGTCGGTGGCGAGCGTCCAGAACTCGGCCTCAGGGAGCAGGGTTACCTGTTCCTCGCCTCTGCGGCCGGTGCGGGGATCCTCGAGGAGAACCACCGGTTGCAGCGCGCCCACGGTGCCGACATCGCACTGCTGGATCCTGCACAACTGCGCAGCCGATTCCCCTGGCTGTCGACCGACGGGGTCGCGCTGGGCGCGCTCGGGCTCTCCGGCGAGGGTTGGTTCGACGGCTACAGCCTGCTGCAGGCGTTCCGGCGCAAGGCGCGCGCGCTCGGCGCAACCTACCTGCATGCCGAGGCCTGCGGGATCGACAGCGGACCCGGGCGCGCGGGCGCGGTGCGGCTGGCGGACGGAGCGTGCGTGCCCTGCGACATCCTGGTCAATGCGGCCGGGCCCTGGGCGCGCGAGCCGGCCGGGTGGCTCGGGTTCGACCTGCCGGTGCGCGCGCGGCGCCGCGCAGTGTTCGTGGTGACCTGCCCGACACCGATTGCAGGCGTGCCGCTGGTCATTGATCCTTCGGGCGTGTATTTCAGGCCCGAGGGTGCCGGCGGCTTCATCTGCGGTACTTCGCCGGATGCGGCCCACGATGCCGACGACCTGCCGCTGGAGGTCGACCACGCGGTGTTCCAGGACACCGTCTGGCCGGTGCTGGCCGCGCGCGTGCCGGCATTCGAAGCGCTGCGGCAGACCAGTGCCTGGGCCGGCTACTATGAATACAACACCTTCGATCAGAACGGCATCGTCGGCTTTCATCCGGTGGTGAAGAACCTGATCCTGGCCAACGGTTTCTCCGGCCACGGCCTGCAGCACTCGCCGGCGGTGGGACGCGGCGTGGCTGAACTGATCGTGCATGGGGCCTACCGGAGTCTGGACCTCTCGCCGCTTGCGTTCGAGCGCATCGCCGCGCAGCAACCGCTGCGCGAGCGGAATGTGGTCTGAGATCCGGAGCGGCCACACAATTCGTTAAGAATTATTTTAAAATTTTCAGCACTGGGGCGGGTATCCTGTCAGTTAATGTATCGATACCGATACAAATTGAGACTCGAAATCGCGACTCGCCGCGGTACTGAAGCGATCGGCGGCGTCTATTTCTGCAAGTGCCAGGCGCGATGCGGCGGCGGGTGGTTCGGGCGGTTGAAGTCCTCCGGCACGGTCTGGCGGGTGATCTCGCGCAGCCCGAAGCTTTGCTGCAGCGGTGCTTCCATCGCGAAGGTGCGCAGGTTGGTCGAGAAGAACAATTCGCCGCCTTCGCGCAGCAGGGTGCGGCACTGGCGGATCAGCCAGACGTGGTCGCGCTGGACATCAAGCACACCGCGCATCTTCTTGGAGTTCGAGAACGAGGGCGGGTCGAGCACGATCAGGTCGAACTGCGAAGCTTTTTCCGCCGCATCCTCCAGCCAGACGAGCACGTCGGCGCGCTCGAGGCGGTGACTGTCCATGGCAATGCCGTTCAGCGCAAGGTTGCGCGCAGTCCAGGCCTGGTAGGTGTTCGACAGGTCGAGCGTCAGCGAACTTTCCGCACCCGCGTGCGCCGCGTACACGGTGAAACTGCCGGTATAGGCGAAGAGATTAAGGAAGCGCGTGCCGCGTCCTGCCGCAGCGCGCGCCGCAATGTTCGACGCAACCAGCGCGCGGGTCTGCCGGTGGTCCAGAAACAACCCGGTGTCGAGGTAGGCATCGAAATTGACTTCGAAACGCAGGCCGGCCTCCCCGACCACGCAGACTTCGGCGGCATCGTCGATTTTTTCGTACTGCGCGACACCGCGCTGCCGCTCGCGGCGTTTCAGGTGCAATTGGTTCGCAGGGATTGCGCAGACTGCGCAGATGGCGTCGCAGACGGCGACCATCCACGCGGTGTAATCGGCGTCGCTGCGCTTCCAGCCGGTGTCGATTTCCTGCACGTGCAGGCGTACTTCTGCGCGTGGCGACAGCGTCTCGAACCAGTCGATCGCGAAAGGGAACTGGGGCACGTCCCGGTCGTAGAGGCGAAAGCAGGAGATGCCGCGGCGCCGCGCCCACTTTCGCCAGTGGGCGAGGTTTTTGGCAAGGCGGTTGGCGAAGGGGCTGACGTCCGGCGAGGGATCCATGGGCCGATTATCGCCGGAGAGCGATGCACGCGCAGGGCGTGCCCCTTTGCACAGAGAGCTACTTTTGCAGCGAGGCGTCCTCGACCAGGACCTTGTAGCTGTAGCCGGCCCCGAAATCACGGTCCGTGTGGACGATGCCCTTTGCGACCACCACGTCACCGACCTTCGCGCTGTCCTTGGTCGTGACAAGCAGATCGTTCGTGTTGTCTGTGGCCGAACCCGACCCATCGCGCAAGTGGACCCAGTTGCGTCCCATGATGTTCGAATTGAACTTTACGACCATACCGCGCACCAGAACCGTCTTGTCCTTCATGGCGGCCTTTCCACCCACGACTTCGGAAACGGTTCGCGCGTTCGGACCACTGGCCTTTGCGACCGCGGCATCGGCGACGGTCGCCGGCTTGCCCACCCCGGCGTGCGCCGCCGCCATGCCGCTCTTGTCGCCGGACAAGGTGCCGAAGACGATCTTGTCGAAGGTCTTGTTCAGCGACTTGCTCTCGAAATTCGTCATCAGCATGGTGTTCTCGATCGCAACCTCGGCGCCTTTCTTGACGGCTGTCTTCGCCACGGCCGCCCAGGTTTCGCCGTTCCTGGTCTTCAGGCGCAGGTAGGTGTAGGCCTCCACGTCCCTGACTTCGAGCACCACGCCCGTGAGCGGTGCAGAGGGGGGCGGCGCGTCTGCGGCGCGGCCGGTGCCAATGCCGAGCAGCATGGCTGCCAGTACGAGAGTAAATCCGTTCATTGGTTTCTGATCCTTGTATTGAATGACTGCGCGGCAGAAAAAGCCCCGCGTGCGCGGGGCCTTTCTTCGGTCCGGTCGGGTACGTGACCGGTGCTTACTTCTTTGGTGGTACGCGTTGCGAATTGCGTTGTGCCGCGACCATGAAGTTGTCGAAGCGGTTTTCCGCGATCGAGAACCACTGCACCTGCTCGTCGCGGTACTTCTTCCACGGCTCGTACACCTTCCGGAATTTGGCGTTTTTGGTCGAGATGTCATCGAACACCTCTGTCGACGCCTTGTAGCACGCGGCCATGATGTCGTTGGAGAACGATTGCAGCTTGACGCCGGCCGCGAGCAGCCGTTTCAGCGCGCCGGGGTTGCCACTGTCGTACTTGGTCTGGATCCATTCGTAGGTGTCGGCACAGGCGGCTTCGAGGATTGCCTGGTAGTCCTTGGGCAGTGCGTTCCAGGCCTTCATGTTCACCAGCAGGTCCAGTTCGGTGCTGCCTTCCCACCATGCCGGGTAGTAGTAGTTCTTCGCCACCTTGTAAAAGCCCAGTTTTTCGTCGTCATACGGTCCGACCCACTCCGCGGCATCGATGGTGCCCTTTTCCAGTGCAGGGTAGATGTCGCCGCCGGGGATCATCTGCGGCACCACGCCCAGCTTGGACAGCACCAGGCCCGCCGTGCCGCCCATGCGCATCTTGAGGCCTTTCAGGTCGGCAACTGTCCTGACCTCCTTGCGGAACCACCCGCCCATCTGCGCGCCTGTGTTGCCGCAGGGGATGTTGTGGCAGTTGTATTCGGCGAAAAACTCGCGCATCAGTTCCAGGCCACCGGCCTGGCGCATCCACGAGCGCTGCTGGCGCGCGTTCAGGCCGAAAGGAATGGAGGCGGCAAATGCAAACGTCGGATCCTTGCCGAAATAGTAGTAGTTCGCGGTGTGTCCGCACTCTACCGTGCCGTTCTGCACGGCATCCAGCACCTGCAGGCCGCCGACGATCTCGCCGGCCGCGAACAGCTTGATGCTGAATTTTCCGTTTGTCGCATCCGAGACCCGCTTGGCGAGAAACTCCATGCCACCGTAGAGCGCATCCAGACTCTTAGGCCAGCTCATGGCAAGGCGCCAGGAGACATTCGGTGCCTGCGCACTGACGATGCCAGGCGCGGCGACGGCGCTGCCGGCCGCGACGGTCAGACCTGCTTTCTTGAGGAAGGAACGACGTTTCACAGGAATCTCCTTGTCTGAGGCGAAAATGCAATGGGAACTATTTTTGGCACCTGCTCGTGTCCCTCCCCATGCGACGGTCCGGTGCTGATCTGGCCGCCCGATATATGGCGAATATGGTGCGCCCCCGGAGTGGACGCTTGCAAGGTTGGTGGCTGGCGTGCACAACCGGATTCGGAACGACCTGACCACGCTGAAGAAACTCACCCGGCCGTTCGCTGTCTAGGGGGGGGGCCACGATGTCCGTACCCGCTGCGTCGAGGCCCGTCAGGGCAATCGACGCGTACCCGCGGCCTGAATTTTTACCTGGCGGGTTCCTGCCGGGGAACGGCCATGAATGCGCCGAGCCCGGCGCCGATGGCGGTCGCAGCCGCCCGGCCATTGCCGCCGCCGAAGCGCGACCCGATGACGCCGCCGATCGCAGCACCCACCGCCGCATCGTTTGTGTATTGGCCCTGGGACATCATCGCGCCGGTGGCAGCGCCGACTGCGGTGCCCACCAGCCTGCCATGGCCTCCGCCAAGCTGGCTGCCAATGATGCCACCAGCGACGGTTCCGACCGCCACCCGGCCCGGATCGTTCTGAAACCCTGACGGTGCAGGCTGATTCAGTGCGGGATGGCCGTAGTTGACCATTGCCGGCTGCGGCGCTGCGCAACCTGAAAGAAATGCAAGGGAGACGACTGCAGCGTGAACGGGTTTCATTTTCTTTCCTTTTCTGCCACCTGATTCAGGTGGGATGCCTGCCAGTTGGGGGGTCTGTCCATCCCCCGTTTGCGGTACACCGCGGGCGCCCGAAATAAGGGACTATTTCACCGACAATAATTATCACATATAGTTCCGCGACAACTGCACAATCCGCATATGCATACAGCGCGTTTTGAGCACGAAGTCATCCCAGTGGAATGAAAAAGGAAAAAATGCCATGGCCCGACCGTTCACCCGCATTGCAGCCCTCCTGATCCTCGTATCCGGCATTGCAAGCTGCCAGACCAATCCGCCCGTGCAGAATTCCACCGGGGTTTCGTCGATGGAGGTCGATCCCTCGCGCAAAGGTCCGGTTTCGGGCGTCGGCGTGGAAGGGCAGGACATCACGGCGATGACCGATCAGATGATGCGCGACATGCTCGCCGAGCCGATCTTTGCCAATACCGGCAAGCTTCCGCGCGTGATCATCGACAGCGAGTACTTCGTCAACGAGAGCTCGCAGGCCATGAACAAGAATCTCATCACGCAGCGCCTGATGATCAACCTGAACCGCGCGGCGCGCTCCAAGATGCGGTTTGTCAACCGGCAGAACTCCGCCATGGTCGAGCGGGAGCGTGATCTCAAGCGCAGCGGGACCACGGATGCCGGCACCACAGGCCTCGCGAAGGCGGTGCTGGGCGCCGACTACCGCCTGTCGGGCAAGATCGGCTCTCTCGACAGCCGCAACACGAAGACCGGGATGATGCAGCGCTATACGCAGATCTCGTTCGAGATGACGGATCTTGAGAACAATGAAATCGTCTGGACCGGCATCTACGAATTCTCCCGCGCCGCGGCAGACGACGTCATCTACCGCTGATCCGGAGACCGAACATGAACAGAACACTCATTGCCCTCGGTCTGGCCGCGATGGCGGCAGGTTGTGCCACCACCCAGTCCACGCCGCCCACGTATGCCGGCTGCCGGACCTGGGAGCAGCAGGCCGGCGCACCGAACCTGACCGCCGTGTCGGTGCTTTCGCCGGAACTTGCCAAGGTCATCGGCGTGCAGGAAGTCATGACCTCGCGCACCGGCACCGGGCTGGCCGCCGTTCAAGCGTCGGTCTACAACTGCTCGGACGTCGACGTCGTGCTTCTGATGCGCGTCCGCTTCAACGGTGCGCGCGGCCAGAGCGAACCGCCCAGCGCGTGGAAGACCGTGCACCTCGCGCCGCGCGGGCAGGCCAGCTATGGCGAATCCGCGGTTTCGGACAAGACACAGGCCCTGGCGGTCGACATTTACGATGCCAATCGCGGCCAGTCGCAGTTTGCCCCCGGGCAGCAGTACGTCGTTCCTGCGGAACCCCAGAAGTAAGGGAGATGCACATGAAATGTCGACTCATACCGGTGCTGCTCCCGATCTTCGTTTGCGGCACGGCGCTGGCGCAGAACCAGGCCATCCCCGAAAGCGCCTACCGCAAGAGCGATTCCGAAGTGCTTGTGGCACAGCCTTCCGCATCGGCGGGGCCGCTGTACGATCGCGCTCGGTTCAGTGCGGCCTATGCGAAGGCCAAGCGTCCTACCGTTGCGGTGCTGTGGAACCGCTCGTTCACCGACATGCTGGAACAGAACACCGTGACCCAGGTCAGTGTCCGCAGCTCGCAGGCAGCCATGGCGTCCAAGGAAGTCGCGCAGGTTCCAGGCTACGCCGTCGGTGTGGCCGCGGGCATCGGTGCATCGGAGACAACCATCACCGCCGGGGATTACAAGACCCAGCAGGCCGCCCGCAAGGGGCCGGTCGAGCGTGTCGACCTGCAGATGCGCAGTTCATTCATCCAGACGATCGCAGCGGCCGGGGTGCGCACCGTGGATCGAAACGTGGTGATGCGCACCACCGCGGCCAAACGCAAGGACGGAAACCTGGACAAGCAGGAAATCGAGACCGCCGCGCTGCTCAAGCACGCCACGCTGCTGATGGAAATCCTCAATACGCGGGACAACGCTTCGCCGACGGGCTGGTCCACCTACGTATCGGTGAAGCGCCTGGCCGATGGCATGGTCCTCACTGAAGGTTATTTCGACGGCAATCCGCAGGAAGGCGCGCCGCGGCAGACGCCCAGATTCGAGGCCGATCCGCGTGGCGGTTACCGTGAACTGGCACCCAAGGTCACCGAAGTCGGCCGCCTGGCCGCCGAACAGACCCTGGCCCGCCTGGGAGAGGCGCTCGCGCAGTAGCGGGGCGTCGCCGGCCGGGGGGCCGGTAGATAGAGTGTCGGATTTCGAGTTCAAGTTTCGGGGGATTTGGCAGATGAAAGTGCACTTCCGCAGTGGTCTCGTGGCCCTGTCGGCCGCCTTGTCTTGCAGCGCGCTTCCGGCGCATGCGCAGTTCGGCGGTTTCATGCAGATGATCCAGCAACAGCAACAGCAGCAGCAGAAGCAGGCGGCCGTCGAGGCCGCCAATCCCACCAAGAAATGGGGCACGCCCAAGCCCGTCCCGCCGCAGCTCCAGGCCGCTGCGGCGGCGTTTGCGGCGGGTGCCGAGCCGCCCGCGCTGCGCCCGCTCTTCGAGCGCCTGTACATCGAGGGCGAGCGCAATGCGACCCTCAACCTGCAGCGCATCGGTCTGGCCGCGCTCGCGCTAGGCAAGCTGGACGTTGCGGAAAAGGCCCTCGATGGGGCGGCATTCCGCATCGATCTCATCTATGCGGACAACCCCGAAGCGCAGAAGGCAAAGTCGCTGTGGACCGCGGAGAAGGTCAAGGACTACAAGGGTGAGCCCTATGAGCGCGCGATGGCGTTTTTCTATCGCGGACTCGCCTATGCGGCGCGCGGCGACTTCCAGAACGCGCGCGCCATGTTCAAACAGGCGGACTACCAGGACACGGTGGCCGAGGCCGAGGCTTTCCAGGGCGATTTCGGACTGATGCCCTACATGGCAGGCTGGGCGAGCTATTGCGACGGCAACAGCAACATGGCCAAGGATTTCCTGCAGATGGCAATCAAGGGGGACAAGAACTACGCTGAACTTTCCGTCGAGCAGCCGCTGCTGGTGCTCTACGAAACCGGGCGCGCACCGTTCAAATATGGCGCGGGGCGCTCCGGCGAGGCGCTGAAGTGGCAACCGCACCCGATGCCGGCGCAGAAAGTCGTGTCTGCTTGCGCCGGGGAGTCGAACACCTGCTTCGTGGAGAAATTCGTGGTCGGCGCCGACATCGGTTTCCAGGCCACCACGCGCGGCGGTCGTGCGTTCGACGCCATTCTCGGCGGCAAGGCCGACTTCAAGGAAGGGGCAGAGAACATTTCCAAGGTTGGCATGACCGTGGGCGCGGTGGGTGCGGATGCGGCGATGATGACCGGCAACCGGGACATGGCAGGGATCGCGGCGATCGGCATGCTGGCCGGGCTCGTGGCCCAGGGCGTGGCGGATTCCACGCAGACCCAGGCCGACATACGCGAATGGGAACAGCTTCCGGGGATCATCTGGATCGGCACCGGCGCGCAGCTCCAGCCCGCGGCCGCCGCGTCCGCTGTGCCGGCCGCAACGGTCAGCCTGACGACCGCCGGAATGCCCGGTGATGCCAAGGTCGCGCTGCCCATGAGCCGGATCGTGGACACCCCCAAGTGCCAGCTCTACTGGGGACGCACGCTTGATCCGCTGGCTCTGATGAAGGATGCGGGTCCGATCGAGCCGGGCGAACATCCGCGCGATCCGGTTTTCCGTCGCGAGATGGAAGGCGCGTTCGCGAAGTAAGAGGCTGCACGCTCGCGCGGAGGGGAAGCGGCCCGCGGACATCCGCCTGCATTCGTGTACTCTTCCCGCTCTGGAAGGCGGCGCGTCCCGGTGCCGCCGCAGGCGCGGAGGATGATCGATGGCGACAGTCGCCGGCAGCGACGCAGCACAGGGCGGGGCCGCAACGCAGTCCGAACCTGTGTCGGCAAAACAGGCCATATTCGACTACTGCAGAAAGCGCGGCGCGCTGGCTGTCGGCGTGGCCGACCTCGCTGCACTTGAACGCATTGCACCGCCGGGGCACCGTCCGAGTGATCTGATGCCGCGGGTGAAGTCGGTGATCTCCCTCGGTGTCGGCGGACAGACGCAGGGCACCTGGCAGATGCCCGCGAAGGCCATGGCCTATTCCGGATCCACCGAGGTGCGTGCCTACAAGGTGGCCTACGGCGCCTCGTTTTTCATCGAGCAGAAATTCGGCGCACCTTCGATCTACGTTCCGCCCGACATCGACCCCGAAGGCGGCCCGCGAGTGCCGCTGCAGAGCATGAAGCTGCACGCCGAAATTGCGGGCATTGGCGCGCGTTCGCTTGCGGGAGACATCCTGCTGCATCCGGAATACGGCTTCATGTACTACGCCTCCGTGTTTACCGAGCTGGAGCTCGAACCCGACACGCCGATGCCCGAGAATCCCTGCCCGGCACCTTCGTGCGTGAGCATGTACCGCGCGGCCGGCCGGACGCCCTGCATGAAGTTCTGCCCGGCACAGTGCCTCGATGGCGAGATCGACGCCGAGGGCAGGCAGAAGCTCATGCGCTACGACATGGCCAAGTGCGCCGAATTCACCCAGGAATACGAGGCGGTGCCGAAGATCCTCGCCGAGGCGGTAAAGGACGAAGTCCGTTCGCATGGCGCCGAGGGCCTGCTGGATCCGGACCGCAAGATGCTCTGGTACAAGGTGTCCGCCGGCTCGGGCGCCTGGTTCGCGCAGTGTTTTGAATGCATGCGCGTATGCCCGGTCGCCACGCGCGCCCCTGCGTCCGATCCGATCCTGCGGACGGAGGCGATGCGCGTGGCTGCACGCAAGGCCGGGACCTGACATGCCGCGCGGACTCACACGGGAACAGCTGGGCATCACCGAAGCGATGATCGCCACCTACGGCGAGGCGATCTTTCGCATGAGCCACAACCGCCAGGTACGCGAGGGCGATCCGATCCGCGCGCTGGACTGGAAGGAAATCGAGCGCCAGCGCGAAGCCATGGGCCTGGCCGACGGGCAGATCGCCGAGCGACTCGGGACTGACCCGCGCGCAGGTGATGTTCATCCGCAATACCGAGGAGAGCCGCCGCTTCACGATCGGCCAGCAGGCCCATCTGATGGACCTCGGCGGCGGAAAGCGCTTCAGGTCCGAGCGCGTGCTGCCCTTCGAAGCGCGGTTTCGCTACAGCGACGACGCGTTGCGCCTGCGCTCGGCCCTGCAGTTCGACGGAACCCGGGTCGCTGAATTCATTGCGCGCGGCTGGTGGCGCGACGATACGCTCACCCGGTGGCTGGCGCGGCATGCCGCCGAGCGGCCGGAGGCTCTTGCGCTTGTGCATGCCGGCACGGCACTGTCCTGGCGTGAACTCGCGGAAAGCGTATCGGGCTTTGCGGCAGGGCTTGCACGCGCTGGCGTGGCTCCGGGCGAAACCGTGGCGGTGCAATTGCCCAATCTGCCGGAGTTTGTCGTTGCCTATCTGGCGATCTGCCGCCTCGGCGCGGTGATGACCACGATCCACATGCCGTATCGGGGTGCCGAGTTCGAGACTTTGCTGCGCCACAGTCGCGCGCGGGCCATCGTGTGTCTGTCACAGGCGAAGGACTGGTCGCCTGCGGCGGCGGCACTCGAGCTGCGGGCGCAGGTTCCGACGCTGCGCGCCGTGATCGCACTTGGCGCACCGGTCAGTGGGGCGCTTGCCTACGCGGATGTGGCGGCGGCGCCTGCCACGGAGATCCGCGACCTGCCGGAACCGGCGGCCGGCGATCCGTTCCTTCTGCTCTATACCTCGGGCACGACTTCGGCGCCCAAGGCCGTGCCGCACAACTACCACACGCTGCTGTCGAACGCGCGCCTCGGGGTGCCGGAGCATGGCATCGGGCCGCAGGACCGGATTCTTTCTGCGGCGCCGTTTTCGCATCTTTTCGGCCTGTATGCGCTGCATATCGCAATGGCGGTCGGCGCGACACAGGCGCTGTTGCCGGTGTTCACCCCGCCCGACCTCGCGCAGTCGATCGAACGCGACCGCCCGACAGCGCTCTGGACGGCCCCGGCGCACGTCGCGGCCTGTCGCGCGGGCGGGCTCTTCGAGCGGCACGATTTTTCCTCGCTGCGACTGGCGATCATGTCGGGCAGCGCCTGTCCGGAGGAACTGGTGCGCTGGTTCGCGGCGCGCCTGCCTGAATGTGCAGTCACGCAGCTCTGGGGCATGACCGAAACACAGGGCGCGCTGTACACGCGGCCCGGCGACGCGCTCGACGTGGCCGCCACCAGCGCCGGTCGGGCGAGCCCCGGCACCGAGGTGCGCGTGGTTGCTCCGGACGACAGCGTCTGTCCTGCCGGTGAAGAGGGCGAACTGCAGGTGAGGGGATGCCTGCTGTTTGCGGGTTTCTTCGACAATCCGGCGGCCAACGAGGTCGCGTTTGCCGAGGGCGGCTGGTACCGCACCGGCGATCTCGCGACCATGGATGCGGCCGGCAACGTGGCGATCACGGGCCGCGGCAAGGACGTGATCAATCGCGGCGGACACAAGTTCAATCCGCGCGATGTCGAAGACCTGCTCGATGCGCACCCCAAGGTGCTGCAGTCGGCGATCGTGCCGATGCCGGACCCGGTGCTGGGCGAGCGCGCCTGCTGTTTCGTCACCCTGCGTCCCGGCGCCGACACGCTGACGCTCGAGGAACTGGTCGCCTACCTTGCCGAACGCCGCATCGCGAAGGTGAAATTTCCGGAACGGCTGGTCATCGTGTCCGAGATGCCGCTGACGCCCACGCGCAAGATCATCAAGGGCCGGCTGAAGATCCCCGCGTAAGTTCACGCGGGGCGGCGATCAGCCGATGACGCGCTCGGTCAGGCGGCGCGCCAGAGGCGCCACGAAAATCGCGACCGGGAAGGCGACGCACCAGGTGAGCAGCCACGCCCGAAACCAGCGCACGAGGAAGTCGGGCGTCAGTCCCACGTTGAGCAGGGTCGTGATGCCACTGACCACCAGCACCATGACCGAGGTGAGGAAAAACGCAAAAACAACCGGGAAGAACTTTTTCGGGATTTTCATGATGCGGCGCATTATCCCCGACTGCGGTGCACAAGCCAATCTCGTCTCGCATCGCAGCCGGGGTATCGCCGCGCCCGGATTTGACCCGGGGCTTACATGCGGCGGCCGATCGCTCCGCCGAGGATCGCACCGGCTGCGGTTGTGGCGATCCGGCCACCGCCATGACCCAGTTGGCTGCCGATGACGGCGCCGGCCACCGCACCCACGACCCCGCCCAGATCCGGCGCGGGCGCATAGGCGACCCGCGGCGCATACATCACGGGCGCTGACCCGTACGCCGACCCGTACACTTCCGTCGGCTGCATGTAGATCACACGCGGCTGCGCATAGACCACCGGCGGCGCGGCGTAGACCACGCGCGGCGCAGCGTACACGACATGCGGGCCGTAGTAGGGCGATACATGCCCTCGATGATGTCCGCGATCGTGCCTTTCGTAACCTCCGCGTTCGTAACCGCCGCGCCCGCGTTCATGGTCGCGACCGCCATCGGCGAGGGCGGGAAAAGCGGCGCCCAGCGAGACGCCGGATATCAGGATGCAAAGGGCTTTCTTGGTAGTGTTCATGCCAACCTCCTGTTGTAATGTGGCTTGCCTGTGCGGATTTCGGACCGCACAAAGTGCAGTGTTGCCCAGGGCCGGCCCGAGGGTCGAAACGGATTGCGAACAGGTTGCGAGGAAGTGTTTCGCGTAAGGCGGACATGTAACCAGGTGTTTCACGCCGTCGCCGGTGCAACCTCTGCTCACAATGTCGGAGCGCGAAGATGATTGAAGGACTGGTCGGTATTCTGCTGTTCCAGGGGCTTGGAGAACTCGCATCGCGTTTTCTCCTGCCGTTGATACCCGGACCGGTCCTCGGCCTGGTACTGCTGCTCTCGTATCTGGCGGTCCGCAAGGCCGTCCCGCCTTCAATCGATCAGGTTGCGCCCGCACTTGTTCAGCACCTGGGCCTGCTCTTCGTCCCGGCTGCCGTCGGGGTGGTGCTGTTCTGGCCACAGTTGCGTTCGCATGCGCTCGCCGTCACGCTTGCCCTCCTGGCCAGCGTGGTTCTGACGATCGCCGTGCCGGCGCTGATCCTGCGGCTGATCGCCCGCGACAAGTAGGAAGATGAATATGACGCCGGCCTTTCCCGCGATCCACGAAATCTGGGTCTATCTTTCGGGCAGCCCGCTGCTGGCGCTGATCCTCACGCTGGGCGCCTACCAGGCCGGACTTGTGGCCTACGAACGCTCGGGGAGGAATCCGCTCGCCAATCCGGTTCTCATCGCAGTGGCCTTCGTCGCCCTGGTGATCCAGGTGATCGACATGCCCTACGCGAAGTACTTCGAGGGCGCCCAGTTCGTGCATTTCCTGCTCGGCACGGCGACGGTGTCGCTGGCGGTACCGATCTACAAGGGTCTCGGCGCGTTGCGCGGGCGTATCCTGCCGTTGCTCGCGGCACTGGTTTCGGGTGGGCTGGTCTCGATTGTCAGCGCGGTCGGTATCGCTAAGGCGTTCGGCGCCACCCCGACCGTCGTAGGCGCCCTGTATGCGAAGTCCGTGACCGCGCCGATCGCGATGGGCGTCGCCGAGCGCATCCACGCGTCGCCGACCCTGACCGCGGTTTTCGCGATCACGACCGGGATCCTTGGCGCGGTGCTCGGGCGCTTCGTCCTCGACTTCGTCGGCGCGAAGGCCTGGTGGCAGCGCGGCTTCGCCCTGGGCATCGCGGCACACGGCATCGGCACCTCGCGCGCCTTCAGCGTCAGCCAGGAGGCGGGAACTTATGCCAGCCTTGCAATGGGCTTGCACGGCATCCTCGGCGCGGTCGCGATTCCCTTCCTCGTCACGCACTTGCCGGTCTGACCCTCCCCGGCGTCGCAGCCGGCCGGCCGGGGTAACTTCTGGTAACAACTGCGCCTCCGCAAGCCGCGACTTTGCGTTCATCATGGGTCATGGCATTCCTACGAAAGGTATCCAGAATGAAATCGCTGCTGCTGGTGCTTGCAGCGGGAATCGGTCTCGGGGGTTGCGCGATCGTGCCCGCCTACGGTCCGCCGGTCGCCTATGGCCCGCCCCGGGCCTACGCGCCGCCCGGGGTCTACGCGGTGGTACCGGCGCCCGTCATCGTCGTGCGGCCGTATTACGGCTACTACGGCTACTCCGGTTACTCAGGCTATCGCGGCTACGGCAGAGGCAGCCGGCACTGGCACTGAAGACGGCGCCTGAGCGGCGGTAGGTTGCGGAACCGGGAAAACCGGGGGGCGGTGACATAAGGCATGCGGGCCCAAGGTCCGGCTTGGTATGCTTCGGGCCATGGATCTGAGTCTGCAAATCGGCAAGTACGATATCCAGCAGTTGCTGGGCAAGGGGGCCACAGGCACCGTCTACCACGCGAGGGATACGTTCTCGGGGATGGAGGTGGCGCTCAAGGTGATTGAACCCGAGGTGTTCAGCGACCCGGAGTTCGGCACGGTCTACCGCGCCCAGTTCCTCAACGAAGCCTCGCTTGCAGGCAAGCTCAAGCACCCGCACATCGTATCGATCTTCGATGCCGTGGTTCTCGAAGATGCCGGACACATTGCGATGGAACTTGTCACCGGCGGGGATCTCTCGCAGCACGTGAAGCCTGCGACCCTGCTGCCGATTGCGGATGTGCTGCAGATCGGGTTCAAGTGCTGCGGGGCGCTCGACTACGCGTTCCGTGAAGGCATCGTGCACCGTGACATCAAGCCGGCGAACATCATGATCGCGCACGGCACCGACGTGAAGATCGCCGACTTTGGTGCCGCGCTGCTGCGCAAGACCGCGGTCGGACAGACGGCATCGATGGGTTCGCCCTACTACATGTCGCCCGAGCAGCTTCAGAACCGGGAGCTCACGCTGCACAGCGACATGTACAGCCTGGGTGTGTCCCTGTACGAACTGCTGACCGGTGCGCGGCCGTTCACCGCCGACAGCATGGAAGGGCTGATGGAGAAGATCCTGCATCAGGATCCGGCGCCGCCCTCGAGCCTGAACGCCGACCTGCCGCGCGACATCGACCGGATCATCCTGCAGGCCCTGGGCAAGAAGCCCGAGCACAGGTATCCGACCTGGGCGGAATTCGCGCTCGACCTTGCGAAGGTCGTTCGACTTGTCCTGCCCATCGAGGAAATCTCCGACAGCGAGAAGTATGTGGCACTGAAGCGCGTCGAGATGCTTTCCACGCTGGCCGATTCGGAACTCTGGGAACTGGCGCGCGCCGGCGCATGGCGGCGAGTGAACCGGGCGACACCGATCGTGAAGGAAGGCGAGCCGGGCGCCAGCTTCTTCTTTCTTGCACAGGGGCAGGTCAAGGTGATCCGCCAGGGGCGACTGCTCAACACCATCGACCAGGGCGAGTGCTTCGGGGAGATGGCCTATATCCGGGGCGGCGACCTGCCGCGGCACGCCACGGTGGAAACGATGAGCGACACCGTGCTCGCCGAGTTCGAGCCCGTGGCTTTGGGCCAGATGAGCCTCGGCGCGCAACTCGCGCTCACCCGGGCACTGGTGCGCAACGTGGTCGACCGCCTGGAACTGGCGAATTCGCGCGTGGCGCGCTAGGCTCACGCTTTCGAGAGAGGGATCAAGATGAAACCTGAATTGCTGCTGCTGCTCTGGGCTGTCGGACTGACGTTCGTGCAGATGCTCGTTGCGGTGACCGGCGCGACCCTGCAGGTCGGCCTGCCGGCGCTTGCCGGGAACCGCGAGAAGCTTCCCGAAATCACCGGATGGGCCGGACGCGCGCAGCGTGCGCACCGTAACATGCTCGAGAGCATGGTCCTGTTTACCGCGCTCGTGTTCCTGTTGATCGCGGTCGGCAAGAGCAATCAAATGACCGTGCTTGGTGCGGAACTGTTCTTCTGGGCACGGGTCGGGTATGCGCTGGTCTACCTCGGTGGCATTCCCTGGCTGCGTACGGGCGTGTGGTTCGTCTCGGCCGCCGGGTTGGTCATGATGTTCGTGCAACTGCTCTGACGTGAGCGCAACCCGTATCTGCATGGTCCGTCACGGCGAGACGGCCTGGAATGCCGAGGGGCGCGTGCAGGGCCAGCTGGATATCCCGCTGAACGAACTCGGCCGGGCTCAGGCGTGGGCGACCGCGGAGGCGCTGGCAGACGAGGATTTCAGCGCAATCTACTGCAGCGATCTGATGCGGGTGCGCCAGACCGCGGAGCCGACCGCCAAGCGCCTCGCGCTGCCGGTCGAATACGACGCCGCGCTGCGTGAGCGCCATTACGGCATGTTCGAGTCGCTGACCTACGTGGAGGTGCGCGAGCGCTTTCCCGAGCAGTACGGACGGTTTACGAGAAAAGACCCTGATTTCGATTTCGAGGGTGGTGAGTCGTTGCGTGGTTTCAACGAGCGCTCGATGCGCGCGGTGCAGGGACTCATCGAACGCCACCCGGGCGAGCAGATCCTGGTGTTCACTCACGGCGGCGTGCTCGAAATGGTGTATCGCCATGCGCGGGCGCTCGGGCTGTCCTCGCCGCGCGATTTCGAGATTCCGAACACCGGCATCAACTGGGTCGAAGTGGCGCAGGGGCAATGGCAGGTCCATGCCTGGGCGGATGTGTCCCACCTCGAAGCTGCACTGGACGACTTGCGCGATTAGTTCCACAGAGGAGTAAGCAATGCCACGACATGCCGCCTATGTTCCGCACGGAGTCATCCCGGCCGTGCTGCTGCCGTTTTTCGAAGACCTGTCGATCGACGAGAATGCCTACCGGTCGCACCTGCGCGACGTGACTTCGGTCGAGGGCATTTCCGCGATCACCATCAACGCACATTCGACCGAGGCAGCGTCCTGCACGTTCGAGGAACAGGGGCGAGTCCTCGAGATCACGCAGGACGAAGTCGGCGCGCGGGTTCCGATCGTGAACGGCGTCTACGCCGAAGGCAGCCTCGAAGCGGCGCGCCTCGCGCGCATGGCCGCCGACGGCGGTGCATCGGCGTTGCTTGTGTTTCCGCCGGGACCCTTCACCATGGGTCAGCATCCCGGCATGGTGATCGAGCATTTCCGGCGTATCGCGGACGCAAGCGGCCTGCCTCTGATCGCGTTCCAGTACGCGCCGTCCGGCGGCCAGGGCTATCCGCTCGGCACGCTCCTCAAGCTTGTCGAGGCCGTGCCGTCGGTGCGTGCGATCAAGGACTGGTGCGGCAACCCGCAACTGGCCGATCGTCAGATTCGTGCATTGCAATCGCTCCAGCCGGTGGTCAACGTGCTGACTACGCACAGTGCCTGGCTGTTCAGCGCGCTCGTGATGGGCTGCAATGGGCTGCTCTCGGGCAGCGGTTCGGTGATCGCCGACCTGCAGGCGCAGCTGTTTCGCGCGGTACAGGCGAACGACCTCGAGACGGCGCGCGCACTGCACGACCGCATCACGCCGACGGTCGAGGTGTTCTATGCGGACCCGTTCGTCGACATGCACAACCGCATGAAGGAGGCGCTGGTCCTGCTCGGAAAACTGCCGCGGGCAGTCGTTCGGCCGCCGCTCGTCAAGGTGTCGGACGCCGAGATCGCGCGCATCCGTCAGGCGCTGATCGCCGCCGGCCTGCTGCCGGCAGTGGAGCGCCGGGCCAGGGTCGCCGCAGCCGGCTGAAGCGCAGCCGCGCCGGTGCGTGCGGCGCGCAGGTCGAGCGTGACCCGCGCGAGCCAGGCGCCGTCCGGGTGCGAGCCGGGCCTGAAGCCCAGCCGTTTCGCAAGACGCAGCATGCCGGTGTTTTCCTGCTGGATATCGCCGTAGAGTCGCGTAGTGCCGGCGCGGCAGGCCTCGGACACGAGCCTGCCGATCAGTGCGGTGCCCAGGCCGATGTTCTGCCAGTCGTCGGCAACTGCCACCGCAAATTCGGTCGCACCCGCGTGCTCCATCGACGGCGCATAGCGCGCCTCGCCGATGATCACGTCGCGGCCATCCGCCTTCGCCACCGCAACGAACGCGGCGTGGCCCTGCCCGCCGGTGCGCGTGAGCTGCGCCAGCAGCTCGGGATACAGTTCGTTCAGTCCTGTATGGAAGCGCTGCCGGCGGGACGCCGGCGACAGTCTGCGCACGAACGCCTGAAATCGCTGCGCGTCCTCCGCGCCGAGCGTGCGGATCATGTGCGGCTCGCGGTGCGCCCCCTGGCGCGAGCGCGGACCTCGACACCATCTTCGGCGTTCAGCAGCGCATCGCCTCCCAGCGCCTGGACCATCACCTGACCCGCCTGCTCGAAGGCATGCGTGTCGCCCGCTGAGAGGATGATGTCGCGCGGGTCGCCATCGATGGTGAGCCAGGTCGTGCCGCGAATGCCGGTCACGCGATTCCCCGCGCCGACGTGCAGGCGCAGCGGTTCGCTCGGATGGAGTTCGATTGATGCCTGGGTGATCTGCAGATCCATGATGCCTCCTGAAGCGGGTGTTGACGTATGTTCCCGGTGCATCTATCGTTTAGTCCCATCGCCCCGGGGGATGGCAGGAATTTTCATACTGGTAAGGGTGGCGGACAAACGCTGAATGTGAATCCTATGCATGCGTATCAGGAATGAATAGCAGGCGCTGGCAGCTGCCACCGCTGGAACTGCTCCCGGCGTTCGAGTCGGCGGCCCGCCATCTGTCGTTCACCCGTGCTGGCGCGGAATTGTTCCTGACTCAGTCGGCCGTGAGCCGCCAGATCCAGGCACTGGAGGACAACCTCGGCTGCAAGCTGTTCGAGCGCCGCACGCGCGCCCTGTTGCTGACCGAGGCGGGGCAGGTGCTGTACCGGGTCGCGCAGCAGGCGCTGCAGGACGTGCACGATACGGCCGAGACACTGCGTTCGGCCACGGCTGCGCGGGTCATCACGCTCACCACCACGCCGGGGTTTGCCTCGCTCTGGCTGATCCCGCGGCTTGCCGGGTTCACCATCAGCCGCCCGGATATCGACGTGCGGATCTCGGCCTCCTACCAGCTCGTGCGCATGGAACAGTCGGGCGTGGACCTGGCCGTGCGCTATGCGGCAGTCGAGGCCATGCCGGAGGCCAAACCGCTGTTCGGTGAGCGCGTGATGCCGGTGTGCAGCCCGGCACTGGCGGCCGAACGTGCCCGCCCGCTGATCGAACCCGCCGACCTCGCGCGCCATGTGCTGCTGCACCTGGACGATGACCGTGCAGCCTGGGTCGAATGGGACCTCTGGCTGCGCGCCTCGGGACTGCCGGAATTCAAACCGGCAGGCGCCCTGCATTTCGGCAGCTACGACCAGGTGATCCAGGCGGCTGTTGCGGGGCAGGGGATCGCCCTGGGCCGTCTGCCGCTCGTGCAGCGCCTGCTGCAGGAGCGGCAACTCGTGGCCCCTTTCGGCAAGGCGGTGGCCTCTTCGCGGGCCTACTACCTCCTGCGCTCGCCGCGCAGCGCCAACAAGGCCGAGGTGGGCGAGTTTGCCGACTGGCTGCTCGAGGAGACCGGCAAGGAAACGCTCTCGGCCGTGGCGCCAAAGGCACGGCGCCGCCCGAGCCAGGGCGCCGCGCCCCAAACCCGCATACGATAGATCCCGTCCGTACTTTTTCGAGAAGCGCATGCAGCGAGCAATTTGCAATGTCCTCATCGCCGGTTACGGCACCATGGGCCGTGCCGTCGCGAAGACCTTTGCCGACGCCGGATTCGCCACCCGGGTCTGGTCGCGTCGCGCCGGCAGCCTGGACCTGCCCGCGGGGGTGACCGCCGATGTGCTGCTTCCGCCGGTGGCGCCCGACCTGATCATCGAGTTCCTTCCCGAGGACCTCGCGCTCAAGCTCGAACTGTTCGCGCAGATCGAAGCGGTCTACGGCGATGCGGATTTCCTGCTGGCCACCGGCACCTCGGGCATCGACATGGCCCTGCTCGCTGCGCCGCTCAAACGGCCTGAGCGTCTGCTGGCACTGCATTACTTCATGCCCGCCGACGTTTCACCTGTGGTCGAGGTCGGCGCGGGTCCCGCGACCCCGCCGGAGGCGCTCCAGGCGGCTGCAGAGGTCATGCGCCGCACCGGCAAGGAGCCGGTGGTCGTTGCAGAGCCGATCATCGGCTTCCTGGTCAACCGCATGCAGCATGCGCTGCTGCACGAAGCCTATTACCTGATCGAAGCCGGTGTCGCAGATGCAGCGGCGGTCGATCACGCGGTGCGCCGGCTGCTTGCACCGCGCATGTGCATCTCGGGACTGGTGCAGCAAAAGGACCTGAGCGGCCTGGTGGTCAACGCGGCCTCGCAGCGTTCGATCGTTCCCGCGCTGTTCCACAACCGCACGCCGAACCCGATGCTGCAGGCCATGCCCGCACGCGGCGAGACCGGGCTCGATTCTGGACTCGGCTTTTACGACTGGACGGGCTGCGACGCGAAGGCCGTGCGCGCGCAGGCTGCGGACCGCCTGCGTCGACTGCTCGCGTACCTCGACACGGGGCTGGGCGAGGACGCACCGAATACCACGCCAACCACGCGCGCGGCGGTAAAACTGGAGGAGGGGGGATGAACGGCTTCGAAACGGATTTCTGGAAGGACGCGGGCAAGCGCAAGACCTGGGACGAGATCGTCCCGGGAGAGCGACGGCCCGCGATTCCCTATGTGCTGACACTCGAGGCGATCCATGCGTACTGCCGCTCGGTCGACGACCTCAATCCGCTGTATTTCGACGCGGCGGTCGCAGCAAAGTCGGTCTACGGCGGCCTGATTGCGCCGCCTTCCATTCACATCCTGCTGATGTTTGCGTGCACGCCGGCCGACGACTGGATGCGCACGCCTGGCACGATCAACGCCGGGCAGAGCTGGTACTACAGCCGTCCGGCGCGCCCCGGCGACACGATCCACATGGACAGCCGGGCGCTCGACAAATTCATCAGGAAGGAGCGCCTGTTCGTGATCCACGACAACGTGTTCTACAACCAGGACAGGGAAGTCATCTGCTCCGGCCGCGGCTGGACCATACGGCCGCAATGACGATGAGCACATTCGATGACATCCATCCCGGCGACACCTTCACGGGTTCACCGTTCGCGGTGACGCGCGAGACGATCCGCAATTTCGCCGAAGGCTCGCTCGACTTCAACCCCCTCCACCTCGACGACTCGTACATGGAGGGACAGTTCGGCAAGACGAAGTTCAAGGGCGTGATCATGCACGGCATGAGCAACTTCGGCCTGCTCTCGCGCATGATGACCGACTGGCTCGGCCCGCGCGGTGGCGAGCATCGCCGCATGGAGACGCGCTGGCTCGCGCCGGTCTATCCGGGCGACACGATCACGCCATCGGCGCGCGTGAAGCAGAAGAATGTGACCGCAAAGAGCCGGTGGATGCTGTTCGAGGTCGAGATGCGCAACCAGAAGGGAGATCTGATCGCAGCCGGCGAGGCAATGGCGGAATTTCGCACTGCCTGAGCCGGCGCACGCAAAGCCTAGTTCGGGGCGTTGGCGAGTCGCAGGAGCTCGGCGTAAAAACCGATCGCCTCGCCGTAGTTTGCGATCGACATGCGTTCGTTGGTGCCGTGAAAGCGCGGCAGGTCTTCGGCCTTCGCGCGGGTCGGCGCGAATCGGTAGACGTTGTCGGCGACCGCTGCCATGTGGCGTCCGTCGGTCCCGCCGATCATCAGTCCCGGTGCGACGACCGTCCCGGGAAAGGTCGCGCGTATCGCCGTGTTGATCATCCGGTAGGCGTCCGAATCCGCATTCGAGATCGGCGAGGCTTCGTGCGGCAGGCCGTACATTTGCGCGCTCACCGCGCCCTGCGTGAGCACCGCCTTCACGTGCGCGAGCACGCTCTCCCCGCTGTCGCCCGGCAGCAGGCGGAAATTGACCAGCGCCTGGGCGCGACCGGGCAGCACGTTCTGTTTGTTGCCACCCTGCACCACGGTCAGCGCGGTCGTGGTCCGCAGCATTGCGTTGGTACTCGGTCCCTTCTCCAGCTGGCTGCGCACCAGCGGTCCCGTGAGCCACAGGTTGGACAGCATCACCCGGTTGAGCAGGTGCATTTCCGGCGCGATCGCCGCGAACATCTGCGCGGCGACGCCCTGGATCGCCGCCGGCATCGGATGGTCTTCGACCGCGACCAGCGCCCTGGCAAGCGCGCCGACCGTACCGTGCGATGCCGGCATCGACGAATGGCCCGAGGGACCGCTCGCGTTCAGCGCCACGGTGGCAGAGCCTTTTTCGGCGAGGCCGATCAGGGCGACCGGATGGTCGATGCCCTTCAGGATGCCCTCGGTGACCAGCAGCCCCTCGTCGATCGCGAATTCGAGGCGTACGCCGCGCGTCTTGAGCAGGGCCGCGATCGCCTTGGCCCCGTGTTCGCCGCCGATTTCCTCGTCGTGGCCGAATGCAAGGTATACGGTGCGACGCGGCTTGAATCCCTGCGCGAGCAGGGTTTCGACGGCCTCCATGATCGAAAACAGATTGCCCTTGTCGTCCCACGATCCGCGGCCCCAGATGAAGCCGTCGCGGATCGTGCCGGCGAAGGGCTCGGCCAGCCAGTCCTTTTCGGTGCCCGGCGCGATCGGCACCACGTCCTGGTGCGCCATCAGCATGATCGGCTTCGCGGACGGTTCGGATCCCTGCCAGGTGTAGAGCAGGCTGTACTGGTTGACCGCCTCGCGCTTGAGCGCCGTGTGCGCGCGCGGAAACTGTTCGGCGAGGTAGGCGTGCAGCTTGAGAAATTCCATCGCCCGCCGTCTGCGCGCCCGCGTCGTGCGACACCGTGCGAAAGCGCAGCGCACCGGCGAGGCGCTGGGCGGCTGCGTCGCAGGTCGAGCGGCAAGCTTTGGCGCCGGTGCGACCTCGAGCTGGCGCGAGCCCTGGCGCAGCGTATTGAAGGCAAGGATCGCGACAAGCACGACCAGCGCCAGCGCGAGTCCTCGCCAGGAGTGCCTGCGCAGCATCAGTCGAAGCCGTGCGCGAGGAAGCGCTCGGCGATTGCGCAGTGGGCCGCGACGCCGCGCGCGAGCGCAGCTTCGTTCAACACCATCTTGTTCGAGTGGCAGGGGCAGGCCATTTTCCACTGCTGGCCCTCGGGGCACACGCCGAGGAAGGCCATCACGCCGGGCACGCGTTGCAGCACGTAGGAGAAGTCCTCCGCGCCCATGACCGGATGTTCCATGGTCTTCCAGGCCTCCGCGCCGAACAGTTCTCCGATCGCGCGTTCGGCCACACCGACGGCGCGCGCATCGCACACCGTCACCGGAAAGCCCGGCACGATCTCCACTTCGGCCTCGCATTCGTGTGCCAGCGCCACGTGTTCGGCAATGCGCCGGATGCCGGCGTGCGCGGTCTCGCGCGTTTCCTCCGACAGCGTGCGGATGGTGCCCAGCAGGTTGGCGACTTCGGGGATCACGTTGTTGGTGGAACCCGAATCGATCTTGGCGATCGTGATCACGACGGGGTCGAAGATGTCGATGCGTCGTGTGACGAAGGCCTGCAGGGCGGTCACGATCTCGCAGGCGACCGGCACCGGGTCGACCGCATGGTGAGGCATCGAGGCATGGCCGCCGCGGCCGGTCACCTTGACGATCAGCTTGTCGGCCGAGGCCATCATCGGTCCCGCCTTGGCGCCGAAGCTGCCGGCCGGGGCGTTCGGCATGATGTGCAGCGCGAACGCCGCATCGGGCGCCGGATTGTCGAGCAGGCCGTCTTCGAGCATGAACTTTGCGCCGTGGTGGCCTTCTTCGCCGGGCTGGAACATGAACAGTACAGTTCCTTCCAGCGTGTCGCGCCTGGCGCACAGGACCTTCGCCGCCGAGGCCAGCATCGCCGTGTGGGTATCGTGCCCGCAGGCGTGCATCGTGTTGTCGACCTTCGAGCGGAACGGCAGGCCGGTGTCCTCGGGCATGGGCAGGGCATCCATGTCCCCGCGCAGCAGCACCGTGCGTCCCGGGCGTGCACCGCGCAGGATTGCGATTGCGCCCGTGGTGGACGGCCCCGTCTTCCATTCGAGCGGCAGGCCTTCGAGCGCAGCGCGCACCTTGGCCAGCGTCTTCGGGGTCTGCAGGCCGAGTTCGGGTTCGGCGTGGATTGCACGGCGCAGGGCGATGGTTTCCGGCTGCATCGCCTGTGCCGCGTCGAACCAGCCCCGTACTTCGCTCACCATGTCGTTCATGTTCTTCTCCGTGTAGGTTTCTGCTTTGGTTTCAGTCATCCAGTCCCGTCATGCCCTTGCGGTGTGCAAGGGGTTTCGGGCCGGCAATGCGGAATACCACCGCGCCCGGCCAGACGAGGCGTCCGTTGGGCTTGCCGCTGAACAGGATGCCGTCGCTGCGCGCGAGGATCTGTCTTCTCGCCTTCGGCCCGCGCGGATCGGCCGGATCGATCACTTCGCAAATCGCCATGCCCTTCTTTACGCGCGTGCCCTTGGCGACGTGGTACACAAGAATCCCGTTCGCAGGCGCATATCCCACGTCCATGCCCGAGACCGGCGTGGCCGGTGCCTTCAGCCGCGGCAGTTTTCCGGCGCGTCCTGAAATGATGCCCCGGCGCACCATGAAGCGATAGAGGTTGGCCGCGTCGCTTGCGCCGAGTGCATGGCTGACGTCGTGCTGGCTGCGGTATTCGACCGTGGCCGACAGGCAGGCCTGAGGAATGGCGGCGGCAGGCAGGCGTTCGGCCAGCCTCCCCCAGAGGGAGCCGTTGGCGCCCATGAACGTGAGCACCGTCGGGTACGGCTCGTTGTACATGGTCGCTTGCGCGCCCAGGTCTGCTGCCAGGGCTTCGGCGGCGCCGGGCCAGTCCCGGCGCGAAATGAACAGGTGCAGGATCGCGTCGGAATCACAGTGCAGGTCCAGCACGATATCGGCGTCGACTGACATCTTCATGGCCGCAACGCGCAGTGCCTGCAGTTCGGTGACGGGTTTCATCGCGGCAAGCGTCGCCAGGGCTGCGGCGCGGATCAGGGTGACGTTGTCCTTGGCATTCGATCCCAGCGCGTGGCCGACCCTGGAGGCAACCGCGTCGGAGAGGTCGGGCCAGTTGCGGTTGAAGTTCTCCCTGCCGAGGAAATCATAGCGGCCCAGATGCGTGCTGCCGGCCACTTGCGCGAGACCAATCGGGTTGATCGTCGGCACGAGGATGATTTCGCCCTTGATCCGGCCGAGTCGGTCGGCCTCGACCAGCATGGGCATCAAATGGTGCAGTGCCATGGCGCCCGGCAGTTCGTTGGCGTGGATTGCAGCCTGCAGATAGATCTTGGGTCGTGCACCGGTTTTGCCGAAGCGATGCACGGTAATGGTTCTTTCCGTCCCCGGCGTCATCGACGGAAGGGTGATCCTGCTTCTCTTGTGGGACATACCGACCTCGACGTTTGACCCGGCGCACCTGGAGGATTCTCCGAGAGGATTCTGCAATCGACCAAATGCGGATAGTATCCTCCTGCTCGCATGGTCCCACATCGTCGCAGGTGCGGAGATTGCTAGGGAACAGCGGAACCTGTCTTCCATGGAGGGAGTGAGAGATGAACGAGAAAGAGCTGCGTGGCCTGATCGACGGTGTGAAGGACGGCCGGGTATCCCGGCGAAAGTTCATCCAGACGCTGGCCGGGCTGGGAATCGCGGCCCCCTTCGCCTCTCAGTTGCTGACCTGGTCGGGTGTGGCACAGGCGCAGACACCTTCGAAGTACAAGCCGACCAAGCGTGGCGGCGGCGGGGCATTGAAAGTGCTATGGTGGCAGGGCGCGACGCTGCTGAATCCGCACTTCGCTGTGGGGACCAAGGACCAGGAAGGTTCGCGCATCTTCTACGAGCCACTGGGAGCCTGGGACGCCGACGGCAACCTGGTGCCGATCCTCGCGGCCGAGGTTCCGAGCCGCGAGAACGGTGGCCTCTCGGCCGACGGCAAGTCGGTGACCTGGAAGCTGAAGAAGGGCGTCAAGTGGCACGACGGCAAGCCGTTCACCGCGGATGACGTGCTGTTCAACTACGAATACGCGATCGACCCGGCGACGGCCGCGGTCTCGATCGGCAGCTACAAGGACGTCAAGGTCGAGAAGATCGACAGCCACACGATCCGGGTGATTTTCCCGAAACCCACGCCATTCTGGGCCGATGCGTTCGTGGGCACCCGCGGCATGATCATCCCCAAGCACCTGTTCGAACCCTACAAGGGCGCCAAGTCGCGCGAGGCACCGAACAACCTGAAGCCCGTGGGCACCGGGCCCTACAAGTTTGCCGATTTCAAGCCGGGCGACATGGTGCGCGGGACCATCAACACCGACTACCACGAGCCGAACCGGCCGTACTTCGACTCGATCGAGATGAAGGGTGGCGGCGATGCCGTGTCCGCCGCGCGCGCGGTGATGCAGACCGGCGAATTCGACTACGCCTGGAACATGCAGGTCGAGGACGAAATCCTGCTGCGCCTGGAAAAGGGCGGGCGTGGCCATGCGGAGATCGTGCCCGGCGGCAACATCGAGCAGATCCTGCTGAACGCAACCGACCCCGCGACCGAAGTGGACGGCGAGCGCTCCAGCATCAAGACCGGGCATCCCACGCTGTCGGATCCCGCGGTGCGCGAGGCGCTCAACATGCTGGTCGACCGGGGTTCGGTCGAGAAATTCATTTACGGCCGCACCGGCATCGCAACCCGCAACTTCATCAACAACCCCAAGCGCTTCGTCTCGAAGAACACGTCCTTCGAATTCAACGTCGACAAGGCCAGCCAGATCCTCGAGGCGGCCGGATGGAAGAAAGGCTCGGACGGGATCCGCGCCAAGGACGGCAAGAAGCTCAAGTACGTGTTCCAGACCTCGATCAACGGTCCGCGGCAGAAGTGTCAGGCGATCGTCAAGCAGGCCTGCCAGAAGGCCGGCATTGACATCGAAGTCAAGGCGGTCACGGCCTCGGTGTTCTTTTCCTCGGACGTGGCGAATCCGGACACCTACACGAAGTTCTACGCCGACATGGAGATGTACACCACGACGATGACCCAGCCGGACCCCGAGGTGTTCATCAACCAGTTCGCCTCGTGGGAAGCCGCGCAGAAGGAGAACAAGTGGCAGGGGCGCAACATCACCCGATTGAAAAGCGAGGAATTCGACAAGACTTATCGCGCCGCCCAGGGCGAACTCGACCCGGTCAAGCGCGCTGCGATGTTCATGCAGATGAACGACATCGTGATTGCCACGCGTTTCGTCATTCCGCTGGTGTACCGTCCGCGGGTCGCGGCGGTGTCGAACAAGCTGCATGCGCCGCTCTCGGGCTGGGACAACGACCTCTGGCTGCTCAAGGACTGGTACCGGGACGCCTGAGCGCCTGAACGGAAACCCGGCGGAACACTGAACGCCTGACGCGATGGGCAGATATGTCCTGCGCCGCCTGCTCCTCGCCATCCCGAGCCTGATCGGGATCAGCATCGTGCTGTTCACGGTGCTGGCGCTGGCGCCGGGCGACCCGTTCGAAGAGCTTGCCACCAATCCGAACGTGCCGGCCGAGGTGCGGGAAAACCTGCGCAAGCAGTTCGGCATGGACGATCCGGTGCCGGTGCGCTATGCCCGATGGGCCGGCCAGATGGTCCGCGGCAACTGGGGGTTCTCGTTCGCCAGCCGGATTGATGTCGACAAGCTGATCCTCCAGCGCCTGCCGACGACCCTGCTGGTGATCGGCTCGTCACAACTGCTCGCGCTGTTGATCGCGCTGCCGATCGGGGTGTATGCGGCGACGCGACCGTACTCGCTGTTCGATCAGATCGCCAATACGCTGGCCTTCATCGGATTCTCGCTGCCGACTTTCTTCACCGGGCTGCTGCTGATCCTGCTCTTCAGCATCAAGCTCGACTGGCTGCCGTTCGTCTATCGGGCCGATATCAGTGCGACCGGATGGCAGTTCTACTGGGAACACTTCAGGCAGGCGATCATGCCGGTGGCGGTACTCGGCCTGTTCCAGGGCGCGACCTGGACGCGCTACGTCCGCTCGGCTGCGCTGGATGTGATCCGCTTGGACTATGTCACGACGGCCCGCGCCAAGGGCCTCACCGAGCGGGTGGTCATCGTCAAGCACGTGGTGCGCAACGCGCTGCTCCCGGTGGTGACGCTGGTTGCGTTGCAGATGCCGGCGATCTTCGGCGGCGCCATCGTGACCGAACAGATCTTCCGCGTGCCCGGGATCGGCTCGCTGCTGATCTCCGCGATCCTTGCCAACGACACGCCGGTGATCCTCGCGGTGACCTTCGTGCTTTCCTGCCTAGTTGTGCTGTTCAACCTTGCTGCAGACGTGATTTATGCCTGGCTCGACCCGCGCATCGCCTACCGATAGGAACAGGGGAACCGGGGTTCCCCCGTTACCCCCTCCGAGGAACGGTGGAACCGGGGTTCCCCCGTTACCCCCTCCCGGAGCGGCGCCCGCGGCTCGCGTGCGCAGGCGGATTTCGCCGGCTGCGGACGCGTGGCGGCGCTTTCGCCGCCACCGCCTTGCGCTGGCCGGCGCCCTGATCCTCGCCATACTTGTGCTGGGCGTGGTGCTCGGTCCGTGGCTCTGGCGAGTCCCGATCAACGACATCGATTTCGCAGCCAAATTGGCGGGACCGTCGCTTGCCCACCCGTTCGGGACCGACGACCTGGGCCAGGACCTGCTCGCGCGCATGCTCTACGGCGGGCGGATTTCGCTGGCCGTGGGTTTCGCGGCGATGCTGATCGCGGTGTTCTTCGGGACGCTGGTGGGCGCGGTGGCCGGGATTTCGCGCGGCAGCGTCGATGCGGCCCTGATGTGGCTGACCGACTTGTTTCTCACCCTGCCGCAGGTTCCGCTGCTGCTTCTGATCATCTACCTGTTCCGCGATGCGTTGAAAGAGGTCGTGGGACCCGAGGCCGGCATCTTCATCATCGTGGTCGTGGTGATCGGGGGATTTCGCTGGATGCAGGTCGCGCGCCTGGTGCGCGCGCAGTTTCTGTCGCTTCGCGAGAAGGAGTTCGTCGAGGCGGCGCGCGCGCTCGGTGCGACGACCACGCGGCAGGTGGTCGCGCACATCCTGCCGAACTCCCTGGGGCCGGTCATCGTCGCGGGCACGGTCGATGTGGCCGCCGCGATCATCGCGGAATCGACCTTGTCGTTCCTCGGCCTGGGATTCCCGCCCGACATTCCCAGCTGGGGACGGATCCTGTTCGATGCCAAGGACTACCTCGACATCGCGCCGCACTGGGCACTGTTTCCGGGCGGCGCGATTTTTCTCGCCGTGCTGTCGATCAGCTTCTTCGGCGACGGCCTGCGCGATGCGCTCGACCCGCGCAAGGTGATGTAGATGGAGGCGCCACACCTGCTGGAGATCCGGGGCCTCAAGACCGAGTTCATGACCGACGACGGCCTGGTGCATGCGGTGGACGGCGTGAACCTGTCAATCGATCGTGGCGAAACGCTCGGCGTGGTCGGTGAATCGGGCAGCGGCAAGAGCGTCACCGCGCTGTCGGTGCTGAAGCTGATCGCCAGTCCTCCGGGCCGCATCGCGGCCGGCGAGATCCTCTGGGAAGGCCGCGACCTGGTGCCGCTCCCCATCGAGGAGATGTACAAGCTGCGGGCGAAGGAAATCGCGATCGTGTTCCAGGAGCCGATGACTTCGCTGAATCCGGTCTACACAATCGGCGAGCAGCTGTCCGAGGTGATCCGGTTGCACGAGGGGCTCGGGCGCAAGGCGGGGCTCGATCGCGCAATCGAAATGCTGAAGCTCGTGCATATCGCCCAGCCGGAGCGACGGGTGCGCGATTACCCGCACCAGTTTTCCGGCGGCATGCGCCAGCGCGTGATGATCGCGATGGCGCTGTCGTGCAACCCGAAGCTGCTGATTGCAGACGAGCCGACCACGGCGCTCGACGTCACGATCCAGGCGCAGATCCTCGACTTGCTGAACGAGCTGCAAGGGCGCCTCGGCATGGCGGTCATGCTGATCACCCACGCAATGGGCGTGATCGCGGAGACCGCACAGCGCGTCGTCGTGATGTACGCGGGCCGCGTGGTTGAAGAGGCGACGGTGGAGAGCCTGTTCGGCGAGCCGCTGCACCCCTACACGCAGGGCCTCATCCGGTCGATCCCGCGGATCGACACCGCGGCGACGGTCAAGAAGCGTCTCGAAGTCATCGGCGGAGTCGTCCCGAACCTGCTCGATCCTCCGCCCGGCTGCCGGTTTGCACCGCGCTGCCGCCTGGCGAAGCCCGAATGCGCGGCCGAGGTGCCACCGCTGCGCGAAGTGCGCCCCGGACACAAGGTCGCCTGCGTGCTGGTGGAGCAGCAATGACCGAACCGCTGCTCAAGGTCGAAAATCTGGTCAAGCACTTCCCGGTGAAAGGCGGATGGTTCTCGCGCGCGGTCGAACATGTGCGCGCGGTCGACGGGGTGAGCTTCCATATCGATGCCGGCGAAACGCTCGGCCTGGTCGGTGAATCCGGCTGCGGCAAGTCCACCACCGGGCGTTGTGTCCTGCGGCTGATCGAGCCGACCTCCGGCAGGGTGCTGTTCGACGGCCGCAGCGTCACCGACATGGGCGCAACGGAACTGCGCCTGCTGCGCCGGGAAATGCAGATCATCTTCCAGGACCCGTACGCCTCGCTCGATCCACGCATGACCGTCGGCTCGATCGTCGGTGAGGCGCTGACCATCCACGGGCTGGCGAAGGACGCGCACGCGTTCCAGGACCGGGTGGTCGAACTGCTGGAAACGGTCGGCTTGTCCGCCGACCACATGCGCCGCTATCCGCACGAATTCTCGGGTGGCCAGCGCCAGCGCATCGGGATCGCGCGCGCGCTTGCGGTGTCGCCGAAACTGATCATCTGCGACGAGCCGGTCTCCGCGCTCGACGTGTCGGTGCAGGCCCAGGTCATCAACCTGCTCGAGGATCTGCAGGAGAAATTCAAGCTGACCTACCTCTTCGTTGCGCACGACCTCTCGGTGGTCGAACACATCAGCACCCGCGTCGCGGTCATGTACCTCGGCCGGGTCGTGGAAGTCGCCGCGGCACGGAATCTCTACACCACGCCGAAGCATCCCTACACGGAGGCGCTGCTCTCGGCGGTGCCGATTCCCGATCCAAAGGCCAGGCGCAAGCGCATCGTCCTGCAGGGCGACGTGCCCAATCCCATCCATCCGCCCTCGGGCTGCCATTTCCATCCGCGCTGTCCGCGCGCCGAGGCCCGCTGCAGCACCGAGGCGCCGCTGTTGCGCGAGATCGCGCCGGGACACGTCGCAGCCTGCCACTTCCCGGGCTGAAGACGGGTGCGGGTCAGGTGTGCGGCGGTGCCACGTGCACGTTCGCGCGGCCCAGGCTCTGGTAGATCCTGCCGCGCCGGACCAGAGGCCACCAGTCGTAGAGGAAGATCTGCATCGGCCGCCACATCGCAACCCAGCCGCCGATGGTCAGGCTTTCCTTCACGATCCGCAGGGTGGTGTTGCCCGCAGATGGCGTGAGCAGATCGGCGCCGAGCAGGCACAGGGCCAGGAACCCCAGCCCGATCAGCAGGCTCGCGCGCCCTTCGATGAGCAGCAGGCGCAGGCTGCGTTTTGTGAGCAGCGCCTTGTTTTCGAAATAGTTGTGGATCCCTTCCGTTACCAGCGCCGTGGGATCTTCCTTGGGCATGTGTTCGATATGCAGGACGATGCGGAAGTGGCTGTCCTGCGGAAAATCCAGCGCCCAGCTTTCGAGGAATTCCTCGGCGTCCCGGTCGAGGTCGCGGTGATGGAACGGCGTCGGATCCATCGAATTGAACAGCTGCGCAAGTTCGACCACGCGCAGCTCGATCTGATGTACGGGCGGATGGCTCTTCGTCATGATCTTTGCGCCGTCGCGTGGCGGCCTACTTCGACCCGCGCTCTTTCAGGTACCAGTCGAGGATCTGCTCGCCGTTCCAGTGCAGCACGCCCGGGCAGGCTGTTGATGCGCTCGTAGACCTGCTCGAGGTACTTGATGCGGAACGGCTGGCCGCTGATGTAGGGGTGGATCGCGATCGCCATGATCTTCGGGCGCTCGGCGCCTTCCTCGTAATAGCCGCTCGAAGGTGTCGATGCACTTCTGCGTCCAGTAGGCCGCCTCGTGGTGCTGCACCATCATCATCGGGATGTCGTTGGTTTCCACCGAGTAGGGCAGCGGTGACCAGCGGGCCGTTGGCGGTCTGGATCTCGGTCGGCTCGTCGTCGTAGACCCAGTCGCCGATGTATTTCACGCCGGCGCCGGCGAGCAGCTCGGGCGTCTCGAGCGTCTGCGTGAGGCCGGGTCCGAGCCAGCCGACGGGGCGCTTGCCGGTGAATTTCTCAAGCATGTCCATCGAGCGCTCGATCATCGCCTTCTGGTCCTCTTCCTTGTGGATCGGGCCCTGCTCGAAGCTGTGGCCCATGAACTCCCAGCCCGCATCCCTGCAGGCCTCGGCGACGCGCGGGTAGTCGATGCAGACGCGCGCGTTGATCGATAGCGTGGGGCGAATGCCGAGCGCGTCGTAGAGTTTCTTGAAGCGCCAGAAGCCGACCCGCATGCCGTATTCGTGCCAGCTCCAGTTCGGCACGTCCGGCAGCAGGGGCAGGCCCATGGGGGCGGGGAGAACTTGTCGCGCCATGGGCTTGGCGATGTCCCAGACTTCCAGATTGACGATGGTCCAGACGATCACACGCGCGCCGCCGGGCAGCTTCAGGGATGGGCGGTCGACGATCGCGGAGTAGGGTGCTCGTTCGCGGGGCTGCATGGACTGGCTCCTCGTTATTTCCATGAATTCAACAAAATATTTTTAAACTATTCAATTCCGGTGCGGGTTTCCTGCCAGTCTGTGTATCGATACCGATACATTTTATGTCTTCCGTCCAGCGGCCTGGATGGCCCGCCAGACGCGCTCACTGGTGGCCGGCATCTCGAGGTCGTGGATGCCCAGCGGCGAGAGCGCATCGAGGATTGCGCTCATCGCGGCGTGCAGCGCGCCGACGGTGCCGGCCTCGCCCGCGCCCTTGACCCCGAGCGGATTGCGTTTCGTCGGGACCGGATTGCTACCGACTTCCATGGGGCAGATATCGGCGGCACGCGGCATCGCATAGTCCATGAAGCTGCCCGTCAGCAGCTGGCCGGATTCCGGATCGTAGACCACGCGCTCCATGAGGATCTGCGACACGCCCTGCACGATGCCGCCGTGCACCTGGCCCTTGAGCGTGAGCGGATTGATCACCGTGCCGACATCGTCCACCACGGCGTAGTTGACGAGTTCCACCGCACCGGTTTCGGGATCGATCTCGACTTCGCACAGGTGGCAGCTGTTGGGGAAGGTCTCCGCTGTGGGCGAAAAGCTGCCGTTTTCGATCAGGCCCGGGGCGAGGCCGGGCGGTAGCGCGCCCTGCACATAGGCCGCGCGCGCGACTTCCTTGAGCCCCACGCCCCGGTCGGTGCCGGCGATCGTAAAGCGGCCCTCGGTGAACGCCACGTCGGCTTCGCCCGCCTCGAGCAGGTGCGCTGCGATCTTCCTGCCCTTGGCGATGATCTTGTCGGCGGCGGCGGCCAGTGCGCTGCCGCCGATCGCGACCGAGCGCGAACCGAACGAGCCGGTCCCGTAGGCGACCTGGTCGGTGTCGCCCTCGATGTAATGGAAGTCCTCCGGCGCCAGGCCGAGCAGGGTGCATGCGATCTGCCGGAACGTGGTCGCGTGGCTCTGGCCCATGTCCTTGCTGCCGAGCATCAGGGTGGCGGTGCCGCCGGGCTCGAAGCGGATCTCCGCATACTCCATGCCCGGCGCGGCGGCGCGTTCGATGGCGTTGGTGATTCCCAGGCCGCGCAGCCTGCCGCGACTGCGCGCTTCCTCGCGGCGCGCGGCGAAGCCGGCGAAATCGCCCAGTGCAAGCGCCTGATCGAGGTTCTTTTCGAACTCCCCACAGTCGTAGGTGAAGGTGAGCGCGGTCTTGTACGGCATGGCCGAGGCGGGCAGCAGGTTGCGCCTGCGAAGCTCCACGCGGTCGATGCCCAGTTGGCGCGCTGCGTCGTCGATCAGGCGCTCGAGGATGTAGGTTGCTTCCGGCCGTCCGGCGCCGCGATACGGCGCGGTTGAATTCGTGTTGGTGAACACGCCGCTGACCTGCGCATGGGCGGCAGGTATCGCATACACCCCCGCGAGCGAACCGAGATTGGAAAACGTCGGCAGCAGCTGCCGGTCTGATGAGACATAGGCGCCGAGGTTGGAGGTGTTGTGCGCCCGCAGGGCGAGAAACCTGCCTTCCGCATCCAGCGCGAGCTCGGCCTCGCTCACGCAGTCGCGGGCGTGCTCGTCGGCCAGCAGGGCTTCGCTGCGATCGCTGGCCCACTTGACCGGTCGCTCGAGCTTGCGCGAAAGCCACAGCACGATGCGGTGCTCAACGTAGGCCCAGCCCTTGCCGCCGAACGCGCCGCCGACGTTCTCCGACACCACGCGGATCCGGTGCTCGGGAATGCCGAAGATATTGCGCGCGAGGACTTCGCGGATGCGGTGCGGGTACTGCGAATCCGCGTACAGCGTGTAACGCTCGTCGCCCGGATCCCAGCTGCCGATCGCGCCGCGCGGTTCCATGTACTGCGAGTGCACCCGGCTGACCACGTAACGGCCCTTGACGACGTGCGCCGCGGCCGTGAAAGCCGCATCGGTCGCCGCGCGATTGCCGACTTCGAACAGGTTGCAGATGTTGTCGGGGCATTCGTCCCAGACCGCCGGAGCGCCGGGCAGGGCGGCATCCGAAGTTGCGGTGACCGAGGGCAGGTCGGCATAGTCGATGCTGACGAGTTCAGCCGCGTCGCGCGCCTGCATGAGTGTCTCGGCCACCACGGCGACCACCGGGTCGCCGACATGGCGCACGCGGTCGACGGCCAGGCCCGGGTGCGCCCGCCAGAACATCGGCGTGCCGCCGGTGCGCGTGCGCTTGAGCGTTACCTCAGTCGTTCCCAGGCCGGCGTGTCGCAGGTCGACTTCGGTGTAGACACCGATCACGCCGGGCGCTGCGGCTGCGGCCGAGGTGTCGATCGCGCGGATCAGTGCGTGCGCATGCGGAGAGCGCACGAACGCAAGGCAGGCCTGGCCCGGGAGGTTGCGGTCGTTGACGAAACGGCCCCGGCCCTGCAGCAGGCGGGCATCCTCGACTCGCTCGACCGGCTGGCCGATGCCGAACTGTCCCATGCGATTGATCCGGTCAGGAAGAGGGGTGTCGCCGGCGCGGGCAGCCGGGACGGGTAACGGGCGTCATTGCTTGAATTCTACCCGTTGAATTCGAACCTGCATCGACGAGCCGGTGGCGTACTGCGGTACCCTTGCAGGCTCTCCTCTATGGAACGCGCCCTTGGAAGGTAAACCGATTTCCCGCTGGCTCGGAATCCTCCTGTTGGTGGGCATCTCGATCGTGTTCGGGAGCAACCATATCGCCGCGCGCTTTGCGTTCGAGCACGGTGCCAACGTCGCCACGGCGGTTGCGTTCCGCTCGACCTCTGCGCTGTTCTTCGTGCTGGCCCTGCTGCTGGCCAACCGCGTGTCGTTCGCCCTGCCGGGCCTGACCCGGCTGCGCGGCGTGCTGATCGGCGTGTGTCTTCTGGTGCAGAGCTACTGCATTTTTTCCGCGGTTGCGCGGATCCCGGTGGCGCTCGCGCTGCTGGCGTTCAACACCTATCCGATCGTGATCGCGTTGGTTGCGTGGTTCATGGACGGCGAGCGGCCGACGCGGCGCACCCTGCTGGCGATGCCGGTGGCGCTGGCGGGGCTCGCACTGGCGCTCGACGTCGGCGGCTGGAGCGGCGTGGGCGCGCGCGGTTTCTCCGGACGCTGGGACGAGATCGGAGTCGGCGTCCTGTTCGCCTGCGGCGCGTCGGCCTCGTTCAGTGCCTCTCTGTATCTGACCACGCGCTGGATGAAGGATGTCGACGGTCGCATGCGCACGCTGCTGGCGACCAGCACCATCGCCGTGCTCACGCTTGCCCTGGGCGGGGCGACCGGCGCATTCGTGCTGCCCGTGGACGGCACCGGATGGATGGCGCTCGCGCTGATGGGGCTGTTCTACAGCGCCGCGGTGACCTCGCTCTTCGTCGTGCTGCCGAGGATCGGCGTGGTGAACAATTCGGCGGCGCTCAATTTCGAGCCGATCGCGGTTCTGGTCATGGGATGGGCGCTGCTCGGGCAGACCATGGCGCCGCTCCAGATCCTCGGTGCCGCGATCGTGATCGGCGCCATCCTCGCGCTCAGCACCGGGAAAAAGTAGGTCGCGAGGGGTCGGCCTAGTCGGGCTGAAAGCGCACCACGCGGTTGCGGCCGCCGTTCTTTGCCTTGTACATCGCCCGGTCGGCGCGCCCGAGGACGGCGTCGATGGTCTGGCCATCCTGCGGCAGGCCGGCGACACCGATGCTGACCGTCGAAGGCACGGATTTTCCGTCGAACACCAGCGGCTTGGAACTCATCGCTTCCCGAATTCGCTCGGCCACGTCCATCGCCCCCTCCGGTGGTGTTTCGGGCAGCAGGACAACGAATTCGTCGCCGCCGTAGCGGGCCGGCACATCGGTGTTGCGCAGTTCCGCCTGGATCCGGTTCGAAAGATGGCGCAGCAGCCGGTTGCCGGCTTCGTGCCCGTGGTTGTCGTTGACGGCCTTGAGGTTGTCGGAGTCCACCATCAGCAGGCTGACCGGGCGCCCGTAGCGCTGCGCCTGGGCAAACAGGCGATCCGCGATGATCGAGAATCCGCGGGTGTTGTACAGCCCGGTGAGTTCGTCGGTCTCGGACAACAGCCTGGCCTTGTTCAGCCCGTAGCGGATGTCCGCGGAGAACATCGTTGTCACGTAGGCCACGAGCAGGACCGGCGCGAGCTGCGCTGCGAGTCCGCCGATGCCGCGCAGCGTGACGAGGGTGTGCCCGGCGTCGCCGTCGCCGAGCAGGATGTGGCAGGCCGCGATCAGCGCGACTTCGATCAGCGTGGTGAGCTTGCCGAGCGTCAGCGCGCTGGTGATGACCGCGAGCAGATAGGTGTTGAGCAGGGGGCTCGCGAGCTTGCCCGTGAACCACAGGGACCAGGTGATGAACACGATCATCGCCCAGGTCTCGATCGCGATCTTCCAGCGCGACTCCCGCTTGTAGAAGTTGGCGTAGCGAAAGCTCATCACGAACGCCGCGTAGAAGAACGCGGCCGCACTGATCGCGAGTTCATCCTCCGTCGCCAGGCTGCCGAACACCAGATAGAGGAGCACCAGGATCAGCAGCAACCACTCGATTTCGGCCACCGTGCGCGAGATGCCGCGCAGCTCTTCCTGCTCGATGCTGAGCGGCGCCTCGCGCGCCGCCGGAACGTTCGACTCCTGAGATACCATCCCCGGATCAGCCCCAGATCTGCGCGCGCGGTCCGGACCACGTGGCGCATTTTTGCCGCCTGATCCTCGGCCGTGACATTGTTGCCGTGTTCGGTGCTGGAAAAGCCGCACTGCGGCGAGAGGCAGAGTTGTTCGAGCGGCACGTAGTGCGAGGCTTCGTCGATCCGCGTTTTCAGTTCCTCGACCGGCTCGAGCGCGGCGATCTTGCTGGACACCAGCCCCAGCACGATCACCTTGCCTTCGGGCACGAAGCGCAGGGGCGAGAAGCCGCCCGAGCGCGCGTCGTCGTACTCGAGGAAATAGCCGTCGACCTTGAGTTCCTGGAACAGGGCCTTGGCCACCGGTTCGTAGCCGCCTTCGGCCGCCCAGGCGCTCTGGAAATTGCCGCGGCAGAGGTGGATGCACACCTGCATGCTCTCCGGGCGGTTTGCAATGCAGGCGTTGATCAGGCGTGCGTAGCGGCGCGGCAGTTCGTCCGGGTCGTCGCCGCGCTGCCGGGCGCCCTCGCGCATCTTCGGGTCGCACAGGTAGGCGAGGTTGGTGTCGTCGAGCTGCAGGTAGGTGCAGCCCGCGTCGGCCAGCGTCCGTGATCTCGTCCCGGTAGCACTTCGCCACGTCGGCAAAGAACTCCTCCATGTCCGGATAGGCTTCGCGGCTGATCGCGCCGCGCCCGCCGCGGAAATGCAGCATGGTCGGCGAGGGGATCGTGACCTTGGGCGTCTTCGTGGTCACCGACTTGAGGAATTGGAAATCGGCCAGCTGGATCGGCTTGACGTGGCGCAGCTTGCCGGTCACGTGCAGCACCGGCGGGGCGAAATCGACCGAGCTGCCGGCACCGCGAAACTTGATCGCCATGCCCTCGCGCACCTCGACCCCTTCGAGCTGCTCGAGGAAATCGATGTGGAAGAAGGTGCGCCGGAACTCGCCGTCGGTGACGCCCTGCAATCCCCATTCCTCCTGCGCGCGCACGATCTCGCGGATCGCGCGGTCCTCGACCTCGCGCAGCGCGGCGGCGTCGATCTCGCCTTTCTTGCGGCGCGCGCGTGCCTCGTGCAGTTCCTTCGGGCGCAGAAAGCTGCCCACGTGGTCGCCTCTGAAGGGCGGCTTGGTTCGCTGGCTCATGTCGGAATCTCTCCCTTGCAGTGGCAATTGCCTAGATAGTATCCGTTCGGCGCGGGAATTTTTCCTTCCGGGGCCTTTTTTTGAAACGATTCCCGGACTGGCGGTCAGGCGGCCCCGCGCAGCACGATCTTGCCGAGGTGGGTGTTGGATTCCATCAGCGCCTTGGCGGCGACGAGTTCCTCGAACGCGAACACCCGGTCGACCACCGGCTTGATCTTCGCGCTCGACGATCACGGGCAGCAGCTCGGTCGCGAACCTGCGCGCCGCCTCGAGCTTCTGCGCAGGCGAGCGCAGCTTGTTCGATACCCCGAACAGCTTGAGGCGCTTTGCGTGCATGGCCTCGATGTCCATCCTTGCCTCGAGCACGCCGTCGACATAGCCCACGGTCGCCAGGCGACCTTCGAAGGCCAGGCTCTTCACGCACTCGGCAAACACCGAGCCGCCGACGTTGTTCACGATCGAGGTTGACGCCGCGATCGCCGGTCGCCTTCATCACGGCATCGACAAAGTCGGGCTTGCGCGTCTGCAGCGCCACATCGAGCCCGAGCGCCGTGAGTTTCGCGAGCTTTTCCGCCGAGCCCGAGGTGCCGATGACTTTCGCGCCGAGCGCGCGTCCGGTCTGCAGCGCGGCCACGCCCACGCCCGAGGAGATTCCGGTCACCAGCAGCCATTCGCCCGCCGTGAGGCCGCCCTGCGCCATCAGCATGTCGTGCACGGTCATGAAGGTGATCGTGACCGCGGCGGCCTCTTCCATCGACAGGTGCTGCGGGACCGGCATCGCCTCGCGCGCGTCCATCAGCGAATACGCGGAGAACGCGCCGCCGCAGCGGCCGAACACGCGGTCGCCGACCTTGTGGTTCGTCACGCCTTCTCCGACGGCAGTCACTTCGCCGGCGGCCTCCATGCCGGCGGGCTTGGCCGCGCCGGGCTTGTGCAGGCCGTGGCCGGCGATGAATTCGCCGCGGTTCAGGCTCGCGGCGCGCACCCGCAGCGAGCAGCTGGCCCGGACCGGCCACGGGAACGGCCGCATCCTGCAGTTCGACCATGGTGCGCTCGGCATCGCCCTGAAGTTTCCAGGAACGCATCGTCTTGTCGGATTCACTCATTTGCTTTCACTCCGGGTTGGTTGATCATCTTTCGCGTACCAGACATCACAGCGGCGCTTCTTCCATCAGGGAGATCTGCTCGCGCAGTTCGAGTATCCGGTCCTGCCAGTAGCGCGGCGTGTCGAACCAGGGAAACGCCGCGGGAAACGCCGGGTCGGTCCAGCGCCGGCCGATCCATGCGGAATAGTGGATCAGGCGCAGCGTGCGCAGCGCCTCGACGAGGTGCCGCTCGCGATCGTCGAATTCGGCGAAGTCCTCGTAGCCGCGCAGCACGTGGCCGAACTGCACGCGCATGTTCTCGCGATCACCCGAGAGCAGCATCCAGAGGTCCTGGATCGCCGGGCCGGTGCGCGCGTCGTCGAAGTCGACGAAATGCGGGCCGCCCAGCGGATCGTCCTCGCTGCGCCGTTCGATCCACAGCACGTTGCCGCCGTGGCAGTCCCCGTGCAGGCGCAGCACGCTGATGTCGCCGGCCCGCTCGTAGCAGTGCTCGACACTGTCGAGCGCATGGTCGACGACGCTGGTCCATGCCTCCACCAGATCGGACGGAACGAAGCCGTGGTCCAGCAGGTAGTCGCGCGGCTCGTCGCCGAAGGTTTCGATGTCGAGTGCGGGCCGTTCGACAAAGGGCCGCAGCGCGCCGACCGCGTGGATGCGCCCGAGAAATCGCCCCATCCATTCGAGCGTGTCGGGTTGCTCGAGCTCGGGCGCGCGGCCCGCGCAGCGCGGATAGACCGCGATCCGGTAACCGCCGTGGGTGTGCAGGGTCAGGCCGCCCTCGAGCGCGAGCGGCGCCACCACGGGCAATTCGCGCTCGGCCAGCTCCGCGACAAACGCGTGCTCCTCGAGGATCTGGGCGTCGCTCCAGCGGCCGGGGCGGTAGAACTTCGCGACCATCGGCTTTTCGTCCTCGATGCCGAACTGGTAGACGCGATTTTCAAAACTGTTGAGCGCCTGCAAGCGACCGTCAGGGCGCAGACCGGTGCATTCGATCGCATCCAGGACCGCATCCGGGGTCAGGTCGGTGTAGGGTGCGGCAGCGTGATTTTCCATCGGCCCGATTGTACGGGCATGGCCGTACGCTCATCGGCCAATCGCGCATGCCACGGGCGTCAGTCGGTTTTCGGCCGGCTGGTGCGGATCGCCTCGATCACCGCGGCGCTGTCGCGGCGCGTTCCGCCCTGCGCGATGGTGGCCGCCAGCAGGGCTGCGTTGACTTCCATCATCGGCAGATGCTGGCCCAGACGGTGCGCGGTTTCGAGGATGAATTGCGCGTCCTTCAGCGACTGCGTCGCCAGCGTGTGGGTGACCGGCAGCTGGGGCGAATACTCGCGGCGGACCATCTTCTCGCCCTTGACGGCCATGACCTGCGAACCGGCCGGCGAGCTGCGCAGGGCTTCGAGGAAGGCAGCGGGCGACAGGCCGAGTCGCTCGGCGAATACCAGTCCTTCGGCGAGCGCGGCGCGGTTCAGCTGCATCACGAGGTTGATCGCAAGCGCGGCCTTCGCAGCACTGCCGAGCGAACCCATGTGGAACCACTGCGGGCAGAACACTTCGAGCAGGTCGGTGGCGAGCGTGACCGATTCCTTCGGCCCGGCCAGCAGGCCCACGCCGCGGCCGGTTTCGATTTCGGCGCTGGTGCCGGTGATCGGCGCCTCAATGAGGGTGATGCCGTAACGCGCGGCGCGCGCAGCAAGCAAGGCGATGCGGCGCGGCTCGACTGTCGTGGCGCACAGCAGCAGCACCGGGCGCCGCGCGGCCTCGAGTTCCGCGACCACCGATTCGACCTGCCCCGTGTCGTAGACCGCGAGCACGATGCGCCGGCAGCGCTTGGATATTTCGTCGACCGAGGCGGCGGCCTCCAGGCCCGGGACCAGCAGGGTCTTGTCCGCGTCGATGTCGTAGCCGAGCACGCTGTAGCCCGCGCCGATCAGGCGGTGCGCCAGCGCGCTGCCCATCAGGCCAAGTCCGATCAGGCCGATGCGGTCGGCGTTCGCGGCACTCATGTCGGGGGGCATCCTTTCAAGGCATCACATCCTGAATGGCGTGCGCCAGTTTATCCGCACCGGGGAAGGCACGGCAAGGCAGGCGCCGCGGTTATAGTGCGTGCTTTCCAGGGAGCATACGCAATGTCTGCCACCACCCCGACCTCCGTAAGTCTCGGAACCGCCACCCCGGGCGGAGGCTTCCCCCTCTATGGCGGCGTGTTCGCCGGCTGCGTCAACGCGGCTGACGCGATCCTCTCGATCGAGCCGCGCAACACCCGGGGCAGCACCGAAAACCTGCCGCTGCTCGAGGCCGGCGCGCTCGACATCGCGCTGGTTCAGGGCGAAGTCGCGAATCCTGGCGCTGGCACAGCCGGGGACCGGGCTGCGCATCATTGCGGCGATGTACTCCTCGCCAGGCATGTTCGTGGTCCGCGCCGACACGCCGTACCGCGCGATCAGCGACCTTCGGGGCCGGACGGTGGCGTTCGGTGCCAAGGGGTCCGGGCTGACGATTCTCGGCCGGACGGTCATCGACGGTCTGGGCCTGGATGCCGAGCGCGACTTCGGCGCGGTCTACCTGGACCGCGCTGCGGATGGACCGGTGATGGTCGCCGATGGCCGCGTTGCCGCGCTCTGGGGCGCGGGCATCGGCTGGCCCGGCTTTTCGGCGGTGGCGGCGAGCGCCCAGGGCGCGCGCTTCATCGTGCCGGATTCAGGGGAGATTGCCGCCATCCTGGCAAAACACCCCTTCCTCAAGGCGATGCAGATTCCCGCCGGTAGCTATGCAGGGATGACCGGACCGCTGGCCTCGGTCGGTTCGTGGAGCTATGTACTCGCACGGCCCGGTTTCGATGCGGAGATTGCCTATCGGATCGCGCGTGCGCTGCATGCCGCGGAACCCGCGCTCGCGGCGCAGCTGGAACAGGCACGCGAGACGACGGTGGCAAACACCCGTGCCGCCGCGCCGCGAATGGACCTGATCCATCCCGGCGTGCTCCGGTTCCTGCGCGAGGCCGGACTGACCGCCTGAGGGCGGAGCCTCGCGAGGCCGGGGTCAGGTCACGCCATTTTTCGGCACGAACTTCAGCGCCACGCCGTTGTTGCAGTAGCGCTGCCCGGTCGGGGCGGGCCCGTCGTTGAAGACATGGCCGTGGTGCCCGCCGCAGCGCGCGCAGTGGTACTCGGTGCGCGGCAGGATCATCTTGAAGTCGCGGCTGGTGTCGAACGCGCCGGGAATCGTGGTGAAGAAGCTCGGCCAGCCGGTACCGCTTTCGAACTTCATCGCAGACGTAAACAGCGGCAGGCCGCAACCCGCGCAGACGAACACGCCGGGGCGCTTTTCCGCGTTGAACGGGCTGGTGCCGGGTCGTTCGGTCCCCTCGTCGCGCAATACGGAATACGCGGCGGGCGAGAGGCGTTTCTTCCACTCGTCCTTGGACAGTTCGAGCTTTTCGGTTGCGGCGGGCACGGGCGTGCCGTCGGCCAGCAGGGTCTTCCAGTTTTTCTGCAGTTCTTCCGCCACGTTGGTTCCTTTTCGGGCCTGGGTTTGGGCAATTGCGCTCCCCAGTCCCGCCAGGGGCAGGGCGGTGAGCGCCTTGATCAGTGTACGTCGGTTCATCTTCGTCTCCTCGGGCACCGTCGGGTGCCGGCTGCGGATTCGTCGTGTGCGGCGGTCCGCACCTTACACGGCAGCGCTGCTGCGGACGGTCCGGGGCTTCGCCATGCGTTAGACTTGGGCCCCGTGGAACCCACTTCCGACACGCTGGTTGAAATCAGCGACCTGAATTTCGCCTTTGGCGATAACGTCATATTCAAGGGGCTCTCGCTCAAGGTGCCGCGCGGCAAGCTGGTCGCGATCCTCGGCGCCAGCGGCAGCGGCAAGTCTACGCTGCTCAAGCTGATCGGCGGCCAGATCCGTCCGGGCAGCGGCGAGGTCCGGGTCGCAGGCGAGGTCGTCCACACGCTGGACACCGATGCCCTGTACGCCATGCGCCGCAAGATGGGCATGATGTTCCAGACCAGCGGCCTGTTCAGCGACCTTTCCGTCTACGAGAACATCGCATTTCCGCTGCGCGAGCACACCGACCTGCCGGAAGAACTGATCCGCCGCATGGTGCTGATGAAGCTGCACGCCGTGGGCCTGCGCGGGGCGGCGCAACTGATGCCGGGCGACCTCTCGGGCGGGATGGCGCGGCGGGTGGCGCTTGCGCGCGCGATCGCCACCGAGCCGATGCTGGCGATGTACGACGAGCCGTTCGCGGGGCTCGATCCGATCTCGCTCAACGTGATTGCGCAGCTGATCCGCCGGCTCAACGACGCTTTCGGCACGACCTCGATCGTGGTGACCTACGACGTGAGCGAATCGCTCAAGCTGGTCGATTACATCTATGTCCTGAGCGAAGGCAAGCTTGCGGGGCAGGGGACACCGAAGGAAATGCTGGCCTCGGAGGATCCCTTCCTCAAGCAGTTCCTGCACGCGCTGCCCGACGGGCCGGTGCGTTTCCACATGCCCTCGGCGCCGATTGCCGAGGACCTGCGCCTGCAGTCCTCGCAGGCGGGCCGGGCCGGCGACGCGTGAAGACCATCTACGACACGCCGCGCCTGTCCGACATCGACTCGGTGAACCCCGATGTTGCCGGCAAGTCGACCCGGATCGTGTTCAATACGGCCGACGGCACCGGGCACGTGAGCTGCAGTTTCGGCAACGAGGTCCTTCCGCAGCTCTTCCAGGCGCTGCTCGAGACCCGGCATCCCGGGATACTCGCCGCGCTCGAGGATGCGGCGCCGCCAGACCGGAAACGGTGAACACCCCGAATTGAAGAATCCTCGCGCGCTGGCGCTCGCCGCGCTGGGCGTCACCCAGATCGCCTCGTGGGGGCCGCTCTACTACGCGTTCTCGGTGCTCATGAAGCCGATGCAGATGGAGCTCGGCTGGAGCCGCGACCTGCTGGTCGGCGGCAACGCCGTGGCCCTGCTCGTCTGGGGGATTGCTGCCTATCCCACCGGCCGCCTGATCGACCGCTACGGCGGGCGCAGCGTGATGTCGGTCGGCTCGGTGCTGGCCGCAGGGGCATTCGGGCTGATGTCGATCGCGCAGTCGGTCCCCGTGTACTACGCGGCCTGGCTGCTCGCGGGAATCGCGATGGCACTGACGATGTACGAGGCTGCGTTCACGGTGCTGACGCTGCTTTACCGCGAGCGCAGCCGCTGGGCGATCACCGTGCTGACCCTGGCCGGAGGATTTGCCAGCACCGTATTCTGGCCGGTCACGCAGATGCTGGTCGAGGGCTACGGCTGGCGGGGCGCGGTACTGGGACTCGCCGCGATCCAGTTGCTCGTGTGCCTGCCGCTGCATTGGTTTGCCCTGCCCGGCGCACCCGAGGTGCACCCGGCCGCGTCGTCCACGACAAAAAAGGGCTCAGTGCGCGCGTGGCTCGGTTCGCCGGTGTTCTGGCTGCTCGTCGTGTCGTTCACTGCAAATTCGTTTGTCACGGCCGCGCTCTCGGTGCACGTGATCGCGCTGCTTGGCGAGCGTGGCCTGGCGGCCACGGACGCGGTCTGGCTCGCTGCGCTGATCGGTCCGATGCAGTTCAGCGGCCGGCTCATGGAGTTCCTGTTCGGAAAACGCCTGTCTGCCACCGGCGTGGGCACCGTGACCGTGATGCTGCTGCCGGCTTCGCTGCTGGTGCTGATGGCGGCAGGCGCCGCCGTGCCGGCACTCCTCGTATTCGTGGTGCTCTACGGCGCAGGCCTGGGCCTGTACACCATCGTGCGCGCCACGACGCCGGCCGAACTCTTCGGGCGCGACAATTTCGGCGCGCTCAATGGTGCGCTCGCGGCGCCATCGCTGTTTGCGCGCGCTGCAGGTCCCATCGGCGCTTCGCTGGTGGTGACGTCTTCGGGTGGCTACGCAGCCGCCGTGTGGATGCTCCTCGGCGTCACTCTGGCGGGGGCGGGGAGCTACTGGGTGGCGGTGGCGAGGGGCGCGAAGCGCTGACCTTCCAGACCGATTCCTCGCGTGAGAAGTCGGCCCGCCCGCCCTGGCGAAACCAGTCGTTCGAGGTGGAGGTGAACAGCAGGATCAGCGCGACGAGTTCCAGAAGGTTGGCGGCCAGGTAGACAATACCGAGTGCAAGCCGGCCGCCCGATTCGGCGGCGATCTGGGTCAAAGCGTCCGGGACGTTCAGGCACAAAAGGATGTAGACCGCGAGATACGACGATCGCGCCCAGTGACTACCGTGTGAAATCTTGTAGATCAGCAGTGCGGAGAATCCGGTCAGCAGTATTGAGGAAATCAGAATCGGCACCGAGACGGGGGTTCCGCCGAACATGAGGGACAGCGCCGCATCGGGCAACAAGCTTATGTACAACAGCAACACGGCGATCTGCGCGGTACGGGGACGCGCGACGTTGCCCGTACCGTCACCGTTGATCGGATGCCATCCCGCGTTGACGAACGGCGACCCGCACGCGACACATGACGTGGACGGCGCTGCGAATGTTGCTCGGCAGTTCGGGCAGTAGGGCAATCCGGCCTTTGACGAGGGAAGGTGAAGGTAACAGGCGGGGGCGAGGAGGGTGACTCCCGGTAGGGTGAATCTGGAATCCGATTTGCACCATAGTCCGAACGGACTACCGTTGGCGGGTGCGCACCGCGCCCGGCGCGACCTTGCGAAAAGGCTTTGCCGCGAACCGGGCAGGCTAGGTGAAGCGCTGCTGCCAGTTGCCCGCGAAATCACGATCCACGGTCTGCTGCGATTCGATCTCGAACACCACGTCGGCGCAGGCCTCGTCCGGCCAGGAATGCTTCGCCGGCAGTTCCTTGAGGGCCTGGATGAACTGAGGGCGGCTCTTCAGTTTTTCGCGCTCCTCGTCGGTCGCAGTCTGCACCACCACGACCAGCAGGCGCGCGTCGATGTCGTACTCGCCGTACGACCACAGTGTGCACTTGCAGGCGTTGGCAAATGCCAGTTTGCGGGCCGCCTCCTCGATGTTGCCGACTTTTCTTTTCAGCAGGAACTTGAGCATGGACGTATGCCTGGAAAGACCTGAGCGAATGGTACCGGAGTCTGATGGTATCCGGACACGCCCTCAATCGGGGCTGCGCCGGGGTGCGTCGGTCGCGACAACGGTAACCGGAAGGCCGGAATGTTCAACCTCAAGCCTGCGCGCGGTGCGAGGCCAGGGTCCGTCCGGGTACACGCATCTTCGCGCGCAGGATCGTACCGTTCTGCGAATCGGTCATGTAGAGCCAGTCGTTGGCCTCGCCGTCCGTGCCGTAGCCGTAGGCGAGGTTGGTGATGAAGCAGCCCGCCGGGCCCTTCACACGCGCAGCAACTTCGCCCTGTGGATCGACCAGCCAGACCGAGCCGCTGCCCGGATGCGCGATGGCGAGGTTCCCCGCCGAGTCGATGGCGAGTCCGTCGGGGCCCGTGGGCCCGTACAGCTGGAAGAAGTTGCCGACCTTGGACAAGGTGCCATCGGGCATTACGGGTGCGCGCCAGATGCAGTTGCCGCGCGTCGCGGCCACGAACAGGACCTTCTCATGCAGGTCGAGCACGAGCCCGTTCGGGCTCGGCACGTTTCCGAGCAGCAGTTCCAGCCTGCCGTCGGCGCGCAGCCGGTACACGCGCCCAGTCGGGTCGTGCAGGCCCGTCTGTCCCTGGTCGGTGAACAGGATGTCGCCGCCGGAGGTGATGGTCAGGTCGTTCAGACCCTTGAACCCTTCGGTATTCCGATGCGAGAGGAGTGCGCTGGGTTTGCCGGTCTGCGCGTCGATGTGCACCAGTCCGATGCGGTAGTCAGTCACGAAGATCCGGCCGTCCGGCATGATGCGCAGCCCGTTGGGCCAGCCGTCGTACTCGGACAGCAGAGACCACTCGCCTTCGGGCGAGATGCGGAAGATGCGGCCGAAGGGAACATCCACCACCAACAGGTTGCCATCGCGATCGAATGAAGGACCCTCGAGGAAACTGTCGATCGCCGCGCCGCCCTTGTTGGCGTCGGCCCAGGCCGAGTGCTCGCCGGTGCGGCGGAATTCGGCCGGCATCGAGCTGAAGGTCTCTGCAATGATCGTCGGCGCGGGCTGGAATTGCATGCTCATCCCTTCTTTGCGGGCTTGGGGGGACGCGGGTACTGGGTCAGGGTGGCGATGTGGCGCTCGAACGGGTCGCGCCGCCGCAGGAGCTTTTCCTGCGCCTTCGTGACCAGCCGGTAGTGGCGGATCTCGTTCAACTTTTCGTTCACGTCCCAGGCGCCGTCCTCGCCCGTGACCCATTCCTTCGGGTCGGCACGTCGCAGATCGTAGGGCACCGAGTACTCACGCAACGTCTTGTGGTCGCGCTTGTTGGAATACTCATGCAGGAACGAGAGCGCGAGCTCGCGCAGGTTGCGGTACACCGGATCGCGCCAGCGCAGGTCGGGCCCGTTGGTCTTCGAGATGCATCCCCAGTGGCCCTTGTGGCTGAACAGGGCCACGACGTGGTCGTAGTCGTGCACCGCGCGCAGGTCCATCAGCAGCGGCGGCCTGCCGTGCACCCAGAGCGCGGCGGCGGCGAGGAAGCCGCCCTCGATGCAGTGCGCGCGGCGGTGGCGCAGCACGTGCCGCACCGAGGCGCAGGAATCGCCGTCAAGTTCGAAGTTCTGCCCGATGTCGAGCAGGAAGGTCTGGATCTTCTCCAGGCGTCGAGAGCCGGCGCAGCACGGCGAATTCGGCCTTGGTCAGCCCGAGGTGCTCGATGCGTGCAGTGCGCACATGAGCGAGCGGGTTGCGCGGCATGGCGTGGTCCGATCAGCCGGGCCGTTGCGAGAACGAGCGCTCGAACACGCCTTCGGCAATCCGGTTCTTGAGGATCTCGATCGAGCCGCCGGCGATCATCCAGCCGCGGCAGCGGCGCAGGCAGTACTCGACCAGGTCCTCCTGGCTGTAGCCCATGCCGCCCATGACCTGCAGGGACTCGCTTGCGACCTCGAACCCGGCCTGGTTGCAGTAGGCCTTGGCGATCGCGGTCTCCTCGGCCGAAGGGAATCCCGCGGTCGGCGTTGGCCGCGGCGCGATACAGCAGCAGTTGCCCGGCATCGAGCTTCATCTTCATCTCGGCGAATTTCCATTGCAGTCCCTGGAACTCGCACAGCAGCCTGCCGAACTGCTTGCGTTGCATCGCCCATTGGCGCGCGGCCTCGAAGGCGTAGCGCCCCAGCGCCAGCGAACGGGCGGTGTTGCCGATGCGCTCGACGTTGAAGCCGGCGATCTGCTTCTTGAAGCCGCCCGCGCCGAGCACCAGCATCTCGGGCGGCACGTAGACGTTGTCGAAATACAGCTGGGTCCATTCTTCGCCCGACATGAAGGCCGACGGTTCGCCGCGGCGCAGGCCCTCGGATTTTCCGTCGATCAGCACCGAGCCGATGCCGCCGACCCCCGGACCGAAGCGCACGTAGGCGATGATCACATCCGAATACCCCGAATGGGTCGACGAACACCTTGCTGCCGTTGATCCGCCAGCCGTCGCCATCCGGCGTGGCCGTGGTCTTGAGGTCGGTGACCGCGCTGCCCGCGTCGGGTTCGGTCATGCCCACCGAGATCACCGATTCGCCGGCGAGAATCGGCGCCGAGGTAACGCTCCTTCTGCTGCGGCGTGCCGTACTCGGCGAGCACGCGCACCGGCCCGAAGTTGCCGGCCTGCACCACGTCGGCGCTGCGCGGGCAGACCGAGGCGATGGTCTCGATCGCGATCACCGCATCCATGAGCGTGCCCGCCTGGCCGCCATCGGCTTCGGGCATGGTGATGCCGAGCAGGCCTTGCGCGGCCATGAGCTTTGCGACATCGAAGGGGTGCGCGGGGTTGTGCGCGCGCGCGACCTTTCCTGCGGCCAGGTGCTTTTGCGCAAACCGGCGCACCGCGTCCTGGAACTCGCGCTGTTCCGGGGTGAATTCGAAGTTCATGCGTGATCCTGTTTCAAAACGACAAGGCCGTCTACCGCCACGACGCCGTCGGGTTGGACGAACAGCGGATTGATCTCCGCCTCGGCCACCGGTTGGGATTCGATCAGTGCAAGCCGCGAGACCGCCACGATGGCGCGGGCCAGCGCGGCGACGTCGCCGCGCGGCAGGTTGCGGTAGCCGTCGATCAGCGCGAAACCCTTCACGCCGCGGATCATCTCGAGCGCCTGTGCCTCGGTCACCGGCGCGATGGCGAGTGCGGTGTCGCGATAGATCTCGGCCAGGCGCCCGCCCATGCCGACCAGCACCAGCGGACCCACCATGGGATCGTGCCGGTAGCCGACGATCGCCTCCACCAGGCCACCGGACATGGCCTGCACCAGCACGCCCTCGATCGCGGCGCCGGGCGCATGCGCGCGTACCTTCTCGAGCATCGACGCCACGCGCGTCTTGTAGTCGGCCGGATCGGCGATGCCCAGCGCGACGCCGCCGGCCTCGGTCTTGTGCAGGATGTCGCGCGAAAGCACCTTGGCAGCGACCGGGTAAGTCAGCGCATGCGCGTAGTCGGGCGCGCGCGCGACCGTGCGTGCCACACCGGGCACGCCCAGCGATTCGAACAGTGCCAGGGACTCGGCTTCGTCGAGCGCGCCGCGCTTTGGCAGCTGCGCAGGCCAGGGGATCGTTGCCTGCTTCGGTTCGGGCGCGGGCGCGCGCCACGCAAAGTAGGCGGCCAGCGCATCCGCGCAGGCCTCCGGCGTGCGAAAGCCCGGCACGCCCGCCTCGGCCAGCAGGCGCAGCGAGGCCTCGGCGTGCGGTGCGAGAAACGAGGTGAGCGGTTTCGGGCCGCGCGGCACGCCGACGATGGGCTTGACCGCGAGTTGCGGATGGAACTGCGCCGATGAGCCCACCACGGCGAGCGCGGCATCGCAGTCCGGGTGGGCGAGCAGGGCCTCGAGCACGGCGCGGTACTTGTCGCTGGTCGCGGCCAGCGTGAGGTCGATGATCGGCGCGCTGCGGATCGTCACGCCCTTTTGCTGCGAGGCCGGCGATCAATGCGGCATCCGGCGTCAACGTCTCGATGCCCAGCGTTCCCAGCCGGTCGACCACGCTGGCTGCGCCGCCGCCGGTGGTGGTGACCACGGCCACGCGCGGGGCGCGGTTCAGGGCCGGCGGCCGGCGGCCGGCGACCAGCGGCGCGATCTCCACGAGCGTCTCGAGCATGTCGACGCGCAGGATGCCGTTGTGGCGGAACCAGGCATCGACCGCCGCATCGCTGCCCGCCAGCGCGCCGGTATGCGATTTCGCCAGCGCCTCGCCCAGGGCCGAGCGGCCGAGCTTGAAGGCGACCACGGGCTTGCCCGCGGCGTGCGCGCGGCGCGCTGCAGCTGCGAGGCGTTCCGCATCCCGGATGGTCTCGAGAAACAGCAGGATGACGTTGGTTTCCGGATCGTCGGCGAGGATCTCGACCAGCTCGCCCACGCCGAGGTCGGATTCGTTGCCCACCGACACCAGCTTGGAAAATCCCAGCCCGCGTGCAGCGCCGCGGGAGAGCAGCGTCCCGATGATGGTGCCGCTTTGCGAGACCACGCTGGCCCCGCCGCGGATCAGGCTGTCGATCTCGAAGGCCGCGTTGACGGTGATGATCGCGCCATTGTTCACGTTCGCCAGGCCGATCGAATTCGGTCCGATCACGCGCACGCCCAGGCGACGCGCTTTTTCGATCAGGCGCGCCTCCAGTGCCGCGCCCTCGGGACCGGTTTCGGCAAAGCCGTCGCTGTAGATGGTCGCAACCGGCACACCGCGCGCGGCGCATTGTTCGATCGCTGCTTCGACCTGCGCGGCGGCGACCATGATGAAGGCGTGGTCGATCTCGCCCGGCGCGTCCATCAGGTTGGCGTAGGCCGGCTCGCCGAGGATTTCAGTGCGCTGTGGATTGATCGGCAGGATGCGGCCGGTGTAGCCGTGTTTGCGCATGAAGCGCTGCGGCCGCGCGGTGTTCTTCGTGGCGTCACCGGAGGCGCCGAACAGCGCGACCGCGCGCGGCGCGAACAGCGCTTCCCCCAGGCTGACGGGTTTCGCTGCGCTCACCGTGTTCACGCCAGTGCGGCGGAAACGTCGGCGAGCGACTCCAGCGCCCAGAGCTTCTTCACCAGCGCGCGCGCCTTCGCATCACCCAGCACGGGCGCGGCGAGCTCGAGGTACTTGTCCTCCAGTTCGCGGTCACTGAGCGGCAGTTCGGGGTCACCCTTGCGATTGGGCTGCACGTATTCCTCGCGCCGCCCGTCGGTCGTTTCGATCGCCACGCGCGCCGCGCGCTGCGAGGGAAACGCGGCGTCGAGTTCCGGGTCGATCACGTGTTCGATCTTCTGCATCAGCGCGCGGGTCACCGGGTCGTTGATGCGCGCCGCTTCGAAGGCCGCAAGGCGCACGCTGCCGTGCACCAGCGCGGTGGAAACCACGTACTTCAGGCTGAAGCGCGCCTCGGCAGCAGTGACCGGGTCTTCGACGCCGGAGACTTCCTTGGAGGCACGGTAGGAGCCGACCTTGATTTTCGCGATGTCGGCAGGCTTCAGGTTCAGCTTTTTCTGCAGCGCCTGCGCGCCGTCGATCGCCGCGAAGGTATGCCCGCAGCAGGCGTGGTTCTTGAACGTCATCATCGTCACGTGGTGCTTCTGCCCCAGCGTGGCGAGCGCCTTGTCCCAGTCGGGTCCGTCGCTCATCGCGCGGCCGAAGCCTGCCTCGCCCTCGATCACGTCGAGCGAACCGGTCACGCCCTCGCGCGCGCCCGCCGCGGCGAGCAGCCCGGCCTCGGCCGCATGGCCCGCGTGCAGGGGTTTGGACATCGAATCCATGCGGAACGCCTGCTGCAGCGCCGCGGCAAAGGTGGCGCAGGTGGCCAGCGCATGCGCGAAGCGCTTTGCGTCCAGCGCGTAGATTTCCGCGCCTGCCGCCGCCGCGCCGAAGGTGCCCACGGTGCCGGTGTTGTGCCAGTACTTGTAGTGGGCGCGGCCCATCGCCGCACCGATGCGGGTGGAAATCTCGTAGCCGACGTACACCGCGCGCAGGAAGGCCTCGCCGCTCGCACCCGCCGACTGCGCGCAGGCGAGCGCGGCTGCGATGGTCGGTGCACCGGGGTGGTAGATGCCGAACTTGAAGATGTCGTCCACTTCCACGGTGTGCGCTGCGCTGCCGTTGATCAGGGCCGCGGCGCGCATCGAGGCCGGGCGGCCGAGCGCGAGCTGCGCACTGCCGCGGTCGAGGTCCTCGGCCAGCGCTTTCTCCAGCAGCGTGGCCGGCGCGACCACGGCGCCGGGGATCAGCGCCGCGTACCAGTCGATCACCGCGCGCTTGGCGTGGTGCAGCGCCTCGGCAGGGATGGGTTGCGCACGCGTGCCCTCGGCCCAGGCCGCGAATTTTTCGACGACGTACATCTCAGTCCTTCCTGCCGTAGTGCATCAGTCCGGCACGGGCCTTGGGCGGATGTGCCTTCAGGGCTTCCTCGATGGGTTCGGTGCCCCAGCCCGGACGATCGGGAATGATCAGGTGTCCGTCGACATACTCGGGCAGGTGGGTGAACAGTTCGTGGTCCCATTCGAGCCGATCGATGTCGGTCTCCATGATGCGCAGGTTCGGGACGGCCGCCACGAAATGCGCGTTCATCATCGTGCACAGGTGGCCGTAGAAGTTGTGCGGGGCGACGTTGACCTCGTGCGCCTCGGCCAGCGTCGCGATCTTCATCGACTGCCAGACCCCGTTCCAGGGGGTGTCGATGATTGCCACGTCCATGGCCTGCTCGCGGAAGTAAGGCAGGAATTCGCGCACGCCGAGCAGGGTCTCGCACGAGGAGATCGGGTGCGGGCTCTGGCGCCGGATATGGCCCAGCGCCTCGGGCGAATAGCTGTCGATCTCGATCCAGAACATGTCCAGATCGGCGATTGCGCGCAGGATCTTGAGGTAGCCCTCGGTCTTGGCGTTGAAGTTGAGGTCCAGCAGCAGGTCGACGTCCGGGCCGGTCCCTTCGCGCAACGCCTCCAGGTGCATGCGCAGATTCTTCAGCACGTGCCGGTCGACATTCAGTTCCGGATAGTTCGGCGCCCCGAACCCCGGCCGCCATCCTTTGGGATTTTTCCTGTCCGCGTCGTAGGTGAAGATGTTGGTCTTGCAGGCGGTGAACCCCTTGGCCTTCACTTCGCGGCCGATCGCGACCACGCCATCGAGGTCGGTGATTGCCGGCTTGTAGTAGGTGGGGTGGTTGATCCGCCAGGTCGCGCAGTGCGACCAGTAGACGCGCACCTTGTCCCGCACCTTGCCGCCGAGCAATTCGTAGCACGGCACGCCCAGCGCCTTGGCCTTGGCGTCGAGCAGCGCGTTTTCGATCGCGCCCATCGCCAGCGCCACCACACCGCCGGCGGCGGGGCGGGTCACGGCATAGAGCTCGGCGTAGATGCGCTCGTGCGCGCCGACCGGCAGGCCGACCACGCGCTCGCCGAGTTTCTGGATCGCCGCCGCGACACCCGGGGCGCCGAAGCCCTCGTCGAATTCGCTCCAGCCGGTGATGCCGTCGTCGGTGGACACTTTCACGAAGTGGTAGTGCCTCCAGCCGGCATCGCAGGAAAGGGTCTCGATGCGTGTGACCCTGGAGGTCACCCGTGTGTTCGTGTCCATGACTCAGTCCTTTACGGTGACGGCGCCCCGGTCGATCACGATGATGCGGTCGACCATGCGCTCGGAATGCTGCAGGTCGGATTCCGACAGGATCACCGACATGCCGGCACGCTTGAGGTCGGCCACGACCTCGACCAGGCGCTGCGCGAGCGCCGGCGCGACGCCCTCGAAGGGCTCGTCCAGCAGCAGCAGTTTGGTGCCGCACATCAGGGCGCGTCCCAGTGCGGCGAGCTTCTGCTGTCCGCCCGAAAGCTGCAGCCCCTTGCGCGGCGCGAATTCGCGCACTTCGGGAATCATTTCGTAGACTTTCGCCAGCCGCGCCTGCGTGTCGGGCAGCTTCGCGGCCCAGGCGGGCACGAGGACGTTCTCCTCCACCGAGAGGTCGGGAATCAGGCGCCGGTCCTCGGGCATGTAGCCGATGCCGAGAGCAGTGCGGGTGTGGGTGGGCTGGGAGATCAGGTCGTTGCCGTCGAAATGAATCGTGCCGCCCCGGACCTTCAAGAGGCCCATGATGCTCTTCATCAGCGTGGTCTTGCCGGCGCCGTTGCGCCCGATCAGGCCGGCCATGCAACCGGTGGGCAGGTCGAGTGTCACGTCGCGCAGGATCTGCACCGACTGGATCGCCACATCGAGGTTGCGGATCTCAAGCATCTTTCGCGTTCGCCTCGTCGTCCAGGTGCTGCAGCGAGCCGCCGACCACGTAGCGCTTGACCTCGGGATCGTTGAGCGCGATCGCCGGCGGGCGCATCCGCAATGATACGGCCGTCGTAGAAGGCCAGCACGCGCTCGGCAAAGCGGTTCACGATCTCCATGTCGTGCTCGACGAACAGCACGGTGGCGCCCTCGTCCTTCGCGACGCCCAGCACCATCTGCATGATCCCGAACTTCTCGTCGGCTGAAACCCCGCTGGTCGGCTCATCGAGCAGCAGGATCTTCGGCTTGGCCACGATGGTCAGCGCGATGTCGAGCAGCTTTCTCACCCCGCCCGGCAGGCCCTGCGCGTTCTGGTCGCGGTAGCCTGAGAGGCCGAAGCGCTCCAGCGTGCGCTCGGCGACGTCCTCGGCGACGGCACCGTGGCCGGGCACCAGCGGCCGGCCGCGCGAGAAGAACCCGCCCAGGCCCGCGTTGTGCAGGATCACGCCGAGCGCGGCCATCATGTTCTCGTGCACCGTCAGGGACTGGTAGAGCTGGGGGATCTGGAACGAGCGGCAGATCCGCAGCCGGGTGATGTCGCGCGGCTGCAACTGCGTGATGTCGCGTCCGTCGAAGTGGATGCTGCCTTGATCGGGCTTCAGGTAGCCCGTGATCATGTTGATGAAGGTGGTCTTGCCTGCGCCGTTGGTGCCGATCAGGCCGATCACGGAGTCCTTCTCGATGGCCACGTTGATGTCGCTTGCGGCCGTGACCGCACCGAAGGCCTTCTGCAGGCCGCGCGCGTCGAGGATGATCGGCATCTCAGTTCGTCCCGCGCCGCAGGCGCTTGGCGAACAGCGACCACAGGCCGTTCGGCAGGAACACGATCACCACCAGCAGGGAGGTCCCGAGCGTCATCTGCCAGGTGTTCGGCGAGAGGTCGAAGGCCACCGTGTGGATGATCCCGTAGATCAGCGCGCCGAGGAACGGCGCGAGCACGTTGCCGGTTCCGGCAAGGATGGTGATGAAGATGAACTCACCCGAGGTGGTCCAGTAGGCCATCTCCGGGTCGATGTGCCCGACCGAGGTCGCGGCGAGCGCGCCGCCGATGCCCGCGAGTGCCGCGGCGATCACATAGGTCGTGTGGATCGCCTTGCGCGCCGAGGCGCCCATGTACTCGACCCGGATCTCGTTGTCCTTGATCGCAGGGGCAAGCAGCCCCTGCGGCGTGTTGAGGTAGCGGTGCACGAGCAGCACGGCGATCGAGGCGACGCTCACGGCCGACACCACGATCGTGTAGCGCAGGATGTCCTGGCCGGGCCGCCAGCCGAACAGTGTCGAAGGCAGCACGTTGATGCCGTCGGTGGAACCGAAGGCCTCGTTTTTGACGAGCAGCCCGTAGAGGATCATCGACAGCGCCAGGCTCAGCAGGCCGAAGAAGATGCCGCGGTACTTCGCCAGCAGGAACCCCAGGATCCAGGCAAACAGCGCGGCGACCATGGCCCCTGCGATCATCTGCACGAAGATGTCGCTGATCGAGAAGAAGCGCCCGATGCTGCCCGCGGTATAGGCGCCGAGGCAGTAGTAGAGCGCCTGTCCGAAGGACACCAGCCCGGCGCGCAGCAGCATCATCAGGCCGAGCGCGACCAGGCCGCGTGCGATCGCGATGGTGAGCAGGAACAGCGCCCACTTGGGCAGGAAGGCGCCGACCGCGACGATCACGACGACGATCGTTGCCAGCGCAACGTGGGTACGGTCGCGGGTCGGGCTCATATCTTGCGCGCCTCGGCGAGGCTGAACAGGCCGCGCGGCCGGAATGCGAGCACCATCGCCATGACGAAATAGATGACGAACAGTTCGACTTCGGGCATGTAGTGGATCGAGGCAGAGCGCACCAGGCCGACCATGAGCGCGCCCAGGGCCGCGCCGGGCAGGCTGCCGAGCCCCCCGATCACCACGACCGCGAAGGACAGCACGACGACTTCGACGCCCAGGCCCGGCACGACCGAGAGCGTGGGCGCCGTGAACGCGCCGCCGATGGCGGCGAGCATCGAGCCGAAGGTGAAGGTGATCAGGTAGAACCGGTCGACGTTGACCCCCATCGAGCGGCTGACCTCGGGGTCGTGGATCACGGCGCGCAGCAGCTTGCCGGTGCGCGTGCTGTTGAGCAGCCAGGCGAGGCCGACGCCGGAGGCGAGCGCGAGCGCGACGAGGATCAGGTTATAGGTCGGATACGACAACCCGGCGATTTCGAAGCTGCCGAGCAGTCCGTAGGGTTCGGCGATGTAGTAGGGGTTCACGCCCCAGACGAGCTTGATCGTGTCCTCCAGAATCAGGAACAGGGCATAGGTGATCAGCAGGATCACGACCTCGTCCTTCGCGTACATGAAACGCAGGATGCCGCGCTCGATCAACGGGGCCACCACCAGGGTGACCAGCACCGCGGAGATGAGCAGCACGGCATAGGACAACATCGGCGGATAGCCATGCGCGAGCCAGGCCCCGGTCAGCGAGGCCGCGGCGTAGGCGCCGAGCGTGTAGAAGCTGCCGTGCGTGATGTTGACGATCTTCATGACGCCGTAGATCAGCGTCATGCCGACGGCTGCAATGAACAGCCAGGCAGAGTAGACGATGCCGTCGACGACGACGGCGAACAGTTGATTCACGGGGTGGCTGTAGGCGGTGCGGCCGTCACAGCGGCCGCCCCGCAGGGGCAGCCGCTGCCGCGGTGCGAACTGTTACTTGAAGCCGCCCTTGATCCAGTCGGCAGCCTTGACGCCGTCGGGCGGGTTGACCTTGGCGGCCGGGTAGCGCTTCACGTTGGTGACCGTGATCTTGCCCTTCACCATCTTGGTCATGCCGTAGGCGGTTTCCATCACGGCCTGGTGGCCCTTGCCGTTGGCCATGTCGACCGTGCCGCCGGGACCTTCGAACTTGAGCTTTTCGAAGGCCGCCACGACCTGGTCGGTCGAGGGACGCTTGCCGCCGTTGGCCGCCTGCGCCTTTTCCCAGGCGGTCTTTACGCCGAGGATCGCCTGCGTCATCTGGTAGGACGGCGTAGTTCGGCTGGTCCTTGTATTTCGCCACGTACTCCTTCAGGAACCACTTGTTCAGCGCGTTATCCGGTGCATACGGGCCGAAGGGTCCGCGCGCGCCGAGCAGGGTGCCGTCGGGAATCTGCGCGGCCAGCTTGTGCATCGCGGTCTCGCCCGTGGTCAGCACGCCGATGCTGCCCTTGAACAGGTTGCGCGGCGCGCCCTGCAGCAGCAGCGCCTCGAGGTCGCCGTCGAAGAAGCTCGAGTGGATCACGTCGGGCTTCTCGCCCAGCAGGGTCGAGATCTCGGTGTTGTACTGGCCGGCGAAGAGCTTCGGCATCTGCGAGGTCTTGACCGCGACACCCGGGAACAGGTGCTTGATCGTCGCCTCGAAGTCGGCCCAGGAATCCTGGCCCCAGGCGTAGTTCTGGTTGATGCCGGCGATCGACTTGAGGCCGGGCTTGATGTCCTTGATGTAGAGCGCCGCGCCGACGTTGTCCATGGTCGCCGTGGGCGAGGTGCGGAACACGTACTTGTAGCTGCCGTCCTCGAATATCCGCGGCGTGCCGCAGTCGAAGAAGTTGGTCAGCGCCTTGAGTTCCTCGGCCACCGGTGCGATCGCGAGGCAGTTGCCGCTCGACACGTAGCCGATCACGACGTCGACCTTGCTGCGCTGGATCAGGTTGCGGAATTCCGTCACCTGGGTGGTGCTGCTGCCGGCCTCGTCGATGATCACGGTCTCGAGGGCGGCGCCGCCGAAGCCCTTGGTCGCGTAGGGCGCGGGCGCGGAGCCCTTGTTCAGGTGCTCGACTACCATCTCGGCGGCGTTCTTGGCCGGCACGCCGAACGGCGCGGCCGCCGGACCCGACAGGAAGGTCACCATGCCGATCTTTACCGTGCCCTGGGCCAGTGCCGCGCCAGGGAGGAATGCCGCAGCAGTCAATGCCGCGACGATTGTCTTGTTGAAATGTCGCATGTTCTCTCGTCCTTTGGTGAGTTGCGGATCTGCGCTCGCGGGATGAAGCGGCGGCGGCCTTTGTTGTCGGCGATCCGTTTGGGGCGGCCCATGGTGCCGGAATTCACCGCTGCCGGTCAAGCCGGGCGGCGCCGTCTGCGACCCCCTACTTGAGCGAAAACCCCTGTCCGCGCACATACGCGCCGAAGCTGTGGCGCTCGGGCACCGAATACTGGCGCGCCTTGTCCTCCGACCAGGTGTAGTTCTCGATCTGCCCCCAGGGGTCGATCATGCGCTGCTTGGCCGGGTCGGTCGGTTCGGCCGCGGCGCGGCGCGCGTCGTAGGCCGCGAGTTCGGCCTCGAAATTCGATCCGTCGTAGCGGTCGGTGTGCACCGTGATCGAGGGCGGCAGGCGCATGCTGAATTTTCCCTGACCGTCCGGATGGCCCACCGCGAGCCCCGCGACCGGGAACACGCCCGCGGGCAGGTCGAGCAGCAGGCCGAGGCGCTCGACGTGGTTTCGGATCAGGCTGATCGGGCAGCAGCCCAGATTCTGCGATTCGGCCGCGGTGATGAAGGCCTGCAGCACGATGCCCGCATCGACCGCGGCGTTCATGAACATGTCGAGCGTGTCGTTCGGGAAGGGCTTGCCGCGCAGTTCGGAAATCCGGCGCATGCGCCGGTTGTCGCCGCAGAACACGAGGAACAGCGGGGCCTGCGCGATCCAGGGCATCGATTCGACCAGCGACTGGATTTCCCTGCGCTGCTCGGAATCGCGCACCACCACGATGCTCGCCTGCTGCAGGTCGGACTTGGCCGGCGCGGAGAGCGCCGCGGCGAGCACGACCTCGAACAGCTCGTCGCTCACCGGTTCGCTGGTGAAGCGGCGCTGCACGCGGCGCGCGAGCATGCCCGCAAGGGTACCTGTGGCCGGCATGTGTTTTCCGGCTTCGGTCGGCAGGCCGAAGCGGCGTTCGATCAGGTCTGCAATGGTGTCGGTCATGCCCGTGCCTCGTCTGCTGTTTGGAGCGGGCATTGTATGCGCCGGCATCGGCGCTCAGTAGAACCGCTCAGGAAAACACGTAGGCGTCCATCGCCATCACGCCGCGGTCGACGCTGTCGTGCGTGCGTTTGACTTTCGCCGGATCGTGCGCCGCGCCCAGCGCGACGTAGAGCGGCATCAGGTGGTCGTCGGTGGGATGCGCGCGCGCGGCATGCGGTGCGCGCGCTCGATAGTCGAGCAGGGCGTCGATGTCGCCGGCCTGGACTTTTTCCAGCATCCAGTTTCTGAATTCGTCCACATAGGGCGCGGCCTGTCCGGGCGGAATGTCGTTGAAGAAATCGCGCAGGTTGTGGGTGATGCCGCCAGTGGCGAAGACGAGCACGCCTTCCTCGGCGAGTTTCTTCAGCGCCTGGCCCAGCCTGTAATGGTGTCCGGGTCCCTTGCGGAACTGGGTGGTGAGTTGGGTTACCGGAATATCGGCCGCCGGATACATGCGCCGCAACGGCACCCAGGCGCCGTGATCCAGCCCCCGATTCGGATGCACCGCGGTGTGGATGCCCGCTTCTTCGAGCAGGGAGGTCGTGCGGCAGGCCAGCGCCGGCGCACCGGGCGCCGGATAGCGGATATCGTAGAGCGGTGCCGGAAAGCCATGGAAATCGTGGATCGTTTCGGGCACTTCCGCGGCGCTGACCATCGGCGCTTCGGTGTCCCAGTGCGGGGAGATCGCGAGCACCGCCTGCGGCCTCGGCAGGTCGCGGCCGAGTGCCTCCCAGGCGAGTCCCGCCGCACCCGCGTCGAGCGCGTGCGTGGGGGCCCCATGGGAAACGAATACGACAGGCAGGCGGGACATCGCTATTCTCCGTGTGTTGCTTACTTGACCAGGCCTTCGGCCTTGAGCGTTTCCTGCACCTTCGGCCGCGCGCCGACCCGGCCCATGTAGGCCTTGATGTTGGGCCACTTGCCAAGGTCGATCTTCAGCGGGGTGGTCCAGTTGAGCACGGTGTAGAGGTAGGCATCGGGCGCGGTGAACTTGTCGCCCATGACGAACTGCTTTCCTTCGAGCGACTTCTCGAACGGATTGAAGCGCCGGTCGACCACGCCCATCTGGATTTCCTTGGACTCGGGGGTCATCTTCGGGTTGAAGAAGGCGCCCAGCGTCTTGTGGACTTCGGTGGCCGAGAAGTTCAGCGCTTCCATCTGGTGGTAGCGCTCCATCGTGCCGGCCTTGGCAATCAGGCCCGACGTCCGGCTTCTGGTCGGCGAGGTACTGGCAGATCACGCCGACTTCGGTCAGCACCGTGCCGTCGTCGAGCTGCAGCGCCGGGACGTAGCCCTTGGGGTTGATCTTCCAGAAGTCGTCCCCGTTCTCGGTCTTCTTGTTGGGGATGTCGACCTTGACGAGGTCCAGCTTGATGCCGGCTTCGGTGGCCACGATGTGCGGTGCCATCGAGCAGGCGCCGGGCGAGTAATAAAGCTTCATGCGTACGCTCCTTTGGATTGTGCTGCCTTGGAAATCAGGTTGCCGAGGGCGAATCTGCCGTCACCCAGGAGGGCGAGGACCAGCGCCGCCGCGGCGAGGAACACAGGGTACTCCCAGCCGCCCCCGGGTGCGGTGAACAGCCAGCCGTTGCCGGCGTGTGCCCAGGCGGCGCCGAGCAGGATCGGGATCAGGGCCGCCGCGACGGTGCGGGTGCCGAGGCCCAGCAGGATCAGCGCGCCGCCGATCAGTTCGGCCGCGAAGGTGAGATACGCGAGCGGGCCGGGCAGGCCGAGGGATTCGAAGAACTTCACCGTGCCGGGCAGGGTGAACACGATGTATTTCAACAGTGCGTGGGCGATGAACATGGTTCCCAGGGCCAGCCTCAGGGCGAGGGCGGCGTAGGGGGCGGTGCGGTTGTCGATCATGGCGGTACTCCTGTGTGGGTTGAGTGACCGCATTGTGACTAGCCTTGGATGGGGGATAAACTGGGTAATTGACAATTAATTGTCCCGATATATGGGATAATTTGGCATGGATCGCTTTGCCGCCATGAGCGTCTTTGCCAAGGTCGTCGAGCTCGGGAGCTTCGCCCGCGCCGCCGAGCGGCTGGACCTGTCCACCTCGGCCACCTCGCGCCATGTGGCGGACCTGGAAGCGCATCTGCAGACGCGGCTCTTGAATCGCAGCACGCGGAAACTGTCTTTGACCGAATCGGGCCATGCGTTCTACGAGCGCTGCGTGCAGGTGCTCGCGGACCTCGAGGAGGCCGAGCAGGCGGCGGCGCAGACCACGCAGGTGCCGCGCGGGACCATCAAACTCACGTGTGGATTGTCGTTCGGTACCCGGCATCTTTCACCCGCGATGGCCGCGTACATGGCGCTCAATCCCGAGGTCCAGTTCGACGTGTCCTTGTCCGACCGGGTCGTCGACCTGGTGGAGGAGGGTTTTGATCTGGGAATTCGGATCGGTTCTCTGGGTTCGGCGAATCTGATTGCGCGCAAGCTCGGGTCAACGCGGGTGATCGCCTGTGCTTCGCCCGGGTTTCTCGAGAAGCACGGCACGCCGAACGTCCCCGAGGATCTCGCCGCGGTCAACTGCGTCACCTACGCCTACGTTGCGGACAGCTACCTGTGGCAGTTCCGTGATCCTGCGGGCGGGGAGCGTGTGGTGCAGGTCAGCGGCAACCTGCACGCCAACAACGGGGATCTGCTCACCGATGCGGCGGTCAACGGGATCGGGGTCGTGTACGAGCCCGAGTTCATCATCGCGGAGGCGCTTGCGGCGGGGCGGCTCGTGCAGGTGCTCGCGGATTTCGAGCGCGAGCCGCTGGGGATCTATGCGGTGTATGCGAGCCGGAAGCACCTGTCGGCGAAGGTAAGGTCGTTCGTGGATTTTCTGGCGGAGAGGTTCAAGGGGATGGGGTGAGGGGGGGGGTTGGCTGTGGGGTGTATCGGTATCGATACTTGAATTGGCTTGGAAGCGGCTCTGGGAGCCAGCTTTTGTGGATAAAAGTTTAAGAATTGACTCGTTGCGGCGGTGCCGCGAAGCGCTCGCGGATGGCGGCTGCTCCTAGAATTTGGTCAGAGCTTCCCTAACGCTCCAGTACGTGCGGTCTATGGACAAGCCCACAATGGGCACGTAGCGTTCAGCCATGTTATGCGCGGATAGTTGAGATACGGGCCGTTTTTGTCACCCGAATTTGTCATCTTAAAATGGCAACCAATTAAAGTTAAACCACATAGATGAACACTTCCGAGACGTTTTCCTCATGGCATGTTGGCGTAGCAGCAGAAGCTGCGGCGGCTAGTTTGTTCGCGCGTTGCGGCCTTGACGTATCGGTACAGTATGGCGCGAACCAACCCGGCTATGACCTTGTCGTCGCTCGCGGTGACAAGATGCTAAAAGTTTCCGTCAAGGGCAGTAAAGACTGGGGTTGGGGGCTCACGCAGTCGTATCTCAAGGAAGCGAACTACCACAGGGCTATCGATACATGGTTGGAACGGCACACGCCGCGACTGATCTTTTGTTTTGTGCAGTTTGCTGACGTGCCCGTAGACCAAATGCCACGTACATACTTGGCAACGCCGGGTGAAGTGGCAACGCGCCTTAAAGCAACTGCCAAGGGGCGGGGGGACACAATCTTGTATGAAAAGCATACTTGGGGCGCAAGGGCGGTCGGGGCGGGCTCCAGTGAGCAGGTTCCCGACGTATGGAAATTCTCGGCTGCGAGAGTGGAGCAATTGCTCAATGAGGCCTAACAGCACAGCGCAGTTGGACGCGCGCGATACGACTGCGCGCGCCGCTGGCTGTGGGCGCTAGAGTGTATTAGCAATGTGCGCGCGCAAGCTCATTTGGGAATCGCATGACTGATAAGCCAGCTTTGCACGAGACTACGAACACTTCTAGTTGGGTCGACGAGTTGTATTCAAAGCGACTTGCGAAACAAGCCTTTGGATATGTTGGCCGTGGCGCTGACGAAGTAACTCCTGTGGCGCAGCTCTCGATGATAAGAGGCTCGCGGATTTACTTGCGTGAAGAGACGGTGCGAGGCCCTGGCGTTAAGCAATCCGTACGCGCATATTTTCTGGATCTCTCTCTTTCAGGAAATGAGCGCGCACTGTCGATTGTCCATTGTGACTATGACCCCAGAAACGGCAAAATGCGCGAGAACACAGCAACGGCTGCGGTGCATGTTGCCGTCACCCCGCACGCTCTTGAGAGGCTTCACGAGCGGCTCAGAACAAATGCGCTCGGAGATGTCTATCGGCTAGCGTTGCGCCCACTTTCTCGCGTACCTCCGCCCACTAAAGCCCAATACGAACAAGAAGACATGATTTTTCACTTGGCGAGCTTCGGTGTTTTCCCTGTCAAGGTAATTGGGGCTATCGCCATAACCGGTGAGGGCGTCCCCTGCTGGGGAGTATTGACTTTCATTGACCGCGAACCTCGTCAAGATGAATGCGTAATTGCCACTATTGGCCCTGAGCAATGAGCCCCACTAGGCAATTGCGTGAATGCGTTCTAACCATTCACTGCAGGCGCGACGGCCTTGACGGGCCGCGGTCTGAGCTCAAACGTTGAGGCTGTATAAAAAGTCCCAGATCACGTCGTCGAAATGAACCTTCATTCGTTAGTTGGAGGTAGCGAATCGAAGGGAGAAGAAAGATGGCGCGTTACAAGATCGTGGATCGAAGCCCGAGGTTCCTGCCGATCGTTCTGGATGCGCAATTGATGGTCGGCAGTTTCGAATACGCGCTGGATTATCTGATCGACAACGAAGTCGATCTGACGGGGATTGCCAAGCGTTACTGCAACGACGAGACCGGCGCTCCGGCCTACGACCCGGCGGTGATGCTCAAGATTGTATTGCTGGCCTATAGCCGCGGGATTGTGAGCAGCCGGGCGATCGAGCGAGTCTGCCGGGAGAACGTGCTGTTCATGGCGATCTCGGGTGACAGCGCGCCGCAGTTCACCACCATCGCCAAGTTCGTCCGGGAGTTGGGCGGAGAGGTCTCGGCGATCTTCACCCAGGTGCTACTGATCTGCGACCGTCAGGGGCTGATCGGCCGGCAGATGTTCGCGATCGACGGGGTGAAGCTGCCGAGCAACGCCGACAAGAGGAGGAGCGGCACGCTTGCCGAGCTCGCGCACGAGGCCGAGCGCATGGAGACGGCGGTGACCAAGCTGCTCAAGGCGCACTGCAGCCGTGACGAGCGCGGAGAACCGGAAGAGGATCAGACGCGCAGCGCCGAGCGGATTGAACGCCTGCGGAACGAAGCGAAACGCCTGCGGGAGTTTGTTTCCAGCCACAACGAGCGCCGCTCAGACAAAGGGGCGGTACGCAAGAGCAACGTCACCGACAACGACAGCGCCAAGATGGCCACCGCGAAGGGCGTGATCCAGGGATACACCGCGGTGGCGGCAGTGGACGGCAAAGCGCAGGTGATCGTGGCGGCGCAGGCGCACGGCTCGGGCAGCGAGCAAAGCGTGCTGTTGCCGATGGTAAAGATGACCGAGTCCCTGCGCACCGATCAGACGATCATCACCGCGGATGCGGGCTACCACAGCGAGGCAAACATGAAGGCGCTGCACGACGCCGCCGTACCCGCGCTGATCGCCGACGGGCTTATGCGCAGGCGTGATGAGCGGTTTGCCAAGCAAAGCCGCTACAAGGCACTGCCCGATCCGCTCTACGACAAGACGGCCGCGGCCAAGCCTTCGATCGCCAAATTCAAACCGAGTGATTTCATCTACGATCCGGTCACCCGCACCTGCACCTGCCCCGCCGGCAAAAAGCTGTACTCCCATGGCAGTGCCTGTTTGACCAACGGGCGCAAGCACCACAACTTCCAGGGCGCAAAGCGCGACTGTATGCCCTGTTCGTTGAGAGATCAGTGCCTGCGCCATCCGGAGAGAACCGCGACCCGGCAGGTAGCATTCTTTGAGAAGAATCAGGACTCGCCCCTGCAATACACCGAGCGCATGAAGCGGGCGATCGACAGCGACCGGGGCCGCAAGCTCTACGGACGGCGCATCGCCATCGTCGAGCCCGTGTTCGGCAACCTGCGGCACAACAAGCGGCTGGACCGGTTCACGCTGCGCACCCAGCCCAAGGTGAACACGCAGTGGAATCTGTATTGCATGGTTCACAACATCGAGAAGCTGGCGCATCATGGATACGGGAGATAGGCGAAAGGGGCAGGAACCGCATCCGTTTCCAGCAGCCCGCAACCGCCAACAAGCATCGACATGACGAATACAACAACGCAGCACCAACTCGTTCAGCGCCGCTCGGGCCAAAACCGGGTTTTTCTACAGCCTCGTTAGGATTCATGGATCGCGACTCACTCTTGGCTGTAGCCGATGATTTGAAATTTCTCAGCGGCTGGGGACCGGAGATATCAGACGGCGATATTCGTCGCGGAAGCGCGACACTTCGACGGCTCTTAGTCGAAGACGCATACGGTATGGCTTGGCGAGCAGTTGGCTTCTCACGCCAACCGACACTCATTGCTGTTGATCTTTGGAACCTTGTGCCGCACGACGCTCTCAACATTGTTGAGTTTGCTTTGGCGGCCGGTGCTGAGTTCAGAGGCGTTTATCTCGCAGCAATGCTCGTTAATCGAGGAAGCGCTGCCCCACCAGCGCCGAATCCCCTCGCAATCCGCCCGGACGGATTCCCTGGAGAGAGAAAATATGACTTGTCAGAGTACGTGGGTTCGATTTCCGGAATAGTTGGTGGTTTGACGTTCACGCGAAGGGACGTCATCAAATATATTGCCAACGTCAAAGGAGGTGTGCATCTGAGCCCGAAGGAACGCAAACGAGAAGAGAAACTCGTCGGCCGATTGAGCAAGATTGAGAAGAAGATGATGGTCCACAATAGTGACGGTCTTTTAGTAGAGCTTATCGCTGTAGCGCAAGCCGTGGGGCGATCAGATGATTCCCGTGCTTACGTTCAGAAGATTGAGTCCTAGCTTCAGGTCATGCGGACAGGCCATCGACGCCACGCGGGTGTAGACGTCTGCGCTGGCTCGCCGCAGACCATGATGTTAGACGCCGCACAAGACCCGGAGTAACCCGCCATGCCAACCCCCGAACCCTACGTCCGCGAAGCCGGAACCGGCCCGGCCGTCGTCTGCCTCCACTCCAACGCCAGCAGTTCGGCGCAATGGCGCGGCCTCATGGATCTGCTGTCCGCAAACCATCGGGTCATCGCGGTGGACTCCTACGGCTCGGGCAAAAGTCCGGACTGGCATTCGGACCGGGTAATCACGCTGCAGGATGAGGTCGACTTCATCGAACCGGTGCTTGCGCCGGCCGGCACGCCGCTCGCGCTCGTCGGGCACTCCTACGGCGCGGCGGTTGCCTTGATCGCCGCGTTGACCAATCCGGGACGCGTCCGGGCGCTTGCGCTGTACGAGCCCACATTGTTTTCACTGGTGGATGCGCTGGGTCCGCCGCCCAACGGCGTGGACGGCATCCGCAACGCGGTGTCTGCCGCAGCCGCGGCGCTGGACGCAGGCGACCGCGACGCGGCCGCCGGGCATTTCATCGATTTCTGGATGGGTGCCGGAAACTGGAACAAGACACCGCCGCAGCGCAGGCAACCGATCGCCGACTCGGTTGCAAACGTAAGGCGCTGGGCGCACGCGCTGACCAGGGAACCCACCCCGGCGCAGTCCTTTGCCGCACTAGACATGCCGATCCTGTACATGCTCGGTGGCGCGTCACCCGAGTCAGCGCATTCGGTGGCGCGCGCGCTGATCCCGGTGCTGCCCAAGGTGCGCGTGGTGGAGTTTCCGGGTCTTGGGCACATGGCGCCGGTCACGCATGCCGATGTCATCAACGCAGAGATCGCAAAATTTCTCGGTGAGGTCTGACACGGCTCAAGCCTGGCAACTCGGAGAAAGCTTGAACATTCGAAGACGTTCCCGGGCGCGAACCCGGTGCCGTTGGTCATCCGGACCTTTTCCTCTGAATTTGTCGTCCAACAGCTTATATTTACCATGCATGCGCTACAGGAGAAACCGATGAATGCAAATCGCGCGGAGAGAGTCGTTCAGGTAATTTCCGTTCCTGGCGTCTGGATGGCGTTCCTTGTCGGATGGGGATACAAGGCCGTCCAGGAAAAGTCATTGGCTGCGCACGGTGCCGATCTTCCAATGCCCACATTGCTGTGGATCGACTTTGCGGACAGCTGGCTGGCACTGGCATTCCCGGCAGCCTGTACCGTTCTGATTGTCTGGCTTGTTCGGCGGGCGAGCATTCACCTGAACTGGGTTGCGGGGGCTGTGCTGTTCATCAGCATGCTTTACGGCGTCATCGCGCAAACCGCGACCATCCTGCCATCGTTCAAGATGTGCGGCGCAGTCTAGCCGGTGCGCGAACGCGTTGCTCCCTGTCCTTCCAGACGTGACCCGGGGAAAATCGGCGGTTTGTGGATCGACTGAACGACAGATACCAATCGTCGATGCGGACAGCTTCAGGATCGCGGCGGGGCAGGCGAGCCTAAGGCCTTTCGAATCGAGCCCGCAGAAGTTCCGCTACTTCTGCTGCGAACTGTGGCTCGCCGATCTACAGCCAGGGCGAAAAAACCAGGCACGTGGTCGCGGTGCGTTGCGGCACGCTCAAACAGGATGGAAGCTGGCCCGGAAACGCATGAAGGAGATTTGAAATGGCTGAAACAAAATACCAACCCGTGGCGTCGCGCATGGGCACGACGAAGAGAACGGGATAGCCAAATGAACCCCACCGCCACCGCCCTCGTTGGATTCATTGCCTGGTCGCTGTTTCTCCTGGTGCTCATGGAGGCCATACGCTCGAAACTGGTACATGACCAAGGCCATCCCGGCCAACGGGTTCAACCCCGACAACTCCAATCTCTCGCCATTCATGCAACGCCTCGCGCGGGCGCACGCCAACTGTGTCGAGGGCTTGCCGATCTTCGGTGGCCTCATGCTTGTTGCCATCGTGACCGGCAGGTCGGCGATCACCGACCCGCTTGCCTGCGTCTTTCTCTCTGCACGCATCCTGCAGTCAGTCATCCACCTCAGTTCGCTGTCGGCATTGGCTGTCACGCTCCGGTTTTCAGCGTTTGCCGTGCAAATGGCGATCGGCATCTACTGGGCGGTTCGACTGGTCGCCGTTTGAGCAACAACCCGTGACGCTCAGCCCTTTGTCGCTGCGGGCTCGAGCCCGCAGCGCCGAGCAAAAGAGAGCCGGAAATCTCTACGATAGACTGGTCCTAAAACGGGGATGGGGTCAATGAGCGGCATGTACAGTGCCGGGGTGGATGGGTGCGGTGCGGGAAGCCTTCAGGGAGGTTGAATGCAAACCAGGCCATTGCGAGTCGCGGCTTACTTGTTGGTCGCGCATTTCCTGATCATCTCTGCGTGGACCCTTCTCGGCAGGGGCTCGCCGGATCTGCTGAGATTGGTCGTCACGCTCGGGTTCCTGGTCGGAGCGGTGAGTGCCTTGTTCAGGCCATACAAGCTGAGCTGGCTGATGGTCGTCGCCTATGCCTTGCATTCGATCACGCCTTTCCTTCTGGGAACCTGGGCACTGTGGGCTTCGACTGAATGGCAACTGGTCGCCAAAGTCGGCGCGTCGGCGATTCTCGCGCTGGCCTCCGCGCCGCTGGTTGCGGCCCTGGTGCTGGTATTCAGGCCGGCTGGTTTCGCCGCCTTCAAGCCCGTCGTCGAGGCTGCCGTGCCGCCCGCCGCCAGGTCTGTGCCCGATCCGGAGAACAAGTCGGGAAGCGGCCGCGGCAACTCCGCGCGCACCATGAAAATTGCGGCCGCCGCCGCGGTGCTCCTGACCCTGGCGTTGTTCGCCATTCCGGCGGTGCCGAAGATCGTTGCCCTGATGGTCGCGCTTTTCCTGCTCGCCTACGTGCCGATCACGCCGTTCGCGCTGCGGGTGAAATTCGGGCACCCGGTGTTGAGATATTTCTATGCGCTGACGGCAGTGCCCGTATTCGCCGTGATCTTCCTGTGGATGCTCAATCGCCTGTTCACCGAGTTCCCGGCGCTCGACGCGACGTTCTCCGCGGCAATGGCGCGCGGCGGGCGACACGCGGGAATGACGCATGCGCTGGTGGTGGTGATTCCGACTGCGCTGCTGTTTGCGTTATGGTTCGGGCTCTTCCGGATGCTGGACAAGGGCATCAGCCGCCTGGAGAGCAGGGCGGGGACGACGTTGGCAGTGGCGGGCGTGTCCGCATTCCTGGCCGGCGTCCTGTATGTCGCACACGATGCCGGGGTCATTGGCAGCGAGGTGTGGCGGATGTCGCGCAGGACCTACGCCGGGGTCATGCCCAACAAGGCCTGGCTGGACGCTGCGCAGCTCGACCAGGAGTTCGGCAGGTGGCGTCGCACGTGGATCTATCCTCATCGCATCGTGGGGCAGTGCCACAACAGCGTTGAATGGTACCGCGTCGAATGGAAGGTGCTGGACGAAGGCCAACGGTACTACGTGTACTACGGAATTCCGCAGGAGACATATGAACGCCATGACCAGAACCTGCGCGGCCGGGGTTATTCACTCGATTCGATGACGCAGTTCCGGGATTGCAGCGGCAAGGACCGGTTTCAGGCGACCTGGTCGGCAATCAACCCGCAGCAATGATGCCGGACGACCCGGTCGCGACCATCCGCGCCGCGCAGCGCGCAATGGTTGAGTACTTGGGTGCGATTGGCGAGAATGCAGTTTTCGCGACCAGTACTCGGAATCCCGGATGCTGAACGGTGCCTGCCTGTGCGGACGGATCCGATACGAGATCTCGAGCGAACCCCGGTTCATGTACCAGTGCTTCTGCGGCAAATGCCGCGCGGCCTCCGGCGCGTCCTTTGTGACGAACCTGATCGTCGATGCGGACAGCTTCAGGATCACGGCGGGGCAGGAGAGCCTGACGGCATGGGAATCGAGCCCGCAGAAGTTCCGCCACTTCTGCTCGCACTGCGGTTCGCCGATCTACAGCCAGGGGGAAAAGACGAAGCACGTGGTTGCGGTGCGTTGCGGCACGCTGCAGCAGGACCCGGGCCTGCGTGTCGCCTACCATGCCTTCGTGGATTCGAAGGCGGCCTGGGTGGAGATCGCAGACGACCACCCGCAGTTTCCGGAATGGCCGGATCAAACGATGGTCAGGCGGCTCTTCACCGGGAACAAAGACGCCTGACGCCGGGGTACATTGCCCGGACTTCTGCTCAGCGACCAACCATGCACACCCACAACGACACCGTCATCGACCAGTTCACCCGGCAGGCCGACGCATTCGCCGCCGCGCGCCCGATCCGTGACGAGCAGGCGCTCGAACTGCTGGTGGCGGCGTGCAGGGCCGCGCCGGGGGACGCGGTGCTGGACGTGGCCTGCGGGCCCGGCCTCGTCGTGTGCGCGTTCGCGGAGATCGTTCGTACCGCGGTGGGGATCGACCTCACGCCCGCGATGCTCGACAAGGGAAGGGCGCTTGCCGCTGAAAAGAATCTCGGGAACGCGTCGTTCCGCACCGGCGACGTGAATGCGCTGCCTTTCGGGGATGCTTCGTTCTCGATCGTCACCTCGCGCTACGCGTTCCATCACTTCACCGAACCCGCGCGGGTGTTGCGGGAAATGACCAGGGTATGCACGCCCGGCGGATGCATCGCGGTGATGGACATGGTCGCCTCCGACGATCCCGGCAAGGCGGCACTGTTCAACAAGATGGAAACGCTGCGCGACCCCTCGCACGCCGGGGCGCTGACCCACGCGGCGATGCTGAAGTGTTTTTCCGACGCCGGACTGCCCGCGCCGACGGTCACGCCCTGCACGATGAAGGTCGAGCTCGAGGCCCTGCTCGCAACCTCGTTCCCGGAGGAAGGCGACCGCGAAACGGTGCGCGAGATCGTCACGGCCTCGGTCGCGGACGATGCCATGGGGGTCGGCAGCTACGCGAAGGACGGGCGGGTGTACTTTTCCTATCCGATCGCGATCTTCGCGTCCCGTACACTTGGCACAATCTGAACTGCTACGCACAAGGACCCCACCCATGACCACACCACTTACCGGCGGCTGCATGTGCGGCGCCATCCGCTACACCCTCGACGCGCCCGTCACCGAACTGCGCGCCTGCCATTGCACGACCTGCCAGAAGGGCTCCGGAACCGAGGGCAGCGTGAACGCGGTGATTCCGGCCTCGGCCTTCAAACTGACCAAGGGCACGCCGAAGTGCTACTCGACCCTCGCCGACAGCGGCCGCACGCTGAACCGCTATTTCTGCGGCGACTGCGGTTCGCCGATCTACAGCCAGCGCACCACCGCGCTCGACATGATGGTGGTGCGGGCCGGAACGTTTGATGACTCCAGCGGCATGAAGATCACCGCCAATATCTGGACGCGCAGCGCCCGGCCCTGGGCGTACATCGATCCGGCCAGCACGCAAGTGCCCGGGCAGCCCGAACCGCCGGCTGCGCAGAAGTAGGGCGTAACAGCGGGCCTCGCGACAGATGTTGCGAATGATTCACTTGCTGAATCGCACGTTCCGCGCCTCCCTCGTTGTTTCCGTGTCGCTGGCAAGCCTGGCGTGGTCTGCTTCGCTCCGGGCGGCGCCCCCGCCCGCCGAGGTCGGCGTGGTGGTGATGCACGGCAAGGGCGGCCAGCCGGGCCGGTTCGTCAGCGAGCTGGCCGCGGCGCTGGCAAAGGAAGGCTTTCAGGTCGCCAACCTGGACATGCCCTGGTCCAGGCGGCGCGGCTACGACGTCGACATGAAAGCGGCGGCAGACGAAGTCTTCCATGCGCTCGATGTACTGCGCGCCAGGGGGGCACGCCGGTTTTTCGTCGCAGGGCACAGCCAGGGGGCGGTGTTCGCCCTGCAGTACGGCGGCTTGCACAAGGTCGACGGGATCGCCGCCATCGCCCCCGGCGGCCAGGTGGATGCGCGGGTCTTCATCAAGATGCTGGGGGCGCATGTGGCAAAGGCCAGGCGCATGGTCGAGGACGGGCGCGGCAACGACAGGGCGGAGTTCGGCGACTACGAGGGTTCGCGCGGCGCGAGCACGGTCACCACCACGGCCGCGATCTACCTCGACTGGTTCGATCCGGAAGGTGCCCACACCTCGCGCGTGTTCCGCAAGGTGCTGAAGGACACGCCGGTGCTGTATGTGTCGCCGACGCGGGACTATCTCTTTCTGCGCGCCATCCGGGACCGGGACTTCGGGATGCTTCCTTCGAATCCGCACACCCGCATCGTCGAGCCGGACTCGGACCACCTGAACGCGCCCGGCGCGGCCGCACCGCATGTCATTGCGTGGATACGCGAGGTGCTCGGCCGGCAGTGAAATGTACCGATATCGATACACTAACTGACACGAGACCCGCTCCTGTAGAGGACTTTATAAAATAAAAGTGAAAGAATTGTCCAAACATAACCACGGGGAATGCAGATGGCAACCTATGTAATCGTGCACGGCGCCTGGAGCGGGGCGCACGGCTTCCGGCATGTGCGCAAACTGCTGCAGGCCGCAGGGCATCAGGTCTACACCCCCAGCCTCACGGGCCTGGGCGAGCGGGTGCACCTCGCCAGCCCCCAGGTCAACCTCTCCACCCATGTGCGCGATGTCGTGAACCATGTCCTGTATGAAGACCACCGCGACATCGTGCTCGTGGGTTTCTCCTACGGCGGTTTTGTGGTGACCGGGGCGCTGGAGCACATCGCGGACCGCATCCGCCACCTCGTGTACCTGGATGCCTTCGTGCCGCAGAGCGGCGAATCGCTGGCGAGCCACGTGCACGGCGAGGGGCGGGCGAAGATCGCGCTCGGCGAGCCTTGGCTGATCCCCGGTATCCCGCGCGAATTCGACGATCCTGCCGAGGGCGAGTGGATGACTGCGCGCCGCGTCCCGCATCCGCGCGGCTGCTTCACCGAGCCGGTGTTTCTGGCAAAGCCGCTGGAGGACTACCCGTTCACGCGCACCTACATCAAGGCCACCGTGGGCGCCCCGAACGAGACCGGCAACGCGGCGTTCTGGCGCGCGGCGAAACACGCGCAAGGCTCGAAGGCGTGGAAGTACTTCGAGATCGCGACCAACCACATCATGGCGAGCAACATGCCGGAAGAAACCGCGCGGTTGCTGATGGAAGCGGGGAAGGTCGGGTTCTGAATTGCTAGGCCGTTTTGGTTATTCCGCTGGCCTGCTCGCAGCGTAATAATTTTTCGGACGCGCACCCGAATGCGCGCGTGGGAGGCACGGCATGAACGCATTCAAAGGACGTCGAGCCGGACGGCATGGCTGTCTCTGTATCGTGGCATTTGCGGCAGTTCTCACTTCCAGCGCAGTGCACGCGTGGGAAGCCGACGTGCACTATGGCCTGACCAAGTGGCTGGCCATGCGGGCGGGCATCGACGAGCAGACCGCTGACAAAATCGCACTGGCCGACTGGAACCTGGACCTGGATCCGAATCGCGATGCAATCACGGTAACGATCAAGGAGATTCTCTTTGGCGATGAAGGTAAGGTACCCACAGCGTCCGCAAAAATTCGCGAAGACCATTTCCCGGCTGAAGGTAAGCCTGTCGGAGAAGCGCCCTCTCACCGAGCAGTGACACGCAACAACGAGTACATATCTGATCGAGTAATTGACACCATTGCCGGCTCCGCGGGTCCCGACAAGCTTGGAGAGGCGCTACACGCGTTTCAGGATTCCTGGTCTCATCAAGGATTGCCGTCGATCGCGTTCGATCCTTTCCTGGAGATTCGCCCCACATACGCCTGGGGGCACCCCCAGTTGCGGGGCAATTGGTATAGCCACGCCGCAGATCACACTTTTCGCCGATTTCGCGGCGACCAGGAAGGTGCGGATCTTGTCGCGGTCGAGATGGCGGAACACACCTATGAGATGTTTGGCAAATACTGCACCCAGCACGTTGGCAAATGCAAAGGCGCTGGGGTGGGCTGGGAAAAACATGTTGACGCAGTACGCGATTTTGCGGCACGCGATACGATCGCCGGGAAGCGTCAGTGGTTCGCCACGCATGCCAAAGATCTAAAATACTTGCCACCGCACGGCCGTGACTTCCCCGCAGACTTCCTGCTTGATACTAGCCTGCCACTGGAGACCATCCCGAGCAACTTTGTCGAGAAGGAGGGCGCATTTACGCGCCAAGTGCATTTCGATCCAGCAGACTTCCGGAAAGTGGCGTTAGGCACCTCATCCAACCCTAAAATCGAGTATGACAATTGCAGTGGTCAGGGTAAGGGGCAGGGCAAGAGTCAGGGCTTTGTGACATTCGCGGGAGATTTCGTCGACAAGTGGATGGAAAGTCGAGGCCGCAACGAAGTGCTGAAGGGTGCGATAAGCCGCGAACACATCGGGCAGCAGCTTAGGGACTGGGCTGTCGAGCCATACGAGCAGCTTACGGCGGAGAACTGGATCAAGGTCTATCTTCGCATGTGGTTCGCAAAGGATCACGGTGTAGTTCAGTATTTCGGGCATGGCTCTCCACGTGCGCGCGCGGGATATCAGGTGTTGCTACGGCAACTTGACGACAGGGCGACAGGCGACAAGGTCCTTGAGTCGGTCGCGCGCGGGACTAAGCCGCTCGAAAAGTCCAAATCTGATTCCGATTCCGGATCGAGGTTCGAATCGGAATCGAAACATGGGTTCAACATATTTACTCTGAGAGAAAATCGGTCACTTGGTTTGAAAGCAGAAGGCCTTTGCGGTCTTACGTTCAGATTCAACAGCGGAATCCCGCGCGATTCGGTCGTGATGTTCGCCGGAAGAATTTCGGGTAGCTGGCAGTTCGTACGGCTCGCCTGGATCGCAGAATAGTCCTAAATGTATCGATACCAGTACACAAATCGACAGGAAACACAGTCCAGATGCGGACTTGAGTAATTCAAAGTTTCAGAATCCGGCGCCGACTATTGAAAAACTAGCGGCGCAGGCTCGTGAGCACCGCCAGCACCGCTTCACGACGGACCTTCGCCGTATCGTGCGCGTCCGTCAGGTCGTGTGACTCGTGCGCCGCAAGCTTGTCGAACAGGCCCAGCGCACGCCCGGTGTCGTAGCCCGAGGCCAGCAGGATCGCCGCACCGATGCGGTCGGCTTCGCGCTCCTGCAGGCGCGCCACCGGCCGGAACGAGGCGGCGTAGTCGTCCTTGGCGAGAAATTCGAGCAGCGCGGTGCGCGCGGTCGGGGCGCGCTCGGGGCCCAGGGTCTCGGCCATGAAGGACAGCTTTTCGTAGGCGTGGCCGGCGAGGATGTGTCCGGCCTCGTGCGCGAACACCAGCGCGAGTTCGTCATCGGTCAGCGCGAGCGTGCGCACGAAGCGGGCATCGACGAGCACGGTCCGGCCGGGGAAAGCGACCGCGCCGTGGCCGAAGTCCTCGATCAGGATCGCGCGCCAGGTGGCGTTCGCAAACGCGGGGTCGACGGCGGCGACGGCTGCACCCACCCGCGACATCACCGCATCGACGCGCGCGTTCAGCGCCGCGTCCAGGTCGAGCTTCCGGTCGCGCTCGGCCTTGCGCACGTAGCTCGCGGCCAGCGCGCGCCATGCGGCTTCGGCTTCACGATTCGGGATAGACGGGGCGCGGCCGCGCGCCCGGCTCGGCGAAGACCGACAGGCAGATCAGCGACAGCAGGATCGCGATGCACGCTTTCATGGACCTCCCTCCATGATTGCCCACGCGCATCCGGATTCAACCGGCAGGCGCGTGTTGCGTGCAGTATGTCTTCAGTCCTCCATAACCACAAACAAACCTTTTGTCCGTGCGCCAGCGCACACAGGACGGGGTTTTTTCTCAGGCAGGGGGCAGGGGGCGCAGGTTCTGGCTGCGTTTCATGTCGAGGTACTCTGCCTGACCGACCTCGTGCAACTGGCGCGGGAAGTTCTCGGTCGCCGCATACCAGTCGCGAATGCGCTTTTCGAATCGCGCCGCGGGCGGCACCGACAGGGCGCCCAGGTAGGACTCGATCGCGAGGTAGTAGCGCATGGTGTTGCGCTCGGCCAGGCCGCGCATGCCCGCGATGTACTGCGGGTTGCCCTCTTCGCTTCCGGTGCGCGGATTCAGCAGGGTGAAGCCCACCTTGTCGCGACCGACAGTGGCCAGGTAGGTGTGCATGGCGATCTCCCCGAACAGGCCGTAGCCATAGGCGTACGACAGGTGCAGGTAGGTCTGCCCGTCGGGCAGCGGGATCGCCTCGAGCACGATGCGGTAGTCGCGCGTGCCCATCGGCCCCTCGGCGGCTGCGAGGCCGACGTGCAGATACGCGCTCGTGCTGGTGTACACATGGAATGCAAGTGACAGCCGCGAGGCATCGGCCAGCGGCGCGGCCTCCTTCGGGCCGATCCAGAGGTCCAGCACCTTGCCCAGCGTGCCGGCCGACACCTGGCAGGCCTTGGTGTTGATGTGCAGGATCATGATGCCGCACCATTCGATCGGGCTGGTGAGCGCCGTGGCGGAAGCTGCGAACGGGGCGTCGAGCAGGGCATGGATGTCGCCCATCACGATGCCGCCGCCCTCGCTCGATTGCAGCGTCAGGGGGCGATGGAACAGGTTGGGCGTTCGGATTGCCTGCGCGGCGGTGTAGTTCGCGCGCAGCGCCGCGGCCCGCGCGATGGCCGGGTCGATCACAGGCGGTGCGCCCCGTGCCGGATTGGGCGCTTCAGCCAGCGCCGGCAGCGCCGCGCAGATGCCGGCGGCGCACAGCAGGGCGGCGGCCAGGCAGCCCCGTCGAATCGCGTTCAGTTCGATTCGTGCGGCAGCCGGTGCAGGATGCTGTCGACCTCCGCGCGCTCGTCCTCGTCTTCGTAAATGCTGTCGCTCACGCGATCGTCGCAGGTGTCGGCCGCGTTGACCCTGAGCGCTGCATATTCGGCCTCGTGCCAGGCCCGCGGAATGGCAGTGTGCCTGGAGCTTCGCTGTGCGCTGCGTTTCATGTGCCGCCCTCCTGCTTCGTTGACCTGCAGGATTTCAGCATAGGCGCGTTTGCGCGCCTTTAATGTACGGGAGCGCACACAAAAGCAGGCTTTCGTGCATGGTGCGCGCCGCCCGGCCCGAGTTCGGCTTGGTACACTCGGGGCGATGAAAATCCCGCCCAGACTCATTCCGCTGGCCGAAGAAGGCCTGATCGACGAAGTCACCCGCCAGCTGATGAGCGGCAAGGAGGCCACGGTCTACGTGGTCCGCTGCGGCGACGAGGTTCGCTGCGCCAAGGTCTACAAGGACGCCGAGCAGCGCAACTTCCGCCAGGCCGTGGCCTACCAGGAAGGCCGCCGGGTCAAGAACAGCCGCGAGGCGCGCGCCCGCGGCAAGGGCACCCGCTACGGGCGCAAGATGGCCGAGGAAGCCTGGCAGAACGCCGAGGTCGATGCGCTGTACCGTCTCGCCGCCGCGGGTGTGCGGGTGCCGCAGCCCTTCCAGTGCTTCGAGGGCGTGCTGCTGATGGAACTGGTGACCGATGCCGCGGGCAACGCCGCGCCGCGCCTGAACGACGTGGAACTCGACGAGGCCACGGCACTCGAATTCCACGCCCTGCTGCATCGACCAGGTCGTGCTGATGCTCTGCGCCGGCGTGATCCACGGCGACCTGTCGGAATTCAACATCCTGGTTGGCGCCGAGGGCCCGGTGATCATCGACCTGCCGCAGGCCGTGGACGCGGCCGGCAACAGCGCGGCCGCGGCGATGATCGAGCGCGACGTCGGCAACCTTGCGGTGTTCTTCGGACAATTCGCGCCGCAGCTGCTCGCCAGCCAGTACGGCAAGGAGATCTGGGCGCTCTTCGAGGCGGGGCTGCTCCTGCCGGGCGCAAAGCTGACCGGGCGGGTGGCGCCGGAGGCGCGTCCGGCCGACCCGGGTGCCGTGCTGCGCGAACTTGCGCTCGCAAGGAAGGAAGAGCGCGAAGCGGCCGCGCTGCGGCGCGAGGAAGCGGCCTAGTTCCGCCGCCGATCGGGTACTGCGGGACAACAGGAGGAATGACAATGCAGTTCAGAAAACTGGGGAACAGCACCCTCGAAGTTTCCGCGCTGGGCCTGGGATGCATGGCCATGACCAGCATGTACGGCCCGGTCGACGAGGCCGAGGCCATCGCCACGGTGCGCGAAGCCCTCGACGCGGGCGCGAATTTCATCGACACGGCCGACGCCTACGGCGAAGGCAGGAACGAGGAACTGCTGCGCCGCGCCTTCGCCGACGGCTATCGTGCCAAGGCGGTGGTCGCGAGCAAGTTCGGCAATGTGCGCACCCCCGAGGGCAAGCCCGCGACCAACGGCAAGCCGGACTACGTGATCGAGGCCTGCGAGAAGAGCCTGAAGCGGCTCGGCGTGGAGGTGATCGACCTCTATTACCAGCACCGCGTCGACGCGAGCGTGCCGATCGAGGACACCATCGGCGCGATGAAGCGCCTGGTGGAGCAGGGCAAGGTGCGGTTCCTCGGCATGTCGGAAGCGTCCTCGCAGACGCTGCGCCGTGCGCACGCGGTGCATCCGATCGCCGCGCTGCAGACCGAGTACTCGCTCTGGTGCCGGTTCGTGGAAAGCGACATCCTCAAGACCTGCCGCGAACTCGGCGTGGGCTTCGTGCCGTATTCGCCGCTCGGGCGCGGCATGCTGACCGGGGAAATCGCGGGCACCGCCACGCTGACCGCCGGGGACCGCCGGCGCGACCATCCGCGCTTCCAGGAAGGGAATTTCGAGAAGAACACGGCGCTGATCCGTCCGCTGATCGAGATGGCGAAGGCCAAGGGCTGCACGCCGGCGCAACTGGCGCTGGCCTGGCTGCTCGCGCAGGGGCCGGACATCGTTCCCATCCCGGGGACCAAGCGGCGCAGCCACCTGCGCCAGAACCTCGCGGCGATCGACGTGAAACTCTCGGCCGCGGAAGCCGCGGCGCTGTCGCAGGCGATCGACGACAACAGCGTGCAGGGCACGCGCTCGCCGCAGGCGCAACTCGCCAACATGGGGATCTGAACGATGCAAGCCACCGATGCACTGCTGAATGCCGCAGTTGCCGCGGGCGACGTGCCCGGCGTGGTCGCGGCGGTCACCACGGGCGGCGGCACGCTGTATTCCTCGGCACAGGGTGCGCGCGCGCTCGGTGGGCAGGTGGCGATGAGCCTCGATACGGTGATGAAGATCCACTCGATGACCAAGCCGATCGTCGGCGCCGCGGCGATGCAGCTGGTCGAGCAGGGCAGGATCGATCTGGATGCGCCCGCGGCGCAGCTGATCCCCGAACTCGGCAGCTTCAAGGTCATGGAGGGCCGGGACGCCGACGGTCAGCCGCGCCTGCGCGCGCCCAGGACCGCGATCACACTGCGCAACCTGCTGACCCACAGCGCGGGATTTACCTACGACATCTGGAACCCGGAGACGGCGCGCTACTACAAGGAGCAGAACCTCCCGCGTGCCGGTTCGGGCAAGGACATCGCGCTGCGCATCCCGCTGCAGTTCGATCCGGGCGAGCGCTGGGAATACGGCATCAACATCGACTGGGCCGGCAAGATGGTCGAGGCGGCCAGCGGCCTTCGTCTGGGCGAATACCTGCGCAGGAACCTGTTTGCGCCGCTCGGCATGGACAGCACCGGTTTCTACGTGACGCCGGAGATGGCGCCGCGCATGGCTACGATGCACCAGCGCCAGGCCGACGGCAGCCTGGCGCTCAACCCGATGCCGGTCCCGCAGGAATACGAATTCGAGCCCGGGGGCGGCGGCCTGTATTCGAGCGCCGAAGACTACCTGCGGTTTTTGCGCATGATGCTCAACGGGGGCAGCGGCAACGGCAACCAGGTGCTGCGTCCCGAGACGGTCGAGCTCATGGGCAGGAATTCGATGGGCGCGCTTCGCGTGCGCATGCTGCCCACGCAGAACCCGATGCTCTCGCTGGACGCGGAGTTTTTCCCCGGCACCCCCAAGAGCTGGGGCCTGTCGTTCATGATCAACGAGACCGAGGCGCCCACCGGACGCAGCGCGGGCAGCCTCGCCTGGGCGGGCCTGGCGAACACCTATTTCTGGATCGACCCGAAAAAGAAGTTCGCCGGCCTCCTGATGATGCAGATCCTGCCTTTCGTCGACACCCGCGCGCTGGGGCTGTTCACGGCGTTCGAGAAAAGCGTCTACGCCTCGCTCGCCGCCGCCTGAGTTTCGCGCCTAGTGCTGGTAGTACGCCTGCGTCGTTTCCCAGGCCACGGTCTGGAGGAACTTCGCGGTCGCCTCGTCCAGCCCGGCGGTGTACTTCAGGCCCACCGGTGATTTCCTGAATAGTGCGGCGTAGATGGTGTTCGCGGCGAGATACGTCCCCATCAGGCTGGGGTGGCGCTTGTCCGGGGCATAGAGGTTCAGGTCCGGCCGCTGCGCCACCGAGCGCGCAAACGCGAGGCCGGCCGGGATCACGAACACGTCGTTTTCATTGGCCGCTTCGGTATAGGCATCGGCGAGCTGCGCGGTCATCTCGGGCTTGTCCGAATACGCCCAGGACATGAAGAACACGGGCTTGGCGCCGTGCTTCCTCACGCTGTCGGCGTGCTTCTTCGCGTATTCGCGGAACACGCTTTTGAGCTCGGGATGGATCGGGCACTGGCTGCAGTCCATCATGATCGCGACATCGAACAGCCGCTCGAGCTTGTTGAACACGATCTTGTTGCCGGCCGCAAACGAATAGCGGCTCACTGCATCCGGACGGAAGTAGGAATCGACGTCATGCCAGTCGAAGCCCGAGCCGCTGATCGTGATCGACACGCCGCGGAACTTGTGCGCCGGGTCCGCCGCGCGCACCAGCTGCCCGACGTGGTTGTGCATGCTGTTGTTGTAGTAGAAGAAGCTGTTGCCGATGTAGACCGCCGAGGATGGGTTGGCAACGCCCGATTCGAGCAGTTTCGGTTTCGTCTGCGCTTGGAGCGGGCCGGCCGCGCTCAGGGCGAGGAGGGCGGTGCACAGGATGAGGCGTGAGGAAAGGCTTGCGAGTGTCGGGCGCATCGGGAGTCTCCTTTGGTTTTTGGGTGCTGCTTTTCGTGTGCGCATCATAGCGCCGGCGCGGCGCGTTTTGTGCTGCGCCAGGGCGGCCTGCGGCAGGGTCTATAATGTACCTACGCACCGCTGCGAACCGGGATACCCCGACGTGGCGCACCCCGGTGCAGACCCGGGCCCGGCCTGCGGCCGCGCCGTTCATTCCAATACGAAGGACCCGACCATGCGGAAGCGGCTGAGAGCGATCCTTGTCAGCGTTCCGTTCATCACCCTCATGGTGTTGTTCGTGCTGTATGCCGGGTTCGGTTTCCTCGCGGTCCCGGCGCTGGTCAAGTGGCAGATTGAAAAACAGGTGCCCGAACAGCTCGGTCAGCGCGTGAGCCTTGGCGAGGTCCGCTTCAATCCCTTCCTGCTCAGGCTGGATGCCGGCGACCTGGTCGTGTCCGACCCGAAGGGCAATGCGCTGTTCGGATTCAAGCATCTGCGGGTCAACTTCCTGCTTGCCAGCGCGATCGAGCGGGCATGGACCTTCGGTGAGCTGGCGCTCGATGCGCCGATGGTGCACTTCGAGCGCGACAAGGAAGGCCGCCACAACTTCGCGCCCATGCTCGAGCGTCTTGGCCGCGGCGGTGGCGAGCCCGGCGGCGCGATGCCGCGCCTGGTGGTCAGGCGACTGGTGCTGAGGGAGGGGCGCGTCGAATTCCTCGACCGGCTGCTGGAGGCGCCGCTGGTGACGCGCGTTGCGCCGATGCTGGTCGAGATCGAGAATTTCTCGACACTGCCGGGGGCCGCGGCGCCGTACCGCTTCACGGCGCGCACCGAGGCCGAGGAGTCGCTGGAGGTGGCCGGCGCGCTGGGCCTGAACCCGCTTTCGCTCAAGGGCAAGCTGAAGCTCGGCGGCGTGAAGCTGCAGACGCTCGCGCGTGCTTTGTCGCGGGAGATCGCGCTCGATGCGCCGGCAGGCAGCATCGATTTCTCCGCGGACCTGGACATTGCGGTCGACGCGCAGGGCGTGCCGGGCGGCGGCGCGCGCGATGTCGAGCTGCAGCTTGCGGGCCTTTCGCTGCGCGCACCCGGGGCCGGCGCGCCCTTGCTCGCGGCCGAGACGCTGTCGCTCAAGGACGGGCGCATCGATCTGACAGGCCATGAGGTCGCGTTCGGCGCGTTCCGTCTTGCCAAGGGCAGCGTCACCGCGGCGATCGACGCGCAGGGGCGTGGTGACTGGGCCGGCTTCCTGCGCGACGCGTCGGTGGTGCCATCCGCGTCTGCGGCGCAGCCTGCTTCCACCGCAGCCGACGCCAAGCCCTGGCGCATTTCGATTGCAGACGCCGAAGTCGCGCAGATCGCCGTCCGCTTCTCAGATCTCACGAACGCGCGCAACGCGCAGATTGCATCGTTCGGACTCAAGATGTCGCCCAGGGTCGAGGTGGGTCCGGGCCAGGTGCGTGTTGCGATCGGCCAGCCGAAACTCACGCTCGCCGGCGCGACCGCGCAGCAGGGAGTCGGCCGGGCCGCGTTCAAGGAAGTCTCGCTCGATGCAGCGTCGCTTACGGCCTCTGCGGGATCCTCGATCGATGCGGCTGCAGAGGGCGTGACGCTGCACATCGTGTCCGCCGGCGTGCGGCAGCGGGGCGCGGCGGACCTGATTGAACTTGCGGATGCGCGCATCGGGGCGGGGTCCCTGGTGCTGAAGAGCACGGGCGCTGCAGGCGCGCCCGAGCTGAATGGCGAGGGACTCACGCTCGCGCTGAGCGGCGCGGTCGTGCACGAACCGGCCGGTACAACCGAACTTGCCCGACTGGGCAGCGCCAATCTTACGGGCGGTGCGCTGCGCCTCGGGCAACGAACGCTGAGCTTTGACAAGGCGGTGCTCGCCAAAGGGCATGCAAAAGGCTGGCTCGATGCGCAGGGCCGGCTCAACTGGATGAGCCTGCTGGCTTCCGCTGCGCCGGAGGCTGGTGCAAGAACTGCATCCGCATCCACGCCCCGAAAGAAAGCCGTGTCTGCGACCCGCAAGGCAGCGGCGCCCGCGCCCGCGAAGGCTGCATCCGCAGCCTGGGGCATTGCGCTCAAAGATGTGCAGCTGCAGGATTTCGCGCTCGATTTCGAGGATCGCCGCAAAACGCCCGCGGTGGCGCTGGGGCTGGAGTCGATCGGTGTGCGGATCGCCGGGTTCGACAGCGCCGCAGCCAGACCCGTCCGGCTCGAACTCAAGGCGAAGGTCAGGAGCGGCGGCGAAATCGAGGCCCGCGGTCAGGTCCGCACGGACCTGCCATCGGCGGATCTGCAGGTGAAGCTCGCGCGCATCGCGCTGGCGCCGGTGCAGCCCTTCGTGTCGGACTTCGCGGCCCTGCATCTCGCGGGCGGCAGCGTGTCCGCGGCGGGGCGTCTGCGCTACGGGGATCAAGGCAAGGCGGCACCGAAGCTCGCCTACACCGGCGGCGTTTCGATCGACGGTGTGCAGTTCCAGGAAGCCGCATCGCGGCAGGCGTTCCTTTCATGGTCGTCGGTATCCACGGGCGACATCGTCGCCACGCTGGAACCTAACCGGGTGGACATCGGCGAGCTGCGTGTGGACAAACTCGTCGGCAAGGTGATCATTGCCGCGGACCGCTCGATCAACCTGCTCGACGTGCTGAAGAAGCCGGGCGGGGAGGCTGCGCCGGAAACGCAGGCTCCGGCGTCGCCCGGGTCGCAGAAAGACGCCGATCCGTTTCCGGTCACGATCGCGCGGGTGCGGGTGTCGGACGGGGCGCTCGAATTCGCCGACTACAGCCTGCGTCCGCAGTTCGGCACGCGCATGCACGAACTCAAGGGCGTGATCACGGGCCTGGGAACCGACATGACGCGCAGTGCGCAGGTCCAGCTCGACGCGCGCGTCGACACCTACGGGTCGGCGAAGATCCGCGGGCGCATCAGCGCCCTGAACCCGCGGCGCTCCACCGACATCGCGCTGGAATTCCGCAATCTCGAAATGACCGCGCTCTCTCCGTATGTCGAAAAGTTTGCGGGCTACCGGATTGCCGCCGGGCGCCTTGCGCTGGACCTCTCCTACAAGCTGCGGGACGGCAAGCTCGAGGGCCAGAACAAGATCGTGTTGAACAAGGTCGAGCTGGGCGAGAAGGTGAACAGTCCCGGCGCGCTCGACCTGCCGCTCGAACTCGCGATCGCGATCCTCAAGGATGCCGACGGCGTGATCGACATCGGCCTGCCGGTTAGCGGCGACCTGAACGATCCGAAGTTCGACTACGGTGCAGTGATCGGCAAGGCGTTCGGCAATCTGCTCACGAGCATCATCACCGCACCGTTCCGCGCGCTGGCCGCGCTCTTCGGCGGCGGCGAGAAGCAGATTGACTCGATTGCCTTCGAGCCCGGCGGCGATGCGCTCGCGCCGCCCGAGCGGCAAAAACTCGTATCGGTCGCGCGCGCGCTCAAGGAACGTCCGACACTGATACTGAAGGTGCACCCGACCTATGCGCCCGCGGCCGACACGGCCGCATTGAAGTCCTACGCTGTGCGCGCGGACATCGTCAGGCGCATGGGCATGGAACAGCGCGCGGGCGAGGATCCGGGACCGCTCGATGCCGGGAATCCGCGCGTGCAGAAGGCGGTGGAGGCGGCATTCGGCGAGCACTATGCCCCTGCCGTATTCGCCGAGCTGAAAAGCCGCGCGGCGCAGGCGTCTGCAGTCCCCGCGCAGGCAGCGACAGCCGCCACCCCGGCCGAGGGCGCGGATGTGCCGCCGCAGGTGAAAGCGCTGCGGGTGTTCTACCGTGGACTCATTGACCGCATGATCCGGGATGCGCCGGTCACCGAGCAGACCCTGCTCCAGCTGGCCACGCGGCGCAGCGACGCCATCGTGCGGGAACTGACCACGGTCGGCGGCGTGCCCGCTGCGCGCTCCGCACCGGGCGAGGCGCGCAAGGCCGAAGGGGAGGATCTGCGCACGGTCGAGCTGAAGCTCGAACTGGGGGTCGCGAAGTGAAGCGCCGTGCGCCGACCGGCGGCCGGGACCCGGTCGCAGCGCCTAATCGCGCCGCGCGAGCAGGGCGGACACTTCCGCTGGAGGCATCGGCCGGCCGAAGCGGTAGCCCTGTCCCTGCTCGCAGCCGTGCAGGCGCAGGAACGCCACATGCGCGTCGGTCTCGATGCCTTCGGCGACGACATTCAGGCCCAGGGTGCGTGCCATGTCGATGACCATCCTGACGATTGCCGCGGATGCGGGTTCGACCAGCGCGGCGTTGACGAAGCTCTGGTCGATCTTGAGCGTGGAGATCGGCAGGCGGGTCAGATAGGCAAGGCTCGAGTACCCGGTACCGAAATCGTCCACCGAAATCGTGAATCCCGCCTCGCGCAGGGTCCGCAGCTGGCGCACCGCATCCACGGGGTCGTCCATCAGGCAGCTTTCCGTGATCTCGAGTTCGAGCAGGTGCGGGGCAAGACCGTCTTCCGAGAGCTGGCTGCGGATCACCTGGTCCAGGTTGCGGCGTCGGAACTGCTTGGCCGAGAGGTTGATCGCGATCGGCACCGGAACGAGTCCCTGCTCCGCCCAGCGCCGCAACTGGGCGCGTGCCTCCCGGATCACCCAGTCGCCGACGGGGACGATCAGGCCGGTGTCCTCCAGCGCCGGGATGAATTCGACCGGCGATATCGTTCCCCGCAGCGGGTGTACCCAGCGCAGCAGCGCCTCCACGCCGATGATGGTGCCGGTCGCGAGCTCGACCTTGGGCTGGTAGTGCAGCTGGAACTCGTTGCGATCCAGGGCGTGGCGCAGGTCGGTGTGCAGGTGCAGGCGTGTCGCGGCACGCACGTTCATTTCCGCAGAGAAGAGACAGTACGCGTTGCGCGAGGAGGCCTTGACGCGGCGCATCGCGGTTTCGGCGCAGGCGAGGAGCAGGGGCGCGCTGTCGGCGTCACCCGGGAAGGCCGCCACCCCGATGCTCAAGCCGATGAACGCCTCCCGGCCGCGCAGGTTGAAGGGCGACTCGAAACTGTCGAGGATCTTCTGTGCGACGCGTGTCGCATCTTCGATGCACGAGAGGTCGACGATGACGATCGCGAACTGATCGCCGCCCAGCCGCGCGACCGTGTCGTCTGCGCGCACGCACGCAAGCAGCCGTTCTCCGACCTCTGCCAGCAGCGTGTTGCCCGTATGGTGGCCGTAGCTGTCGTTGATCAGCCTGAAATGGTCGATATCGACGAACAGCACGCCGGCGCCCCTGTGGTGGCGGCGTCCCAGCGTGATCTGCCGGGCCAGGCGTTCTTCAAGCAGCAGGCGGTTCGGCAGGCTGGTGACGGCGTCGTACTGCGCCAGCTGCAGCAGGCGGGCCTCCGTCTGCTTGCGCTCGGAGACGTCGAGGTTGCTGCCGAGCATGCGGACCGCGCGGCCGTGGGCATCGCGTGCGACGACCTTGCCGCGCGAGACGATCCAGCGCCAGTCGCCGTCCGCGTGCCGCACGCGGTGCTCGACCGAATATTCGCCGCGTTGCCCCTTCATCACCTCCGCCAGCATGAGGCTGAGCGCGGTCAGGTCTTCCGGGTGGACGCGGTTGGCCAGCGCGGCGAAGCTGGTGCGCGTGACGCCTGCGCGTGCGCCGACGATCTGCGACCAGGATTCCGAGAGGACGACTTCGCCGGTGGAAATGTCGTAGTCCCAGGTGCACACCCCGCTGGCCGCGAGCGCGAGTTCGAGCCGCGAGTGCGCAAGCTGGACGGCCTGTTCGGAAGATTTCTGGGTGACGCGGCGCTGTTCCGCAAGCCTGAGCAGCCGCACGATCGCATCCGGGCCGAGCCGTCCCTTGTGGAGGATCTCGAAAGCGCCTGCGGCCAGCGCCTGCTGGTCGAGCTCGGGCGCGTCCTCGACCGTGACCACGATGATCGGGCTGTCGGTCGCCGCATGCATGCGCCTCAGCGTGTCCAGGCCGTGGCTGTCGGGCAGGTTCAGGTCGAGCAGCACGAGGTCCACGCCCGCCGCGCGCACGATCGCCAGGCCGCGCGCGAGGGTGGTCGCGCGCAGCACCTGCGTTTCGCGGCCCAGGGCCTTGGCGACCGCCGCCTGGGCGAGCAGCGCATCCACGTCGTTGTCCTCGATCTGCAGGACGAGCGTGGGCGGGGCATGATCGTGTGCGCGGACCGCTGAATTGTTATCTTGCATCGTTGGCCGACAATCCACTATTTGGAGTGCATGCGCAAGCCGCATTGCAATTCAGACGCGCTCCCAATTGTCAGAAAACATCAGGGCGGTCCGCCATCCGACCGTGCGCAATTTATCTTTGCGTGTCGGATCCAGCTGCCTGATGTTCGTTTTCCAGCGCGGCGCGGAACGCCTCGAGACGGCCGTGGTAGTCCTCCGAGTCCCCGTACTCGAGGAATTCCCGATAGCGCGCGTGCGTACCGAGGACCTTGCGCGCGTGCTTGATCGGGCAGAAGTACGCTTCGGTGCGGGCGACGATCTCGGTGCAGAACGCGAGCAGGCCGTTGGCATAGGCGCAGTACTCGCAGTGCAGGCGTTCGTAGAAGTTCAGGTAGCCGAGCGCATGCCGGTCGAACACGATGTAGTCGGCCCGCGAGACCTTCGCGATCCGGTAGATCGGAAAGGACACCGCCTGGTAGAGAGAGACGGTGAGGTCGAGCAGCACCATCGGTATCACCATGAAGTAGATGATCGGCCCGGTGAGCAGGTTCTGCGGCCGGTCGGTGACCAGCCAGCGCAGCACGCTGCGCTTGAGCCTGCGGTGCGCGGCACTCACGTCCTTTTCGAATTCGACCCGCTTGCCCCGGATCGTGAACACGATGCGGTTTTCCTGCTCGTGCAGCGCGGCCTGCAACTGTGCCTCCAGCCCGGCGATCTGGCCGAGGAGCTCGCGTATCCTGTCGTTCATCTGGGTCCCGGTCGTCGATGCGCGCCGCGGCGGTCGCCGCGGACGGTTCGGGTGGAGTGTACGCGCTCGGGACCGGCTGCCCGTTTGCGTCAGTGCCCCGCCGACTTGCCCCAGAGCGCTTCGAGGCGCGCGTCGCGCCCGCAGCCATTGCGGTAGAAGCTGTAGCGGATCGGCGTTCTTCTTGTAATAGTCCTGGTGGTATTCCTCCGCTGCCCAGAATTCCGCGGCGGGCGTGATCTCGGTGACGATGTCGCCCTTGAACGGCTTGGTCTTCGCGAGTTTTGCGCGCGACGCCTCGGCCAGTCGCTTCTGCTCCGCGCCGATGGTGAAGATGCCGGTGCGGTATTGCGAGCCGTGGTCGCAGAACTGCGCATCGCGCACGGTCGGGTCGATGTTGTGCCAGAACACCTCGAGCAGCTTCTCGTAGCTCACCTTCTTCGGGTCGTAGATCGACCCGCACCGCCTCGGTGTGGCCGGTACTGCCCGCGGAGACCGCCTGGTAGGTGGGATTGCGCACCCGCCCGCCGGTGTATCCCGAGGTGGTCGAGACCACGCCGGGCAGCGCGTCGAAGGGCGGCTCCATGCACCAGAAGCAGCCGCCGGCGAAGATCGCGGCTTCCAGACCCGCTGAGGGTGGTTTTTCCTGGCCCGTGGCAGTCGAGGAAAACAGGGATGTGCCGGCGATCAGGGCGAAGAGCAGGGAACGCAGAGTCATGGCGGGTAGCCTCGGTTGGGGCGGATTGCGACGAATGGCAGGCAAGTGCGACTGTTGGTCGCGGCAGGCCCTGCGACCTTACGCGATGGCCGCGAGATTCTTCTGCAGGAAATGCGCGCAGGCGAGCACGCGTGCGTCGTCGCCGATGCGCCCGACCACCTGGAAGCCGATCGGCAGCCCGTTGGGGCCGTGGCCGTAGGGCACGTGCACGCAGGGCACATGCAGCAGGGTCCAGGTGCGGTTGAAATACGGCAGGCCGGTGGCGCCGAGCCCCCTGGGCGCCTCGCCCTGGCTGCTCGGCACGACGAGCACGTCGAGATCGCCCATCACCGCGTCGAAGCTGCGCCGCCCTTCGCGCGCGAGCGCCATCGCGGCTTCGTAATCGGCCGGTGCCACTTCGAAACCGCGCGCGAGCTGGCTGCGCAGCGGTTCGCGAATCATGTCGCGGTGCCGTTCGTACTCGTCGGTCAGGCAGCGCGCAACCTCGTAGTCCCAGATCAGCGCCTGCGCATCGTGCAACTGCGCGTAGGGCGCGGGCAGGGTGAAGTCGCTGACCTTCGCGCCCGCCCGTGCGAATGCGGCACCAAGCCCGGCGAAGAGTTGCTGCACCTCGGGATGCGCGTGGGGCCATTGCGGCGTCAGGCACAGGCCCACGCGCGGCGCGACAGGATCTGCCGGCACGGCCAGCGCCCGACCCGAGAGTGCGCCGGTGATCAGACCCATGTCGGCGACGGAGCGCGCAAACAGTCCCACCGTGTCGAGGCAGTACGAGATCGGCTTGATGCCCGCGGTGGGCAGCAGCGCGTAGCTCGGTTTGTAGCCGGTCGCGCCGCAGAACGAGGCGGGGCGTATGGTCGAGCCCACGGTCTGCGTACCGAAGGCAACCGGCACCATGCCGTCGGCGACCGCGGCCGCCGATCCTGAGGAGGATCCGCCGGGCGTGTGCTCCGGGTTGTGCGGGTTGCGCGTCTTGCCCGGCGGGAAGGTCGCGAACTCGGTGGTCACCGTCTTGCCGAGGATGAGTCCCCCGGCCTTGCGTGCAAGCGACACGACCGCGGCGTCGGCCGGCGGCTGGTGGCCGGCATAGATCGGCGATCCGTACCCGGTCGGGCAATCCCAGGTGTCGAATACGTCCTTCACGCCGAAAGGCAGGCCGTGCAGCGGGCCGCGGATCGGTCCGCGGTCGAGTTCGCGCGCGACGGCAAGCACGGCGTCCCGGTCGAGGTGGGTCCAGGCCTGGACCACGGGCTCGCGCGCGGCAATGTGTTCGAGCAGGCCGTGCACCAGGGATTCGGCGGTCAGCTCGCGTCGGGCGAGCCGCGAAGTCAGTTCGACCGCGCCCAGCGTGTGGAGCGCCCTGTGCGCTTCCAGTCCCACCGGGCTACTTCTTGTCGAGCGTCGGCGGACGCCAGTTGAAGGGCAGCGGGCCGGGCACGCGCAGTACACGCACCATGCGCGTTGCAGACTCCTTGCCGCGGTAGTAGCCGGGGACTTCGACTGTTTCGGCGAAGCCCATGGCGCGATAGAAGGCGCGCGCGGCCTCGTTGCTGGAGCGCAGTTCGAGGTGGATCGAGGCGAGCCCGGCGGTGGCGACCGATTCGATCAGCCATTCGATCAGGCGGCGGCCCACGCTGTGGCGGCGGTGGGTCGGACGCACCGCGAGCAGCACCAGGTGCGCGCGCTCGTCGCCGAATTCCATGATTGCGAAGCCCACCAGCTGGCTGCGGTCGCAGGCCACCAGGGTCACGGTGTCGCGGTCGTTCATCGCGCGCCGGATCCGTTCGGGCTCGTACTTCCAGCCCAGTCCCGCCTCGATCAGGTCGCGCGACATCAGCGCGATCGCCTTGGCGTCGTCAGCTTGGGCGATCCTCAGGGTGATGGCGGTGGCATTCATGGAATTCATTCTGCCACAGGTCGCGGGCGTGCAAGCCCGCCGGGGTCCTCATCGTCGCGGATTTCGCTCGGAGCGACCCGTCTGCCAGACGCCAGGAACCCGGTCTATAATGTCAGTAAGTAACCATCTGATCTGCGTGGAATATGGCTACTACCGAAAATAATGTCAGTATGTTCAGTCGCGCCAATCGGCTGTTGTCGCTCACCCTGCTGCTCGGCCAGTCGCGCCTGCGCGCGGCCGACGCGGCGCAGATGTTCGGCGTGACCGTGCGCACGCTGTACCGCGACATGGATGACTTGCGCGCCGCGGGCTTCGCGATCGAGGCGCAGCCCGGCGTCGGGTATGCGATGACCTCGCCACCGGCCATCGGTCCACTGTGTCTCGGACGCGACGAACTGCGCGCGCTGATCGCGGGCGCGAAGCTGGTCAAGGCCGGCGGTGACGCGGCACTTGCGGGCGCGGCGGCGAGCCTGCTGAAGAAGGCGCAGGGGTTGTAGGCGGCGGGTGCCGAATCTCTTCGTCATCGCCGGTCCGAATGGCGCCGGCAAGTCCACCTCCGCGCCGCGGCTGCTGACCGGCGTCCGGCGGGTTGCCGCCTTCGTCAACGCGGACGATATCGCAGTCGCGCAAGGCGTCGGCGAGATCGAAGCCGGACGGATCATGCTCGGCAGGCTCGACGAACTTGCGGGCGGGCGGAAGGACTTCGCCATCGAGACCACGCTCGCGAGCCGCAGCCTGCGCCCGCGGATCGAGGCGCTGCGGAAGGCGGGTTACTTCTTCCACCTGACCTTCGTCTGGTTGCCGAACGCGGACATGGCCGTTCAACGGGTGGCGGCGCGCGTGCGTGCGGGCGGGCATGCGATACCGGAGCCGGTCATCCGGCGGCGGTATGCGCGCGGGCTGGACAACTTCTTCAACCTCTACATGCCGATTGCAGACGCGTGGCAGATGGTCGACAATTCCTCGCCCGACAAGCGCCGTTCGATCGCGATGCGAATGCCGGGCGGGCCCATTCGGGTCGATGATCTCGAACTGTGGCAACAATTCTTGCGAGGTGCCATGAAGCCAGTTCAAAAGGCGGAACAGCAGCTTCTCCGCGTTCCTGCATCCGAGTTCAATGGGGATGAGGTCATCGAGGCGATGGATCTGGCTGTGCACGAGGCCATCGCCCGTCACAAAGCGCTCGGCCAGTCCATTGTCGTGTGGCGTGACGGGAAGGTGGTGGTTGTGCCGGCGGAGGAGATCTAGTTCAATCCCGGGTCGGGGAGCCAATCGGGGACAATTCTGGTAACCCCCGACACTGATTTCGCCGACTTTCTTCAGTCGGCCTGCACGAAGCGTTCACTTTTAGACTTTCGGCCTATGGACACCCCGGTAATCAGAACGTAGCGTATATATCCGTAGCCCCCCGTGTTGCGTGAACGGCGGCAAAGCCGTTAGTCCAACGCATTTCTCCTCTGAGAGAGCGAAGATGATTATTGACGCAAAGGCAGGCCCATTGCTTGACGAATACAAAGTGGCGCTCGAGGACGAAGCTGCGGCAGTAAGTGCACTGCACGCATCCCTGAAGAGCGGCAACAAGAATTCAGAGTCCCTAATCGCGCTTACGAAGGCGATGCAAGATGCGCACGGAAGGGCAATGAGCATCCTTAGTCGGCTGGAACAGTTTCGACTGGACAAAGGCTAGCTGTTGTAGATCGGCGAAGGCGGATTTGTATAGATTCAGTCGTCTAACGCATGGACTAGATAAAAAAATGTTTTGCCATATATGTGGCGAGAAATTGCCGGATTCCGCAGTTTTTTGTCAAAAATGCGGAACCAAACTTGCGTTAGAGACAGGATCCATTTGCTCGGAGCCGTTCTCACAGATGGATGCGAGGAATTCCCCGCTTCCGCCATTGGGGCTCGCCAGGACAGTTTGGAGGCGAATCCACGTGCATCCAAGCTTTAAAGATGCTCGGCCATCGAATTTGGAATGGATTTCCAACTACATTGACGTGGTATTTACAGAAGACTATGTGGTTCTCATTGCGGCCGCCGACAAAGGGAAGTTTGAGCAATTGGTAGCTGCAGCTACAGCGAATACAGATGGAAAAGGCCTTCTTGCAGGTACGCTTCTCACTCTTCCAGTCGCTCTAATTAACTCTGCCTATGAGACTGTCTACGAAAAGAAGAATGTGCTGAATCAGGGCTCCGCAAATGCGATGTTTTCTCAAGGCTTAGTTGCATATGCGCAGAGGATTAAGCTAGTAGGAACCATGTACATCCACAGCACGTTTTTTGGAATGAATAAGTTCTATAAAGTGCGTCTTTCCGGGAAATTCACAACCAGCACTCAGTCTTTTGATATGCGGATTTACTTTGACGATGAAACTACATTTGGAGGTCCGCGTCTTGTGGAGTCCGGTCTAACGAAAGCAGGATTTGCATTTGACTCCTTCGAAGACCTTACAGGTGTTGGACTTGAGAATATCCTTAAGTTCCACCAAGAATATCCAAACGCGTGAACACGCCAAGGTCCAGTTAGAGCACTATTTTCAGTTCCCATGAGTGCCCAGATTTGACCGGACCGAGGAGGCGATCCAACCTCGAACGCCCGACATGAATGTCAGTAAGTTGTCGTGCATCTTGCGCAGCGCAAGAACTTCAGCAAAAAAATATCAGTATCCACCCCACTAAATTCAGGCAGACGGGTTTCTCCATGAGGCAGTTTTCTCGTGAGAGCCGCAGCGTTGGCGGCATCCGCCCCTCGCGTCGGTAATGTGTGTTTCGTTCGCGCACACCGCCCGACGCGCAAGGTCGCTGCTGTCGCGTGGATTTGCTCGCGGACGGCGACACGGTTCACAATGCATTCTTCGGCAATCGGCCTTCGCCGTGCCGGTCGAATACTGCAAAGACGATGACTCGCGCCCTGTCGAGTTTCGCTTCGCGCCACAAGGAGACCCCGATGACGATGACGATCAAGGACCTGGAAGCATTCGGCGACGGATGGAACAAGCACGACGTCGATTATCTGATGACGTTCATGGCGGAGGACTGCGTTTTCGAAACCTCGGCCGGGAAGGACGTGTGCGGCACGCGCTACGCCGGACGCGAACAGGTGCGCGAAGGGTTTCGCAAAGGTGTTCAAGACGTTTCCGGATGTGGAGTTCAGGAATTCGCGCCATTTCGTCGCGGGAGATCGCGGTGTGTCCGAGTGGGTCTTCGCCGGCACCACGGTCGATGGGCGCAAGGTCGAAGTGCAGGGCGTCGACGTTTTCACATTCCGCGACGGCAAGATCGCGGTGAAGGCGTCGTTCCTCAAGAACCGCAGCGCGTAGTCCCGTCGCACGGACCGATGAGGAGACGCTGATGTCTGCCGAGACGGAGTTCGCCTGGCGACCCGATCCGAACAGTTCGCCGCGGCCACGAACATGGCCGCGCTGATGCGCACGCTCGGCGTCGCAAGCTACGATGAACTGCTCCTTCGCGCCGATGCGGAACCCGGGCTGGTTCTTCGAAGGCGTGCTGAAGCATCTCGACTACCGCTTCTACCGGCCTTACACGCGTGCGCTGGACGACACGGCAGGGGCGCCCTTTACGAAATGGTGCGCCGGCGGCACGACCAACGTCGTCCTGAACGCGATCGATCGCTGGCGCGGCACGCCGACCTGGGACAAGACCGCGCTCGTCTGGGAGGGGGAGGACGGCGCGCGCAGGGACTACAGTTACCGCGAACTGGATGCCGAGGTGTGCCGCTGCGCGGGTGCGCTGCGCGCGCTGGGCGTGGTGCGCGGGGACGTGATCGCGATCTATCTTCCCAATATTCCCGAGGCGATGTTCGCGTTGCTCGCGGGGGCCAAGATGGGCGGCATCGTCATGCCGCTGTTCTCGGGGTTTGGCGCCGATGCGATGGCTTCGCGCCTCGAACTCGCGCAGGCGAGGGTGCTGATCACGGTGGATGGGTCGCTGCGGCGCGGCAAGCTGGTGGATGCCAAGGCGATCGCCGACGAGGCCGCAGCCCAGGTGCCTTCGGTGAAGGATGTCGTCGTGGTCAAGCGCACCGGCAATCCGGTCGCATGGATCGAGGGCCGCGACCACTGGTGGCACGATCTCAGCGCTGCGCAACCGGACCATGCGCCGACCGAGGAAATGGACGCGGACGCGCCGTTCCTGCTGGTGTTCACCTCGGGCACCACCGGCAAGCCCAAGGGCGTGGTCCACGGGCACACCGGGTTCATTGCCAAGATCGTGATGGACTTGTCCTTGTGCATGGACTTTCGTGCCGAGGACCGGATGCTCTGGATGTCGGACATGGGCTGGGTGGTGGGGCCGCTGATCGTTCTGGTCACCCCGGTCGTGGGCGGCACGCTGGTGCTGGTGGAGGGCGCGCCGAATTTTCCCGACCCCGACCGGATGTGGCGCGTGGTGAGCGAACATCGCGTGACCTACCTCGGCATCGCGCCCACGACGGCGCGCACCTTCATCGCGCAGGGCAGCGAGCCGTGGAACACGCACGATCTCTCGGCGCTGCGCGTGATGGTCTCGAGCGGCGAGCCCTGGACGCCGGATGCCTGGCGCTGGCTGTTCGATCGCGTGGGCAGGGGTCGCGTGCCGCTGCTCAACTTTTCGGGCGGCACCGAGATGATGGGCATCCTTGCGTGCTGCCTCATGCGTCCGCTCAAACCCTGCAGCTTCAACACCCCGGTGCCAGGCACCGGCGCCGACATTTTCGACGAATCCGGGCAGCCGGTGGCGCCGGGCAGCGTCGGCGAACTGGTGATGCGCCGCCCGGTGTTCGGCCTGACCATGGGCCTGTGGAAGGACGACGCGCGCTACGTGGAGAACTACTGGAGCACCTGGAAGAATGTCTGGCACCACGGCGATTTCGCCAGCCGTGATTCTGATGGCCACTGGTACATCCACGGCAGATCGGATGACACCCTGAAGATCGCCGGCAAGCGCACCGGCCCCTCCGAGATCGAGGCGCTGCTGATGGCGGGCGGCCGGCTTGCGGAAGCCGCGGCCATCGGCGTGCCCGACCGGATCAAGGGTTCGGCACTCGTGCTGGTGTGTTCCCTGAAGCCGGGCGTCAGTGCCGACGAAACCCTGCGCGCCGAGTTGTCGCAGGCCGTCGTGCACGGACTGGGCGTCGCGTTCCGGCCGAAGGACGTGTGCTTCGTGTCCGACCTGCCGAAGACCCGCAACCTGAAGATCATGCGCCGCGTGATCCGCGCGGCCTACCTTGGCGAGGATGCGGGGGACCTCAGTTCGCTGGTGAATCCGGAGGCGGTGGCGGAGTTGCGGGCGCAACGGCAGGCCGGCTGAGCCGAGACCCTATTTCGCCTTGGTGCCAGTGATGCGACTCAGCGACCCGGCGATGAACTCATGCACGCCCACGTTCTCGAATCCCGCCGCCCGGAAGTAGCCGATCACGTCCGATTCCGAATGCGCGAGGCCGAGCGAATCCGACACCGCCTGGCCCAGGCCCCAGTAGGCCGGCCCCCACGGTCCCGTGCGTTCGTCATTGGTGGTTTCGCCGATCAGATGCATCTCTCCGCCGGGCAGAAGCGCATCGTGCGCCTTCTTCACGACGGTCGCGATCATCTCGCGACTGTACATGGGCAGGTTGGAGGCCATGATGGCGACATCGCAGTCGGTGGGGAACGGATCGCACGTGAAGTTGCATGGCTGCGCCGCGACGCGATCGCTCACGCCGTTTTCGGCGATGAATTCGCGCGCTCACTTCGCACATCACCGGCAGATCGAGCACCACTGCGCGTATGGCGGGATGCGCCTTCGCAGCCGCGATGCAGTAGGCCCCCGAGCCGCCGCCGATGTCCATGATGCGTGCGCGCGCCTTGAGGTCGACCTGGCGCACGAAGCGGCGGCCGGCGCCCATGCCGATCGAATAGGTTGCTGCGTGATAGCGCCTCGCGTCTGCCACCGTGAAACTGTCGATCGAACCCATGACCTTAAGGTCCTTCTCGCGAATGTGTTCGGCGAGGCGCCCCCATTCATTCCAGTTCGGCTTGGTGAAGGTTATCCACGGGCCCATGTAGCCGGGACTGCCTTCGACCAGGAAGCGCTCGACATCGGGCGCATTGCTGTGGCGGCCCGAAGTCTTCTGCAGCAGGCCGGTTGCGCAGAGCATCACCATCAAGCGCTCGGCATTGGCCGGGTGGATGTCCACTGCCGCCGCGACTTCCGCGTAGGTGCCGGCGCCCCGGCTGATCGCCGTGAAGACACCCACTTCGACGGCCGCCATCAGCGCCGCGGACTGCCCGTAGGCTTGGGCGATGTTCTGCAGGCGCACCGTGGTGACCGGCGCGCCGGTCGATGCTGAATTGCGATCTGACGATGTCACGATGGGCCTACGACGCGATGACCGCGGCTACACCACGGCGCCGAGGTTCGATTTTCCGGGCGTGTTGTCCACCACAACCGGCGACTCGAAATAGCTGATCTCAGGGGGCGCGCCGTAGCGGTCGGCAATCATCTTCTTCCATTCCGCGTTGTAGACGCGCTCGGCGGCCTCACGGCTCTCCCACAGATAGCAGCCGCCGCCCGTGTGACTCTCCGCGTCGAACAGGTAGTACTTGCGCACGAGGCCGGCGAGGCCCTGATACTTCGGCGCGGAGCCGCGAAACAGCTCCGCGGCTTTGGCCGAATCGATGTCTGCGGGCAGTTTGAAGCGGACGATGGCGGTGATCATGATCGGTCTTCCTGATTTTTGGGTGTCGGCGTTGGTCATGCTACCCATCTTGTGGACATGAGTCACCACGCTCAGCGCGGATGAGGCAAACTCACTTGCGACGATTTGACACGATGGTGAACCAGGGAGGCATGCAAGAATGGCTGACAAACTGGGATTGAAGGAAGCACAGGCGATTGCCGAAGCGATGCTCAAGGCGGCGACGGAAAAAGGCCTGCGGTTTTCCGTCGCAGTCGTCGATGCCGGGGGTGACCTGCTCCATCTCTCGAGGATGGAGAGCGCATCGGCGCTGAACGCGCGCATGAGTTACAACAAGGCCTATACGGCGACCAAGTGGCAGGCGGACACGAAGGTCATCAAGTCGCGGCTTTTCGACATGACGCTGGGGGACGAAAGGCGCGACATCAGCCTGGTTCTGCGATCCGCTCTATACGCCCGTATGGGGCGGCATCGTTTTGCGATCGAAAGATGGAACCATGCTGGGCGCGCTGGGCGAAAGCGGCGGAACCTACCAGCAGGACGAAGAAATCGGTCAGCTGGGCAGGAAAGTTTTCGAGTCTTTGTGAGCAGAGTGCTTGCTGCAATCCGCAAAAAGGGGAACCGACCATGCTTGATGTCCTGACCGTTGATCGCCTGGAAGTGCTGGTCCTGATCGACAACACCACCGACAGCCTGTCGACCAATCCGCCGAACGTCGTCGCTGAGTGGTCAGGGCTGCTGAGCGGCGGGCGCCTGCGCATGATCTCGGGGGCCAACATCTGCTGCGCCCACCACGGGCTGTCGCTCCTGATTACGGCCCACACAGGCAGCGAGAAGCACACCCTGCTGTTCGACGCCGGCCCCGAGGGGGCGACGTTTCTGCGCAATACGGGAATCCTCGGCGTCGACTTCGCGCAAATCGAATCCGTCGTGCTGTCGCACGGCCACTGGGATCATGCCGGCGGGCTGCTTGCAGCCGTGAAGGCTGTGTCAGACGCCCGGCCGGACGCCGGCGTGGAGTGTTTCGTCCATCCCGGCATGTTTGCGCAGCGCGCGACGCCGCGGCCGGGCGGCGAGCTCGTCGTGCACGAGCCGGTGCCCGATCCGCAGATGCTGGCCGCAGCCGGCGCAAGGGTCGTCAACACGCGCGAGCCGCGGGTGACCGGGGGCGGTGCGTTCTACGTCAGCGGCGAGATTCCGCGCCTGACGGAATACGAACTGGGGCTGCCGGGCCAGGTGCGGCGCAGCGAGGATGGCCAGTCGTGGGAACCCGATCCCCTTCTGATGGACGAGCGCTTCATCTCGGTCCATGTGAAAGACAAGGGCCAGTTCATATTCTCCGCCTGCTCGCATGCGGGCCTGATCAACGTCCTGAACCATGCGCGTTCGGTATTCCCCGCGGTTCCGCTGCATGGCGTGATGGGTGGGCTGCACCTGTCCGGGATCACGGAGAAGATCATTCCGCAGACGATCGCGGACCTGAAGACGTTCGATCTGAAGTTTCTTGCACCGGGCCACTGCACGGGCTGGCGGGCGCTCAGCGAAATGGCGAAGGTCTTCGGCGACGAACTCGTGCCCTCCGCCGTCGGAAAGAAGTACCTGATCTAGCGGCAGCGCACGATAATTTGAAAGATATTTTTCCTGAAGCCTAGTCCTGGAGCGGCTGACATGTCAGTTTGTGTATTGATACCGATACACTGTGCGTGTCGCCCGCCGATGTCGGCGGGTCACCTCAGCACGCCGGGCAGTGCTTCGCGAACCGTCCGTACACGCGTTTCGCGTTCCCGCTGAAGATTTTTTCCTTGTCCGCACCCGTGAGCCAGCCGACCGAGTCGATGTAGCGCTTGGTGTCATCGAAGTAGTGCCCGGTCTCGGGATCGATGCCGCGCACCGCGCCGACGACTTCCGAGGCAAACAGGATGTTGTCGGCCGGAATGACCTTGGTGAGCAGGTCGATGCCCGCCTGGTGGTACACGCAGGTGTCGAAGAACACGTTGTTCAGGAGCAGCTCCTTCAAGGGCGGCAGACCCATGTCCTGCGCGAGGCCGCGATAGCGTCCCCAGTGGTAGGGCACCGCGCCGCCGCCGTGCGGGATGATGAATTTCAGCGTCGGGAAATCCTTGAAGAGATTCTTCTCGATCAGCTGCATGAACGCGGTGGTGTCGCCGTTGATGTAGTGCGCGCCGGTGGCGTGGAAGTTCGGGTTGCACGAGCCGCTCACATGGATCATCGCCGGGCACATCGAGTTCGACCATCTTCTCGTACAGCGGATACCACCACTTGTCGGTCAGCGGCGGATCGGTCCAGTAGCCCCCCGACGGATCGGGGTTCAGGTTGCAGCCGATGAAGCCGAACTCCTTCACGCAGCGTTCCAGCTCGGGGATGCAGTTCGCCGGCGGCACGCCCGGGCGTCTGCGGCAGCTGGCAGACGCCGACGAAGTTGTTCGGGTACAGGGTGCAGACGCGGTGGATCAGTTCGTTGCACTGCTCGGACCAGATCTTGCTGATCGCCTCGGTGCCGATGTGGTGGCCCATGCCCATCGCGCGCGGCGAGAAGATCGTGAGGTTGGTGCCGCGCTCGCGCTGGATCTTCAGCTGCGCGCCCTCGAGGCTCTGGCGGATCTGGTCGTCCGTGATGCCGAGGTTTCCCCTGGCGGGCACATAGGCAGGATCCCTTGCGCCCGCGATCTGGCCGTCGCGATAGGCCTGCAGCTGGGGCGGGGAGGTGGTGTAGTGGCCGTGGCAGTCGATGATCATCTGGATCTGTCTCTCTTTCTCAAAGGTTTCTAGTGAGGTCGTCGAACAGTTCGTCGACCGAATAGCGGCGCGGGATCAGGCCCTGGCGGTGCACGGTGTCGATTGCAAAGTCGAGGTTGGCGCGGTTGGCGTCGAGCCCCATGGGGCAGGTGTCGAGTTCGCCCTGGACGGGCAGTCCGGCCAGACGCTTGCTCTGCACGAGCATCCGGTAGAACTCGCGTACCGCGCCCGGATTGGTCGCGAGCAGCGAAGACTTCACTGCCACCATATGGTTGATCGGCAGGATGCCGGTGCGCCGGTGCCAGGCGGTGGCCGCGGCGGCCGCATCCGGAATCAGGGTCGCAAGGCGCGGGTCGTTGCCCGCGCCCTCGGCCACCACGCCGGCATCGACGTCGCCGGCAAGCAGCATGTCCACGATGGTCTTTCCCTCCGGCGCGCGCTCGACGTTCGGCGGTTCCTTGAAGCCCGCCACATGCGCGTCCTCGAACACCACCCACTGCACCTTTTCGAGATTTACGCCGTAGTCGGCGGCGAGGATGCCTCGGAGCCACATCACGGTCGTGACCGAACTCGAGCGGATCGCAACGCGCCTGCCTTCGAGTTCGCCGGGCCCGAGCGGGCCGCGCTCGGGGTTGTACATCAGGAACCGGTGCGGCAGGCGGCCGAAGATGACCGCCGGCAGGAGCACGAGCGGAACGCCCGCGGCCTTTGCCATCAGGTAGGTCACGATGGCCAGTTCGCAGATCTCGAATTCGAGCCCGCGCACCGCGCGCTTGAACGCGTTGTGCGGCATCTTGACGTCGGCAAAATCAAAAGCGACCTCCGGGGAGCCGAGCTTGCCGCTGCGCAGCGCGTGGGTGTTTGGATAATCGCCGAGCAGGGTGGGCAGGCGGAACGTTGCGTTCACGGTGTGTTCTCCGGAGGCGGGTCGAGCAGGGCAGGGTCGATCGCCGGCGGGATTTGTCCGGGAGGCGGGTTGGCGATGGCCGCCTCGAGCGTATGTGCCCAGCGCCATTCCTGCGCGGGCCGTGCCGTGTCGTGGTCGCCCAGTTGATCGAGTCCCCAGTAGATCTCCAGCTGGTGGCCGTCGGGGTCGCAGAACTCGACCGCGATCTGTACGCCGGCACGCCGGCGCCCCTGGAACGTGATCGGCACCGCGCATTCGCGCAGGCGCCGGCGGGCGAGGAACACTTCTTCAAGGCTCGCGACCTCGAACGCCATATGGTGCAGTTCGCTGCCGCTCGAGGGTGCCGCCATGCCGCCGACCAGGGCGAGACCATGGTGATCGGTGTTGCAACGCATGAACACCATGCCACCGGGCACCATGTCCTCGGGGTAGACGTCGGACACGCGAAATCCCAGTACCTTGGTATAGAACGCCACCGAACGGGCGAGGTCGGCCGCGCGAAGTACGACATGGCCGATCTTGCGGATCCTGAAAGGCAGGTCGGAAGGTGGGACGTAGCCCTGGAGCCGCTCTGGCTGGGGCTTGGATTCAGAGGTCATATTTCACAATCCTTGCACGACAGATGAATATCGTCCAATTGGGCGCATGTACGCCGGGCTCAAACCCGGTAGACTTCAGGGGCGGCAGGGGTGTCCGACCTCGAAAACCCCGGCCTGCCTGTGGATGGAGCCATGAGCGCGTTCAAAGTCTTGCAGTTCAACATGCAGTTCGGCCAGCGTTGGGACGACGTCGATCCCGACCATGCACCGATCGATCTCGACATGACCATTGCCGAGATCCTGCGCCACGATGCCGACATCGTCCTGCTGCAGGAGGTCGAGCAGGCCCGTGTCGGCGGCGAACAGTCCTCAAGCCCTGCGAACTATGCGCGGCTGCGTGCTGCTCTGCCCGGCTACGACGCCTACTTTTCCTTTCCCAAGGCCGACCCGCGCGAGCTGCCGTTCGGCATCGGACAGGCGATCTTTTCCCGCACGCCGCTTCGCGAAACCTCGCGGCTCGATCTGCCCTCGCCGCCGGTGTCCTTCGAGTTCTTCGGCGAGAAGAAGACACCGACGGATCGCCTGATCATCGGCGCGCAAACCATGATCGGCGGACAGTCGCTGAATATCTTCAATACCCACCTGCTGGCGTTCTTCATGCTGGCCTCGAGCAGCGAGGAGCACCCCGGTCAGCGCCAGTTGGTGATCGACCAGCTGAAGGCGGCGAAGGGCGCGACCCTGCTCGGTGGAGATTTCAACGTCAGCAAGCACGATTCGCTGGTGCGCCAGTTCGACCAGGCCGGGTTCGCGACTGTGCAGAAGACCGAAATCACATGGCGCCGCAGGCCGTATGTGCTCGACCACCTGTTCTACAGCCCGCACCTGCGGCCCCTGAGCTACCTGGTCGAGCCCACGCCCGCGTCAGACCACCACGTGCTGGTGGCGACCTTCGAATTCGTGGTCTGAGGGCTGCGGGGCCGGTCCCGGCGCCGCACAGTGCAGCGACACCATGCAGGACCTGCGACTGATACCGGCGCGCAGGGGCGTCGCTGCGCACATCGCCCGGGGCCAGACCCTCACGGTGGTAAATACGCATGGGTCACAGGTGGTGGACTTCTGGGCGTTCAATGCCGCCGACCTCGGCGAATGCATGTCGATGGAGCACACCCGCGCAGCGATTGAAAAAATCATTCCTGCGGTCGGCGATACGCTGCTGACCAACCGGCGCCGGCCCGTCCTCACGGTGACGGCGGATACCTCGCCGGGCGTGCACGACACCCTGATCGCCGCCTGCGACATCCAGCGCTATCAGCTGCTCGGCTGCACGGGGCATCACGACAACTGCACCGATAACCTGAAGTCGGCGCTCGAAGCACTGGGCCTTGCGCGCGTCGTGCAGCCCTGTCCATTCAACCTGTTCATGAACATTCCGGTGAAAGGTGATGGCGCCCTCTCGTTCGAGCCGCCCTTGTGCCGGCCGGGTGACGCGATCTCGTTTCGTGCCGAGATGGATGCCGTCGTGGCGTTCTCCGCCTGTCCGCAGGACATGGTGCCGGTGAACGGCCGCGACTGCGTGATCCACGACGCGCACTACCGCATCGGCTGATTCAGCCTGTCGCTGCCAGCAGCGCCTGCGCGGCGCGCGCCGCGCCGGTGTGCAGTGCGCTGCGCGGATCGGCGGCGATGCGTGCCGCCGCGTGTTGATACGATTTCTCCCCGAGCAGCATGCCTAGCTCGCGAACCAGCCGCGCTGGCGTGGCACTGCGGATCGGCAGGCTGCGCGCGAGGCCCAGTGCCACGGCGCGCCGCGCGTTGTCGGGCTGGTCGAACGCGAGCGGTACGACCAGCTGCGGCCGGCCCGCGGCAAGCGCCTGCGCAAGCGTGCCGATGCCGCCCTGGTGGATCACGGCAGCTGCGCGCGGGAAGACCACGGAATAGGGCAGGTAGTCGAATGCCCTGATGCCCGCGGGCAGCGAACCGCGCCAGTGACCGCCGGTGAGCAGGATCGCGCGCCGGCCCAGGCGGGTGGCGGCCGCAATCGCCTGCGCCCAGAACTCGCCCGCCACCATCACCACCGACGAACCGAGCGCGAACACCAGCGGCGGTGATCCTGTGGCGAGGAAGTCCTCCAGTTCCGCCTGCATCGCCGGCGCGGGCGGCGGGCCGTCGAAACCCGGAAAGCCGGGCAGCTGCGTGCGGGCGGGCCAGTCGGCCTGGGGGTCGGCGAGGAGCGGCGGAAACAGTGCGAGGTTCAGCAACGGCGAAAACTGGCCCTGCAGCAGCGCGGGATGTTCTGCGCGGGGCAGGCCCAGCTCCGCGCGCAGTGCATCGAGCGGCCGTTCCCAGCGTCGCACCAGCATCGCGCCAAGCGCCATGCACCAGCGGCAGGGTCGCGCGCCGAGGCGGCGTGCGAGGCGCGCCGGCAACGATGCGGTCAGCAAGGGTGGATCGGTGCAGGACATCAGGCTGATCGGTGCGAGCACGCTGGAGACCCAGGGCAGCCCGGTTTTCCGGCCCACCAGCGGGCCGGCGAGCGTGAGCGGATGGGTCACGAGCAGGTCCGCCCCTGCGCAGGCGGCGGCAATGTCGGCGTACTGCTCGCGCACGTGAGGCATGACCATCTCGCCGATCAGGTAGCGCGGGCCGCGCAGTGGTTCGAACAGGCGCGCAGCGACCGATTCCAGTCCGCCGAACTGCGACTCGGCGGGGCGCAGCGGCGCGTATTCGATGCCCTGTGCCTCCACCGCCGCCTGATAGCGATCCGTGGTCGCAATGACCGGGCGGTGGCCCAGCGCACGCAGCGCCCCCCCGATGGCGATGTAGGGATGCAGGTCGCCAAGCGAGCCGACCGTGGCAAAGACGATGCGTTTCATGTGCGCCGGAGTTTAGCGCCCGGCTGGCGGCCGGACGTGCGCCACGCGATAATCGTTCTTCAAATACGCCGGGGAACAACGATGTCCGCCAATCACTACGATCTGATCATCCGCAACGCCGTCATCGTCGACGGCACGCGCGCGCCGCGTTTTGAGGGCGCGCTTGCGGTGCGCGGCGGGAAAATCGCCCGTGTCGGCACGACGCCGGATGCGCTGGACGGGGCCACGGCCGCGACCGAGATCGACGCGGCGGGCAAGGTCCTCGCGCCGGGCTTCATCGACGCGCACACGCACGACGACCGGTTGCTGCTGTCGAGTCCGGACATGTCGGCCAAGGTCAGCCAGGGCGTCACGACGGTCGTGACCGGCAATTGCGGCGTCAGCCTTGCGCCGATGGTGCACCGGAGCGGCGCGGTCACTCCGCCGCTCGACCTGCTCGACAATTCAGGCGACTGGTACCGCTTCCCGAGTTTCTCCGCGTACTTCGAGGAGCTCGAGCGCAGTCCCGCTGCGACGAATTTCGCGCCGATGATCGGACACACGACCCTGCGGGTGATGAGCATGGATGGTCTCGACCGTCCGGCGCGCGCAGCGGAAATCGGCCGCATGCAGTCGCTCGCGCGCGAGGCGCTGGCCGCCGGCGTGATCGGCGTGTCGACTGGCACGTTCTACGAGCCGGCTGCGGCTGCGCCCACGGCCGAGATCATCGAGGTGTGCCGCCCGCTTTCCGAATTCAAGGGGCTGTACGTCACCCACATGAGGAACGAAGCCGAGCTGATCATCGACGCTCTCGACGAAACCTTCGCGATCGGCCGCGCGCTGGGCATACAGGTGGTGATTTCGCACCACAAGGTCGCGGGGCTCGCGAACCACGGGCGGTCAGCCGAAACCCTTGCGCACATTGCGAAGCACATGCAGACGCAGCCGATCGGCATGGACTGCTACCCCTACTGTGCGTCGTCGACAATCCTCACGTGGAGCCGGGTCGGCAGCGCATCCAAGGTGCTGGTGACCTGGTCCAAACCGCATCCGGAATTCAGCGGGATGGAACTCGCGGCCGTGGCGCAGAAGATGGGCGTGTCCCTGGAAGACGCGGTCGCGCGGCTGCTGCCGGCCGGTGCCATCTACTTCGCCATGGACGAGGCGGACGTGCAACGTATCCTGAAATTCGATCACACGATGGTCGGCTCCGACGGACTGCCGCATGACGCATCGCCGCATCCGCGGCTCTGGGGCACGTTCCCGCGCGTGCTGGGTCACTACAGCCGCGATCTGGGATTGTTTCCGCTCGAAACTGCGGTGCACAAGATGACCGGCCTGACCGCCGCCACCTTCGGCCTGCCGGACCGCGGCGTGATCCGCGAAGGCGCATACGCCGACCTCACGCTGTTCGATGCGGCGAGCGTCGCCGAGGGCGCGAGTTTCGCCAAGCCGATCCAGGCGGCGCGCGGAATCGATACGGTCATCGTCAACGGCGAGCCGGTCTGGCAGGCAGGACAGTCGACCGGCGCGCGGCCCGGCCGCCGTCTGCAGAGGCGCGCGCGCTAGCACGGTCCGGCGGCAGACCCGCGCCGCATCCTGTGGGATACTGCAGTGGTCGTGTGTGGCTTTTGTGTGTCGCTTCCTGAGGAGGACAGATCATGCAAATCAAGGAAATCCTGCGTGTAAAGGGAAACCGCCTGCTGTCGGCCTCGCCGGAAGATCGCGCGAGTGATGCTGCAAAGACCATGACGGAGGAGAACCTCGGTTCGCTCGTCGTCATGGAAGGCACACGGATGCTGGGCATGCTGACTTTCCACGAGATCCTGCACGCGCTCAATGACGGCAACGGATCGCTTGGCCAGGCGACGGTGGCCGACATCATGGTGCGCGAACCCGTGACCGCCACGCCCGAGATGGACGTCAACGACCTGCGCCGCACGATGCTCGAGACCGGCGCACGCTACCTGCCGATCCTGGAAGGCGACAAGCTCGTGGGCGTGATTTCGTTTCGCGATGTGGCCAAGGCGGTGCTCGAGGAGCAGGATTTCGAGAACCGGATGCTGAAGGGCTACATAAAGAACTGGCCTGCCTGACACCGTCCGCAGGCCGGTGTCAGGCAGGCCTGCGGCAAAGTCACAATGCATGGGAACCTGACGGTTCCCCCGCACCCCACGAAGATTGCATGAGAACCTGACGGTTCCCCGCACCCCACGAAGATTGCATGAGAACCTGACGGTTCCCCCGCACCCCCTCCCTTGAATTGAAGCGACGCGAATTTCTCATCGGTAGTGCGGCGGCCGGCGGGGTGGCTGCGCTGGCTGCGTGGAAACTCTGGCCGGAGCAGGGGGTGTGGAATCCCTGCCTCGGACCGCTGCCGCGACGTCTGGCGGAACACGAGCTGGTGAAGGCGGCGTGGGAGGGCGTTGATTCGAGCAAGGTCTGGGACTCGCATGCGCACCTGGTAGGCACCGGCGATTCGGCCAGCGGCATCCGGATCAATCCGCGCATGAGCAGCCTGCTGAACCCCGCGGAGTACGCGCGCAGGCTGTTTTTCCTGAACGCAGGGTGCGCGCATGACGCGGAACGGGACGGCGGCGGCGGCGTCGACGCAGCCTATGTGGAGCGCATGCATAACCTGATCGACGGCCTCGCACCCGGCGTCAAGCTCTTGCTTTTCGCGTTCGAGCGCAGCTTCAATGAAAGGGGCGAAATCCTCTGGGACCGCACCAGCTTCTACGTGCCGGATACCTACGTGCGCGATACGGCGCGGCGCCACAGCCGGTATTTCGAATGGGTTGCATCGATTCACCCCTACCGCAGGGACTGTGTGGAAGCACTGGAGGCCGCCAGGCGCGACGGCGCACGGGCGGTCAAATGGCTGCCTGCCGCCATGGGTATGGATCCGGGTTCACCACTGTGCGACCGGTTCTACGCGGCGGCAGCACGTCTGGGTCTGCCGCTCATATCGCATGCGGGCCTCGAGCGCGCCGTCATGGGTGCCGACGAGCAGGACTACGGCAATCCGCTGCGCCTGCGGCGGGCGCTGGACGCCGGTGTGCGCGTGATCGTTGCGCACTGTGCGTCCATGGGCAGCGACCGTGATCTGGACCGGGGCGCGGGTGGCCCGATGGTCGACAGTTTCGATCTGTTTGCGCGGATGTTGGACGAGACGCGTTACGCGGGTCGCCTGTTTGGCGACATCTCCGCGATGACGCAGACCAGTCGCGCCGGCACGGCGCTGGGGCGCGCACTGCGCGCAACGCAGTGGCATGCGCGGCTGCTGAACGGTTCGGACTACCCGCTGCCCGGATTGATGCCGATCTTCTCGGTCGACTACATCGTCTCGCTCGGCCTGCTGGATCCGGCAGCCGCGCCGGTGCTCACCGAGATCCGGCGGCACAATCCGCTGCTGTTCGATTTTGTGCTCAAACGCAGCCTGCGCGCGGACGGGCAACAGTTCTCGGTCGCGGTATTCGAAACGCGCGCTTTCTTCGGCGGGGGCGCACCACAGGGGACCTGAAAGTCGCGGTGGGCGCTATGCTAAACTCGCCCGACGTTTCGCTCTAAGTCCTTCACTTTGGTGGTGTTTTCATGTCCGGAAACAGTTTCGGCACGCTTTTCTGCGTGACCTCGTTCGGGGAGTCGCACGGTCCGGCCTATGGCGGGGTGGTGGACGGCTGCCCGCCGGGCCTTGCCCTGTCGGCCGCAGACCTGCAGCTGGAACTCGACCGGCGCAAGCCGGGTACCTCGCGTCATGTCACGCAGCGGCGCGAGACGGACACGGTGGAACTCCTGTCGGGCGTCCACGAGGGATACACCACCGGCACGGCGATCGGATTCCTGATTCGCAACGAGGACCAGCGCTCCAAGGACTACGCGGCCATCGCCCAGAAATTCCGGCCCGGGCATGCGGACTACACCTACTGGATGAAATACGGGATCCGCGACCCGCGGGGCGGCGGTCGGGCCTCCGCGCGCGAGACCATGATCCGCGTTGCAGCGGGGGCGATTGCGAAGAAGTGGCTCGCCGAGCGCTACGGCGTGAGGGTGCGCGGCTACCTCGCACAGATCGGCACCAAGGTGATTCCGTTCGAGAGCTGGGACGCGGTCGGAACCAATCCGTTCTTTGCGGCAAACACGAAGATCGTTCCCGAGCTCGATGTGTTCATGGACGAACTGCGCGCGTCCGGCGATTCCTGCGGCGCCCGCGTGAACGTGGTCGCCGAAAACGTGCCCCCGGGCTGGGGCGAGCCGGTCTATGGCAGGCTCGATGCGGACATTGCGGCCGCGATGATGTCGATCAATGCAGTCAAAGGCGTTGAGATCGGCGCCGGGTTCGCGGCGATCGAGCAGAAGGGCAGCGTGCATGGCGACGAGATGACGCCCGCGGGTTTCCTGTCGAACAACAATGGCGGCGTGCTCGGCGGAATTTCCACCGGCCAGGATGTGACCGTCTCGATCGCGCTCAAGCCGACCTCCAGCATCCGCATTCCAAGGCGCACGATCGATGTCGAGGGAAATCCTGCCAGCGTGGAAACCACAGGACGGCACGATCCGTGCGTCGGAATCCGCGCCACGCCGATCGCCGAAGCGATGCTCGCCTGCGTGCTGATCGATCAGGCCTTGCGTCACCGTGCGCAGAACGCGGATGTGGCGGTCACAACGAACGCGGTGCCGGGCAGCGTGCGCTGAACGTTGCGCGTGCCGCGCGCCCTGCGTGCAGTTGCCGGCGCCATGCCCGATCGGTATGGAAAACCCTCGAAAAATCAATTACAGTTGCAACTTACCCAATTCGCGCCTGAGGCACTCAAATGAGCACTAATAAAGGGCAGCTGCTACAAGACCCGTTCCTGAACACCCTGCGCAAGGAACATGTGCCCGTGTCGATCTATCTGGTGAACGGCATCAAGCTGCAGGGCCAGATCGAATCGTTCGACCAGTATGTGGTGCTGCTCAAGAACTCGGTGACGCAGATGGTCTACAAACACGCGATCTCCACGGTGGTCCCCGCCCGCGCAATCAACCTGGCGCTGGATGGCGCCTCGCCCGATTCCTGATCGGACGCACGCTGCAGCAGTTCGCATGGACACCGTGACGGTGTCGGCGATTCCGATTTGATGCCCGTTTCCCCCGCTGCGCCTTCGCGCCACCAGTCGGCCGTTCTCGTTTGCCTGGATTTCGGCAGGGACGATGGCTACGCAGAATCGATGGAGGAGATCGTGCGCCTCGCCGAGAGCGCCGGGATCGTCCGCCATGAAACCGTGCAGGGCAGGCGAGTGCGTCCGGATGCGGCGCTGTTCGCCGGATCCGGCAAGGTCGAGGAGGTGCGCGCCGCGGTCGAGTCGCTGGAAGCCGGTTCGGTGATCTTCAACCACCACCTGTCGCCGGTGCAGGAGCGCAACCTGGAAAAGAAGCTCGGCTGCCGGGTGATGGACCGCACCCGCCTGATCCTCGAGATTTTTGCACAGCGCGCCAAGACACACGAGGGCAAGCTCCAGGTCGAGCTCGCGCAGATGGAATACCTGTCGACCCGCCTGATCCGCGGCTGGACACACCTGGAACGCCAGCGAGGCGGCATCGGCCTGCGCGGCGGGCCGGGGGAGACCCAGCTGGAACTCGATCGCCGGCTCATTTCCCAGAAGATCCGGTCCCTGAAGGCCCAGCTCGAGAAGATGCGCCAGCGACGCGACGTGCAGCGGCGCGCACGCGCACGAAAGGACGTCTATTCGGTTTCACTGGTCGGCTACACCAACGCCGGCAAGTCGACCCTGTTCAATCTGCTCGCGCATGCCAAGGGCTATGCGGCGGATCAGCTCTTTGCCACGCTCGACACCACGACGCGGCGCGTCTTTCTCCCTGAGATGGGGGAGGGGGCCGGTTCGGTGGTGGTTTCGGACACCGTCGGATTCATCCGCGACCTGCCGACCAGCCTGATCGCGGCCTTTCGCGCGACGCTGGAGGAGTCCGTACAGGCCGACCTGCTGCTCCACGTCGTGGACGCCGCCTCCCCGGTCCGCGAAATGCAGATCGCGGAGGTCAACAAGGTGCTGGCCGAAATCGGCGCCGACAAGGTTCCGCAGGTTTTGGTGTACAACAAGATCGATCTTTGCAATGCAGGCGATGGGCTCGCAAGCGGGGTCGACCGCGACGAATATGGTAAGATTTCCCGTATTCGCGTGAGTGCGCGCGCTGGAACCGGCCTGTCCGACCTGCGCGCCGCCATCGTCGAACTGGCCCCGGCGCATCTGCGCAAACGCGCAACCGGGTCACAGGCGGCGTCCGATCCCACCATCCATCCAGAACTGGCCTGAAAATATTCGTATGTCTCTCAACGACCCAAACTGGGGACGCGGTGGTTCTCGCGGTCCGCAAGGTGGTCCTGGCGGCGGCAAGCAAGGGCCGCCCGACCTCGACGAACTCTGGCGCAGCTTCAACCGGCGACTGACGGATCTGCTCGGCCGTCGCGGCGGCGGCAGTGAGCCGCCTTCCGAGGGCGGCAGTTCCGGACCGAATTCGGCGCAGATCGGCGGGGGAGCCGGAATCGTCGCCGCGCTCGTGCTGGCGGTCTGGCTGGCGAGCGGCTTCTACATCGTGGTGGAAGGTACCCGCGGCGTGGTCATGACGTTCGGCAAATTTGCCGAAGAAACCCGTTCCGGGTTGCGCTGGCGCATGCCCTGGCCGATCCAGTCCCACGAGATCGTCAACCTCTCGCAGGTCCGCACGCTTGAAGTCGGCTACCGCAACAGCGTCAAGACCAAGGTGCTGAAGGAATCGCTGATGCTGACGGACGACGAAAACATCGTCGACCTGCAGTTCGCGGTCCAGTACACGGTCAAGGATGCGCAGGAGTATCTGTTCCTCAACAAGCGCCCGGACGACGCCGTCATGCAGGCGGCGGAAACCGCAATGCGCGAAGTCATCGGCAAGAGCCGCATGGATCAGATTCTGTACGAGTCGCGCGAGGAAATCGCGATCAAGGGACGACAGTTGATGCAGCAGATCCTCGACCGCTACAAGGTCGGTGTGCTGGTCTCCAGCGTGACCATCCAGAATGCCCAGCCGCCCGAGCAGGTGCAGGCCGCGTTCGACGATGCGGTCAAGGCGGGCCAGGACCGCGAGCGGCAGAAGAACGAAGGCCAGGCCTACGCCAACGACGTCATCCCCAAGGCGCGCGGCACGGCCTCGCGCCTCAAGGAAGAGTCGGAGGGTTACCGGCAACGAGTGATTGCCAACGCCGAGGGCGAGGCATCGCGCTTCAAGCAGGTGCTCGCCGAGTACTCCAAGGCGCCGGCGGTGACCCGCGAGCGTATTTATCTGGACACCATGCAGCAGATACTGACTTCCACGAGCAAGATCCTCACCGACACCAAAGGCAGCGGCAACCTGCTCTACCTGCCGCTCGACAAGATCATGCAGCGGGATACGCCGGGCGCTGCACCGGATGCGGCGACCGCGTCCAAGCCGGTGATCGACGTGGTTCCGCCGCTCGAGGGCGGTCCGCGCTCGCGTGACAGCAGTCTGCGCAACCGCGAAAGGGGCGAGCGATGAGCAAGGCACTTGGACCGATCGCCGCGGCCCTGATCGGGCTGTTCATGCTCGTAAGCGCCTCGCTCTACACCGTCGACCAGCGCCAGCACGCCGTGGTGTTCCAGCTGGGCGAAGTGAAGGACGTGATCAGCCAGCCGGGACTGCACTTCAAGTGGCCGATGATCCAGAACGTGCGCTATTTCGATACGCGGATCCAGACGCTGGACGATCCCGAGCCGCTGCGGTTCATCACCTCGGAGAAGAAGCCGGTGCTGGTTGATTCGTACGTGAAGTGGCGGATCGTCGATACCAAGCAGTTCTACATCTCGGTGCAGGGCGACGAGGTGCGCGCGTCGAAACGCCTGCAGCAGACCATCACCGACGGCCTGCAGGCGGAGTTCGGCAAGCGCACCGTGCACGACGTGGTGTCGGGCGAACGCGATGCCATCATGGAACTGATGCGCGAAAAGGCCGACCAGGACGCGCGCAAGATCGGCGTACAGATCATCGACGTGCGCATGAAGCGCGTCGATCTTCCGCAGGAAGTCAGCGAATCGGTCTATCGCCGCATGGAGGCCGAGAGGAAGCGCGTCGCCAACGAACTGCGTTCCACCGGTTCGGCCGAAGCTGAGCGCATCCGCGCCGATGCCGACAAGCAGCGCGAGGTGATTCTCGCCGAGGCCTACGGCGACAGCGCAGCGCGTCAAGGGCGAAGGCGATGCCAAGTCGTCTGCCATCTACGCGCAGGCGTTCCAGCAGAACCCCGAGTTCTACTCGTTCTACCGCAGCATGGAGGCCTACCGCTCGAGCTTCCGCGGCAAGAACGACCTGATGGTGGTCGATCCGAGTTCGGAATTCTTCAAGTACCTGAAGGATTCTTCCGGCAAAACCGGCGGCCAGGCCAGGCGCAAAGTAGATGGGCCATGGAGAACCTGGGTACCACCTTGTTGATGGCGTTCGCCCTCATGCTGATCATCGAGGGGGCCCTGCCCTTCATCGCGCCCACGCTCTGGCGTGACGCGTTTCGCCGGATCACGCAGATGACCGACGGGCAGATTCGATTCTTCGGCCTGACTTCGATGGTGGCCGGGTTGCTGCTTTTTTACCTGACCTGAGCGCGGCATTCTTCACTTCATGCGCAACTGGCTCCTGCCCGAATACATCGAAGACATCCTGCCCGCCGAGGCGGGGCGCATCGAGCGCCTGCGGCGGCGCGTGCTCGATTTGTTTGAAACCTGGGGTTACGAGCTCGTGATGCCGCCGCTGCTCGAATACGTCGAGTCCCTGCTGACCGGCACCGGCCACGATCTGGACCTGCGCACCTTCAAGCTTGTCGACCAGTTGTCCGGTCGCATGATGGGGGTGCGCGCCGATATCACGCCGCAGGTGGCGCGCATCGATGCCCACCTGCTGAATCGGGCCGGGGTGACGCGCCTGTGCTACGCCGGCAGCGTATTGCATACCCGGCCGGCGACGCCGGCCGCGACGCGTGAACCGCTGCAGATCGGCGCGGAAGTCTATGGCCACGCGGGGGTCGAAAGCGATGTCGAGGTCCAGCGCCTGTTGTGCCGGGCCCTTGAGATCTGCGGTGTGCGCGGGGCGCGCATGGATGTCGGCCACGTCGCGGTGTTTCGCGCGCTGGTCGTTCGCGCCAGGATCGGCGCCGAGCTCGAGTCGGAACTGTTCGAGACGATGCAGAAAAAGGATATTCCCGCATTGCGCGAACTCATGCGCTCGGCGCGGGGCGTCGACGGAGCTTCGCGCGAAGCGCTGCTGCTGCTGCCCGAGCTCTATGGTGGCGCCGAAATTCTGGCGCTTGCGGGGCGCCGGCTGCCGAAGATCGCCGCCATCACGGAGGCGCTTGCGACGCTCAAACGCCTGGCCGGGGCGACACCCATTCCGATGAGCTTCGACCTTGCCGAACTGCGGGGTTATCACTATCACTCCGGGGTGGTGTTCGACGCCTATTGCGAAGGCGTGCCCGGCCCGGTGGCGCGTGGCGGCCGCTATGACGAGGTCGGCAAGGCCTTCGGCCGTCCCCGGCCGGCGACTGGATTTTCGATCGACCTGCGCTCGCTAGCGGGTGCAGCGGCACCGGAGAAGGGGCGCGAGAGCATCCTGGCGCCGTCCTCCCGCGGTGACGCCAGGCTCGCAATGCTGATCGCAAGGCTGCGTGCCCGTGGCGAGGTCGTGATAGAAGACCTTCCCGGACACGAGAAGTCCCGTGCCGAACTCGGCTGTACGCGCCGCCTTGCGAGGAAAAACGGCGTTTGGACCATTCAACCCGTGAAGAGATAAGACCATGGCCAGAAACGCAAACGCCAGGAACGTCGTTGTCGTCGGAACCCAGTGGGGGGACGAGGGCAAGGGCAAGATCGTCGACTGGTTGACCGACCATTCGCAGGGCGTGGTTCGCTTCCAGGGGGGCCACAACGCGGGCCATACGCTGGTGGTCAACGGCAAGAAGACCGTCCTGCGCCTGATTCCGTCGGGAATCCTGCGCGGCAACGTGACCTGCTACATCGGCAATGGCGTGGTCTTGTCGCCGTCGGCCCTGATCCAGGAAATGGACGAACTCGAGGCGGCCGGGGTCGAGGTGGCGCCCCGCTTGCGGATATCCGAGGCCTGCCCCCTGATTCTCGGTTACCACGTCGCACTCGACCAGGCGCGCGAATTTTCCAAGGGCGACGGCAAGCTTGGGACCACGGGGCGCGGCATCGGTCCGGCCTATGAGGACAAGGTCGCGCGCCGTGCCATAAGGCTTCAGGATCTCTTCAAGCCGGTGCGCTTCGCCGAGAAGCTCGAAGGGTTGCTGGATTTCCATAATTTCGTGCTCGAGCAGTATTTTCACCAGCCCAAGGTGGACTTCAAGAAGACGCTCGACGAGTCGCTGGCACTGGCTTCGCGTCTCTCGCCGCTGGTGGCGGACGTGCCGCGTGCGCTCTACGAAGCGAATCGTGAAGGCAAGAACCTTCTGTTCGAAGGTGCACAGGGCACGCTGCTCGACATCGACCACGGTACCTACCCGTTCGTTACCTCTTCGAATTGCGTGGCCGGGGCGGCTGCGGCGGGTGCGGGTGTCGGCCCGAGCCAGCTGCACTACGTGCTCGGCATCACCAAAGCCTATACGACGCGGGTGGGAAGCGGTCCGTTTCCCACTGAACTGACCGATGAGATCGGCAAGTATCTGGCGAAACGCGGTCACGAATTCGGCGCAGTCACCGGCCGTCCGCGCCGCTGCGGATGGTTCGACGCGGCCGCGCTCAAGCGCTCCATCCAGATCAACGGCGTTTCCGGACTGTGCATTACGAAACTCGACGTGCTCGACGGCGTCGAATCCGTGAAGCTGTGCATCGGTTACGACGTCGACGGAAAATTCTCCGACATCCTTCCGGTCGGCGCCGAGGAACTTGCCTTGTGCGTGCCGCGCTACGAGGAAATGCCTGGATGGCAGGAGAGCACGGTGGGCGTAAAGTCGCATGATGGGCTGCCCAAGGCCGCGCGCGACTACCTCGTGCAGATCGAAAAACTCACCGGTGTTCCGATCGACCTGATCTCGACAGGCCCCGACAGGGAAGAGACGATCGTCCTGCGTCACCCGTTCAAATAGGACGGGTTCGCGGCCGAGGCGTCGAAGAGGTCCGGCAAATGCTCGTGGTTGCGTCGTTCTGCCTCGGACTGCTCTTGATGAGCACCGCGATCCACTTCGAGATGCTGCGCGCCCTGAGCACCGTGCTGCCATCGATGCGGATGCCCGCGCGTGCCAAGCTCATTCTGGTCATCCTCGGGACGTTTTGTGCGCACGCGGCCGAGATACTCCTCTACGCGCTTGTGATCTATGTGCTGGTTCGATACCTGCATCTGGGCACGCTCGGGGAGGTGCATCGATTCAGCCTCAGCGCAGCGGTCTACTTTTCCGCCGAAACCTATACCTCCCTGGGCTATGGCGACGTGGTTCCTAGCGGCGATCTGCGTCTCCTTGCGGGCGTCGAGGCACTCAATGGCCTGCTGCTGATCGGCTGGTCGGCTTCGTATACCTACATCTCGATGGAGCGTTTCTGGTCAGGCGATCGGTCAAAGGACGGGCAGGATCGCTTCTGAGTGAACGTCCGTCCGCCGAAGTCGTGCCGCGCGCCGGACGTCTACGCACGGGCGGTGGCGGAGCCGATGTCTCAGTTGCTCGGGCAGTCGGTCATCGTGGAAAACCGCACCGGCGCCAACGGGAACATCGCAGCCGAGTGGGTGGTGAGGGCGCCGGCCGACGGATACGCGCTCTGGGTGCCGGCGCAGTCGCAGATGGAAATCAATCCGAGCGCGTTCGCGGGACTGCGCTGGAAACCGGCGGATTTCACGGGCGTAATCAAAGGCGTGGAGGCACCGACGGTGCTCGTGATCCATCCGAGCGTGCCGGCAAAGAACCTTGCCGGGCTGGTGGCCTGGGTCAAGGCGAATCCGGGCAAGGTGTCGTTCGGGTCGTTCAGCCCGGGAACCATTTCCCATTTCCTCGGACAGCAGTTGAATGAACGCTTCGGCCTGGATATGGCGCACATTCCGTTCAAGGGGTCGGGTCCACAGGTGCAGAGTTTGCTGGGCGGGCATGTGCAACTCGGCTTTTCGCAGATACAGACCGGCCTTCCGCACATCCAGAGCGGCAAGCTGATCGCGATTGCGACGACGAACGCGACGCGCTGGCGCCAGTTGCCGGAGGTACCCACGTTCGCAGAACTCGGCTATCCGGAACTGACCGCAAGCACCTGGTTCGGTCTGGTCGCCCGCGCGTATGTGCCACCGGAGGTGCTCGCGAAGATCGTTGCGGCCGCCAAATCAGCGCACGCGGATCCGGCCGTGCGCGCCCGTCTCAAGCAGATGGGATTCGATGTTTCGGGTCAGAGCGGGGCGGAATTTGCGGCGAGCCTGCACGCCGGGGAAGAGCGTTGGGCGAAGGTCGTGAAGGCCACGGGCTTCAAGGCAAGCAACTGAGAGGAACGTACCCCCCTGCGGCAGTGCGAAAGCGTCAATATCCTCCGCGGATGCGCGGAGGAGGCGCTAAAGATTGCGCTGCACGCCAGCGCGAACGCGTCACCGCGGAAATTGATTCGACCGGCTGAATTGCACCGGTTAGAATCAACTGTCGCTGAAGAGTTGGTGCCGAGGAAGGGACTCGAACCCCCACAGTGTCGCCACCGCATGGACCTGAACCATGTGCGTCTACCAATTCCGCCACCTCGGCAGGGGAGCGAATTCTAGAGGCTGAACCTTCCCGTGTCAAAAGACAAATCACCAAAATCGGCAGCAAAGAAAACCCGAGCGAGGGCGCCGGCTCCCGTGACGCCCGTCGGCCGGCGGCCGGCCGCTCCGACCGGATACGCAAGCGAGATCCTCGCCGAGCTGACCCGGGCGGACACGCCACTGAAGCCCGACGAACTCGCCGAGCGGCTCGAGATCAAGAAGCGCGAGCGCACGGCCTTCGACGCCGCCCTCACGGTACTCGAGGCCACCGGGCGTGTGGTGACCAACCGGGCCGGCAGTCTGCTGGTCGCGAAGAGGCTGTCGCTGGTTTCAGGTCGGATCGAGGGGCATCGCGATGGCCACGGATTCCTGATTCCCGACGAGGGCGGAGAACTGGTGTTCATTCCCCCCGTGGAAATGCGCCAGGTTCTTCACGGTGATCGAGCCGCGGTCAAGGCGACTGGCCGCGATCAGCGCGGTCGACCGGTCGGCGAAATCGTCGAAATCCTCGAGCGCGGCAACCGTCGCGTGGTCGGCAGGCTGCACGCCGAGCACGGGGTGCTGTTTCTCGTGCCTGAAGACCGGCGCATCGCGCAGGACATACTCGTGCCGCCGGCCGAAGCAGGCACGGCGAAAGCGGGCCAGATCGTCACGGTCGAACTGGTCGCGCAGCCCTCCAAGCACGCCCAGCCGATCGGCCGGGTGGCCGAGGTACTCGGCAGCAGCGAAGACCCCGGCATGGAGATCGAAATTGCGTTGCGTAAATTCGATCTTCCGTACGAATTCTCGAAGAAGGCGCTCGCACAGACCCGGGGTCTGCCAGAAGCGGTGCGCGCCGAGGATCATGCGGGACGCAAGGACCTGCGCGGCCTTCCGCTCGTAACGATCGATGGGGAGACCGCCAGGGACTTCGACGACGCTGTTCACGCATCGCGGGAAGGCAAGGGCTTCCGGCTGTGGGTGGCGATCGCCGATGTCAGCAACTACGTGCGTAACGGCGATGCACTGGATGCCGATGCCAGGGAGCGCGGTACATCGGTGTACTTCCCGCGCCGCGTGATTCCGATGTTGCCGGAAAAGCTCTCCAACGGGCTGTGCTCACTGAACCCGGATGTCGAGCGATTGGCCATGGTCTGCGAGATGGTGATCACGCCCAAGGGCGCTGTGGCGCGCTACGAGTTTTATCCCGCCGTGATCCGCTCGCACGGTAGGCTGACCTATACCGAAGTGTGGGAAACGCTCTCCACCGGAAAACCTCGGCCGGGCCGCGAAGAACTGCTGCCCCATCTCAGGACTCTTCACGACATTTTCCGCGTCCTGCTGCAGGCGCGCCAACTGCGCGGCGCAATCGATTTCGATTCGGTGGAGACGCGCATGGAGTTTGATGCGCGCGGCAAGATTTCGCGCATCGTCCCCGAAATCCGCAACGAGGCCCACCGCCTGATCGAGGAATGCATGCTGGTGGCCAACGTCTGCGCGGGAAATTTCCTGGTCGAACGTGGCCAACCCGTGCTGTTCCGTGTGCATGACGTGCCGGCGCCCGAAAAGGTGACGATGCTGCGGGATTTTCTGGCTGAACTCGGGTTGAATCTCGGCGGCGGGGAGAAGCCCAGGCCGAAGGACTATGCCGAGCTGCTGGTGAAGATCCGTGAGCGGCCGGACTTCACGCTGCTGCAGACCATCCTGCTGCGCTCGCTGAAGCAGGCGGTCTACAGTCCCGACAATGCCGGCCACTTCGGTCTGGCGTTCGAAGCGTATGTGCATTTCACCTCCCCCATCCGCCGTTACCCGGATCTGATGGTGCATCGTGCGATCAAGGCATGCATCGAGGGGCGTCGCTACGACGGAATCGACTGGGAGGAACTCGGGCGCCACTGTTCGGAAACCGAGCGCCGCGCCGACGATGCGAGTCGCGACGTCGAGAGCTGGCTCAAGTGCTTCTACATGCAGGACCACGTGGGGGAAGTGTTCGGGGGGCGCGTGACGGGTGTCACCGGCTTTGGCGTGTTCGTGACGCTCGACGAATATTTCGTCGACGGTCTCGTGCACATTTCGGAACTGGGGCGTGATTACTTCCAGTTCGATGCCGCCCGCCACATGCTGCTCGGCGAACGCACCGGAAAGCGCTTCAGGCTCGCCGATCAGATGCGCGTCAAACTCGTCCGGGTCGACCTGGAAACGCGAAAAATGGACCTCGTCCCGGTCGACAAATGAAACCGGCACGCGTCGTGTTCGGCTTTCATGCGATCACCGTGCTGCTGCGCCAGCGGCCAGGAGCGATACTCGAACTGCATTCGGACACCGAACGCGTCGATGCGCGCATGCGGGATCTGCTCAAGCTGGCCGAACAGAAGCAGGTGCGGGTCATGGCCACGACCGGCGATCGCCTTGACGGTTTGTCCGGCCATGCTCGACACCAGGGTGTCGTCGCCAGAGTCGCAGATGCACCACGGAGCCACAGCCTGGACGACACGCTCGATGCCGTTACGGGTTCGCCGCTGTTGCTCGTGCTCGACGGTATTCAGGATCCGCATAATCTGGGGGCATGTCTGCGCGTTGCCGACGCAGCCGGCGTAACTGCCGTCGTGGCGCCCAAGGACAGGGCGGTGGGGTTGACCGCGACTGCGAGCAAGGTCGCGAGCGGCGCGGCTGACACGGTGCCCTATTTCCAGGTCACCAATCTGGCGCGAACGATGCGCGAGTTGAAGGAGCGCGACATCTGGATCGTGGGTACCGACGAGGGTGCGAAAGACGATCTGTTCACGGCGGATTTTCCCGAGTCCGTCGCATGGGTGCTGGGTGCGGAAGGCGAGGGCATGCGACGACTCACGCGCGAGCACTGCGATTTCCTTGTCCGCATTCCCATGCAGGGCGTGGTGGAAAGCCTCAACGTGTCGGTGGCGGCCGGAATCGTGCTGTTCGAATCCGTGCGCCGGCGTTTGTCCAGGGAGCACAGGAAATGAAGATTGCGATACTCGACGACTACCAGGACGCCTGCCGAAACCTGGATGCCTGGTCCAAACTCGCGGGTCACGAGGTGACGGTGTTTCGTGACACGTTGAAGGTCGAGGACGCGCTGGCAGAGCGGCTCAGGGATTTCGAGGCGCTGGTGCTGATTCGCGAGAGGACGCGGATGCCGGCTTCGCTGCTGGAGCGCCTGCCCAGGCTGCGTGCGCTTAGCCAGACCGGAAAGGCCGGGTCGCACATCGACGTCGCAGCCTGCAAGCGGCTCGGGATCGAGGTGCTGGAGGGATCGGGTTCGCCGTATGCAACCGCCGAACTGACCTGGGCGCTGATCCTTGCCGCCATGCGCCGCATCCCTCAGGAAGTCGAGAACCTCAAAAAGGGCGGCTGGCAGCAGACCGTGGGGCGCGGATTGCGTGGACGCACCCTCGGCGTCTACGGCCTTGGACGTATCGGTACGGTGGTTGCGGGCTATGGGAAGGCGTTTGGCATGAACGTGCAGGTCTGGGGCAGGGACGGAAGCCTCGACCGCGCGCGCGAGGCCGGATTTGAACCGGCCGGAAGTCGTGAGGCGTTCTTCGCCACGTCCGACGTGCTGTCGATTCATGTGCGGCTCGCTCCGGAAACGCGCGGTCTGGTCACTCCCCGGGATCTGGCGGGAATGAAGCCGGATGCGGTGTTTGTGAACACCAGCCGCGCCGAACTGCTTGCGCGCGATGCGCTGGCAGGCGCGTTGGCTGCAGGACGTCCGGGGTTCGCGGCAGTGGACGTCTACGAGGACGAACCGGTCGCCGGGGTAGGACACCCGCTCCTGGCCCTGGGGAACGCCATCTGCACGCCGCATCTGGGGTATGTCGAAAAGGACGGCTACGAGTTGTACTTTGGGTCGGCTTTCGAGAATCTGGCGGCCTTTGCCAGAGGGGAATCCCGAACTGCTTGAGAAAGTGCCTGTTTTAAGGATATAATTCAAGGCTTTCTCGCATTTCGGTCGTGGCTTTCAACGGACGATGGATGCGGGGGGAACCAACCAGCGCCCACGGGCGCTGCCTTGCCACACCGCGATCGCATGGCGGGTGGCTTACATCCACAAGGAGATTCAATGCGACATTACGAAGTGGTTTTCATCGTCCATCCGGACCAGAGCGAGCAGGTCCCCGGGATGGTCGAGCGCTACAAGGCGCTCGTGGCATCCCGCAACGGGGTGATGCATCGCCTCGAAGACTGGGGTCGCCGCCAGATGACCTACCCGATCGCCAAGATGCACAAGGCGCATTACGTGCTCATGAACATCGAGTGCGATGGCGAGACGCTGATCGAACTCGAACAATCGTTCAAGTTCAACGACGCCGTGCTGCGCCATCTGGTAGTGAAGATGGACAAGGCGCACGTGACCCCCTCCCCGATGATGAAGGAGGAGAAGTCCAAGTCCCTCATGGGTGAACAACGGGGTTCCGCCGACAAGCCTGCCGAGGGTTCTGCGGCGCCGGCCGAAGCGGCTCCGGCACAAGCCTAAGAGACTCTTTGGGCCAGGCAACCAACAACGTCGAACTGAGCGGAACACTCGTGGAACTCGGCGCACTGCGCTACACCCCCGCCGGATTGCCGGCGGTCGAATTCCGCATCCGGCACGAGTCCGAACTCACCGAAGCCGGGACGCATCGCAAGGTAAGGGCCGAGGTCGGCGCCCTGGCTTTCGATGCGGTGGCCAGGCAGGTGGCAACGGCGGCACTCGGAACGACCCTCAGGGCGCAAGGATTCCTGGCAGCGAAGAGTCAGCGCAGCGCGAAGCTCGTGCTGCACGTAACCGACATCGAATTCATGGAAGGAGCACTTTAAATGGCTTTTGGACGTGGCAAGGGCAAGGGCAAGGGCAAGGGCAAGGACAAGAAGGATCGGGGACAGAAGGCATTGTTCCGGCGCCGCAAGTTCTGCCGCTTCACTGCCGAGAAGGCCGAATGGGTCGACTACAAGGAAGTCGACGTTCTGAAGGACTTCGTCAACGAGAACGGCAAGATCATTCCGGCGCGCATCACCGGGACGACGTCGGGCTTCCAGCGCCAGCTTGTCTGTGGCGATCAAGCGCGCGCGGTTCCTGGCGCTGCTGCCCTACACCGACCTGCACTGAGGAGCGAACGATGCAAGTCATACTGATGGAAAAGGTCGCCAACCTCGGCGGTCTGGGCGACGTGGTGAAGGTCAAGGACGGCTACGCACGCAATTTCCTGATCCCGAACGGAAAGGCGAAGCGCGCCACCGAGAGCAACCTGAAGGTATTCGAGGCGAAGCGCGCGGAGCTCGAAAAGGCGCAGGCGGAACTACTCGCCCTTGCGCAGGAGCGCGGCGCGAAGCTCGAGGGCCTCATGGTCCAGATCGCGCAGAAGGCGGGTGTCGATGGCCGGCTGTTCGGCTCGGTCACCAACTACGACATCGTCGAAGCCCTGCAGAAACAGGGGTTTGAGGTGGAACGTTCGAATGTGCGCATGCCGGATGGCCCGATCAAGCAGGTGGGCGATACCGTACTCACGATCTCGCTGCACAGCGACGTGATTGCAAACATTACCGTATCGGTGCTCGGCGAAGCTTAGACTGCGACTTCGAAGGCCGCCGCGGGAGGGCAGGAATACAGACGTCCTTTCGCAGCATGCGGCAGTCCGGAAAAGGCCTGGCGACAGGCCTTTTCTTATTGTGTAGGATCATCGATCCCATGGCACGCGCACCCCAGAACGCCACAATGAATCGCGAACCGGTCGACCCGCAGCTGCTGGCGCTGCGCGTGCCGCCGCATTCGGTCGAAGCCGAGCAGTCGCTGCTTGGCGGGCTGTTGCTCGACAACCAGGCCTGGGAGAAGATCGCGGACCTGGTTTCCGACGGCGATTTCTATCGCGACGACCACCGTCGTATCTTCCGGCACATCGGCAAGCTGATCGAAGCCAGCAGACCCGCCGACGTGGTCACGGTGCTCGAATCGATCGAAGCCAGCGAGGACAAGGACAAGACCGGCGGGGTGGCCTATCTGGGCTCCTTGTCGCAGAACACCCCGAGCGCGCTGAACATCCGGCGTTACGCGGAGCTGGTCCGCGAGCGTGCGGTGCAGAGAAAGCTCGCGCAGGTCGCGACAGACATCGCCGAGATCGCACTCAGCCCCTCGGGCAAGGACGTGGGCCAGCTGCTCGACGAGGCGGAGACACGGATCCTCGAGATCGGGGAGCAGGGCACGCGCAACCGCACCGGTTTCGAGGAGATCCAGCCCGTGCTTGCGCGGGTCATGGAGCGGATCGACTTTCTCTATCACCGCGATAATCCGTCCGACGTAACCGGCGTCCCGACCGGGTTCGTCGACCTGGACGAAAAGACCGCCGGGCTGCAGCCGGGCGACCTGATCATCGTCGCGGGCCGTCCTTCCATGGGAAAGACCGCATTCGCGCTGAACATGGCGGAGAACGTGGCGGTCGACAACGGACTGCCGGTCGCCGTTTTCAGCATGGAAATGGGCGGAACGCAGCTGGCAATGCGCATGCTCGGATCCATCTCGCGCGTCGACCAGCACCGGATGCGCACCGGACGACTCAATGACGAGGAATGGGGAAAACTCTCCAGCGCGATGGGCAAGCTGCATGACGCGCCGATCTTCATAGACGAGACAGCCGCGCTGAACGCATTGGAGCTGCGCTCGCGGGCGCGCAGGTTGCGGCGTCAGTGCGGAAAGCTCGGCCTGATCGTGGTCGACTATCTGCAGCTGATGTCAGGCTCCAGCCAGAGCAGCAGCGAAAACCGCGCAACCGAGATCTCCGAGATTTCGCGCGGCCTCAAAGCGCTGGCGAAGGAACTCGAGGTCCCGGTGGTGGCGCTGTCGCAGCTCAACCGTGCACTTGAACAGAGGAATGACAAGCGCCCGATGATGTCCGATCTGCGCGAATCGGGCGCGATCGAGCAGGACGCCGACGTGATCCTGTTCATCTACCGGGATGAGGTGTATTTTCCCGACAAGCCGGAATCCCGCGGCGTGGCAGAAGTGATCATCGGAAAACAGAGGAACGGGCCGATCGGCAAAGTGGAATTGACATTCCTCGGGCAGTACACGCGTTTCGAAAATCGGGCGAGCCCCGGCGGATATTGAGGCCGTGGCTGCAGGGGCGCTGCCCGGCAACGAACCAGGAGGCATCATGAGCACACCCGTCGTTGCACAAAAGTCGCCGTTCGCGGTGGAGCTGGCGCCCGGCGACTACTGGTGGTGTGCCTGCGGGCAGTCGAAACGCCAGCCGTTCTGCGATGGCACACACAAGGGCAGCGGCATCGAACCGATGAAGTTCACCGTCGCCGAGGCGAAGAAGGTCTGGCTGTGCGGCTGCAAGCACACGGCCGGAAAGCCATTCTGCGACGGCTCACACTCGAAACTCTGATGTGAACCGGCGTATCCCGACCTCCGCCCTGCGGAGGAGCGGGATACGGGCATCGTTCGAAGGGCTGAATGCCTAGAGCACCTCGCCCGCGTGATCGGCAAGGCGCGAGCGTTCACCACGCGCAAGCGTCACGTGCCCCGAATGGTCCCAGCCCTTGAACCGGTCCACCACGTAGGTCAGGCCGGAGGATCCTTCCGTAAGGTATGGCGTGTCGATCTGCGCGATATTGCCCAGGCACACCACCTTTGTTCCCGGACCCGCGCGCGTGATCAGCGTTTTCATCTGCTTGGGCGTGAGGTTCTGCGCCTCGTCGATGATCAGGAACTTGTTGATGAACGTGCGGCCGCGCATGAAGTTGAGTGACTTGATCTTGATGCGGGAGCGCACCAGGTCGCGCGTCGCGGCCCGTCCCCATTCGCCGCCGGATTCGTCGGTGGCGTTCAGGACATCGAGGTTGTCCTCGAAGGCGCCCATCCAGGGCGTCATCTTTTCCTCCTCGGTGCCCGGCAGAAAACCGATGTCCTCGCCGATCGGCACGGTCACGCGGGTCACGATGATCTCGGAGTAGCGCTTTTCATCCAGCACCTGCGTCAGCCCTGACGCAAGCGCCAGCAGGGTTTTTCCGGTGCCTGCCTGGCCGAGAAGGGTGACGAAGTCGACGGCCGGATTCATCAGCAGGTTGAGCGCGAAGTTCTGCTCCCGGTTGCGCGAGGTGATTCCCCACACGGAATGCTTGACGTGCGCGTAATCGCGCAGGGTTTCCAGCACTGCGACGCGGCCGCTTCTCTCTTTCACGACCGCGTACAGCGGCCGCTCCCCGGACTCGTCGTAGACGAACTGGTTGACGAACATCTGCGGCACCAGCGGACCGCGCACCCGATAGTAGGTGTGGCCCTCCTTCTTCCAGGACTCCATGTCCTTGCCGTGCGTGTCCCAGAAATCCTCCGGGAGTTTCATGACGCCTGTATAGAGGAGGTCGCTGTCCTCGATTACCTTGTCGTTCGAGTAGTCCTCCGCAGCAAGGCCAAGGGCACGGGCCTTGATCCGCATGTTGATGTCCTTGGTGACAAGGATCACCTCACGCTTCGGGGCGCTGCGTTGAAGATGCCGGACGACGGACAGGATCTGGTTGTCCGTCTTGCCCATGGGCAGCGTTACGGGCAGGTCGCTGCTGATGTACTCGGTCTGCAGGAAGATCCGTCCGGTCGGCGCTTCGCCGGCCTTGGCGGGCAGCGGGATGCCCTTGCTGATGTCGCCCGCCGTCCCGCCGGCGGTTGTGGAGACGATTTCGTCGAGGAAGCGGCTTGCCTGGCGCGCGTTTCGCGAAACGTCGGACAGCCCCTTCTTGTGGTTATCCAGCTCTTCGAGCGTCCCGATCGGGAGGTATACGTCGTGCTCCTCGAAACGGAACAGGCTGGTCGGGTCATGCATCATCACGTTCGTGTCGAGGACGAACAGCTTCGTGACGCGCTTTTTTCCAGTGGTGCGGGAGCGTTTTCTATTCAAGGCGGCGGAGGTAAGGGTGGCTTCGGTGAACTCGCTGCGGACGTCGTCGTTGCTGCTTTCGGGACGGTCATAGGGTTTTAACAAAGCTCAGTACCTCCTCTACGTGGCCGGGAACCTTCAAACCGCGCCATTCGCGCACCAGCACGCCCTTCTTGTCCATGACGAACGTGCTGCGCTCGATGCCGCGAACTTTCTTGCCGTACATGTTTTTCATCTTGATGACGCCGAACTGCGTGCAGACTTCCTCGTCGGGATCGGCCAGGAGTTCGAATGGCAGGCCGAGCTTGGCCTTGAAGTTCTCATGCGACTTCAACGAGTCACGCGAAAGGCCAAAGACCTCGCAGCCCGCTTTTCTGAATTCCTTGAAATGGTCCCGGAACCCCATGCTCTCCGTCGTGCAGCCGGGAGTGTTGTCCTTGGGGTAGAAGTAGAGCAGCAGACTCTTGCCGCGGTGCTCGGAGAGGGTAAACGTTGTACCGCCGGTGGACGGGAGGGAGAAGTCCTGAACGGGTTTACCTAGCATGCCTGGTTTCTTTGAAAACCTTCTGAGCAATGCGCTTCAACAACTTCATTGAATACAAAAAGTTTTACAACTGCAAGCATTCTGCAGGAAATATTTTTTTCCGCCCCGCAGACGTCTGAATAGAAACGGCTTTTCCCCGACTGAAGATTGCCGCTACCCCAGCTTCGGCAACGGTACTGCGTCTTCGGGGAGGGGATGCCTGTCCACGTTGAGGACCATCGATACCATCGTGTAGTAGCCACAGGCGCCGATGAGGTCTATCACGCCGCGTTCGCCGAACAGGTCTGCCGCCCTCTTGTAGGTCGCATCGGTGACCGACTTGTCCTTGTTCAGCTCGGTGCAGAAATCGTAGACTGCAGCCTCGTCATCCTGCATCCCGGCCGGGCGCTTTCCCAGCGCAAGTTCATCAGTGATTCTCTGGCCGAGGCCTGCCGCGAGTGCCAACCGCCGATGCGCGTACCACTCGTACTGTGCGGTCCAATAGCGCGCAACCACCAGGATCGCAAGTTCGTTCAGACGACCGGGCAACGAACTCCTGAAGCGCACATATTCGCCCACCCGCTGGACGCGGTCTGCCAGGTCGGGGCTGCGCAGCAAGGCGTTGAAGGGGCCGCGGGCACCGCCACGCGGCCCGGAAACGATGCCCTCGTAGGCTTTGCGCTGCTCGTCGGACATTTCGGATTTTTCCAGCGTTTTGAAGCGTTGCATGGGATGCCTCTAGGTGAAGTCAGTGACGAATTCGAATTTCTCAGGTCTCCTGTTTTTGTGCGGGTACGGTGAAGCCGTACCCGCACAAAAACAGGAGATTGGTTGCTCTCAAGTACCGCTCAGGCGTAAGCAGTCGCTCAGTGCGCCTCCAGCAAACGCCCCCAGCCCCGGATCCTGTCCGCGATGCCGTTCGTCCTCAGCGCATGCCAGTAGATCGCGGCATTGATCGCAAGTATCGGTTTGGCTCGCTCCGTCTCCATCTTTGCCGCCAGTGCCCCGAACGCGAGGTTGGTTCCCACCTGAATCACCGCATCGACGTCATCGCCGTCGAGTTCGTCGACGGCTGCGCGCAGCTGGTCCGGCTGCGCATGCGCAATCAGCACGGGCGACGCGCATTTGAGGCCTTTGATGCGTTTTACGGTGTAGCCGGATTCCTCGAAGAATTTCTGCACGTTGCGGTCGCCCACGGGAAAGTAGGGTGTCAGCACCGCGATCCGCTTTACGCCGAGCTGGGCAAAAGCCGCGTCGCACGCCCCCGCGCCGCCGGTGACCCCGAGGCCGGTATGCGCCTCGAGTTCGCTGGTGAGCTTGCGGCTCGCCGCCAGCCCGCCCCAGAACGTCTCGACCGAGATTCCGAGGACGATGTGGTCGGGTTCGCAACTCATCGCGCTGTCCACGGCTTCGAGTTGCGCTGCGGCGATGTTTTCGACCAGTTGCCTGAAATCCTCGTCGTTGCGCAGCGGATCGTTCGGAATCCGGATGCGGCTGACATGGTTGGTGATCCCGCCGGGGCGCATTGCGTCGAATTCGGGTTGCACGCTGGTGTTGGTGGAGGGAATCAGAACCGCGAACTTGCGTCGCCATCCGAGCGAATCGGTCACGGTCGGCCTCTCATGGAAGGGGTGTCATGAAAACAGCAACGCGGCCGCGACTTTCCTCTCTTCGGCCATGAGGATGTTGTAGGTCCGGCAGGCGGCCTGCATGTCCATCACTTCAAGGCCGATCTGCGCCTCGGCCAGCGCGCGGGTCAGGGCCGGATGCGGAAAGCGCAGCGTGTCGCCTGTTCCAAGCAGCACGACTTCGGGACGCAGCGCGGTGATCTGCGCGAAATCCTCGGGCGACAACGCGGCGAAACTCCCGGCGCTCCAGGGCAGCAGTTTTTCCGGCATCACAATCAGGGCCGACTCATGGCGCTGCGCGTTCACGAGCACGTATCCCCTGCCGTAGCCGGTGAAGGTATTCAGGCTGGTTGGCCCGGAAGCATGCAGTTTCAAGTCGGGAGGCGGCAGGGCGCAGAGTGAACGGAGAATTGAGGCCGGAGGCGCGAAAGCGTAGAATTCCATATTTTTTCAGTGCCTTAACGCCGCACCGAACCAACAAAATCGAAACCCATGCGCGAGTTTAGCCGAATCAAACGCCTGCCGCCGTACGTGTTCAACATCACCGCCGAGCTGAAGATGGCGGCACGCCGGCGCGGCGAGGACATCATCGACCTGTCGATGGGCAACCCCGACGGACCGACGCCGCAGCACATCGTCGACAAGCTGGTCGAGGCGGCGCAGCGGCAGGATACGCACGGCTATTCGGTGTCCAAGGGCATTCCGCGGCTGCGCCGCGCCATCTGCGACTGGTACCAGCGGCGCTACGGCGTGGAGTTCGATCCGGATTCGGAGGCCATCGTCACGATCGGCTCCAAGGAAGGGCTCGCGCACCTGATGCTGGCGACGCTCGAGCGCGGCGATACGGTGCTGGTGCCGAATCCGCGCTATCCGATCCACATCTACGGCGCGATCATCGCCGGTGCCGACATCCGCTCGGTGCGCATGACGCCGGGCGTGGATTTCTTCGCGGAGACCGAGCGCGCGATCCGCGAGCTGATTCCCAAGCCGAAGATGCTGATTCTCGGGTTTCCGTCCAATCCCGACGGCGATGTGCGTCGAACTGGAATTCTTCGAGCGCATCGTCGCGCTGGCCAAGCGCCACGACATCATGGTGGTGCACGACCTCGCGTACGCCGACATCACCTTCGACGGCTAGAAGGCGCCGTCGATCATGCAGGTGCCGGGCGCGCGCGACGTGGCGGTCGAATTCTTCACCATGTCGAAGAGCTACAACATGGCGGGCTGGCGGATCGGCTTCATGGTCGGCAACAAGGAACTGGTGAACGCGCTGGCGCGCATCAAGAGCTATCACGACTACGGCACGTTCACGCCGATCCAGGTGGCATCGATCGTGGCGCTGGACGGTCCGCAGGACTGCGTCGAGGAGATCCGCGCTCAAGTACCAGAAGCGCCGCGACGTGATGGTGAAGGGCTTGCACGAGATCGGCTGGATGGTCGAGAACCCGAAGGCCTCGATGTACGTCTGGGCGAAGATTCCCGAGCCCTACGCGCACATGGGCTCGCTGGAATTCGCCAAGAAGCTGCTGCGAGGACGCCAAGATCGCGGTGTCGCCCGGCATCGGCTTCGGCGACTACGGCGACGACCACGTGCGCATCGCGCTGATCGAGAACGAGCACCGCCTGCGCCAGGCGGTGCGCGGCATACGGAAATGTTCCACAAGGACGGTCTGCTGAAATGAAGCCAGCTTCCAGCCGGGCGAGCAAGCCGCAGCTGAACCCGATCCGCGTGGGCCTGCTCGGCATCGGCACGGTCGGCGGCGGCACCTGGGAGGTCCTGCGCCGCAACGCGGACGAGATCCAGCGCCGCGCCGGCCGCGCGATCCGGATCACCATGGTCGCCGACAAGGCGGTCGAGCGGGCGCGCGCCATCGTCAAGGGCAAGGCGAAGGTGGTCGAGCGACGCGTGGCGAGGTGGTCCGCTCGAAGGACGTCGACATCGTCGTCGAACTGATCGGCGGCTACACGATCGCGAAGGACCTGGTGCTCGAGGCGATCGACAACGGCAAGCACGTGGTGACCGCGAACAAGGCGCTGCTCGCCACGCACGGCAACGAGATCTTCGCCGCCGCGCAGAAGAAGGGCGTGATGGTCGCGTTCGAGGCCGCGGTGGCCGGCGGCATCCCGATCATCAAGGCGCTGCGCGAAGGCCTGACCGCCAACCGCATCGAATGGATCGCCGGCATCATCAACGGCACCTCCAACTTCATCCTGTCGGAGATGCGCGACAAGGGCCTGCCGTTCGCCGATGTGCTGACGCGAGGCGCAGGCGCGCGGCTATGCCGAGGCCGATCCGACCTTCGACATCGAGGGCGTCGATGCGGCGCACAAGCTGACCATCATGAGCGCGATCGCCTTCGGCATCCCGATGCAGTTCGGCAAGGCGTATACCGAAGGCATTTCCAAGCTGACCCAGGACGACATCCGCTACGCCGAGGAACTCGGCTACCGCATCAAGCTGCTCGGCATCACCAAGCGCGCGAAAGCCGGCATCGAACTGCGCGTGCATCCGACCCTGGTCCCGACGCGGCGCCTGATCGCCAATGTCGAAGGCGTGATGAACGCCATCCTCGTGAAGGGCGACGCGGTCGGCCCGACGCTGTACTACGGCGCAGGCGCCGGCAGTCTGCCGACCGCCAGCGCGGTGGTGGCCGATCTGGTCGACGTGACGCGTCTGATCACTGCCGATCCGGATCACCGCGTGCCGCACCTTGCGTTCCAGCCGGACCAGCTCTCGAACATTCCGGTTCTGCCGATGGGTGAGGTGGAAACTTCGTACTACCTGCGCATGCGCGTGGTCGATCGTCCCGGCGTGCTCGCGGACCTCACGCGCATCCTCGCCAAGGCGTCGATCTCGATCGACGCCATGGTGCAGAAGGAGCCGGGGGAGGGGGAGAGCCGGGTCGACATCGTTCTGCTCACGCACCGCGCGATCGAAAAGAACGTGAACGGCGCAATCGCGAAGATCGAGAAGCTCTCCACGGTAGTCGGCAAGGTGACCCGCATCCGACTGGAAGAACTGCTCTAGTGAACTACATCAGCACCCGGGGCGGCGCCGCCCCGCAGCGTTTCACGGCCATCCTGCTCGAGGGACTGGCGGCCGACGGCGGTTTGTTCATGCCCGAAAGCTACCCGCGCATCGACGCCGGTGAAATGCGCGCGATGCGTGCAATGTCCTATGCCGATCTTGCGTTCACCATCCTGTCGAAGTTCGCCGACGACCTGCCTGCGGCCGACCTGAAGGCGATGGTCGACCGGACCTACACCAGGGAAATCTTCGGCTCGGACGAGATCACGCCGCTGAAGACGCTCGCTCCCGGCCTGCATATCCTCGGGCTTTCCAACGGCCCGACGCTCGCGTTCAAGGATCTGGCGATGCAGTTGCTCGGAAACCTGTTCGAGTATGTGCTGGCCAGGCGCGGCGAGGAACTCAACATCCTCGGCGCCACCTCGGGGGACACTGGGTCGGCCGCCGAGTACGCGATGCGCGGCAAACGCGGCATCCGTGTCTTCATGCTCTCCCCGCACGGACGCATGAGCCCGTTCCAGACCGCGCAGATGTTCTCCCTGCAGGACCCGAATATCTTCAACCTGGCCGTGCGCGGGGTGTTCGACGATTGCCAGGACATGGTCAAGGCGGTTTCGAACGACGCGGCGTTCAAGGCACGGTACCGGATCGGCACCGTGAACTCGATCAACTGGGCACGCATCGCGGCCCAGGTGGTGTATTACTTCAAGGGTTACTTTGCGGCGACCGAGCGGAATGACCAGTCGGTGTCATTCGCGGTGCCCTCGGGAAATTTCGGCAACATCTACGCAGGGCACATTGCACGCTCCATGGGGCTGCCGGTCAGGCGCCTGATCCTTGCGACCAACGAGAACAACGTGCTCGACGAGTTCTTCCGCACTGGTCAGTACCGGATCAGGAAGAGTACCGAGGTGCATGCAACCTCGAGTCCATCGATGGATATTTCGAAGGCATCCAATTTCGAGCGTTTCGTAGCCGACTTCACGGGCCGTGATGCGCAGCGCCTGAAGGCGCTTTGGGGGGATCTCGAGGTGAAGGGGGCGTTCGACCTTTCCGGTGCGGACTTCGTCGCGCGCATCGCGGAAACCGGTTTCTGCTCCGGTTCGAGCACGCACGCCAATCGCATCGCCACGATCCGCGGCATTCACGAGGACTACGGCGTGATGGTGGATACGCATACGGCGGACGGCATCAAGGTCGGACTCGAGCATCGCGAGCCGGGCGTGCCGCTGATCTGTCTCGAAACGGCGCAGCCGGCAAAGTTCGCGGAAACGATCCTTGAGGCGCTGGGGCGCGAACCGGGCCGGCCGGCCGGCTATGAAGACATCGAGGCGCTTGCGCAGCGTTTCGAGGTGATCGATGCGCGGGCGGACCAGGTGAAGGAATTGATCGCAGCGACGACCGCGCTCTGAGCGGGAGGTAGTCCACATGGCTGGGGACGAGATGATTGGCGAAATGTTCCGGCAGTTCCTCCGTCCGGAGACGCCCTATCTGGTCGGCATTGCCTTGCTGCTGCTGGTACTGCTGACCCGATTCCGGCCGGCGGAGAAGGAGTCCTACCGGAACACGCTGTGGTTGTTCGCTGCGGGCCTGGCAGGTCAGTTCGCCAGTGCTTCGGTCGACGTGATGCAATTCGCGCGTACCGGCGAAGTGTTGCTCGCAGTATCCACGGTGGTCGTCTCGGTCGCGTTCGTGCGTTTGTGCGGCTTTGCACTTTTCCGCCTGATGTTGCCGCTGGTGCGCCTGCGCACGCCGCGCATCGTCGAGGATCTCGTCATCACCGGTGCCTATGCGGTCCTCGCCCTGGTTCACCTGCGTGGCGCGGGGCTCGAACTGGGCGGAATTCTGGCGACATCGGCTGTGGTCACCGCAGTACTGGCATTCGCCATGCAGGATACGCTTGGCAACGTACTGGGCGGCCTCGCGCTGCAACTCGACAATTCGATCAAGGTCGGCGACTGGATCAAGGTCGACGAGGTGGTGGGACGCGTGGCGGACATACGCTGGCGTTTCACATCAGTGGAAACGCGAAACTGGGAAACGGTGGTCATACCCAACAGCGTCCTGATGAAGGGGAAGTTCCTCGTTCTGGGCAAGCGCGAGGGGGCGCCGGTGCAGTGGCGGCGCTGGATCCGCTTTCATGTCGATCCCGGGGTGCCGCCGGCGCGCGTGATCGCGGCCGCGGAGGCCGCGATCCGTGAAGCCGAGATTGCGAATGTCTCGCGAGACCCGCAGCCGAACTGTGTCCTGATGGGCTTTGACGAAGGCAATCTGAATTTTGCACTGCGTTATTTCCTGACCGACCTGGTCCGGGACGATCCAACGGATTCTGCGGTCCGCGTCCATCTCTTCACCGCTTTCCAGCGTATCGGCATACGGATCGCCGAGCCCCAGGAAACGATTCATCTTGTCGAGGAAGACGAGGCGCACGCGGAGGCCGTCAAGAAGCGCGAACTGCAGAGAAGGCTGGTGGCGGTCAAGGGCGTGGACCTGTTCTCCAGCCTTTCGGCGGAGGAACGTGCCGCCGTCGTCGAGCGTCTGCAGTACGCGCCGTTTGCCGGCGGTGACGTGATCACCCGGCAGGGCAATACTTCGCACTGGCTGTACATCATCGTCTCGGGCGAGGCCGAGATCGTGCGCGATAACGCCCAGGATGCAGGCGGAGGGCGGGTGCGCCTGGGCAAAGTGTCCGCCGGCGGATTCTTCGGCGAGATGGGAATGCTGACCGGGGCGCCGCGCACCGCCACCGTGATCGCGCTGACCGATGTCGAGTGCTACCGCCTGGACAAGGAGTCGTTCCGCGGGTTGCTGACTACGCGGCCGCAGATCGCGGAGGAGATCAGCCGCATCGTCTCGGCGCGCGCCCAGGACACGGAACGCGCCGACAGCGCGGCGGCAGCCTACGCTGCCGGCCAGCGCGAAAAGCGCGGCGACCTGCTGAACAGCATGCGCAAGTTTTTCGGCCTTTCGAGCTAGGCCGGGACCTCATCCGGAGACCCCACGCATGCCCAACCACCACACGCTCTCTGCTTCTCCAGACACGGTTCACTGGGGATACTTCGATGCCCGGCTCGCGCCCCGGCTGACCGTCGATTCCGGGGACACGGTCACCCTGCACTGCGTATCCGGCGGGCCGGGGGAGGTCGGCGCCAGGCCGGACCTGTTTGCGGAACATCGCGCGATCCTGGACACGGTCAAACCGTATTTGGGGCCGCATATTCTCACCGGCCCGGTGGCGGTGCGCGGCGCACAGCGCGGCGACACGCTCGAGGTTCGCATCAAGGACGTGCAGTTGCGTGCCGACTGGTCCTACAACGGAATCAAGCCCCTGCGCGGCACGCTGCCGGAGGATTTTCCGATGCTGCGCATCCTGCAGATTCCGCTCGACAGGAAACGTATGACCGCAACCCTGCCGTGGGGACCGACGCTACCGCTGCGGCCGTTCTTTGGAATCATGGCGGTCGCGCCGCGCGCCGAATACGGCGCCGTATCCTCGATCGAGCCGCGCGAATTCGGCGGCAATATCGATAACAAGGAACTGGTCGCAGGCACCACCCTGTACCTGCCGGTATGGGCCGATGGCGCGCTGTTTTCGGCGGGTGACGGCCACGCGGTGCAGGGGGATGGCGAAGTGAACCTGATGGCACTCGAAACACCGATGAGCGGGACCTTCGAGCTGATTCTCCACAAGCGAACAAACCTTGTGTTCCCACGGGCGGAGACTCCCACGCACTACATCGCCATGGGAACGGACCCGGACCTCGACGATGCCGCCAAGCAGGCGCTCCGCGAAATTATCAAATGGCTGGTCGAGCTCAAGGGCTGGGCGGCGGAGGACGCCTATACGTTCTGCAGCCTCGCCTGCGACCTGCGCGTGACCCAACTGGTCGACGGACACAAGGGCATCCACGCAATGGTCGCGAAGAAACTTCTGGACTGAACCCGGGGAGACGGAAATGGCAGAGGATATCTGGCGCTGGGACGCCGTGCGTACCGCGCGTGCGGTGGCAAATCGCGAGATCAGCGCGCGCGAAGCCGTCACTTCCTGCGTGGAGCGCATGCATGCCGTCAATCCGTCGATCAATGCCATCACCCTGGACCTGTCCGCGCAGGCGCTCGCCGGTGCCGACGCCGTCGATGCGGCCGTTGCGCGCGGCGAGAAGGTCGGCCCGCTGGCGGGCGTTTCCCTGACGATCAAGCAAAACGTCGACCAGGCGGGTTGCTCCACGAACAACGGCGTGGTGGGATTCGAGAAGATCGTCGCGACCGAGGACAGCCCGGTCGTCGCGAACTGGAAGGCCGCGGGCGGCCTGATCATCGGCCGCAGCAACTGCCCTGCGTTCAGCCTGCGCTGGGATACCGACAACGACCTGTTCGGACAGACCTGGAATCCCTGGTCGAGGGCGCACACGCCGGGTGGGTCGAGTGGCGGTGCCAGTGCCGCAATCGCGGCCGGCATCGGTGCACTTGCGCACGGCAACGATCTCGGTGGCTCGGTCCGTTACCCGGCCTATGCCTGCGGTGTCGTGGGTCTGCGCCCTTCCTTCGGCCGGGTGCCGGCGTGGAATCCGACCGGGACCGCGGAGCGGCCGATGTGCACGCAGTTGATGTCGGTGCAGGGACCGCTTGCACGCACAGTCGCCGACGTGCGCCCAAGCCGTTGGCAGATGCGACCGCTCAAGCGATCGAGGAACTTTTCGAGACTATCCCGCATGAGCCGGTTGACCTGGCGCAAAATCGAGCACTGGTTCGCCAATCTCAATTGGGGCCAGGACAAGATTGATGCCGAGAAGTTCGACATGCTGACTAATGCTCGCCTCGGGTACACGACCGAGGTGTCGGTGGATT